>DASUKM010000038.1:0-32018 GCA_036278735.1 Vicinamibacterales bacterium
CTCGCTGCTGTTCGTCGGCTTCATGGCGGCCGTGGCCTTCCTGTTGGTGGGCGGTTTGGGCTGGCCGGCCTGGGGCCTGTGGAAATGGCGCGGCGGCTGGCGGGGCGCGGCCGCGATTCCAGCGGTCATCGAGGGCTTCACCCTCGTGCGGATCATGGCGGGCGTTGCCATCGATCCCACCTCGCACAACCTGTGGCCGTTCGAGCTGGCGATCGCGGGAGTCGCCAGCGTCGCCATCATGGCCGGTCTGGCTGTCGCGCGCTGGACTGTCCGGCCAAAGGGACCGCGCACGGCATAGGACAACCTGTCGCCCTGCGCGTTTCGCGCTCGTCCGGCGTACAAACGGCTGGCGCCGAGGCGTCCCGCCGATCCATCATGACGGCCGCATATGAACACGCGCCGCCAGTTCCTCATCCGCGCACCGCTCACGTTTCTCGTCACGGCCGCCGCGTGCCGCGGCGACGTCGACCAGGCGTCGAAGCCGTCCGCACAGGCGTCGCCGGCATCCTCCGCCACGCCCGGCGCGCCGCCCACGTTTGCATCGGGCACCGGCAGCGGTCCCGAGGTCACGCCGGAGACGTTTGCCGAAGCCGAGAAGCTGATGCAGGTGACGATGACGCCGGCGCAGCGCGAGCAGGCGGCGTCGTCGTGGCGGACCACGATGGCGCCCTACCTCGAGCGGCGCACCGGACCACGCAAAGTCGCCATGGCCGCGACCGATGCGCCGGCGCTGCTCTGGAAGCCCATGCTGCCGGGCATCGTGACGCTGCCGGCGCGGGATCGGTTCGTCCGCTCGCCGGCCGCGACGGCGGTGCTGCCATCGTCGGACGAGGACATCGCGTTCGCGCCGGTGTCGACGCTGTCGCGGTGGATCGAGTCGCGGCAGCTCACCTCCGAGCGGCTCACGAACATCTATCTCGATCGCATCGCCCGATTCGACGCGAAGACGCGCGCGATCATTACGCTGACCAAAGATCAGGCGCTCGCGCGGGCGAAGCAGGCTGATGGGGAGATCGCGGCAGGGAAGTATCGCGGCCCGCTGCACGGGATTCCGTACGGCGTCAAGGACCTGCTCGACACCAAAGGCATCCCGACGACCTACGGCGCCGAGCCGTTCAGGAACCGCGTGCCGTCGGCGGACTCGGCGGTCGTGCGCCGGTTGAACGACGCCGGCGGGGTCATGGTCGCGAAGCTTTCGCTGGGGGCGCTCGCGCTCAACGACATCTGGTTCGGCGGCCAGACGATGAATCCGTGGCTGCTCGAAGAGGGCGCGTCCGGATCGAGCGCCGGCCCGGGCGCCGCGACTGCCGCCGCCTACGTCGGCTTTGCCGTCGGCAGCGAGACCGGCGGCTCCATCGTCGCTCCCGCGATGCGCTGCGGCGTGACGGGATTCCGTCCGACCTTCGGCCGCGTCGCGCGGACCGGCGCGATGACGCTGTGCTGGTCGCTCGACAAGCTGGGCCCCATGGCGCGATCGGTCGAAGACACGATGCTCGTGCTTCAGGCGATCACGGGCCCCGATCCCGGCGATCCGTCGAGCGTGCCGAGCCGGCTCGATTTCGATGCCGGTGCGCCGGTGTCGGGACTGAAGGTCGGCTACATCGCAACGTGGATGCAGGAAGCGCCGGCGACCGACGTCGATCGCGCCGCGATCGAGACGATGAAGAAGCTCGGCATGCAGTTCGTGCCGGTGACGCTTCCGGACTGGCCGTACGATTCCTTGAATCCGATCCTGTTCGCCGAGGGGGCCGCCTCGTTCGAGGATCTCGCGCTGACGCATCAGCTCGAGACGCTGCGCATGCAGGTGAAAGACGCCTGGCCGAACCTGTTTCGCGAGGCGCGCTTCCTCTCGGCTGTCGACACCGTACAGGCCGATCGTCTGCGCCGCAAGGTCGCGCTCGAGATGGCGCGCATCTTCGATCAGGTCGATCTGCTGATGGTGCCGTCGCTGCGAGACGAGCAGCTCGTCATCACCAACTTCACGGGACATCCGTCGCTGACCATGCGCGCGGGGTTCGTCGAGGTCTCGCAGGCACGCAGCGACTGGGCGCCGGATCCCGCCCATCCGCTGCCCACGTTCGACCCGCCGCGGCGCGTTCCTCACGGCATCACGATCGTCGGGCGTCTGTTCGACGATGGGCTGCTCGGGCGCGTCGGCGCTGCGCTCGAACGGGCATTCGGCGTCGTCGGCGAACGGCCGACGGGATTTTAGGCGTTAGGCGTTAGGCGTTGGGCGTTGGGCGTTGGGCGTTGGGCGTTGGGAAGGCGCCGATCTTATTCGGCGAACAGCGGCGCCAGCGGGATCTCGAGTCCGCGCAGCAGCGATGTCGTGAGCACGTCACCCGCCCCGGCCGACAGCTCCATCGGCCGGCCGAACCGACCGTCGACGGCTTTGTACACTCGAACGACGTCGACGACCGGATCGACGACCCAGTACTCCGCCACCCCAGACCGTTCGTAGAGTAGCCGCTTGATCGTTTCGTCGCGTTTGCGCGTTCCCGGCGAGCCGATCTCGATGACCAGCTCCGGCGTTCCCCGCGCGTGCTGCGACGTGAGGATGTCGGCCGCGCGCTCGTTCGACATGTAGAGAAGATCCGGCTCGACGATGTCGAAATTCGAGAAGACAACGTCGAAGGGTGCGAGGAAGACGCGGCCCGTCTTGTGCGTCTGGAGCCAGTTTCCAATCGCGAGATGCAGACGGCCAACGGTTTCCTGATGACGTGTGTTCGGCGCCGGCGTCACGAAATGCTCCCCGTCGATCAGTTCGTGCCGCTTCCCATCGTCGGGAAACTGCAGGAAGTCTTCGTAGGTGAGCTTCACGGCCCGATTGGTCCTCACGTCGTCACCCCCGGCCATCTGCTCATTGTAGCGTCGTCAGGTGCGAACGGCGTGCCGCGCCGAAATGGGTCGATGTTCTGGGCGGCTGGGTTGAGCGTTGCAGAAAGTACTCAGACGGATCGGCTGCAGGATGGCGGGATCTGCACGTTGCGCGTCGCGTCCGATAGAATCCTGTCGTGGGAGAAACCCGGGTCGATCTTCGGCATCGGCTCGAGGACCAGCGCGACGCCTACAGCGGGCCGATTGCACAGACAATCCTGATCGAGATCGGGCTACCTGGAAGAGACAATCCGGCACCAGTTCGAGCGCTGATCGACCCGACGTTCGACGAGCTGTGTCGTCGTCAGTATCCGCGTGCGTCAGCTTCGACGTCGATGAGCGGGCTCGCGCGCGCCCGCATCGCGCTCCCAACATACATTCAGCCGTCCCGGAAGAAGATGAGCCCGTTGCCGTCCGGATCGCGGAACCCGAACTCGCGCGTGCCCCACTCCGTGTCGCGTACCTCGACGCGTTGATCCAGCGCGCCGCGCCGCCGGTACTCGTCGCACAACGAGTCCGGGTCGTCCACTTGGATCCGGAATCTCAACTGCCCTGCGGTTCCTTTCTTGAAATGGTCGTCATGCTGCCACTGCATGTGCAGAGACACGTCGTCGCGCCGGACGCCCGCGTAGTTGCCGGGATCGTTCTCGTAGCGGAAGTCGATTTCGAATCCCAGCCGTTCAACGTAGTACCGCAGGGCGGCCTCGACGTCACGGACGTCGAGAATAGGAATCGCGAGTGCGAGTCGTGCTGGCATATCAGGAAAACTCCTCGCGCCGCGGTCAGCCGCGAGCGTCTGAGAGGGCCGTCGCCCCGAACGCGGCGATCTGGCCGAAAACGGGGTTGACGTAGGCGGGCTGATTCGTGTCGAACAGGCCCGCGGTGACGTCGATCCAGCGACCCACGTCCTACGCCGGTGAGGGCCACTCGATAGTGATTCTGTTGCGCCCACTCGCAGGAGGGCTTCGGGCACGAAACTCGTCATCGGGCGCGCCACAGCCTGGCGGCCCGGCCACGAGTGTCCTCCGGAGAGGACACTCGTGCAAAGAACAAGATCTGACCCCGCTAGTCCTGGCGCAGGGCGACGGTGGGGTCGACGTGCGAGGCGCGGCGGGCGGGCAGCCACGTCGCGAGCGCGCCGACGATCGCGAGGCCGGCCATCGAGGCCCCGAGCGTGAGCGGGTCCCAGGGCTGAATGCCGTACAGCAGCGATGCGGCGGTGCGAGCGGCGGCGATGGCCAGGACGCCTCCGATCAGCAGACCTGCGGCGAGCAATGCGCCGGCCTGACGCAACACCATCCGCAGCACCGAGGCCGCTTCGGCGCCCAATGCCATCCGGATGCCGATCTCCACGCGCCGGCGCGCCACCGCGTACGACATGACGCCGTAGAGTCCGAGCATCGCGATGAGCGCCGCGAGGCCGCCGAACACCCCCGACAGGATCGCCATCAGCCGCTCGCGCGAGAGCCCCGCATCGATCACGGACTCCATCGTGCGATAACGCAGCGAGATCTCTGGATTCGCCTTCGCCATGGTCCGCGTGATCTCGCCGGTGATCGCAGGCAAGGCCAGTCCGGACCGCACCATCAGATGCGGCGACGAATCGTCGGCGGGCCGCTGATCCATGTCGAGATACGCGATCGGCAGCAGCGGCTGGCGCAGGCTGCTGTACTTGGAATCCTTCACGACGCCGACGATGGTGTACCGCGGCCGCGGCGTGCCGACGGGTGTCACGACGTCGAATGTGCGGCCGAGCGGATCGCCGCTGCCGAGGTACCGGCGCGCGAACGTTTCGTTCACGATCGCGGCGAGCGGTCCGATCGCGTCCGCGCGCTGGAAGTCGCGGCCGATCGCGATCGGCGTTTGCATCACGTCGAAATAGCCGGGCGTGATCGCGTTGAACATGGGTAGCGTCTGCGCCTCGCGGCCGTCCACGACAACGCGGTCGTTCCAGCCGGAGCCGTCGATCGGCAGAACGGACACTTCCGCCGCCGCCTCCACGCCGGGAAGCGCGCGAATGCGCGAGAGCAGCCGCTCGTGGAACATCGCCGAAGGATCGGCCGGCACGTTCGCGGGCGTCAGGTCGAGCGCCGCGACGAGCACGTGGCGCGGCTGAAACCCCATCGGCTGTGTGGCCAGGTTGCGAGCCGTGCGGGCGAACAAGAGCGCGCCCACGACGAGGACCAGCGAGAGCGCCACCTGCACGACCACGAGGCTGCTGCGCAGCGTGAAGCGCCCGGCGGCTTCGGTCGTGCCGCGTGCCCCGACCTTCATCGCGGTGCCGGGATCGACGGCCGTGGCGCGCAGCGCGGGCGTCAGCCCGAAGATCAGGCAGGCGAGCACCGCGATGCCGATCGCGAAGCCGAAGACGCGCGCGTCGAAGGCGACATCCAGCGAGAGGGCCGTTCCGCCGCGGGCGATGAGCGCAACCAGCGCCGCGCTCGACCATCGCGCCACCAGCAGCCCCGCCGCCGTCCCGAGCACCGCCACGAGCAGGCTCTCGGCCACCAGCTGTTCGACGATGCGCCGGCGCGAGGCGCCGATGGCGAGCCGGACCGAGATTTCGCGCACGCGCGTCGTGGCGCGCGCGAGCATCAGGTTGGCGAGATTCGCGCACGCGATCAGAAGGACCAGTCCCGTGATGCCGAGCAGGATCCACACGGGGGTTTGATACGCGTCCCGCAGCGTCGAGACACCGGTGCCCGCCGGCACCGCGGTGAGCGTCAGGGCCAGATAGCCCTGCCGGTCCTCGGCGTCGTACGTCGCGGGCAGCGTCGCGTGATAAATCGCGGGCGAGAGCGCGCCCAGACGAGCGCTGGCCTGCTGGACCGACATGCCCGGCGCGAGACGGCCGATGGCGTCGAGAAACCAGAGCGTCGAAGTCGTGTACGGATCGGGCGGCCCTTCGAGGAGTGGCACCGCACAGAGCGGGGCCGCGACGTCGAACGATCGTCCGACCTCGATGCCGGTGAACGCCGGCGGCGTGATGCCGAGGATCTCGACCGGGTGGCCGTCGAGCGACATCGGCCGGCCGATCACCGGCTCGCCGCCGAACTGCCGTTGCCAGAACGCGTAGCTGAGCACGACGCCCGGAGACCCGCACCCGCGGCGGTCGTCGGCCGGCGTGAGGAGGCGGCCGCGCCACGCCTGGACGCCGACAGTGTCGAAGAACGCGCCGCTCGCCCAGATGCCTTCGACGAGCTGCATCGGACCGCCGCGTGCGATGTTGAAGAACGCCGTGCCCCAGACGGCAGCGGAGGAAAACACGTGCTGACGCGTCCGGATTTGTTCCCACTCCGGGACCGAGAGCACGGAGTAGCGGCCCGTCCGGGATCCGGACCGTCCACCCTTGTGAGGGACGAGCTCCACGGAGACGAGCTGCTCGGGCCGCTCTACGGGAAGCGGCCGCAGCCAGACGGCGTTCATCACCTGGAACATCGCCGTATTGGCGCCTGTGCCGAGCGCGAGCGTGAGGATCGCGACCGCCGCGAACGTGGGATTGCGCGCCAACACGCGGGCGCCGTATCGCAGATCGTGGTACCGCTGCTCGAGCCACGTGAGCGTGTTCATCTCGTAGATCTCCTCGCGCACCCGCGTCGCGTTGCCCAGTCGGCGCTGCGCCGCCGCGCGCGCCTCGGCGGGCGGCATGCCGCGCGCCACGTTGTCGTCGGTCTCGATCTGCAGATAGGCGTCGAGCTCGCGCGCGCGCTCGTCGTCCCAGTAGCGGCGGCGGAAGAACCGTGTCCAGCCCATGGCCCGCTACTCCTCCGCGGGCCGCAGGATGCGGTTGATCGCGCGCACGATCTCGTCCCAGCGGCTGGTTTGATCCGCGAGTTGCTGGCGTCCGCGAGGCGTGAGCCGGTAGTAGCGCGCCCTTCTGTTGTTTTCCGACGTGCCCCAGAACGACGCGATCCAGCCGCGGTCTTCCAGCCGGTGCAGGGCGGGGTAGAGCGATCCGTGTTCGACCTGGAGCACGGCGTCCGACCGGTGCTCGATGACGTGGGCGATCGTGTGGCCGTGCGCCGGCCCGAGCGCCAGCGTCTTCAGGATCAGCAGGTCGAGCGTGCCCTGGAGCAATTCCCCCTGCATCGGCGGATTTCCGCGCTTCGGCATCGAGAGAAGTCTACTCCAGAAGATGATCGACCTGAAGAACTACTTGCGCGGCGCGAAATCGTTGTATTTACAGTGCTGATTTGGCGCGGTGGTCTAGGGGTGACGCCGTGTCGGCAGCAAAATACCCCTCAGCCGTAATGGAGAGCGCCGCGGGAACCGATAGAAGCGCCAGAAGGCTCCCGAACAGATGATTTGGTTCTTCACGCACGATGCGGCGCAGGTCGACATCGAAGTGCAGCACGGGGCGCGCGAGGGCACCTACGTGCTCGTCGTCACGCAGCCGAACGGCGCCGAGCGCGTCGAGCAGTTCGATCGGCCGGAGCGTCTGGTCACGCGCGTCCTGGCCGTGCAGCGGCAACTGCTCGAGGACGGATGGATGCCGCGGAGCCCGGTGGGCGGCCGGGTGAAGATGCCGATCATCAGCGCACGCCGGCGGTACTACCGGCACGCGCGGCGCACGCTGACCCAGTTGCACCGAACGGTGACGCGCCGGCTCGCCGCCGCGTTCGGGCTGTAGTCAGCGCCAGTTACCAGTTACCAGTTACCAGTTGCCAGTTGCCAGTTGCCCATCAGCCGGCGGCGGCCAGGCGAGGGGGCGCCGGCTCGGCGGCTTCCTCCGCGACGTATTCCCGCTCGCGGGCGCGAATCGACTTGTACCGCCGGAAGACGTCGCGCGCGCTTTCCAGACCGAGCGCCGATCGCCACGAGCTGCCGCGGAACGTGTGCGCGAGCATCTGCGGCGCGTGGCGGATCACGAACCCCGGATAATGCCGCAGCACCGCGGGCAGGTGCGCCACCTTCATCCACCGCTCGGCGCGCCAGCGCAGGAACTCAATCTCCTCCGCCGACAGGTGCGCGGTCTTCACCACCGCCGTCGTCCCGTCGTACTCCTCGACGCGTTCGTTGACGATTAGGTTGCGGCGGCGGAAGTCCTCCGTCATCGGCGTTCCGGGATACGGCGTCGGGTGCTGGATGTACGGCCAGTCGACGTGGCGCCGGGCGAACGCGAGGTTGGCCTCGATCGACTGCTGCGTATCGTCAGGGTTCCCCACGATGATCCCGCCGACGACGTAGAGCCCGGCGCGATGGAGCAACTGGATCGCGCGCAGCGTCGCGTTGCCGGTACGACGTCCTGATTCGCGCTGTGCGTTCTTCGCCGCCGCGCGGAGGAACGCCAGATCCTCGTCCAGCACGTTTTCGATCCCGAGGAACACGTAGCGGAATCCCGCCCTGCGCATCAGCGGCGCGAGCGCCTCGCCGTGGTTCGCAATCGAGGAAGTCATCGCCTGGACGATGTAGTCGATGTCGTCGAGGTGCGCGTCGACGATCGCGCGGCAGAGGGCTTCGAACCGGCGGACGTTCAGCGTGATGTTGTCGTCGACGAGGAAGATCGCCCGGGCGCCGCGCGCGCGAGCGTCGGCGATGTCGGCCAGGACGCGCGAGAAGTCGAACGTATGGAAGTTGCGTCCGCGCATCTCGATGATCGAGCAGAAGCTGCAGTCGTACGTGCAGCCGCGCGAGGTTTCGACGATGTCGATCGGCCGCCCCATGAAGGTGTAGCCGGTGAGCACCCGCGCCGCGCGATCCGGCAGCTCCAGCGCGCTTCCCTCGAGCGTGGTGACCGGGCGGGCCGGCGTGTGGTGGAACCGCCCCTGCGGCCTCGCACGAAACGACAGCCCGGCGATGCCGCCGACGTCTGCGCCAGCCGCCAGGGCGTCCAGCAGCGCGCGAAACGTCAGCTCTCCCTCGCCGCGGACGATGTAATCGATGCAGCAGGAGGGATCGTCGTAGGCGTCGGGCGCGAGGCTCGGGTCGTAGCCGCCGGCTACGAGGATCGCGCCGGGCCTGATCCGGCGGACGAGCCGCGCGAGGCGCAACGCGGTCCGGCGCTGAAAGGTCATGATCGACAGGCCGACGACGTCGGGTGCGTGCTCGCGGACCAGCCGCTCGACCGTCGCGGCGACGCGGTTCTGCACGAGGATCAGATCGGCCACGGCGGCGCGATGCGCCGGACCGAGGTTGCCGGCGAGCGACGCCAGCGCGCCGTTCGGCATCCGCATCGTCAGTGACGGCGTGTGCTCGAACGAGTCGGGCATGGAGAGGAGGAGAACTCTCATCGGACCCGCGGGGCTTTCAGCATACCTCCATTCGCGCGCACGCGTGCATAGTCTGGCATGTAGACGCGGAGTCCACCGCGGCGGGTGTTGCGCGAGTAGCCGGCCACCAGCTGGGCGTTATAGTCCGCGGGGAAGAAGTCGAACGGGTCGCGCGGATTCGCATCGATGAGCTGCAGGTCGGTATTGGCCATCGTCAGCCGGCCGAACCGGATACTGCCGCCATAGAAATAGAGGTAGTTGCGCGCCGCCGGGTCCGGCCGGCTGGCCGGGCGGGCCGGGGGATCGGCTGATCCGATCATGCGCAGCCGCAGCGCATGCCCGGAGACGCGTACGTCGGCGAGTCGCCCCTCGGTCCGGGGGGGCGGCAGGATGGCGGCTGTGTCAATCAGCAGGTCGTCGCCATCCGCACGAATGCCGGCGCCGGGGGGCATCTTCATGAGCCTGTCGACCTGAAGGCCCAGCAGATCCAGCAACCCCTTGACGGGAATCCCCACGGCTTTCAACTTCGTGGCGTGCAGCCGAAGGCGCCCGTCCGGGGTTGCCGACACCGCGGCCGTCATCTCGAACGGCACCGACACCCCCTTGTGCAGCTTGCCATGCGCGCGAAGGGCGCCGTGCTCGATGGTGACGCGCACATCGCTCAGCGGAGCGTGCGGGCCCGCGAAGGCGCGGCGATTCAACAGCGTCGTCAGCGAGGTCGCGTCGATCGACATTTCTGCCCGACGGACGTCAAGGGTGTAGGAGGTCGGATCGTCGAAGATCGGCGGCTCGTGCGCCGAGCGGCTGATGAACTCGCCGTCGAGCGAATCGATCTGCAGAACGACGCCATCGGCGACATGAAGGGCGACGTGCCGCATCTCGACGCCACAATGGATGGGCCCGCCTGCCCCGAGGCTCCCCGCGAACGTCGCCGCGAGCACGAGGGCGGCGGGACAGCGGATCATACCGGTCGTGCGTGGCAAGCGACGTGCCCGAACCGCCGCCCGGATCCCTTGCTGTCGCGCGGGACGGCGGAACTCCGGGCCAACGGAGATCGTAATGACTTACCGCCAGAGAAAGCGGCCCGTCAGGGTTGATACCGAATGCTCTGAAGAAAGCTGCGGAAGGCCGGCTCGGCCGCCGCCACGGTTTTCTGGGGTCCCGTCAGCTTGATGAAGTAGGGGCCCGCGGGCGTGTCGAGAACGGCGGCGATCAGCCGGAAATCGGGTTTGTGGTAGTGGTCGGCGGAGCCCGGGCTCATCTCTGCCGTGTACGTGCCCGAGACGTCGACGATGGCCAACGTGAGGCCGTTGACCGTCCCCTTGTCGATGTGGGCGGCGGCGGAGGACGATCGGCCGTCGGGCTGACGCATTTGTCCTATCCAGCGATCGAGGTTGGCCTGCGTGCTGCCTCCCTGGCCGCCGAAGTAGTAGACCACGAGCTGTGCGTCCTCCGGATCCGCCGGCTGGTGGGGGAGGGTGAACTGTGCGACGCGCATGCTGCTCGACGGCGTTTCGGCGTGCCAGGCCGGCGGCGCGTTGAACGTGAGATGCGCGGGGGGGTGGGCGGCGACGAGCAGGGTCAGAGCCGTGGCCCAGCAGACGGTCAGCATGGCGGCATGTTAGCACTGGCATTCCCGCGGCGATGTGGCATAATCCGGCAACCTTGAAAAAGAGCTGTAAGGTTAGTGCACGGCGTTTCGTCGTTCGAGCAAAGGAGCCCGTAATGCGACCAGGATACGGTCGACTGTCTTTTGTCCTCTTCATTCTCATGGTGGCGATCCTCCTGCCGGGATTGGCCAGCGCTCAATCACAGGCCACCAACGGCGCCATCGAAGGCACGATCAAGGATTCGTCGGGTGCCGTCCTGCCGGGCGTCACGGTCACGCTGACCAATAACGAAACCGGCGCCCAGCGCGTCGTCACGACCAACGAACAGGGGCTGTTCCGGGCGCCGCTGCTGCCCCTCGGCACCTACAAGGTCATGGCGGAGCTGCAGGGATTCAAGACGTTCGAACAGACGGGCGTGAAGCTGTCGGTCGGAGAAACCGCGGTCGTCAACGCGACCCTGAGCGTCGGCGCCATGAGCGAGACGGTGAGCGTCAGCGCGGCGGACGTGCCGGCCCTCGACAGCGCGCGCATCGACATCGGCCACACGATGACCGATCTGGAAGTGCACAACCTGCCGCTCGTGGCCCGCAATCCGTATAACTTCGCGCTCGTGCAGCCCGGCGTGACCGGCACCGAGAACGTCGAGTTCGGCGTGCCCCACCTGGCGGCCAACGGCGCCGCGATGCGCATCAACTACATGATCGACGGCAACACGAACACCGAGAAGGACCGCGCGGGCCTGCGGCTGCTCCCGATGTCGGAGGTCATGATCCAGGAAGTGAAGGTCGTGACGACCGGCTTCGCGCCCGAGTTCGGCCAGACGATGGGCATGGTCTACAACGCCGTGACCCCGTCGGGGACGAATGCGTTCAAGGGAGAGGCCAGCTACCTGTTCCGGCGCCGGCCGTTCAGCGCGTTCCCGTTCTTCTTCGGCTGCGGCAGCACGACGCCCGCGGCGAGCTGCCCGAACAGCGCTCCGGCGGGTGCGGAGCGGCCCGATACGCGGGTCGACACCGGCACGGCCGATCTCGGCGGCCCGATCATTCACAACAAGCTGTTCTTCTACGGCGGCTGGGAGCAGACCCGGCGCGATCTGTCCGCCAACAGCCTGATCACCGTGTCGCCGGACGTGGTGGCCGAAGTCGGCTTGAAGCCGCAGCCCGACGCGGTGCCGAACGTCCAGACGGCGAAGTTCGCGATCGGCAAAGGCGATTATCAGATCAGCAGCGGGAACCGGTTGACGCTGCGGTGGATTCGGTTCCACAACGATTCGCCGTACAACAGCGGCGGCGGCACCGCGACCCTCCAGCGCGCGACGAACTTCCTCGACGCCATGGATTCGACCGCGGCGCAGCTCGTGTCGTCGTTCGGCGCCAACAAGCTGAACGAGTTCCGCTTCCAGTACGCACACCGCCATCAGAGCTCGGTCGCGAATTCGGATTCGGGCACGGGGCCGGCGATCACGGTTCGGGATCCGAGCATTTCGTTCGGGGGGCCGTGGGCCGGTACCGGACAGGGCAACGCGGGGTTCGATTTCAAGCAGAACATCACGGAAACCATCGACAACTTCACGTATATCCGAGGCACGCACAGCGTCAAGGTGGGCTTCGACTGGCAGCACATCTTCGACAGCCGGATCGCCGCGCCTGAATTCGTCTACACCTTCCCGACCGTCGATGCCTACCTGGCCGCCCAGAGCGGCGCCAATCCGTTCAGCTACTCGACGATGGAGCAAATCACCGGCGACCTGTCCTTCGACATGAGCACGAACGTCGTCAGCACGTTCATCCAGGACGACTGGCAGCTCACGCCGGCGGTCAAGGTCCTCTACGGCATTCGCTACGATCTGTACAAGTACCCGCAGGGACTCGCGGACGCGCCGCTCGCTTCGACCCATCAGTTCAACGTGGACAAGAACAACATCGGTCCGCGCGCCGGCGTCGCCTGGGCGGTGAGCCCGACGATGGTGCTTCGCGCCAGCACCGGCATCATGTACGACCAGCCGATTCTGGGCGGCTACGAACAGGCGCTGCAGTTGTCGGGGTCGCCGACGGCGCCGGTCTACACGTTCAACCCGACAACTCCGGGGGCGCCCGGGTTTCCCGGTCCGGCGGGCACCGGCACGATCAGCCAGCAGTCACCCTGGGCGGTCGATCCGTCCTTCCAGGTGGCGCACACCTGGCAGAACAGCATTCAGCTCGAGCGCGCGTTCGCGAACGATCTGACGGCCTCGGTGGCGTTCATGTATGCCAAGGGCAGTCAGCTGCCGGTGGTGAACGACGTCAACCTCATCAACCCGGTCGGTCAGCTCGCCGACGGCCGTCCGATCTACAGCACGGCGGTCAACGCGCAGACGCGGGCGGACGCGCAGTTCAACCACATCTTCGAGGTGCAGTCGATCGGCAAGTCGTCGTTCAAGTCGATGACGCTCGAGGTGACGAAGCGCTTTGCGTCGGGATTGGACTTCAACCTGCAGTACTCCTACGGCAAAGGGGTCGACGACACCCCCCTCCGCGGCCAGCTCACGGTGCAGTCCGAGCCGGGCCCGTCCGATCCGAGCAACCTCGAGCGCGATAAAGGACCGAACCCGCTCGACATGCGCCACAACTTCAGCGGGAACGTCGTCTACACGTCGGTCAGCCACGCCTCGAACCCGATCGTGCGTCACTTGCTGAACGGCAACGAGATCGGTCTGCTGCTCCAGTTCAACAGCGGGCTGCCGCAGAACATCCTGGCCAACACCGATCTGAATCACGACGGCACGAATAGCGACCGGCCGCTGTTCGTCTCGCGCAACTCGCTGTATCTGCCCGCCCGCAAGAACGTGGACATGCGGTACACGCGCATCGTGCCGCTTCATGGATCCGTGAACGGGCAGTTCATCGTGGAGCTGAAAAACGTGTTCAACACCGTGCAGGTGTCCAGCGTCCGGACGACGGTGCTCGTCGACGCGGCCGGCAACCCGGTGAGCGCGATTCCGACGGACCCCAACCAGTTCCCGAACCCGTCGGGCTTCGAGCAGCGCAAGCTGCAGCTCGGGTTCAAGGTGCGGTTCTAGTCCAGCCGTCTGTCACTCGACGACGTCGCGACGGTTCTGCCGTCGCGGCGTCGTGCTCGCCCCGCCCGCCCCCTTCCTTCCCGTCACCGCGTCCGCGATGCCCCCTCGCCAGCCACGAGCGGCGACGGATTCTGCGCGCTGTTTCGGTAGACCTTCCCGTCCTTCATCACGAACACGACCCGGCGGAGAGCGGTGATGTCGGTCAGCGGGTCCCCGTCGACCGCGACCAGGTCGGCCTGCAGGCCGGGCGCAATGGCCCCGATCGAGTCCTGGAGCCGCAGCGACTCCGCCGAGAGCGACGTCAACGAGACGATCGCGGCCATCGGTTTCTGGCCGCCATCGCGCACGCGCACGATCGCTTCCTCGATGTTGCGGCCGTGGGCGCCGGCCACCGCATCCGTGCCGTAGACGATCTTCAGATTGGGGATCGTCAGCGCGTGTTCGAACATGGCGAGGTTGATCGGGATCGCCTTCTCCATCGCCGCGAACCCCTCCTCGGTGTAGTTGCCGATCCCGAGGAACTTCGGCTCGTTCTCGAGGTAGTTCTGCAGGACGAGCCCGACGTTGGGGTCGAAGTACACGCCCTTGTCGGCCATCATCCGGAGCACGTCGTCGTCGGCGAAGATGCCGTGCTCCATTTCCTTGCAGCCCGCGAGGATGGACGCTTTCAGCGCCTGTGCGCTGTGCGCGTGCACGAGCGTGCGCATGCCGAGCGCGTTGGCCTCGCCGCACACCGCCTGGAGCTGTTCGTCGGTCATCGTCTGTTTGCCGCCGTCGCGAATGCTCGCGGAGGCGAACAGTTTGATCAGATCGGCACCGGCGGCCTTGGCTTCGCGGACGGCCTGCCGGAGTTGATCCGGGGTGGCGACGACCCCCGGCTGGCCGCGCCCGACCCCCGTGCGCTCGGTGATTTGGCGCACCGACGTGAGGATGCGCGGCCCCGGCAGCAGGCCGCGCGCGACGATGTCGCGCAGCGGCACGTCGGAGGCCGCCCCGACGCTCTGCACCGTGGTGAATCCCCCCATCAACGTCGCCCACGCGTTGGCCGCGCCGGCAAGCGCCTGTTCTGCGGCGGACTCCCCGCGGTTGTCCATCCGGCCGTCCTTGTTGAAATGCCAGCCGATGTGGACGTGGACGTCGATGAAGCCGGGCAGCAGGGTGAGGTGCGGGAAGTCGTACGTCACGGGGCCGGCGTGCTGGCCGACGCTCGTGATCGTGCCGTCGGCGAGCGTCACGACCACGTCGGTCGCGGAGCCGCCGCGGCCGTCGATCAGCCGTCCCACGCGGATGGTGATCGGGCCGGCGGCCGGTTGCGCGGCCGCGAGAACCGCCGCGAGGGGGAGACAGAGCAGGAGCGAGGTGAGGCAGCGAGTCATGGCGCGCCTATGCTATCCCAGCGGCGATAGCGGCGCCCCCCGGGGTTGCCAGGCAGGATCCCGCGTGCTACCATATACCATATATGGCAACAGATATGGACAAGACCACCCTATACCTCGACCGGGCCGACTATCGGCGTCTGAAGCGGATTGCCGCCGAAGCGGGACGTTCTCCGGCGGCGCTGGTCAGGGAGGCCGTGGCCGAGTACGTGGCCCGTCACGCCGAGACGCGCGTGCCGCGCAGCATCGGGGCATTTACGAGCGGCCGCGACGACCTCGGCGCGCGTGCCGAGGCGCTGCTGGGGGGATTCGGGAAGCCCGGGGGGCGGCCGCGCCGTGGTCGTCGCTGACACGGGCGCCGTCGTCGCGCTGCTCGACAAGGGGGACCGCCACCACGCGGCGCTCCGCGCGATGTACGAGGCGGATCCTGCGGCGTGGATTCTACCGTGGGCGATTCTGCCGGAGGTCGACTACCTGGTGGCGACCGAACTCGGCGCGAGCGCGCAGCGCGTGTGGCTCGACGACCTCGCGTCGGGCGCATTTGCCGTGGAATGGGGCGCCGATCGCGACCTCGTGGCGGCGCATCGGTTCGCGGAGCGCTACGCCTCGCTCGAGATGGGTCTCGTCGACGGCGCCGTGATGGCGGTCGCCGAGCGCCTGCGCGCCGACATCGCGACCCTGGATCTCCGCCACTTCGGCGCGGTGCGGTTCGCCCACGCCCCGCGCCTGCTGCCGCGCGACGCCCCCCCGGTCCGCCGCCGCTGATTCGGGGTCAGATCTTGTTCTTTGCATGAATGTCCTCCAGGGAGGACGGTCGCCCACGCGATAGGAATGTCCTCTGTCGAGGACATTCGTGCAAGAAACAAGATCTGACCCCGGCGTCAGCCGAGCGCCTGCAGCGCCTTCAGCATCCCCTCCGCGCCGGGGTTTTCCGCGATCGGCGAGACGTAGCTCCAGCGGACGATGCCGTCGCGATCGATCACGAACAGCGCGCGTTCGGTGATGCCGTTCTGTTCGCGGTACACGCCGTACTGCCGCGCGACAGCCCCTTTCGGCTCGCTGTCGGACAGGAGCGGGAAGCCGAGCTGCTGGTCGCGCGCAAACGCCGTGTGGCACCACACCCCGTCGACCGACACGCCCAGGATCGTCGCACCACGCGATTCGATCTCGGGCAGCAGGCGAGTGTAGTCGGACAATTGCGTGCTGCAGACGGGGCTGAAATCGGCAGGATAGAACGCCAGGACGACCGGGCGGCCCCGGAAGTCCTTCAGCGAGATGTTCTTGTCCGTGCCGGCCGGCAGGGTGAACTCGGGCGCGGGCGTTCCGGGCTTCAGGGCGGATTCGGTCACGACGGCCTCCAGTTGGCGGGTCTGACCGCCTTCGCCAGCGCTCCGGCGGTCGCCGCAGTCTAACGGAGGCGGAACGCCCGCCCTATACGCGGTGCAGGGCGCTGTAGGCGGCCGGCACCATATATAAGGTTACCAGCGTCGACAGCGACAGACCGCCGATGACGGCGAGCGCCAGCGGCTGCTGCAGTTCGGCGCCGGCGCCGAAGCCAAGCGCGAGCGGCAGCAGGCCGAACAACGTACACAGGGTCGTCATCAGGATCGGCCGGAGCCGGATGCGGGCCGAGGCCTCGAGCGCGTCGCGGAACGGAAGGCCGTCGCGCTCGAGCCGATGCGTGTAGTCGAGCATCACGATCCCGTTCTTGACGACGAGCCCGACCAGCAGGATCAGCCCCATCGCCGACGCCACGTTCAGATCCGTGCCGGTGAGGAGCAGCAGCCCGAACGCCCCTCCCAGCGACAGCGGGGCGGCGAGCAGAATCAGGATCGCCGGCACGAAACGCCGGAACTCGACGACGAGCACGATGAAGACCAGGCCGGCCGCGATCGCGAAGACCAGCAGCATCTCGTGGAAGGACTGCTGTGCGGACGCATACTGGCCGCCGACCTCCGTCGTGTAGCCGACGGGCAACTTCAGACCCCGCAGCTTCGCCTGGATGTCCGCGACGGCGCTCCCGAGATCGCGACGCTCGACGCTCGCCGTCAGCAGCGCCATCTGCCGCAGGTTCTCGCGCTGCAGCACGAGCTCTCCTTCGGTCGTGGAGGTCGCCCGGGCGATGCTGGCCAGCGGCACCGATCGGCCGTCCGGCGCGCGGATGGGGATCTGCGCCATCTGCACCGGGTCCATCCGATACGAATCCGGATACCGCACGCGGACGGGGACGGTACGATCGGGCAGCCTGAGCGCGGTCTGCGTGTCCCCGAGGAACGCGTCCGACAACTGCTCGGAGACTTGCGCGAGCGTCAGGCCGAGCCGCCCCGCCGCGACCGCGTCGATGTGCCACGTCGTCTCCGGATTGCCGCGCTGGACCCCGACGATGTCGACGACGCCGGCGACGCCGGCGAGCAGCGTCTCCACCCGATCGGAGATCGCCGCCAGCCGTTCGGAATCGTCGCCGAACACCTTCACTTCGATGGGCGTCGGCGCCCCCTCGAGATCGCCGATCTGATCCTGCAGCAGCTCGACGAATTCGATGTCCATCTCGGGGGACGCCTTGGCCAGCTTGTCGCGCAGGTCCTCGATCACCTCTTCGGCCGACCGGCGCTCGCCGCGCGGCTCGAGGCGCGTGAGGATGTCTCCCTTGTTCTGCTGCGTGGCGAACAACCCCAGCTCGGAGCCGGTCCGGCGCGAAAAGGACGCGATGTCGGGGGTCGCGCGGAGCACCGCCTCCACCTTCTTCACCAGACGGTCGCTTTCCGCCAGCGAACTGCCCGGCGGGGTGTGATAGTCGATGACGAAGCCGCCTTCGTCGGCCTCCGGCAGAAAGCCCGTTCCGATGTTCGCGAAAAGCACATAGCCGCCGAGCGCGAGCGCGACGGCCAGGACCGCGGTGAGCGCCGGGCGTCCGAGCATCGGGTGCAGCGAGCGCGCGTACCGGCGATCGAGCCGCGTCGCGTGCGCGTCCGAGTCGGCCGCGGTGTGCGCTCCCGGCGCGGCGGCTGGTTCGCGGGGGCCGGCCGATCGCCGCCGTCGCGCCGCGTAGCGGGCGAGCAGGGGAATGAGCGTGAGCGCCTGCACCAGCGAGATCAGCACCGCCGCCGCGAGCGTCAGCGACAGCGCCCGAAAGAATTGTCCGACCACCCCCGACAGCAGACTGAGCGGCACGAACACCACCACGGTCGTGACCGTCGAGCCCACCACCGGCGCAATCAGCTCGTCCATCGCGATGGCCACCGCCGCCGACGCGGTCTGTCCGGCCGTCAGGTGCCGGTAGATGTTCTCGACCATGACGACTGCATCGTCGATCACGAGCCCGATCGCGACGGCGAGGCCGCCCATCGACATCACGTTGATCGTCTCGCCAATCAGCCGCATGACGAGGAACGTCATCAGGACCGTCAGCGGCAGCGTGATGGACGCAACGATCGTCAGGCGCCAATCCCGAAGAAACAGCAGCAGAACGATGACCGCCAGGAGTCCCCCGAGGAGGATGGCATCACGTACGTTGCGGATCGCTTCCGACACGAACTCGGCCAGGTCGTACACCTTGGTGAGGCGCAGGCCGGCGGGCAGCGTGTGGGTCAGTTCGGCGATCGTCTGTTCGATGCCGGCGCGGACCTGCAGGATGTTCGCGCCAAGCTGCTGCGAGATGGCGATCTCGGCCGCGGGCACGCCGTCGCCGGCGACGAGCCGCGTGCGGTCCGGCGTACCCGGCTGGACGGTCGCGACGTCGGCGACGCGCAGCGTCGTGCCATTGCGGACGGCAATCGGCGTCGGCGGAATGTCGGCGATCGACTTCCAGAGGCCCGATGCGAGCACCAGATGTTGCAGCCCGGCGGCATTGTAGCGGCCCACCGGGAGCAGGTCGTTGGTGGCCTTGAAGCCGTCGGCGATTTCGCCGATCGTGAGGCCGCTCGCGGTCAGGCGGCCGGGATCCGCGATGACTTCGATCTCGCGCGTATCGCTCGCGACGATATCCACGCTCCCGACGCCGGCCACGCGCGAGATCGCCGGACGCATCACGTAGAAGCCGTAGTCGTGCAGATCGGCGGGCGGCAGCGCGCCCGTGAGGATCAGGCTGTAGAACGGAAAGGCCGTGGGGGTGAGGCGCTCGACCGTCAGATCGAGCGCCGCGGGCAGCGCCTGGCGGATTTCGCCGATCCGCCCCTGCGCCTGCGACAGCGCGACGATCATGTCGGTCGAGGGATCGAACTGTCCCGAGATTTCGGTGTTGCCGCGGAAGGTCGTGGACCGCACGCGACGGATGCCGGGCACTTCCATCAGCGCCTGTTCGAGGGGACGGGTGACGGTCAGCATCATCGCCGGGCCCGGCGTGGTGCCGCTCTGCGCGATGATGACGATGCGGGGAAACACGAGCGGCGGATAGATGTCGCTCGGCAGCGAGAACACCGCCACGAGCCCGGCGGCCGAGAGGATGACCGTCAGGAGAATGATCGCGCGGCTCTGCCGCTCGACCGTCTCGGCCAGGCTCATCTCGTCACCGTGACGCTGGCGCCGTCGGGCAGCGCCTGCTGCCCCTGCACGATGACGTGCTCCCCGGGACGCAGGCCGCTCGACACCTCCACGGCATCGGGATCCGCGAGTCCGACGGTGATCTTTCGTTTGTGGGCCTTGTGGTCCGGTCCCACGACGAAGACAGAGGTCTCGTCGTCTTCGCGTACGAGCGCCGCGGCGGGGACCGTGAGCGCCTGCTGATGCGTCTCGGCGACGATCCGGACCTGAACGGGCGTGCCGGCGGCCAGTTGCGTCGGTCGGTCGAAGGCGAGCCGGACGGGAGCGGTCGCCCCGCCGGTCTCGACGGCCGCCGGCCGCGTGAGTACGTGCGCGGCTTCGGTAGTCGTGACCTGGCCGGGCAGGACGATAGTCGCGGCATGGCCGGTATGGATGCGCGGCAGATCCGAGACGGGCACCGCGGCGACGACCTGAAGACGCGCGGGATCGATGATGCGAAGAATCGGATCCGAGGCGGACGCATCCACGAGATCGCCGGGGTTGTGCCACCGCTTCGCCACGACGCCGGCGAAGCGCGCCCGGACCAGGGATCGATCCGCGAGCACTTCAGCGCTGCCGAGGGCGCTGTGCGCCTGCGTCAGTGCCGCCTGCGCGTCCTTGCTCTCGCGCTGGGCGTCTTCGAGTTCTTTCCGCGCCGCGACGCCGTGGGCCACGAGCGTCGTCAGCCGATCGAGGTTCGCCTGGGCATTGTCGAGGCGCGCCTGCGCCTGCTGGGCCTCGGCGCGTCGCGCCGCGAGATCGGTTTGCAGCGACGGGATTTCGAAGCGCACGAGCACGTCACCGGGCTTGACCCGATCGCCTTCGGCCTTCGTGATCGCCACGATACGGGCCGGGGCCGGCGCCGTGATCGTCCAGTCCGCGCCCGGGGCGGGCGTCACGACGCCGGAGGCGGCGACGACCCCTTCGAACGTCTGCGGACTGACGGTGACCGTCTTCACCGGGACGGCGGCCGTCGTCTCGGCTTTTTCCATCGAGGGGCCGCCGCATGCCGCGGCGGCGAGCAGGACGAGGGCAGTCGCGCAGCGTATCCTCATTCGAGCGGGCTTCCCATGGCGCGTTCCAGGTCCGTGAGCGCCGTCTGATAGTCGATGCCGGCCTGCAGCGCGCGCAAGTTGATCTCGCGGGCGTTCTGGAGCGCCTGGAGCAGCGCCGGGAGCCCGGTCTGTCCGGATCGATACGACTCCTCGGCCATCTGCTCGACCTGCACCGAGGCGGGCAGGATGTCGTGCTGATAGCGGTCGAGCGCCTGGCGCGCGGAGGCGGCGCGGGCGACAGCGGCCGCGACGGCCCCCGCGATCTGCCCCGAGAGCGCATCGCGCAGCGCGACCGCGTGATCGACGGTCGCCTGCGCGGCGGCAACGTCCGGCTTGCCGGTGGTGAAGATCGGGAGCGCGATGGCCATCCCGAGCCGCCAGCCGTACATGAATTCGGGCGGCGAATCGTACGTGAAGGTGCCCGTGACGCTCGGGTCCGGCCGCCGGTTTGCCTGCGCGAGCTGCAGCCGCGCGCGGGCCTCGTCGACCTGGCGTTCGAGCACCAGGAGGTCGGCGTTCGAGCGGCGCGCGACCGCGATGGCCTGGTCGCGCGAGGGAAGGGGACCGGCTTCGAGCGGATCGGCGAGCGCCGGCGCCGCGTCCGCGGGAAACGCGAGCAGCGCGTTCAGGCTCGCGCGTGCAGCCGCGACGTCGCCGCGCGCCAGCGTGCTGTCGTTCTGCGCCGTCGCCAGCGCGAGTTCGGCCTGGAGCTGCTCGAGCCGCGGCGCGGCGCCCGTCTGCACGCGCTCGCGTGCCGCGTCCCGTGCCCGACCCGCGACGGTTTCGAGCTGCTGGTCGATGTCGAGCCGCCGCGTGGACGCCACGGCGTCGTAGTACGCGCGCCGCACGTCGCTGCGCACCTGCACCGCGGTCCGCGCGATCGTGGCATCGGTGACCGCCAGGGTCGCGCGCGCCGCCGCCAGACGTTTGCCGCGCTTGCCCGCCGTCTCGATGGGGACGGTGCCGGCGACGCTCAGGTGCGGCGTCTCGCGGTCTTCTTCGACGGCGACGTCGGGATTGGGCCGCTCGCCCGCGACGCCGACCCCCGCGACGTCGATCGGGCGCGCGGTGCGGGAGGCGAGCACGGTGCGGTTGGCCTCGAGGGCACGCGCGATCGCCTCGTTCAGGGTGAGGGTGGCTGGGGCCTGGGCCGCCGCGAAGCACCGCGTGAAGAAGCACGGGGTGAAGACGAAGCACGGCGTGAGCACGATGACGGCGGCCAGCAGCCCGGTCCTCGCGCGCGGGCGGTGAGCCGGGCCCGCGGGGGCCCCCTCGGCGTCGGCCATCATCAGGGGGATCCTACTACGCGATGGCGTCATGCCGGACCGCGTGCCTGTCGCGGAGGTTCCATCTTGCCGCGCGAGGTCAGGGACCGACCGGCCATCGCGTCGGCCGGATCGCGATCGCGACGCGCGAGCCGGGGCGAGGGAGGGGATCGCGGGCGTCAGTCGAGGCGGTGGAGGCCGTGCTGCCGGATGACGCGACGGATTTCGCCGACGAGCGCCTCGGGGGTGTCGGTTTGCTCGGTCACGTGGATGATCGGCACGCCGGCGGTAAACGCGTCGGCGCGCATCGCGGCCGACAGGCGATCGCCGTCCTCGAGGTGCGCCACGACCAGCTCCGGACGCAGCGCCTCCATCACCTTCATGGCTTCTTCGACCGAATGCGCGGGCGCCACCGCGAAATGGAGCGCCGCGAGGATCGCCGCACAGCGTTCGCCGTGGGCGTCGTCGTCGGCGACGAGGACGAGCGGCGCGTATCCGGGCCGATCGCCTGGACGCCGGCCCCCGCGCGGGAAGTGACGCCGATCCTGGCTCCGGCGGCGGTCCTCAAAAGCTTGGGTCATCGCGCCATCCTACTACGCTCGGGTTTTTCGCGGGCGGGGAAGTTTTCTGTTGTACACTCCTGCGTATCCGGTCCCCTGGTTCGAGGAGTTCTCCGTGCCCACTCGTTGTGCTCGTGCGGCCGCTCTGTGCTGTGCCGTGCTGTTGCTGCTGCCCGCGGTCGCCTCGGCGCAGCGGCCATCGCCGGCGCCTGCCGTGCCGCCCGACGATCTGTCGGGCATCCGCCAGCAACTGGCGGACCTGAAGGCGCAGCAGACGGCCATCGAGCAGGACGTGCAGGCGATCCGGGCGCTGCTCGAATCGGCGCTCGGCGCCCGCGGCGGACCGCACCTCGCCTCGGTCGAGATCAAGGGGCGGCCCGTCAAAGGATCGCCGGCCGCGAAGGTCGTGATCGTCGAGTTCACCGACTATCAGTGCCCCTATTGCGGCGCCTTCGCGGCTGCGACGTTCCCGCAGATCGACCGCAACTATATCGCGACCGGGAAGATCCGCTACGTGGTCAAGAATCTGCCGATCGAATCGATTCACCCGCAGGCGTTCCGGGCGGCGGTCGGCGCGTTGTGCGCCGGAGACCAGGGGCACTACTGGGAGATGCACGACCGGCTGTTCGCCAACCAGAAGCAGCTCGCGCCGGCGCGGATCGAGGCGGAGGCGGCCGCGACGGGGATCGATATGACGGCCTTTCGATCGTGTCTCACGGGTACGTCGCACGACGCGCTGATCCGCGCCGACGTCGACGAGGCGGCGCGCGCCGGGGTCGACGGCACGCCGATGTTCGCGCTCGCGCTCGCCGACGCCTCGGCCGAGACGATCACGCCGGCGAAAGTGATCGTCGGGGCCGAGCCGTACGCGGCATTCGCCAGCGCGATCGACGCGCTGCTCGCGCAGGCAAAGTAGGCCGGGTCTTCAGACCCGGCATTTTGATCCAGGACTACGCTGATGAAAAAAATCGCACTCGGGTGTGGCATCGTCGTGCTCATCGCCGGCATCGGCGTCGTGGCGGGCGGCTACTATCTGTACAGCAGGGCTCGCACGTACGTCGGCCAGTTCACCAAGGTGGCCGAGCTCGACAAGAACATCGCCAATACCGTCCCGTTCACGCCCCCGGCGTCGGGAGAGCTCACCGAGAGCATGGTCCAGCGGTTCGCCAGCGTCCAGGAACAGATGCAGACGCGGCTCGGGCCGGAAGTGCAGAAGATGAAGGCCACGCAGGACGAGTTCGAACGCCGCCAGCACGAAGAGCACCGGGACGTCTCGGCGAGCGAAGCGTTCAAGGCGGTGTCCGATCTGATCAAGCTCGTCGTCGACGCGAAGACGGCGCAGGTCGACGCGCTGAATGCCGCGAAGTTTTCGCGCGACGAGTACTACTGGGTGCGTACCCAGTTCTACAGTGCCGCCGGCCTCCGGTTCACGGAACTCAACCTGCACGACATGACGAACGGCGGGCAGCTGACGAAGACCTTCCAGGCCGCCGAAGACGCCGTCCCCGCACGCAACAAGAAGCTGGTGGCGCCCTATCAGGACAAGGTGAAGGACTGGCTCGTGCTCGGCTTCTTCGGCATGTGACGAACTGGAAACGAGCCGGCTGGCGAGTGATCGGCGCGGCGGCTGAGGGTCATCCGATCTTCAGCCCCACCACACCCGCGACAATCAGGAACAGGCACACGAGACGGCTGGTCGACGACGGCTCGCCGAGCAGCACGATCCCCAGCACGGCGGTCCCCGCGGCGCCGATCCCGGTCCAGACGGCATACGCCGTCCCGATCGGCAGATCGCGCGCCGCCACGCCCAGCAGCCCCATGCTCGCGACCATGCACACCACCGTCGCGACGGTGGGCAGCGGCCTGCTGAACCCGTCGGTATATTTCAGGCCGATCGCCCACGCGACCTCGAACCCGGCTGCGATGAACAGCCATGTCCACGCCATCGGCACCAGCTCCTAAAGCCCAAAGCCCAAAGCCCAAAGCCTACTTCATCGTGACGAGCAGCGGACGATGATCCGAAATCCGGGTGTCGAGCACCTGCGCGCTGGCGCAGTGCAGATTTCCGGTGAGGAACAGGTAGTCGATCCGCTTGGCCGGGGCGTTGGCGGGGTACGTGAATCCGTCCCCCTGGCCGCATTCGGTCCACGCGTCGCGCAGGCCCGCGGCGCGCAGCGTCTGCTGGACGGCGTTGTCGGGCGTCGAGTTGAAGTCGCCGCCGACGATCATCGGCAGCCCCGCCGCGAGGCGCTGCCGCACCAGGTGGAGCAGATCCTGAACTTCCTGTCGCCGGTACGTGTCGTCGTTGGACGGATCCAGATGGGTGTTGATCGACTGCCAGCGTCCTGATGGCGTCGCGTCGACGGTGACGAGCGCGCCGCGCGGCTCGTGTGAACCACCGGCACGGGCTTGAGGCGGCAGGACGCGCAGCGGGAAGGTCAGGATGTAGTCGACGCGGTCGCGGGCGAACGTCGCGATGCCGTACTGGCCGCCGTCGTAGTCGAGCGTCTGCCCGAATTCGCCGTCGAACCCCGACGCCTTCATCAACGCCTGGACCTGGTCGACCTTGCCCGAGCGCACGGTGTGGCGATCCACCTCCTGCAGCAGCGCGACCGATGCTCCCGTGGTGCGCATCAGCGCGGCGACGTCGTCGAGGTTGGGCGCGTTCGCGGCGTCCTTGCCCGCGTGGATGTTGAAGACCAGCACGCGCGACGTCCGGTCGGGGTGGTAGAAGGGAATGCACGCCGTCCCCCCCAGCGCTGTCGCGGCAGTCAGGACGGCGGCGATGGCGGTCCGCACGCGTGCCATGAATCCTCCTCGCCCTTCATGTTTACAACACTTCACCGCAAAGATGCACGGCGACGGGTGGCGAGCGGCACGTGCAGCAGCCACGCCAGCGCCAGGAACGTGAGGCCGAAGGCGGGCAGCACGGCGGAGGCCCGCAGCAGGGGGGACGTCGGCCGAAACGGGATCTTGGCGATCCACGCGACGCCGGCGGCGGCAATGGCGGCGATCCACAGCCGCGCCGTGTAGGAGCCCGGCAAGCCCGTGTGGCCGATGCGCCTGTTGATGCTCCGGCGAAGCAGCGCGAATTCGATCCAGCCCGAGATGCCGGCCGAGGCCGTCAGGCCGGCGGCGCCCCACTCGCGGGCGATGCCGAGATAGGGGGGCAGCAGGATCGCGCACACGTAGCCGAGGCTGGTGACCGCGCTCAGCCGTACGATGGCGTAGCGCAGCGGCGTGCGCGTGTCGCCGAGCGCGTAGTGCGCCACCGAATAGAGGCGCGCCATCGTCGTCGCGAGCAGGCCGATCGAGGAGCCGGCGAGGATGCCCCAGACGTAGAGCGAATCCTGCGGCCGGAAGCGTCCGCGCTGGAGCAGCGCCGCCGATAGGACGTCCCCGAGCGCGACGAAGGCGACCGCCGACGGGACGACGAAGAACGCGAGCCGCTGCAGGCCGGAGTCGATCCGCGCGCGGAGCGCGTCGGTCGAGGCGCGCGCCGCGTCTCCCGAGAGCGCGGGAAGCTCCGCCGCCGAGATCGAGATGCCGAACAGGCTGACGGGCAGCGTGTAGAGCAGCTGCGCGTTCGTCAGGCCCGTGACCGCGCCCGTCGGGAGCCAGCTCGCGATCAGGATATCGACGTAACTCGTCAACTGGACCGCGCCGCGGCTCACGACCACGGGCATGAAGTTGCGGACCGTCTGGCGGACCGGTTCGCTCAGCGCGAGCCGTCCGCCGTCGCGCGACAAGTTCCAGGCGAGCGGCGCCTGTACGGCGAACTGCAGAAAGCTGCCGACGACCGATCCCCAGGCGAGATAGATGGAGAGCGAGTCGAGGTGCCGGCCGGGACCGAAGACGACGAGGGTCGCAATCATCGCGACGTTCCACGCCACCGGCGCCGTGTAGGAGAGCAGGAACTTGCCGTGGCTGTTGAGGACGCCCAGGCACCAGGCGGAAGCGACCAGGATGCCGGCGCCGGGAAAAAGGATGCGCACCAGCCGCACGGCGAGATCGCGCTTGGCCCCCTCGAAGCCCGGCGCGATGGCGTCGACCAGCACCGGCGTCGCGAGCACGCCGAGCAGCACGAGGACCGAGATGACGAACATCAGCAGCGCGAACACGGTGCGGGCCGTCTGCGCCGCCGACCGCTCGTCGCCGCGTGCGAGCAGCGCGGCATGGACGGGGATGAAGGAACCCGAGAGCGCCCCTTCGCCGAAGAGATTCTGGAGCAGGTTGGGGATCTTGAACGCGGCGTTGAACGCGTCGGCCGCGTCCGACTCGAGGCCGAAGAAATAGGAGAACGCGCTGACGCGGACCAGGCCGGTAAGACGGCTGGCGAGGATGCCGGCCCCGACCATCACGTCGGGCCGCGCCACGCGGCGCAGCCCGTTCTTCACGCTCAGCGGCACGCGCGGTCCATCAGGAGCGCGGAATGCGCTGATCGGTGCCGGCCGCCTGATACGCGAACCACGCGAGCGCGATCGCGCACTCCTTCAGGTCGTCGGTCCGGACGCGCTCCGGCATGTCCGCGTTCGTATGGTGAATGCGCACGTCGTAGTCGGTGTAGTCCTGGATCGCGTTGAAGGCCGGGATCCCGACGGCGCGGAAACTGAGATGGTCGGTCGCGCCGATCCCTTCGATGACGTTGCGCCTGGCGCCGAGCGGCATCAACGGTGCGAGCCAGCGATCGAACAGCGGCTGGACGGCTGGCGTGTTCTCGAGATACCAGCCGTAGATCGGCCCGGTGCCGGGATCGAGGTTGAAATACACGAAGAGACGATCGCGCGCCTCCCGGTTGGCGTCGCCGGCCAGGTGCTGCGCGACATAGGCCTTCGACCCGAGGAGCCCTTCTTCCTCCCCGCCCCACAGCGCCGCGCGAATCGTCCGCTTCGGGCGAAGGCCGGCCGCCTTCAGGATGCGCATCGCCTCGAGCACGCTCGTGGCGCCGTCGGCATTGTCGGCCGCCCCTTCCGCCGCGTGCCACGAATCGATGTGCGCGCCGATCATGACGACGTCGTCTTTCAGCGCGGGGTCGGTGCCGGGCAGCTCGGCGACGACGTTGTACGCGTGGGTGTCGTCGGTCACGTAATGCGACTTGACGTTGACCCGGAGTGTGACGGGCACTCCCTCGCGCAGCATCCGGACGATCATGTCGTAGTGCTCCCCGGCGAGCACGATCGAGGGGAGCGCGTCCGGCCCTTCGTCGCGGCGCTGCACGAAGACGGTGCCGTGCTCGCCGCGGCTCGTGCGGACGAGGACGGCGGGTCCGGCGTCGTGCACCGCTTTGGCGGCCGCCCGGACGTCGGCGAAGTTCGGCCGGGGCCCCGGTGTGGCCGGCGCGCCCGTGCGCACGGCGCCCGTCGACGTGGTCGGCTGCGGCCGGTCCTGGGTGATGAACGTCGTCTCGGGCTGCATCAGCACGATCGCGCCGTGCAGCCGATCGCCCATCGCGGCGACATCCGCCGCCGATTTTCCCCCGACCATGACCGGCGTCGCGACCACGTCGCCGGAGGTCGAGGGGGACCAGGCTTCGGCGTAGCCGATGAGCGGCATGTACCGCGGCGCGACCATTTCGACGGTCAGGCCGTCGAGCACCCAGCCGCGCCCGAAGGGCCACGGCTCGAGATGCGCGTTCGCGAGGCCGAACGCCTCGAAGCGGTCGCGCGCCCAGTTGACGGCCTGCTTGAACGAGGGAGACGCCGTCAGCCGCTGGCCGATGCCGTCGGTGAGGGTGGCGAACAGGGCCGGCGCCTGCGAGCGCTGGAGGCCCTCGTCGCGGATGCGGGCAAACGCCGGGTCGACGTCGGTTTGCGGCGCGGCGGCGGCCAGGGCCAGCGGACAGAGGAGCAGCGTCAGAAGAATGCGGCGGAGCATGGGCGCATGTTATCGCACGCGGCTCGAAACGGCATCGGGCGAGGGGGCGGCGGCCGGCCGGGGCCGCTACGCGGTCTCGTCGGCCCGGATCCGGCGGATCCGCGCGTCGCGGTCGGAGGCGAATCGCTCCAGATCGCGGCGGAACTCGACGTCGAGCTTCTCGCGCTCGGCCGGGTCGAACACGGCCAGCAACTGATCCTGGTGCAGGATGCGGCGTTCGGCGACGCGCGCTTCGTACTGCGATCGGGCGTCCGCGATGGCCGCCTTCTGCGCGTCGGTGAGGTGGTGCTCTTGAAGTCCGGCTTCCGCGTCCTGCCGGCGCAGGCGCTCCATCACCAGTTCCAGCGCACTCTTGGGAGCGTCAGTCATGCTTGGTGTGTGACCCTCGGTTCGCGGTGGCCTCGACCAGCCCCTGGGCGCCGTCGACGACGAGCCGGGGCGGCTCGAGTTCGATCAGGTATTCGAACTCGCGCCGGAACTGCTCGGGCGTGAGCCCGGCAATCGCGGCGAACTTTCCCAGTTCGGCCGGATCGTCGAAGTCGTCGCGCCGCAGGCGAATCATATACCGCCGGGCGATCGCGTACCGCATCGAGTGGATGTCGACGAGCCGGACGCGCGTGCGGCCGGTCGCCGGATCGAGCATCCGGGCGAACGGCACCGGGACGAAGTGGCCGCCCTGCATGGAAATCATCGCGGCGTTGCCGCCGCCGAGCAGGTATTTCGTCGCGCAGTACCCGAGGTCGCGCGTGTATTCCATGTCGGCGGGGATCGGGTCCGCGCAGCGCAGCTCGTAGCCGATGTTCTTGGCCGCGATGGTGGTCTTCACGCCGAGGCCGGCGAGCCGTTTGTGCACGGCCGTCTTCAGGATCTCGCCGATGTTCACCTCGGCCAGGCGCACGTGGCCGTGCTCGTCGTGTTCGACGTCGTGGAGCTCGGCGAGATCCGCCGGATCGATGTCGAGCACGAGCCCTTCGGCGAGCACCGCGACGCCGTCGCGACGGCCGGCGCTGAGCCGCTTGACGATCGCGCCGACCAGCGTGTCGACGAGGATCTTCAGCCGGATGCGGCCGGCGAACTCTTCCGGGATGAGCGTCAGGGTGGCACCGGCCGCCTTGCCCATCCCGAGCGCGAGGTGGCCGGCCTTGCGGCCCATCGCAATCACGAAGTACCACCGCGAGGTCGTCCGCGCGTCGACCATCAGGTTCTTCAGGATGTCGACGCCGTAATGGCGCGCCGTCTGATAGCCGAAGGTGTCGACGTCGGGCGGCAGGTCGAGGTCGTTGTCGATCGTCTTGGGCACGTGCGCCACGCGGATGCGTCCGCCGGCGCGCTCTTCGACCTTCATCGCCGAGAAGGCGGTGTCGTCGCCGCCGATCGTGAGGAGCATCGACACGCCGCGGCGCAGCAGCGCCGTCACGACCGCCTCCAGGTAGGCAGGGTCGGTCGTCGGATTCGCCCGCGAGATGCCGATGTACGAACCGCCGCGGAAATGAATGCGGCTGACCTCGTCGATCGTGAGCGGCACGATGTGATCGAGGCGCCCCTGCATGAGCCACTCGAAGCCGTCGCGGACCCCGAGCACCTCGATCCCCTCGACCCGTCCGCGGATCGTCGCCGCACCGATGACGCTGTTGATGCCGGGGGCGGGTCCCCCGCCGACGAGAATGGCAAGTGCGTTCGGCTGGCTCACGATTCAGCTATTGTACGAGCTTCCAGCTTCCAGCTTCCAGCTTCCAGCTACCAGCTAGCCGCCACCTGCGGCGCCCCCCGCGCTCCGCCTCCCGCCCCCGCGCTCCGCCTCCCGCCCCCGCACCCCGCGCTCCGCCTGCCGCCTCGGCTGTTTCGCTGCCGCTCGCGGCCGTCGCCGGCCATGTATACTGGCCGAAGGCCCATGCCCGGAACGCCGCGCGTCCTGCTCGTCGAAGACGACCGCGAGGGGCGACAAATGTACGCGGCGTGGCTCGCGTCGGCGGGATTCGAGGTCGACGAGGCGCACAACGGCCTGCAGGCGCTCGAGCGCGCCTTCGATCGCCGGCCCGACGCGGTGGTCACGGATCTGCATATCCCGGGGATCGACGGCTACGAATTGACGCGCCGCCTCAAGAGCGACCCGCGGACGCACGACGTGCCCATCATTGCGGTGACGGGCTACGGCCCCTTCACCCGGGATCCGTCGCGCGCCGACCGTGCGGGGTGCGACGCCATCCTGCCGAAGCCGTGCTCGCTCGACGATCTCGAGGCGACGATCAGGACCTTGATTGACGAGGCGCACCGCCCGGCGGGGACCTCCTCCTGACCCCAAGAAACGAAGCGATGACCTTGTGTGCCCTTGAATCCCGTCAGCCCGCGATCGGAACCGGCCCGGTCGTCCTCGTCGTCGAGGACCACGCGGACACGCGGGCGATGTACGTGGAATTTCTCTCGACGCAGTTCCGCATCGAACAGGCGGCGACCGCGACCGAGGCGCTGGCGATCGCCACGACCTCGCCGCCGGATCTGATCATCACCGACCTCTCGCTGCCCGGCATGGACGGCTTCGAGCTGATCCACCGGTTCCGCGAACAGCCCGCCCTGCGCGGCGTGGCCGTGATCTGTCTGAGCGGCTACGGCGGCTACGCGCACGAGCAACGCGCGCGCGAGTGCGGCGCCGACCGGATCCTGCTTAAACCGTGCCTGCCCGACGATTTGATTCGACACGTCCGGCAGGTGATGCGCGAGCGCGGCGTCGCGGGGCCGCAGCGATGACGCCGCGCGTCATGATTGTCGAAGACGATCGCGATACGCGCGAGATGCTCGGCCGTTTTCTGGAACTCGAGGGGTTCACGGTCCAGACGGCGAGCAACGGCCGTCAGGCGCTCGATACGTTGAAAACGGGGCCGCGCGCGTGCGTCATCCTGCTCGATCTGATGATGCCGGTCATGGACGGCTGGCAGTTCCGGGCCGCCCAGACCCAGGATCCCGGCCTCTCCTCGATTCCCGTGGTCGTCGTCACCGCCGCGGGGCAGCGCGATCACGTGCCCCCCATCGACGCCGATGCCTGGCTGTCGAAACCTGTCGATCTCGAGCGGCTCGTCCGCACGCTCGATCCCTTCTGCCGCCGCTGCGACGACGACTAGCGCGTCCCCGGGGTCAGATCTTGTTTATTGCACGAACGTCCTCTCCAGAGGACAGCGTCTCAGGCACCGATGTGTCCTGTCTGGAGGACAAATGCGCAAGAAACAAGATCTGACCCCGGCGCCGCCCGACGACCCGAACATCATGGCGGCGGGGCTGTTGTACGATCTCGCGCTGCTGCAGCCGGCCGAGCGCAGCCGGTTCGGCTACATCCGGGCGGCGAAGACGATCGCGACAGGCATCGAGTCGTCCGTCCGCGACCTGGTCGGCCAGGGCACCTTGCGGGACGTGCCGTTCGTCGGCCCGTCGAGCGCGCGGATCGTGACCGAGTTCGTCGAGACCGGCCACTCCTCGACGGTCAGGGATCGACTGGCGGCGTCGCCGGCGCGCGGCGAAGTCGAGCGGCGGCGGGCCTTCCGCCGCGCCTATCTGAGCCGTCACGCCATGCGCGCCGCGCTCGCCGCCACGGCCGCGCCGCACGTGATCGGCCGCGAGACCTACT
>DASUKM010000039.1:0-7622 GCA_036278735.1 Vicinamibacterales bacterium
AGGCGGGGCATGATGACGTCAGCCATGACGAGGTCGGCGGAGTAGTAGAAGTGGCCCGTCGCGACGAGGAACGACCGACCTTCGGCGAGCATTGCTTCGACGGGCGCGGCGCCTTCCTGCACGAGGCGCCAGTCGCGGGGATGCTCGCGTCCGCGGCTCAGCCGCCGGTTGACGGCGAGGTCGCGACGCATGCCGGCGAGCCGCCGGGCCGCGCCCGCACGCTCGTCTGCGCCGGTCACGCCGAGGGCGGCGTGGACCTCGGCGCGAGCGAGGCGGGCACTGCGCGAAGGGATGTGCACCTCAGCCGCGCCGACCAGATCAGCGACGCGCAGCGCGGCCCGCCTCGGTAGGAAGTCGGCGGCGGGCACGATGAGCAGGCGGTCCGCCAGGTAGCGGGCCCAGTCGAGCGCGTGCAGGTTCGGGGTGCGCACACGGATCTCCGATGTGATCGTCTACGGGATGGCCATGCGAGGATAGCACCACATCTGGGTAGCGTTCGTTACGATGGAGTATGGATCGTATTCGCATCGGGGTGCTCGCGCTGCAGGGGGACTTCGCGGAACACGCGGAGCGGCTGCGCGAGATCGGTGCGGAGCCGATCGAGATCCGGCTGCCGGCGCAACTTGACGAGGTCGACGCGCTGATCATCCCGGGCGGCGAGAGCACGACGATCACGCGGCTGCTCGACATCTACGGGCTGCGGGAGCCGATCCGTGAGCGGGGCGAGCGCGGGCTGCCGATCTGGGGCACGTGCGCCGGCGCGATCGTGCTCGCGAAGCAGGCAACGGACCTCGACCGGCCCAACCTGGCGCTGATGGACATCGACGTGCGGCGGAACGCGTTCGGCCGGCAGGTGGACAGTTTCGAGGAGGATCTCGACATCGCGGCGCTGGGTGCGCCGCCCTTCCACGCCGTGTTCATCCGGGCGCCGATCATCGATCGGGCGGGGGACGGGGTCGAGGTGCTGGCGCGGCTCGGGGACGGAACCATCGTGGCGGCGCGAGAGCGGAACCTCGTCGCGACGTCGTTCCACCCGGAGCTGACGCAGGACGTGCGGTTCCACCGCCTGCTGGCGGAGCTGGCGAAGGCGTACCGGGCGCGCGAGGCGGCCGGGGAGCGGGCCGATGCGGGATAACCCCGACAGCGGCCCTCGGGCGCGAATCGCTACAATATCAGCAGGATGTACCGATATGCGCAGGTCAGCCGATGACGTCAAGCGCTCGTACCGTCCTGCCAACCGACCTTGTCGCCCTGGTGTCCTACGACGGCCGCGTCTACGCGAACGAGGCCCTGACCGCTGACCGCACCGGGAGCGAGGCATCGCCGCATCCGCTCGAGACGGCGTTCGAGCAGTGGTTCAGCTTCGCGACCGGTCGCCACACGTGGATCAGCGTCAAGGGGCCGACGCTGCGGGGTCTGCTTTCGGCACGCAACCGGGGCTCGAAGCTGGCGTGGGAGGTGGACTGCCTGATCGACGCGGCCCGGGACAACAGCGGCGTGCTGATGAGCCTGCTGGACCAGATGACGGTCGCGGCGGGCAAGTCGCACGCGCTGCGCATCTTCCTGCGGCTGCCGACCGGCAGTTACAGCGAGGAAATCGCGTCGCGCTGCGGTTTCGTGCCGTACCGGACGGAGACGGCGTATCACCGCGACGTGCGCGCCGATGAACCGCACAACGGGCCGGCGGGGCTGCGGCGCCGCGCGAAGTCGGACCTGCACGCGGTATTTCAGCTGTACAACGCCGTGGTGCCGGAGAAGGAGCGCCGCCACGAAGCGATGACGCTCAACGAGTGGAAGGCGCTGCAGGAGCACCTGGGGCGGACATCGCAGTACGTGCTCGAAGGCGATGGAACGCTCGCGGCCTCGATGCGGATCGCGGCGGACGGCGACATCGGGCGCTTCGAGGTGCTGGCGGAGGCGGAAGCGCTCGACGACGCGCTGGACGCCGCGCTGCTCAAGCTGCAGAACCGCCGGGCGATGTGGACGCTGGTCTCGGACGGGCAGCCGCTGCTGCGGGAGGCGCTCGAGGAGCGCGGGTTCGAGGCGGACGAGCGGTACACGGTGCTGTGCCGGCGCACCGTGCACCTGGTGAAGGCGGCGAGCAAGGTGCGCGCCGTCGCGAAGCCCGGCAAGGCAGTCCTCGCCTGAGGAGATGAGCTGTTGCAGAGAGTGATAACTGACGACCTCGACCTGCTGCTGAACGCGCTGCCGCCGCACATCAGTGGCCCGCTGAAGCAGCGAGAGGACAACTTCGAGCTGCTCGAGATCGTGATGGACCTGGGGCGGCTTCCGGAGGCGCGCTATCCCGAGCGCGAGGTCGTCCTCGCGGACTCGGAGGTGACGTCGGAGGACCTCGAGTACGTCGTCGGGCGCATCGGACAGTTCGGCGACGACAACCGCGCCGGCATCGAGCGGACACTGCACCGGATCTCGTGCATCCGCAACCGCCGCGGAAGGATCGTGGGCCTGACGTGTCGCGTCGGGCGCGCGGTGTTCGGCACGATCAAGGTCATCGAGGATCTGATCACGACGGGCAAGAGCGCGCTGATGCTCGGGCGGCCGGGCGTCGGCAAGACGACCATGCTGCGCGAGGTCGCGCGCGTGCTGTCCGACGACATGAACAAGCGCGTGGTGATCGTGGACACGTCGAACGAGATCGCGGGCGATGGCGACATCCCGCACCCGGCGATCGGGCGGTCGCGGCGGATGCAGGTGCCGACGCCGGCGCTGCAGCACGCCGTGATGATCGAGGCGGTGGAGAATCACATGCCCGAGGTGATCGTCATCGACGAGATCGGCACGGAGCTGGAGGCGGCGGCGGCGCGCACGATCGCGGAGCGCGGCGTGCAGCTCGTCGCGACGGCGCACGGGAACGAGCTCGAGAACCTGATCATGAACCCGACGCTCGCCGACCTGGTCGGTGGGATCCAGTCGGTGACGCTCGGCGACGAAGAGGCGCGCAGGCGCGGGACGCAGAAGTCGATCCTGGAGCGCAAGGCGCCCCCGACGTTCGACGTGGTCGTGGAGATCCAGAGCTGGGACCGCGTCGCGGTGCACGGCGACGTCGCCGAGACGGTGGACTCGATGCTGCGCGGGTTCAGCATGCCGGCCGAGGTGCGCGAGCTTGATGAGAACGACGAGGTGCGCGTGATCCAGCCGCCGCCTTCGATCGCAACGGGGCGCGATGGCGCGCCGCCGGCCTGGCAGCGGCAGGGGTATGGCCGCGCCGCACGGACGGTGGATGCGGGAGGTGATGCCGCCGAAAGCGGCCCCTTTCGGCGCGTCTACCCCTTCGGCGTCTCACGCAAACGGCTGGAACAGGCCATACGGGAGACGGGGACGCGGGTGGCGATCGCGGAGGAGATAGGCGAGGCGGACAGCGTCATGACGCTGCGCTCGTACTTCCGGCGGAAGCCGCAGGCGCTGCGCGACGCCGAGGCGCGCGGGCTCTCGATCTACGTGCTGAAGACGAACACCGTCGTGCAGATGGAGCAGAGCCTGCTCTCGATGACGCAGCGCGGCTACGGCAACGGCGCCTCGGAGGAGGTGCCGGCGGCGCCGGTGAACTACGCGATCCAGGAGACGGAGGACGCGATCACCGGGATGCTGAACGGCGCGGAGCAGTCGATCGAGCTGACGCCGCAGAACGCGTACATCCGCCGCCTGCAGCACGAGATGGCGCAGCGGTACAACCTCACGTCGCGGAGCCAGGGGCGGGAGCCCTACCGGCGGGTGCGGATCTACCGCGAGAACCCCGACCTGCGGTTCTAGGCCCGGCATACGGCCGCGCGGGCGGTTGGATGTCGGACGTCGGGTTGGCGCGCGGAGCGCTCCGCGGCCGACCGAGAGTCGCTTGTTTCGCCCGACGCTACTGCACGCTAATGGCGCCGAACATTTGCTGCGGGTGGACGGAACACTTGAAGCGGTAGGTGCCGGCCGCTGGTGTGAACGGCGCCGTCGACGCGGTCGCCGGGCCGGTGATGACGTCTGTGGCCGCGACCTGGCTACCGTCCGGGGCGTAGACGATGATGTCGTGCTGGACACCGGCGTCGCGGTTGTCGAGCGTGATCGTGAGCGGAACGCCGGCGGACGCGGTGACCTGCTTCGGGTCGAAGGCGATGTTCGCCGCGACGATCGTGCGTGACTGCGTCGCGGGCGGCGGTGGCGGTGGTGGTGGCGGAGCCTTCGTCGGCTGGACGGCCGGCGGCTGCGTCGGCGGCACGGCCGTGGCCTGACCGGCGGGCGCCTGCGTCGGCGGGACCGGCGTCGGCGACGCAACGGCCTCGGTCGCGGCGGCGGTCGGCGATGCCGCGGCGGTCGCCGAGGCGCGCGCGGTGGCGCTGCCCGCGGCGGGGGCGGTGCTGGTCGGGCTGCTCGAGCCGCCCGAGCCGCAGGCGGCGAGCAGGATCGCCGCGCATCCGCTTCCGATGATTGCCGCCGCTAGCCGTCGTCGCATGAAGTCCCTCAACGTGATTCGACTCTCGTTGCACAGAGGAGGGGAGGACGGTGCGTCCTCCCCTCCCGCTGCTATCCGCTGTTCGCTTCTCGCTAGCGAGTCCGGCGGCGGACGATGCCGGCGCCGAGGGCCAGCGCGCCGAGCGCGCCGGCAAGGGCGATCGCCCACGTGAAGCTGCTGCTGCCCCCGTCGGGGCCCGTGCCGGTGTTCGGCGCCGTGACGCCGGTCGCCGGCGTCGCGGTGGCCGCGGCCGGAGCCGTTGTCGGCGAAGCCGGCACGGCGGTCGGGCTCACGGCGAGCGCCGGGAGCGTCGAGACGTTGTCGACGGCCCAAATCTCGCCCGGCGGCAGGAGGCCCGGCGCCTCGATGCCGAAGTTGGCGATGTACGCCGTGTCGCCCTTGAAGACGATCGCGGTCGTGGTGAAGAAGTTGGCGACGAGCGGCGTGAAGGTGTTGGTGGCGAGGTTGACGCGGTAGAGCTTGCCGCTGAACGGCGTCCACGGGATCGGGTCGCTGAACGGGTCAGCGGTCTGGTCGCCGAAGTTCACCATGTACAGGTTGCCGTCCGGGCCGAACGCCAGCCCCGTGATCGAGCTGATGCCGCTCGCGACGGTGGTCATGCTGCCGCTCGGGTAGCCGACCTGACGGATCGTGCCGTCCGAGGCGTTGAACGGGAACTGGCCCAGCGTACCAACGAAGAACGGACCGCCGTCCTTATACGCGATGCCTGTGGTCACCGGGTGACCGGGGAACTCGGTGATGCGGGTGATGGCCCCGGCCGGCGTCACCTTGTCGACCTGGTTCTGGTTGCCGTCGGAGATCCAGAGGGCACCGTCTCGGGCGACCATGCCGTACGGGTTACCGCCGATCTCGATGTCCTGCTGCGTGCCGTTCTTGATGTCGTTCACCGGGTTGGCGATGTTGAACGCGCCGAGGTCGGCGATGAGCGTGACCGTGCCATCGCTGTTGACCTTGTACACGCCGGTCGGCGTCGTCGCCGGGAAGCCGTACGCCGTACCGGCGTGCGTCTGCACGTAGTAAAGCTGGTTGCCGAGGAACGCGACGGCCGCCGGGCCGACGGCGTCACCCTCGCCGCCGACGTTCGACGGCAGCTTGTCGGCGATGGTCGTCCGGGCGCCTGTCGCCGGGTCCACCTTCGAGATGCGGCCGGTGAAGCCGCTCTTCGACGCATTGTCGCCGGTGCCGACGGCCATGTCGCCCCCCGTGCCGGCCTCCGCGACGTAGATCATCCCGTCCGGACCGATGGCCATGCCGCGCGGCTCAACGAGCCCGCTTACGACGAGATGGCCGGAGGTCGGGTCGGGAGCCTGCTGTGCCGACGCTGACTGCGACGCGAGCGACATCGCGATAGCTGCGATGACGCCGGCGATCGCGAGCAGCGCGACCAATCCGACTCGTTTCTTCATTGGGTCTCCTCCCCATGTGCCTCGTGGCGGCGCCTGCCGCCGTAACAATATCAACGACGCCGAGTGTAGCCCTCTTGGGCGGCTAAGACTAGCCATTTCCCATAACAGCAGTGTGTAGAATCGCATCGCAACGCGAACTATCTGCTGTTTCAGCAACCTCGGGCACTGTTCGTGCGGGAATCCGGCGCAACCACGTCCTTCGCGTTTCCTTGTCCGTAACATAGGCCTGACTTACGATTTGCAGGCTTTCGCCGGACCATTCCGGCGTGTTCCGGCGGCACGCGCCGCACGTCATTCGCATCACCATCGCTGAAGGAGGCTCAGACGTGGGAAACAGGCTCGAAGGCAAGGTCGCGATCGTGACCGGCGGCGGCCGCGGCATCGGGCGCGGTGAGGCGCTGGCGCTCGCGGCGGAAGGCGCGAAGGTCGTGGTGAACGACTTCGGCGGCAGCGCCGCCGGCACCGGCGGCGAGAAGGGCCCGGCGGACGAGGTCGTCGACGAGATCAAGAAGATGGGCAGCGACGGGGTCGCGAACTACGACAACGTCGGGGACTTCGACGCGGGCAACCGGATGGTGCAGCAGGCGCTGGACTCGTTCGGCCGCCTGGACATCGTCATCAACAACGCGGGCATCCTGCGCGACAAGATGGTGTTCAACATGTCGGAAGAGGAGTGGGACATCGTCCTGGCGGTGCACCTGAAGGGACACTTCAACCTCAGCAAGCACGCGTCCGTGGTGTTCCGGCAGCAGCGCGGCGGCGTCTTCGTGAACACGGCATCGGAGTCGGGGCTCGGGAACCGCGGGCAGGCGAACTACGCCGCGGCGAAGGAAGGTATCATCGGCCTGACGCGCACACTGGCGCGCGACCTCGGCGGGTACGGCGTGCGGGCGAACGCGATCCGGCCGCGCGCGGCGACGCGCCTGGTCATCAGCGACGAGATGAAGGCGGCGGCGCAGCGCGGCGGCGCCTCGGGCATGGGGATGGCGGGCCTGCAGGCGTTCGAGAAGGCGAACCCTGCGGAGGGCGTCGCGCCGTTCGTCGTGTGGTTGTGCACGGACGCGGCGTCGAACGTGAACGGCCGTGACTTCCTGGTGAGCGGCTCGACGATTGGCGTCTACAGCCTGCCGGAAATCGTGGCGAAGGTGGACAACCCGGACGGGCACATGTGGACGCTGGACGAGCTGGACAAGATCATTCCCGAGAGCGTGACCGGGAGCCTGAAGAACATGTGGCCGAAGAAGGAAGAGAAGCCGGCGTAGGGTCGTCGCTCGGCGGATCTGCTGCGATACGAGCCCCGGGTGCGAGCCCGGGGCTTCGTCGTGCCTGCCGGGGGAGGTTCGCGTACGAAACCGTTTTCGGATGACTACCCTCGATCAGCGATCTCCCCCTCTCCACCAGGTTGGAGAGGGGGTCGGGGGTGAGGCCGCGCGCAGCGCACTCTCACTCCTCACTCCAGCCGCTCTCCAAAGGGAACGCGTCGTCGGCGAGGTGCTCTCTGGTTATCGGGCGGCGGCGGTGGGGTGGACGAAGCGCTGGTCGATGATCTGCTCGGCCTCGCGGACGATGTCGCGGAGGATGTCGGCCGCGGGCTTGATGTCGTTGATCATCCCGACGCCCTGGCCGGCGGGCATGAAGGTGCGCTCCGCGGTGAAACGCGTCGTGGCCCCCATGTAGTCCATAACGCCCTCTTGTGATGAGCGGCCGGCCTGGATCGGGAAGGGCTGCAGCTCGTCGAG
>DASUKM010000040.1:0-10986 GCA_036278735.1 Vicinamibacterales bacterium
GCCAAGGACGAGGTCAAGGAACTCGTCGAGTTCCTCAAGTCGCCGCAGCGGTTCGTCGCCATCGGCGGACGTATTCCGAAAGGGGTCCTGCTCATCGGGCCCCCCGGAACGGGCAAGACGCTGCTCGCGCGGTCGATCGCCGGAGAAGCGGGCGTGCCGTTCCTGTTCGCGAGCGGCTCCGACTTCGTCGAGATGTATGCCGGTGTGGGGGCCTCCCGGGTCCGCCGGCTGTTCCGCGATGCGCGCCGCCACAAGTCGTGCATCGTGTTCATCGACGAACTCGACGCGGTCGGCCGCAGCCGCGGCGGCAATTCGCTGAGCCACGAAGAGCGCGAGCAGACGTTGAATCAGCTGCTCGTCGAGATGGACGGCTTCGAGACCCACCAGGGGATCGTCGTGATCGCGGCCACCAACCGGCACGACATTCTGGATCCGGCGCTGCTGCGTCCGGGGCGGTTCGATCGGCAGGTGATGGTCGGGAACCCGGATCTGAACGGCCGCGAGGCGATTCTCCGCGTGCACGCGCGGAAAGTCTCGCTCGACGCGGACGTGAACCTGCGTGCGATCGCGCGCGGCACGCCCGGGTTCTCGGGCGCGGATCTCGCGAACGTCGTCAACGAAGCGGCGCTGCTCGCGGCGCGGACCGGCCGCACCACGATTGCGCATTCCGACCTCGAATCGGCGCGCGACAAGGTGCTGATGGGCGTCGAACGGCGCTCGGTCGTGCTGAGCGAACTCGATCGCGTCAACTGCGCCTACCACGAAGCCGGCCACGCCGTCGTCGCCGCGCTGCTGCCCCACGCCGACCCGCTGCACAAGGTGACGATCATCCCGCGCGGCCGCGCGATGGGGGTGACGATGCAGCTGCCGGAGGAGGATCGGCACACGTACACGACGCACTACCTCGAGACGCAGGTGGCGGTGCTGATGGGCGGGCGCGTGGCCGAGGAGCTGTTCATGAAGCACATGACCAGCGGCGCGTCCAACGACATCGAACGCGCGACCGACATCGCGCAGCACATGGTCTGCGAGTGGGGCATGTCGCCGCTCGGCCCGCTCGCCTTCCGCAAGCCGGGCAACAGCTTCGAACCGGATCGCCCGCACGCCGTCAGCGAAGCGACGGCCCGGAGGGTCGACGAAGAGATTCAGAAGATCGTCATGGACGGCTACCAGCGCGCGCATGGCCTGCTCGATCGCAATCGCGAAGCGGTCCGGCTGCTGGCCGAAGCGCTGCTCGAGGAGGAATCGCTCGAGGCCGGCCAGATCAAGGCGCTGCTCACGCAGGCCCACGCGCAGGCGTAGCCGGCGTCTTCCGGCTTTACGCCGCGCGCCGGACCTGCGACACTGGGCGCGCTTCCGGTCAGATGAGCGTTCCCGACCGCGATCCGCGTGCGCGCGTGCCTCTCGATCGCTACCCGCCACATCTGTGGGCCGCGGTGGCGCTCGTGCTGCTGACCGTCGTGTACGCCGTCCTGCAGGTCGGCTTCGTCCGGCCGTACTTGTGGCCGGCGGGCGATGGGGCGCTGGTCGCCGGGGAAGCGGCGGACCGCGTGCCGTTCGTCGCACGTCCTCCCGATCCCGCACATTTCCACGACGTCCCTGGCCTCGTCGGCGCCGTGGTCCCGGGCAGTCCGGCCGATCGCGCCGGCCTCCATGCCGGCGATCGGGTCCTCCGCGAACAATCGGGCGGCCGGTCCGCCACGTTCGGCGCGGCGGCCGCCAGCGACGAGGCGCGCCTGGACGTCTGGCGCGCGTCGTACTGGACGGGCGTCAGCGGACCTGTAGCGCTCGACGTCGCGTCGCCTGACGGGGCGCTGCGCCGCGTGGTCGTCGATCGGCCGTCGGCCTGGCGGACGGCCGCCCCGGGATGGCGCACGCGTCACGCCGGCATGATCCTCCAGATCGTCGTGTTCACGGCCGGGGCGATCGCGCTGCTCTGGCTGCGCAGCACCGACCTGACGGCGATCCTGTCGGTGCTGGCGCTCGCCCTGAGCGGCGTGGCCGGCGGCGGCCCGCTGGTCGGGGCTGAGGGGGCCCTCCCGCTGCCGCTCGACCGTGTCCTCACGGTGTTCACGTGGCTGGCGGGGCCGCTCGCGTTTCCAATCATCGCGCTGGCGATTCTCTACTTTCCGACGCGTTCTCCGCTGCTCCAGCGGCGCCCCTGGCTTGCCCTGGTGCCGTTCCTCGCCTCGGCCCCCATGCTGGTGCTCGGCGGCGCGACGGCGCTGTACCTCGCCGGCCTGAGCGCGGCGCGACCGCTGGCACTGTGGGACACGTGGCATCCGGCCGCGTACTACGGATCGTTTGCCGCCGCGCTCGCCATCAACGTCCTGGCCGTGGCAGAAGGCGTGTACCGCTACCGGTTCAATCACGACGCCAACGAGCGGCGGCGCATCCGCATGGCGGTCTATACCGCCGTGCCCGGCGTGCTCGCCTATGCGATCAAGGAAGGGGGGCCGATCGCCGCCGGTCTGGCGGGCGCGGCGGCGCCGGTCTACCCGCCGGCGCTGGCCGCCCTGCTCCAGGGTCTCGTGCTGCTGCCGGCCTTCGGACTCACGTACGTCGTCGGCGTCGAGCGCGTGCTCGGACCGCGGATGGTGCTGCGGCGCAGCATCCAGTACGCGCTCGCGAGCCGCACGCTCACGGTGCTGGCGATCCTGCCGGCCGGCGCGCTCGCGCTGTCCCTGATCCGCGACAGCGACAGGACGCTCGCCCAGATCGTCACGAGCGGATCGACCGTCTACCTGCTGCTGCTCGGCGCGACCATCGTGGCGTGGCGATACCGCGATCGCGCGCGCGTGTGGCTCGACGAGCGGTTCTTCCGGTCCGAGTACGACGCGCGCCAGATCCTCCTGTCGCTCGCGACGCGCGTGCGCTTCGAGACGGACCCGGCCGATCTCGCGGTGCTCGTCGTCCAGCAGCTCGACCAGGCGCTGCACCCGGAGTTCGCGTGCATCCTGGTCTCCGGGGTCGACCCGGGCGTCCTGACGCCGGTGAGCGTGCTGCACGGGGCGGCGGATCCGCTGCCGATCGACGCCGGCCTCGCGACGATGCTGCGGTGGTCGGACGATCCGCTCGAAATCTTCCTGCACGATCCGCGCTCGCCGGCCCGGCGCCTGCCCGAACCGGAGCTGGCCTGGCTGGAGCGAACGCGGGCCACGCTCCTCGTGCCGATCCTCGGCGAGGCGCGCGCGCTCGTCGCCGTCATCGTGCTGGGGGCGAAGCGCTCGGAAGAAGCATACACGGCGGAAGATCGGCAGCTCCTCGCCAGCATCAGCGCGCAGATGGGGCTCGGGTTCGACGTCGTACGATTGCGGCGGCGGACCGACGCGGGTACGGGGACGCCGACGACGATCGTGATGCCGCCGAGCGCGCCGCCGATGACGGAGTGTCCACGGTGCGGCCGCTGCGAGGAGGCGGGCACGGCTGTCTGCCCGGCCGACGGCGCGGCGATGAAACCGGCCGGCACCGTGCCGCGCGTCCTGGACAACAAGTACCGCCTCGAGCAACTGCTCGGACGCGGCGGCATGGGAGCGGTGTACCGCGCGCGCGACATGCGGCTCGATCGTCTCGTGGCCGTCAAGGTGGTGCGCGCCGAGCTGCTCGGCGATCCGGAGGCGCGACGCCGCTTCCGGCGCGAAGCGCAGATCGTGGCCCGCCTGCAGCACCCGGGCATTGTCTCGATTTTCGATTTCGGGACGCTGCCGGACGGGGGTGCGTATCTCGTGATGGAGCTGGTGCGCGGAGAAGACTTGCGCCGCGTGCTGCAGCGCGAAGGGCGGCTCGACCCGGAGCGCGTGTCCCGGATCCTCGCAGCCGTCTGCTTCGCCATCGAGGCGGCACACCGCGACGGCGTGCTGCATCGCGACCTGAAGCCCGAGAACATCCTGCTGCCGGGAGGAGACGTCGAGGCCAAGGTGCTCGACTTCGGCGTCGCCAAACTGATTGGCGACCGCGGCGAGGGAGCCGCCGAAGAGGGGGCGACCGCCTTGACGATGGTCGGCAGCCTGGTCGGCACGCCGGCCTACATGGCGCCGGAGCAGTTGCGCGGAGAAGCGCCCGACGCGCGCACCGACGTCTTCGCGCTCGGCGTCATCGGCTACGAAATGCTGAACGGCGATCTGCCGTTCGGCCGCGCGTCGCTGGCGCAGGTGGTCCTGGCGCAGGCCCGCGGCCTGCCAGCCTCGGAGGCGGCATCGACGTCCCCCGTCGAGCGCGCGATCCGCCAGGCGCTCGCGATGGACCGCGACGATCGCCCCGCCTCGGCCCAGACCTTCGCGGCGTTACTGCTCGCGCAGTAGGCTTTAGGCTTTGGGCTTTGGGCTTTAGGAAAAGACGCGCCCATTCCCAAAGCCCGCCTAAAGCCACCTAAAGCCTAAAGCCCAAAGCCCAAAGCCTGTTACTGAGCGGCGTCGAGGCGGCGGGCGATCTCCTGCAGCGCCGCATCGATCTGCTTCAGCCGCACCGGATGTTTCGTCGCATCGGCCTGCCGCTTCAGCTCGGCGCGCGCGAGCTTGAGGGATTCCACCTCGCGCGCCTTCTCCGGGTCGACTTTCGGCGCCCCGCCGCCGCGGCGGCGGCGCTCCGCTTCGCGCTCTTCCATCTGTTCCTGAATCCGCGCCTCCGCGTCGACCAGGCCTTCTCCCGAATCTCCCATCGTTCTGGTGTCCTCGTTGTTGGGGGCTTGGGCCACTCGTGACCCACTTCCCAGAATACAGGATGCGCGGAGGCCTGTCCCACGAAATCGCAGGTCGCTGGCGGATAATTGACGAGTGGCGAGACGGACCGGGGCGCTCGATCTCTTCCATGCGCCGGTGGGTGGCTGGTTTCGCGCGTCGTTCGCGGCACCGACGCCGCCGCAGGCGCAGGGCTGGCCCGCGATCGCGCGGGGCGAGTCCACGCTGATTCTCGCGCCGACAGGCAGCGGCAAGACGCTGGCCGCGTTTCTCTGGGCCGTCAACCGTGTGATGTTCGGCGAACCGCCGCCGGCCGCGCGGCGCTGCCGCGTGCTCTACGTGTCGCCGTTGAAGGCGCTCGCGGTGGACGTCGAGCGCAATCTCCGATCGCCCATCGCCGGGATCGCGCACCACGCCGCGGCGACGGGGCTGGCCATGCACACCCCCACGATCGCGGTGCGCACGGGCGACACGCCGCCGGCCGAGCGGGCGCGCTTTCTTCGCGAGCCCGCCGACATCCTGATCACGACCCCCGAATCGCTGTATCTGCTGCTGACGTCGAATGCGCGCGAGGCGCTGCGCTCGATTGACACGGTGATCGTCGACGAAATCCACGCGCTGGTCCCCACCAAACGCGGCGCGCATCTGGCGCTGTCGCTGGAGCGGCTCGAAGCGATCGCGGCGGCGCCGCCGCAGCGGATCGGGCTCTCGGCGACGCAGCGGCCGCTCGACGAAGTGGCGCGCTTCCTTGGCGGCGCGCGCCCGCGGCGGCGCGGACGACCGGCAGCGGCGCGCTCCGCCCGGGCGAGGTCGGAAGCGGCGCTCGAGGCCGCCATCCACGACGAGTTCACGGCCGGCGCGGCGGCGCCCGAGTTCCGGCCGGTCACCATCGTCGACACGTCGCAGAAGAAGCAGCTCGAGCTGCGGATCGAAGTGCCGGTCGAGGACATGGCGAGGCTCGGCGAGGCCGAGGAGATTCCAAGCGGCCCGGCGGCACAGCCCGCGGCCCGCTCGTCGATCTGGGCGGCGATCTACCCGCGCCTGCTCGAACTCGTGCAGGCGCATCGATCGACGCTGATCTTCGTCAACAGCCGGCGCATCGCCGAACGGCTCGCCGCGGCGCTGAACGAACTGGCGGAGGACACACTGGTCCGCGCGCACCACGGCTCGCTCGCGCGGCCGCAGCGCGTCGAGGTGGAGGATCGCCTCAAAGCGGGGCTGATCCGCGGGCTCGTCGCCACCTCGTCGCTCGAACTGGGGATCGACATGGGCGCCATCGATCTGGTCGTGCAGATCGAAGCGCCGCCGTCGGTCGCCAGCGGCATGCAGCGTATCGGCCGCTCCGGCCATCGCATCGACGAGCCGAGCCGGGGCATCGTGTTCCCGAAGTTCCGCGGAGACCTGGTCGCCTGCGCCGCCGTCACGCGCGCGATGCACGAGGCGCACATCGAGGCCAGCCGGTACCCGCGCAATCCCCTCGACGTGCTCGCGCAGCAGATCGTCGCGATGGTCGCGATGGACCGCTGGAACGCCGACGATCTGTTCCACGCGCTCAGATGCGCCGCCCCGTTTGCCGATCTGAGCCGATCGATCTTCGAGGGGGTGCTCGACATGCTGTCGGGCCGGTATCCGTCAGACGATTTCGCCGATCTGCGGCCGCGCCTCACCTGGGATCGCCTCGAGCACACGCTGACGGCGCGCGAAGGGGCGAAGCGCGTCGCCGTCGTCAACGGCGGCACGATTCCCGATCGCGGACTGTACGGCGTGTTCCTGATCGGCGAGCGCGGACCCGGCGCGCGCGTCGGCGAACTCGACGAGGAGATGGTGTTCGAGAGCCGCGTGGGGGAAACCTTCCTGCTCGGCGCCTCGAGCTGGCGCATCGAAGAGATCACGCACGACCGCGTGATCGTGTCGCCGGCGCCCGGCCAGCCCGGCAAGATGCCGTTCTGGAAGGCGGACGCCGCGAGCCGGCCGCTGGAGCTGGGGCGCCGGGTGGGCGCACTGGTCAGGACGCTGCGACAGATGCCGCCGGCCGCCGCGATCCAGCAGTTGACCCGCCAGCACGATCTGGACGCGGTCGCGGCCGAGAACCTGCTGCGCTATCTCGCCGATCAGGCGGCCGCGGCCGGCGCCGTACCCGACGACCGCACCGTCGTCGTCGAACGGTGCCGCGACGAACTGGGCGACTGGCGCATCTGCGTGCTGTCGCCGTTCGGCGCCCGCGTCCACGCGCCGTGGGCGATGGCGGCCGTCGAGCGCACCCGTGCGGAGACGGGCCTCGACGTCGAGACGATGTGGACCGACGACGGATTCGTCGTCAGATTTCCGGAGACCGACGCGCCGCCGGATCCCGCGCTCGTCCTGCCGGCGTCGGAGGAAGCGGAAGCGCTGGTCCTGCGGCAGCTCGGGGGAACCGCGCTGTTCGCGGCGAAGTTCCGCGAGGCCGCGGGACGGGCGCTGCTGCTGCCGCGGCGCCGGCCCGGCGGGCGCACGCCGCTGTGGCAGCAGCGGAAGCGTGCGGCCGATCTCCTCGCCGTCGCCGCGAGGTATGGATCGTTCCCGATGATTCTGGAGACCTATCGCGAGTGCCTGCGCGACGTGTTCGACCTGCCGGCGCTCGTCGAGACGCTCCGAAGGATGGAAGCGCGGCAGATCCGAGTGGTGACGGTCGATTCGACGATCCCCTCGCCGTTCGCGTCGGCGCTGCTCTTCGGCTACGTCGCCAACTATCTCTACGACGGCGACGCGCCGCTCGCCGAACGCCGCGCGCAGGCGCTCGCGATCGATCAGGCGCAGCTGCGCGATCTGCTGGGCGAAGCGGAACTGCGCGAACTGCTCGACGCCGACGCGATCGCCGAGGCCGAACGCCAGCTCCAGCAGCTCGACGCGCGATATCACGCGCGGACCGTGGACGGCGTGCACGACCTGCTGCTCCACCTCGGCGACCTGACAATCGGCGAAGTGGCCGCCCGTTCGGCGGTGACGGCGGCGTCGTCCATCGACGTCCTGGTGCGGGATCGCCGCGCGATCACCGTACCGATCGCCGGCGAGCCGCGGCTCGTTCCGGTCGAATACGCGGCGCGGTACCGCGACGCGCTGGGCGTGCCGCTGCCCGTCGGGCTTCCGGAGGCGCTGCTCGAACCGGCGCGCGACGCCGCGCTCGATCTCGCCCGCCGTTACGCGCGCACGCACGGACCGTTCACCACCACCGAATTCCGGGTGCGGTACGGATTCGGCGCTTCGACCGCCGAGGCGCTGCTCGCCTCGCTCGCGGCAACCGGCCGCCTGCTCGAGGGAGAATTCCGGCCGGGCGGCTCGGGCCGCGAGTGGTGCGACCCCGGCGTCCTGCAGACGATTCGCCGGCGCTCGCTCGCCAAGCTGCGCCGCGAGGTCGCGCCCGTCGATCCGCCGGTGCTCGCGCGGCTGCAGACGACATGGCAGGGGCTGGCGCGGCCGCGCGCCGGGCTCGACGCCCTGCTCGACGCGATCGAGACGCTGCAGGGGGCGCCGTTGCCGGCCTCCATTCTCGAGTCCGAGATCCTCGCGGCGCGCATCGATGCCTACACCCCGGCGGACCTCGACGCGCTCGCGGCGGCCGGAGAAATCGTCTGGCGCGGCGTCGAGCCGGTCGGCGATCGCGACGGCCGGGTGGCGCTGTATCTGACCGATCACCTCTCGCGGCTCTGGCGTCCGGCCGCGGCGCCGGACCTCCCGGATCGCGCCCGCGCCATCGTCGAACACTTGCGCGAGCACGGCGCGTCGTTCTTTGCGGCGCTGCACGACGCCGGTGGCGGGGGCTATCCGGGCGAGACGGTCGACGCGATCTGGGACCTCGTGTGGGCCGGGCTGCTGACGAACGACACGTTCCACGCGCTGCGCGCGTTCACGCGCGAGCCCGAACGGCGCTCGCGCAAGGCCGCGGCCGGCCGGCGATCGTTCCGCAGCCGCCGCGTCGCTCCGCCGTCGGCGGAAGGACGCTGGTCGCTGCTCGCCGATCGCCTCGCGACGCCGGTATCGGACACGGAGTGGGCGGCCGCGACGGCGCAGCAGCTGCTCACGCGCTACGGCGTCGTGACGCGCGAGCTGGCGGCGGCTGAAGGCATCACTGGCGGCTTCGGCGCCGTCTACGACGTCCTGAAGGCGTTCGAGGACGCGGGCCGCGTGCGCCGCGGCTACTTCGTGGGAGGCGTCGGCGCCATGCAGTTCGCGCTGCCGCCCGCGCTCGAACTGCTCCGCTCGCTCCGGGAGCCCTCCGACACGGCCGAAGCGATCGTGATGGCGGCCACCGACCCCGCAAATCCGTATGGGACGACGCTGAAGTGGCCGGCCGCGACGGCCGGCGAGGAAGCGGCGGGCCGCGGCCCGACCCGCACGGTCGGCGCGCTCGTGATTGTCGTGAACGGCAGCCTCGCCGCGTACATCCCGCGGGGCGGCCGGCAGATGGTGATCTTCCTGCCCGAAGACGAGCCCGCGCGTTCCATCATGGGACGCGCGCTCGCCGCGCGCCTCGCGACGCTCGTGCGCGACGAAGGCCGCGCGAGCCTGCTCGTCGAGGAGATCAACGGACGCCCCGCCGCGGATCATCCGCTCGCGCCGTACCTGATCGAGGCCGGCTTCAGCCCATCGGCCATGGGATTGCAGATGCGACGGCCGCCCGTGGCTCCGCCGGGCGAGGACACGAAAGCCCGCAGCCGTGCCTGAAGGGGATACGATCCTGCGCGCGGCGCGCACGCTGCATCGCGCGCTCGCCGGCCGAACGGTCACGCGCTTCGAGTCGGTCGTCCCGGCCCTGACGCGCGTCGACGAGGATCACCCCCTGGCCGGCCGCACGATCGAACGCGTCTCGGCGGCCGGCAAGCACCTGCTCATCGCGTTCTCCGGCGACCTCGTGCTGCGGACGCACCTGCGCATGCACGGAAGCTGGCACGTGTATCGGCCGGGAGAGCCCTGGCAGCGGCCACGGCACGAGATGCGGATCGTTGTCGGCACCGCCGACTACGAGGCGGTCGCCTTCAACGTGCCGGTCGCCGAATTTCTCGGCGCCGCGGCCCTGAAGCGGCAGCCGGACCTGCGCGCCCTGGGGCCGGATCTGCTCGCCGGCGATTTCGATCTGCCGGAAGCGCTGGCGCGCATGCGGGCACAGGCCGGGGCGACGGTCGGCGACGCGCTGTTGAACCAGCGCGTCGTGGCGGGTGCCGGCAACGTGTACCGATCGGAGGTGCTGTTCCTGTGCGGCCTGCATCCGCTCGCGCGCGTCGCGTCACAGAGCGACGCGACACTGCGGCAGGTGCTCGCGACGGCGCGCACGCTGCTGCGCCAGAACGCCGCCGATCCGACAGGATCGCGCCCGTCCGGACGCCGCACGACGCGATCGCTGAACCCGCGGGAGCGGCTCTGGGTGTACGGCCGCGCACGGAAACCGTGTCGCCGGTGCGGTACGCCCATCCGCCTCGCCCGCGTCGGCCCGCACGCACGGATCACGTATTTCTGCCCGGCCTGCCAGGCCAGTAGCCAGTAGCCAGTAGCGGCCAGTAGCCAGTAGCCAGTAGCCAGCTTCCAGCGTTTGAGGAAGAAGGGGCTTCCTTCAATAGCTGGAAGCTGGCGGCTGGGGGCTGGGAGCTGATTCGCCCCATCTGGCCCTTACGCGTCGCGGGTGCGCGTAGATGTTGAACGAGTCGCCGCGCAGAAAGCCGATGAGCGTGATGCCGGCCTCGTGGGCGAGGTCGACCGCGAGGCTCGACGGCGCCGAGACGGCGGCCACCACCGGAATGCCGGCGACCCACGCCTTCTGGACGATCTCGAACGACGTCCGCCCGCTCACCATCAGGACGGTGTCGTCGAGCGGCAGGCGTTCGTCGAGCAGCATCCGGCCGATCACCTTGTCGACGGCGTTGTGGCGCCCGACGTCCTCGGCCGCGGCGCGGATCGATCCGTCGCGCTCGAACAGCCCGGCCGCGTGCAGCCCGCCGGTTTCCGCGAAGATCGACTGCGTCCCGCGCAGCGCCGCCGCCAGCGCGCTCAGCGTCGCCGCGGCGATCGTCCAGTCTCCGCCGACGGGGACGATGTCGCAGCGGAGCGCGTCGATGGCCGCGCGGCCGCACACGCCGCAGGCGCTCGTCGCCAGGACGCGGCGGCGTCCATCGAGATGCTCGCGCACCGAAGCCGCGGCCGCGCCGCGCAGGAACACGTCCACCACGTGGTGCGCCTCGGCGCGATCCGGGTGCCGGCAATGCTCGACCGCGCCGATGTCGTCCGGCGTCCGGATCACGCGCTCCGAGAAGAGAAAGCCGGCGGCCAGCGCGCGATCGTC
>DASUKM010000041.1:0-11288 GCA_036278735.1 Vicinamibacterales bacterium
CTCCGTCCTCCGTCCTCCGTCCTCCGTCCTCCGCCCTCCGCCCTCCGTCCTCCGTCCTCCGCCCTCCGTCCTCCGTCCTCCGTCCTCCGCCCTCCGTCCTCCGTCCTCCGCCCTCCGCCCTCCGTCATCCGCCCTCCGCCCTCCGCCCTCCGCCCTCCGTCCTCCGTCCTCCGTCCTCCGTCATCCGTCCTCCGTCCTCCGTCCTCCGTCCTCCGCCCTCCGCCCTCCGTCCTCCGTCATCCGTCATCCGTCCTCCGCCCTCCGCCCTCCGTCATCCGCCCTCCGTCCTCCCCCATCCCTCTGATATAGTTCGGCCGTGCTGCTCGACGACATCACTCAGGCTGTGCTGGCGCGCGAGGAAGTGGCGCGATACCTGCGCGGCGGGCATGGGCAGAGCGAGATCGAAGCGCGCGAGCGGATCCACGCGTATCTCGACGAGCTGCGCACGACCCAGCGGTACCCGATTTACCGGGCGCTGAAGCACCCGCTCTATCCGATCCTCCGGAAGATCGACCGCGTCGAGGAGCACGTCGGGATCGCGCAGCAGGCCACGCGGGCCGGGCGCGTCATCTACATCTCGAATCACAAGAGCCATCTCGACTACCTCGTCGAACCGCTCGTGCTCGACGACCACGGCGTGCGGCCGCCCATCATCGCGGCCGGCATCAACCTGTTCGGCGGCCCGCTGGGGCTGCTCCACCGGCACATCACGGGCGCGATCCCGATCCGGCGGAACACGAAAGATCCGGCGTACCTCGTCACACTGAAGGCGTATGTCGCCGAGCTGCTGCAGCGGCACGACCTGCTGTTCTATATCGAAGGGGGGCGCAGCTACACCGGCGAGATGAAAGCGCCGAAGACGGGGCTGCTGCACGCGGCGCTGCAGGCGGACCGGACCCGCACGGTGATCGTGCCGCTCGCGGTGGCGTACGATCTCGTGCTCGAAGATCACATCCTGCCGCACCACGCCGTCAAGCGCCGCCAGCGGCCGTTCTCGCGCGAGGTGGCCGAGATGGTGCGCTACGCGGTCGGCTACCAGTCGCGCGCGTTCGTCACGGTGGGGGCGCCGATCCCGCTCGACGGCTACGATCCCGAATCGCGCCGCGACGTGATGACGCTCGCGCACGTCACGCGCGACGCCATCGGCGCGCTCTACAAGGTCCTGCCCACCGCGGTCGTCGCCGCCGCGATGCGGCCGTCGATTACGCGGCGCGAGCTCGAGGGGCGGGCCGACGCGGTCATCGCCTCGCTGCGCGCCGTCGGCGCCAACCTGGGCGTCGAGACCGGGCGCGACGCCGTCGCGCAGGGGGCCGAACGGCTCGCCGAACGCGGCATCATCCATATCGAACCGGGGGGCGCCCGGTTCCGCGTGCGCGAGCGCACGGTCCTGCGGTACTACGCACGCACGCTGCAGCACCTGCTCGCGCCGCGGCAGTCCGACAGAACCCACTGATCCCGGCCGCGGCCCCGCTTCATGATCGACGCGCTCTCGAAAGCCTTCTTCCACACCCTCGCCGGCCGTCCAACCCTCAAGCGCCTGGCCTCGCGTTACGGCATGCGCCGCCCCGAGAGCTTCGCGCGCCGCTTCATCGCCGGCGAAACGGTCGACGAGGCGATCGACGCCGCCCGCGTGCTCGAAGCCCACGGGCTCTCCGTCACGCTCGATTATCTGGGCGAGAGCGTCGCGAACGCGGCCGGCGCCGACGCCGCCACCCGCGCTTATCTCGCCGTCGTCGAGCGGATCGCCGCCGCCGGCATCACCCGCAACATCTCGCTGAAGCTGACGCAGCTCGGCCTCACCGTCGATCGCGCGACGGGCGTGGACAACCTACGGCGCATCCTCGACGCGGCCGCGAGCCACGCGTTCTTCGTGCGCATCGACATGGAGGACTCGGCCTACACGCAGGTGACGCTCGACGTCTTCGACACGATCTGGCAGCAGGGGTACCGCAACGCGGGCGTCGTGCTGCAGTCCTATCTGCCGCGCAGCGAGCCGGACGCGGCGGCGCTCATCGCGCTCGGCGCCCGCGTGCGGCTGGTGAAAGGGGCGTACAACGAGCCTCGCGGCGTCGCGTATCAGGCGAAGGCGGACGTCGATGCCGCCTACATCCGGATCATGGAAGCGCTGCTCGCGGGCGGCCAGTACCCCGCCATCGGGACCCACGATCCGAAGATGATCGAGGCGACGCGCGCGTTCGCGCGCGCGCACGGCATTGCGGCCGATCGGTTCGAATTCCAGATGCTGTACGGCATCCGGCGCGATTTGCAGGCGGCACTGGTCGCCGACGGCTACCGCGTGCGCGTCTACGTGCCGTTCGGCCAGGAGTGGTTCCCCTATTTCATGCGCCGCCTCGGCGAGCGTCCCGCCAACGTCGGCTTCGTGCTCCGCGGCCTGCTGCGCGAACGTCGCCAGCGCCAGGCGTGACGACGGCCGTCCAGCTCGACCGCAGCTGAGCCATACGCTTCCTCGTCTGTGTAGCCACCGCATCATCGAGCGACGCGAGCGGTGTCAGCCGTTACACACGCGCGTCTGTTACGGCCGAGCTGTATATGGATAAGTTCTAGACTGAACAGCGCTTCGCGCGCGTCACCCTGCCGTGGCATATCTCTTGATATTCCTGAGCCACGAAGGAAGGCGAAACGGCTGAGACCCAGCCAGCGTCCTATCCTGATGAGGGCCGAAAGGGAAACGGTGAATGCCCATGGTGACCAACTACCCCCAGCAGCTCACGGTTCGCGCGGACGTCAGCTCAGCGGATGTCTCAGGAGAAGACGGGGCCGGCTTCGTCTCGCGCGTCCTCGTCCATCTCGACCAGTGGCTCTGCGGTCTGCGCGGTCATGATCCGGTGCTCCACTTCGAGGGCAAGCGGGTGATGATGCGCTGCACGTCGTGCCGGCACGACAGCCCGGGCTGGGAGATCACCGGACACGCGCCGCGCCGGCTCTACGAAGGGGACGCACGACGGCATCTGCTCGCGACCCAGCGTCTGGTGCTGAGGAAGACCGCGTGATGCGTGATGGCGGTCGTTCGAGGTTCCGGGTTCCGGGTTCCAGGTTGGGGGTCAGGGTTCCAGGTTGGGTTCCGGGTTCGATGCCGGGATCAGCTGAAGCAGACCCCGAACCCGGAACTCTGAACTCTGAACTCTGAACGACACGCGGCAGCGCTTACCCGCACCAGTCGCGCGCCAGCGCCACCAGCACATCCCGGCAGCGGCAGACGTCGTCGACGAGCACGTACTCTGTGGTGCTGTGCAGGCCGGCGCCGCCGGGACCAAAGAGCACGGACGGGATCCCGGCTGTCCCGAGCACCGCGGCATCCGTCCAGAAGCTCATCCCTCCGATCGACACGTCCCGTTCGACGATCCCAGACGCGACGCGCGCGAGCATGGCCGGCAGCTCGTGCGAGGACGGCAGCTCGTACGCCGGACGGCTGAAGAGCAGACGGCAGCTCGCCTCGAACTCCGGATCTGCGCGTGTCAGGTCCGCGAGGATCGCGTCGAACTGCGACATCACGGCCGCGTCGGTTTCGCCAGGCAGCGTGCGCCGCTCGGCCGCGAGCGTGCAGCGATCCGGATAGCTGCTCATCTCGCGTCCTCCATCGATGCGCGAGGCGTGCAGGGAGGCGGCCCCGAGCAGCGCGTGCGGCGAGCGCCGCTGCAGGTCGCGATTCAGCTGCTCGAGCCCCTGCAGCACGCGGCCCATCCCGACGATCGCATCGCGCCCGTCGGCCGGCCGGCTGCCGTGCGCCGCGCGTCCGCGCGTCTCCATCTCCGCCCAGAGAAATCCCTTGTGCGCCGAGGCCACCTGCAGATCGGTCGGCTCGGTCACGACGGCGGCATCGGCGCGCCAGCGCTTGACGAGGGCGTCGGCTCCGACGCTGGCGTATTCCTCGTCGACGACGGCGGCAATGACGAGCCGCCCGTTGGAAAATCCTTCGGCCGCGAGCACGCGCGCGGCATCAATCATGGCCGCCACCCCACCCTTCATGTCCTGCGCGCCGCGTCCGTAGAGCCGGCCGTCGCGCTGGATCGGGTCGAACGGCGCGAGCATGCCCTCCACGCCAACGGTGTCGAGGTGTCCGCAATACATGAGGGACCGGCCTGGCGCACGGCCGTCGAGCACCCCAATCACGTTCGGGCGCCCCTCCGCCACCGCCTGTCGCTCGACATCGAGCCCGGCGGCGCGCATACGCTCGGCCACGGCGTCGGCGATGGCCCCCTCCCCCGCCGCGCCGGGGACGAGCGACGGATTCACGGAATCGATGGCGACCAGGTCGGAGACGAGCGCGAGGACGGGATCCATGGACTTGATATTATGCGGCGCATGTCGTCGCGCGTGGCGGTCATCACCGGTGCCTCCTCTGGAATCGGGCTCGCCTGCGCGACGAGGCTCGCGGCCGACGGGGTGGCGGTCGTGCTCGGGGCGCGCCGCGCGGATCGGCTGCGCGCGGCCGTCGAACGCATTGCCGCCGCCGGCGGACGCGCGTCGTTCCTCCGCTGCGACGTCGCCCGCGACGCCGACGTCGCGGCCCTCGCCAGCCACGCGGTCGAAACGTTCGGCGCCCTCGACATCATGGTCTGCAACGCCGGGTTCGGCTATTACGGCACGGTGGAACAGACGCCTCCCGACGTGATGCAGCGGATGATGGACGTCAACTTCATGGGCACGTACTTCGGCGCGCGCGCCGCCCTGCCGATCTTCCGGCGGCAGGGGCACGGGCACCTGATCTTCGTCTCGTCCATCGTCGGGCAGCGCGGCATTCCGTTGATGAGCGGCTACAGCGCGACGAAAGCCGCGCAGGCGGTGTTCGCCGAATCCCTGCGCTCCGAATTCGTCGGCTCGGCCATCCACGTGTCGTGCGTCTTCCCCGTCTCGACCGACACGGAGTTTCGCGACGCGATGACGCGCGACTATGGGCATTCCGTCTCCGGCCTCGGCCCGACGCAGTCGGTCGACGACGTGGCGCGCGCGATCGCGGCGTGCATCGCGAAGCCGAAGCCGGAGGTCTATCCCAATCGCACGGCGCGTGTGCTCGTCGCGCTGAACGCCATCGCGCCCGGGTTCACCGACCGGTTCGTCAAGCGCTTCGGCCGCCGCCGCGAAGTCGTGCCGGCCGCCCCGGGCGATCGGCCCGCATGACGTTCGTCGAGATTCCCGCGGGCTGGTTCCTGATGGGCAGCGACGCCGGGCAGGACGACGAGCGGCCCGTGCATCGCGTCTTCGTGGACGCGTTCGCGATGGCCGCCTGCCCGGTGACGCGCGCCGAGTACGCCGCCTTCCTCGCCGACACACGGCACGACGCGCCGCGGGAGTGGACGTCCCCCGCCTTCGCCGCGCCGGATCTGCCCGTCGTCGGCGTCAGTTGGGACGATGCGCGGAGGTTTTGCGCGTGGTCGGCCGCGCGAGGCGAGGCGATCGCGCTGCCGACCGAGGCGCAGTGGGAGCGCGCCGCGCGCGGAGGGACCGAAGGGGCGGCGTATCCGTGGGGGGACGCGATCCCGTCGTGGATGCCCGAAGGCGGACGCGGTCCGCTGCCGGGACCGTGGCCGGCCGGGCTCGGCGAGCCGAACGCGTACGGGCTGTACGGGATCGCGGCCAACGTCCACGAGTGGTGCCTGGACTGGCACGACCGCGACTACTACGCGCGATCGCCGTCGCACAATCCGCCGGGAGCGGACGCCGGATCGCGGCGCGCCTCGCGCGGCGGGTCGTGGCGTCACGCGGTGACGATCAGCCGCTGCGCGGCGCGAAGCAAGATCGATCCCGCCTACCGCTACACCGACTACGGTTTCCGCGTCGTTCGCGCGGACCTCGGAGCGTCCGCGTCGTGACCGGACGCGACCCGCTCGACATCGCAGCGGCGATTGCGCGCGAAGCCGCGCGTCAGGGGGGGCGCGCACTCGTCGTCGGCGGATGGGTGCGCGACCGGCTGATGGGGGTCGCGTCCAAGGACGTCGACGTCGAGGTCTACGGGCTCGAGGCGATGGCGCTGCAGCGGGTGCTCGAGGCCTTTGGCGAGGTGAACACGGTGGGCGAGAGCTTCACCGTGTTCAAAGTCGCCGGCGTCGACGTGGCGCTCCCGCGGCGCGAGTCGAAGATCGGCCGCGGGCATCGCGGATTCGCCGTCACGGGCGATCCGTCGATGACGCCCGCCGAAGCGGCGCGCCGCCGCGACTTCACGATCAACGCGATCGCCTGGGATCCGATGACCGGCGAATACGTCGACCCCGTCGGCGGGCGCGCCGACCTCGAGGCGCGGCTGCTGCGCGTGGTCGATCCGCGCACGTTTCCCGACGACAGCCTGCGCGTGCTCAGGCTCGTGCAGTTCGCGGCGCGCTTCGAGTTCGCCGTCGATCCGGCGACGTTCGAGCTGTGCCGGCGCATTCCGCTCGACGACCTGCCCGCCGAACGCGTCTGGGGGGAAATCGAAAAGCTGCTGCTCCAGGCCGCGCGGCCGTCGATTGGCTTCGCGCTCGCGTTCGATCTCGACGCCGTCGAACGGCTGTTCCCCGAGTTGCAGGCGCTGGCCGGCTGCCCGCAGGAACCGGAATGGCATCCGGAGGGAGACGTCTGGGTCCACACCCTGATGGTGATCGATCAGGCCCGCACGCGCATCGCCGATCTGGACAAGGCGCGCCAGACGACCGTGATGCTCGGGGCCGTGTGTCACGACCTCGGCAAGCCGGCGACGACCGCGGTCATCGACGGGCGCATCCGGTCGATGGAGCACGAGGAGCGGGGGGTCGCGCCGTCGGCCGCGCTGCTCGACCGGCTCAACGTGCACAGCGTGCAGGGCTACGACGTCCGGCGGCAGGTGCTCGGCATCGTCGCGCATCATCTGAAGCCGGGCGTGTTCGGGCGCTCGGCGACGCCGGTGAGCGATGCCGCGTACCGGCGGCTGGCGCAGAAGGTCGACCTGGAGCTGCTCGCGCGCGTGGCCAAGTCGGATTGCGTGGGGCGCGCCGGGCCGTTCGACTGCTCGGCGATCGACGAGTTTCTGGCGCGCGCGCGGGCGCTCGGCGTGGAACACGCGCCGCCGGCGCCGCTCGTGCGCGGCCGCGATCTGCTCGCGCTCGGCGTCGCGCCGGGACCGGCGGTCGGCGACGTGCTGCGCGAGGTGTACGAGCGCCAGCTCGAAGGCAGCGTCCGCACCAGCGAAGAGGCGCGCGCGCTCGCGGCCGAACTGGCGCGCGCGAGGCGGCTATACTGAGGCCGATGCGATCGCGCCGGAGCGCTCACGTGCTGCGCGGCAGCACACGCCCCCTGCTCCTGTCGGCGGCGCTGCTGCTGGCCGTTCCCGCCGCGGCGTTTGCGCAGACGCCGCAGAATCCGCGCATCGGCCCGTTCGTCGTCGACGTGCGCGGCGCGTTTCAGAAATTCAAGCCGGACCCGCTCACCGCCAGCGGAATCGACGTCAAGCCGGCGAGCCTGCCAACCCACGCGTTCGGCCTCGTCGCCGGGGCCCACTGGTATCCGCTGCGGCTCGGCAGGGTGACGTTCGGGGTCGGGGGGGAGATGATCACGAGCGGTGCCAGCCACACGACTGCGCCGTCGACCGCCGGCGGCGAGCCCGGGCCGACCGTGCACACCCACTTCTCGTCAATCACGCCGCAGATCTCGTTCAATTTCGGCGGGCACCTGGGATGGAGTTACGTCAGCGGCGGCATCGGCGGCGCGACGTTGAGGGTGGAGCGCGCCGACACGCCGCTGCCCGACGCGCCGAAGCGCAAGACGATCAACTACGGCTTCGGCGCGCGCTGGTTCGCGAGTCCCCACGTCGCCGTCTCGCTCGATGCGCGCTGGTACGCGGTCAACCCGCAGGCCGCCACCGACACGATCCCCGCCCAGCCGCGCGCCACGCTGCTCGTGTTCTCGGGCGGCATCGCAATCCGCTAGCCGGCCGCCCTCCGTCCTCCGCCCTCCGTCCTCCGCCCTCCGTCGTCCGTCCTCCGCCCTCCGTCTTCCGCCTACTATGCCTGGTAGTACCTGCCGGCCGCGCCATACAGTAGCTCTCTGGCATGCCCGGCGATCTGGCGGTTCCGCTCCCCTTCGTGCGCGTCGACGGCCTCACCAAGCAGTATCGGCGGCTGACGGCGCTCGACGGCGTCGGCTTTTCCATCCGGCGCGGCGAGATGCTCGGCCTGATCGGGCCCAATGGCGCCGGCAAGACGACGCTCTTCGAGTGCCTGGCGGGCGTGCGGCCTGTCGACGGAGGCACGGTCGCGATCGACGGCCGGTCCGTGGCGCCGCCAGGGCGGGGCGTCCACCTCTTCTACCTGCCCGACGGCATCGCTCCCTGGCCAGCTCAATCCGTACGCTGGGCGCTCGATTTCACGATCGGCTTTTTTGGCGGCGACCGGACGAAGCGCGACGAGGTCGTCGGCCGTCTCTCGATCGGACCGCTGCTCCGGCAGCCGATCGGGACGCTGTCGAAGGGACAGCGCAAACGCGTGATCCTCGCGATGGGGCTCCTCGCCCCGCAGCCGCTGCTGCTCTTCGACGAGCCGTTCGACGGCCTGGACCTGCGGCAGACGCGCGACGTGGCCGACGTGCTGCGCGAGCACGTGATTGGGGGACGGACGCTGTTCCTGTCGATCCACCAGATTGCCGACGCCGCGCGCGTCTGCGATCGGTTCGTCCTGCTGAGCGGCGGGCGCGTGCGGGGCGAAGGGACGGCGGACGAGCTGGCCGCGATCTCCGCCGCCCGCGGCGGCACCTGTGGACAGGATCTCGAAGAGGTCTTCCTTGCGCTTACCTGACCTCCGGCCAGCCCCTCGACAGCCATGACCTCCTCCTTGCCGAACCGGGCCGCCGCGTGGCGGTGGCTCCTGACGAAGGAATGGCGCGAACTGCTCGCCTCGCGCGCCTGGTGGGTGCTCGTCGCGCTCGCCGGGCCGCTGGTCGGCGTGTCGTTCGGCAACGCCGTCCGCGCCTACGCCGAGGTGAGCGCCGGGGCCGGCAACGCGTGCGGCATCGTCTGCGCGCCGCTCATCGGGATCTGGGCCCCGACGTTCAGCGCGTACGAGATCGCCGCCATCTTCCTGCTGCCGTTCGTCGCGATCCGGGCGGTCTCCGGCGACGCGCACAGCGGCGCGCTGACGCTCGAGATTCAGCGCCCGCTCTCGCCGCTCGCGCGCGTGGCGGCCCGCGCCGCCGTGCTCGTCGCCGGCTGGATGATCGCCGGCCTCGCGGCGCTCGTCGCGATGGCGCTCTGGGCGAGTTACGGCGGCAGCACGTATCTGCCGGAGGTCGGCGTCGTGGCGTTGGGCCATCTGCTGAACGGCACGCTGACGATCGCGCTCGCGCTGGCCATTGGATCCGTGGCCGACAATCCGTCGACCGCCGCCATCGTGACGCTGGCGGCGACGATCGGGACGTGGGTGATCGCGTTCGCGGCCGCGCTGCAGGGGGGCGTCTGGACGACGATCGCCGACTACACGCCGACCGCGATGGTCTCGATGTTCCAGCACGCGCTCGTGCAGACGAACGTGCTGCTCGCCACGCTCGTGGCGATCGCGGCCGCCTTCGTCGTGAGCGCGATCTGGCTGCGGCTGTACGACACGGCCGCGCGGCGATGGGCCCGGACGGCTGCGACCCTCGTCGTCGCGGCGGGCCTCGCCGCCGGCGCCGCGCACGTCCGCGGAAGCTGGGACGCGTCCGAGAGCCGCTACAACTCGTTCGACGAAGCCGACGAAGAGGCGCTCGCGCGTCTCCCGGCGCCGCTCGCGATCGAGGCGCACCTCGCACCACAGGATCCGCGCCGTACCGCGCTCGAGCGCGGCCCGTTCGCGAAACTCCGGCGCGTCGTCCCCTCGATGCGGGTCACGTACGTCGCCCGGACGGGCACGGGCATGTACGAGGAATCGGATCCGGGCTATGGCGAGGTCCGCTACACGTACGAGGGGCGGACGGCCTCGAGCCGCGAGGTCAGCGACGAGGGGGTGCTCGAGACCATTTTCGATCTCGCGCACCTCGCGCCCGGTGGCGAAGAGGAGGAGGGATTCCGCGGGCATCCGCTGGTCGCGACGGCCAAAGGAGCCGCGGTGCTGTTTTATGTGGTCTGGCCGGCGGTGGTCGTCGGCCTGGCGATTCTGGTGGGGAGGAGGCGAAGATGAACGAATCGAGCGCACGCCGTGCGTACGGCCGGCGCATTCTTGCCGTGGCCGGGGCGGCCGTCATCGTGGCACCGCTCGTGGCGTCTCAGGCGACGACGGTGGATTTGAGCCACGAGACGATCGGCAAGCCGCCGTCGATGTTCGAGATCGTGATGGGCTTCTGGTCGGTCGTGCAGGACGGATCCGACAAGGTGATCAAAGTCGACGGCGCCGCCTGGAAGGCCACGCAGGACACGCCGACGCAGCTGCTGCTCGAGAGCGCCCGCCGCGTCTACGGCACGACCAACGAAGAGCTGATGGACAACGCGAAGCAGTTCACGGTCTATCCGGTCGCGGTCCTGAAGACCGTGCCCTCGTTTGCGAACGGCACCATCAGCGTGAAGTTCAAGACGATCAGCGGCAACGCCGACCGCGCCTCCGGCATCCTGTTCAACCTGAAGCCGAACGGCGACTGGCTGAGTCTCCGGTACAACGAGATGGAGCACAACGTGGTGCTCTGGGAATTCCACAACGGCGTCCGCCGTTCCGTGATCCGGCCGCATCATCAGTTGCTGACGGATCCCGCGGACCACGACAAGTGGCACGAGCTGAAACTTTCCGTGGACGGCGCCAACATCAAGGGCTACCTCGATGGAGCCGACGTGCTCGAGTGGACGCTCGGCAGCCAGCCCGGACCGGGTCGCGGCGGCCGGACGCCGAATGCCGATCTGTACCCGGCCAACAACCCGGTGCTGCGGCCTCCGGTGGACGGCAAGGTCGGGCTCTGGGCGAAAACCGACACCACCAGCTACTTCAAGGATTACGTGGTCACGCCGGCTGTGAAGTAGGTTCTCGGGTGCTCGGGTTCTCGGGTTCTCAGGTTCTCGGGTTCTCGGGTTCTCGGGTGCTCGGGTTCTCGGGTTCTCGGGTGCTCGGGTTCTCGGGTTCTCGGGTTCTCGGGTTCACGGGTTCACGGGTTCACGGGTTCTCGGGTTCTCGGGTTCTCGGGTTCTCGGGTTCTCGGGTTCTCCGGTTCTCGGGTTCTCGGGTTCTCGGGTTCTCGGGTTCTCCGGTTCTCGGGTGCTCAGGTGCTCCGCCCTCCGCCTTCCGCCCTCCCCCTTCCGCCCTCCGCCCTCCGCCCTCCGCCCTCCGCCCTCCGCCCTCCGCCCTCCGCCCTCCGCCCTCCGACCTCCG
>DASUKM010000042.1:0-69075 GCA_036278735.1 Vicinamibacterales bacterium
CGCGACCATGTCCTCGTACTGCTTCTGCTGCTTCGGGTCGCTGCCGGCCAGCGCTTTCAGGCCGGCCGCCGTCTTTTCGAAGTCCGCGCGATTCTTCTTCAGTTGCTCGGCGTACGGCGGGTCGTCCTTGGGCGGCGTCGAGGGCATCTCCGCCTGGCGCAGCCTGGCGTACTCAGCCCTGAAGCCCTCGGTGTTCGTGAACGCCTTGGCCCACGTCAGCGCCTCCCGGACGATCGAGGCCCGCGCGCTCGCGCTCGCGATCTTGAAGGCATGCGAGCCGTAATACGGTCGCGTGGCGTTCAGCGCCGCCTGGACCGCGGCCCCCCTGGCCGTCCCTTCATCGATCCCGAGCTGCCCGAAGACGTCGGCCGCGTACGCCACCGCCGCGATCGAGACGGCCACGACGGCCGCTCCAATCACGCGCTGTCCCCGCAGACCCATGATGCCTCCCGTCAGCCCATGGGCTGACCCACCCCAATGTGGGTCAGGGCTTCAGCCCTGACATCAGGCTGGCCTGACTCACCTTCCACCTCGAGCTCCCCCGTTATCGACCGGGGCTCGGCGCTACTCCAGCGTGAGGACCGGCGCTCCGAGACGCGCTTCGTCGACGTGAATGCCGAGCCCGGGCCCGGACGGGACGTCGAGCCGCCCCTCTCGTCGCCGCGGGGCGTCGTCGGCGAGCGACACGTCCACGTAGCTGTTGAAGTCGGTCGACGAGAAGAGCAGGTTTGGCCGCGTGCTGCCGGCCAGGTGTGCGATCGTGGCGGTCGTGATGTCGCCGCCCCAGGAATCCTCGATCGTCATCGCGATCCCGAGCGTCTCGCAGAGATCCCGAATCTGCCGCGCCCTGGTCAGGCCACCGACGCGCGAGATCTTGATGTTGACGATGTCCATGGCGCCGTGCGCGTGAGCGTCGAGCAGCGCCGGTGCGCTGACGATCACCTCGTCGAGCACCATCGGCTGCGGCGTGCGCGCCCTCACCGCCAGGCACTCCGCCAGCGTCGCACAGGGCTGCTCGACGTAGTAGTCGCGATCGCGCAGCGCGTGCACCACGCGCAGCGCGTCGTGCGGGAGCCAGCCGGTGTTCGCATCCGCGACCAGCACGTCTCCGGGCTGGAGCACGTCCAGAACGGCTTCCACGCGGGCAATGTCGTCGTCGGGACGCGCCCCCACCTTCAACTGGAAGCGGCGGTAGCCCTCGGCCCGGTACTTCGCGACGTCGGTCGCCATCTGCTCCGGCGTCCCCTGCGAGATCGCCCGGTAGAGGTGAACGTCGTCGTGGCGTCCCCCAAGGAGCGTCGCGACCGGCAGCCCGGCGGCCTGACCGACGAGGTCCCAGCAGGCGATGTCGACCGCCGACTTCACATACCGGTGGCCTCCGAGCCGGTTGTCCATCACCGCGTTCAACTCCCGGAGCCGCGTCGGGTCGGCGCCGAGCAGGACGTCCCCCAGCTCCGCGATGCCGGCGGGGACGCCCCGGGCATACGCCTCCATATATCCGGAGCCCAACGGGCAGACCTCGCCGAAGCCCGTGCGCCCGTCGTCGGTGCGCAGCCGAACGATCGTGGTCAGAAACGACGCCACGGAGTGCCCGCCCGACCACGAATAATCGCGGTCGGTCAAACGGTACGGCACCTGAAACACATCGATCCGGCGAATGCGCATCGCGGAATTATGCCTGAAAGCGTGGGCCGCGGGGCGGGCGGCGGGCGCGGGAACCAGATGCTCTTCTAGGGTGTCTTACCTATTGCGAAGCCAGTGTCGATCTTATCAATACGGCAATGCCCAAACTCGAGTATGACGTCTGCGCCCGGTGCGGGGCGCTGTTCGATGACCAGGGGGAGAACGGCTGGTGGATCCGCGACGGCGTGTGGTGGCACCAGTGCGACGCGCGGCGGCCCGCGAGGATCGTCGTCCGCAAGCTCGAACTGAAGCTCAGCAACGTCGCGTGACGCTACAGCCCCAGTGCGTGCCGCGCCTGAATCAGGGCGCGCCGACGCCTGAGGTCCAACACCGCATACTTTTCGGGTCCCCGGACCTGGCCTGACGGGTTCGCCAGGCGAAGTCCGCGCCGGTCGCCGCGGACAATCGTGCGGGGCGCGGGCAGATCTCCGAAATCGAGCCGTCGCGCCGCTGGGGTTGAGCTGTGCATTCCGCCTCCTCTGACGCCCCCGAGCGTACGCCCGGGCTGTGACAGACGAGGTCACGCCCTCCGCCCTCCGCCCTCCGCCCTCCGCCCTCCGCCCTCCGCCGCCCGCCTTCGGTCATCCGCCATCCGTCATCCGTCATCCGTCATCCGTCATCCGTCATCCGTCATCCCTGTCGTAGAATCGGCGGGGATGCATGCCCTGGCCGGGTTCGCGTATCTCCTGATGACGCCGTGCCATCCCGCGCGTGCCGCCTGGGCCGGCCAGCGTCGGCGCGCGTTCCAGGCCGCGCCGGGAGCCGCGATCCGCTGATGCCGCGCAATGCCGAAGTGATTCGCCAGTGGACGATCCTGCGCGAGCTCGAAGCCTCGCGGCGCGTCACGATCGATGAATTGGCCGCCCGCACCTCGGTGACCACGCGGACGATCCGGAGGGATTTGGAGGCGCTGCAGGCGGCCGGCTTTCCGTTGTACGACGAAATGCACGCCGGCAAACGGTACTGGATGCTCGAGCAGCGCGCGTTCAAGCGGCTCGACGACACAGGCTTCACGCTGGCGGAACTGAGCGCGCTCTATTTCAGCCGCACGCTGGTGGAGGTGGTGGCGGGCACGCCGTTCCAGCAGGACGTCCGCAGCGCGTTCGACAAGCTCGCGGCGGCCCTCACGCCGGGCATGCGCCAGTTCCTCGACCGGCTGCCGCTGGTGTTCGACGCGAAGGGGACGCCGGCCGCCGCCGACGATCGCGCGGAACGCGAGCGCGTGGCGCGGTTGCTCGAAGCGACCCTGCAGCACCGTCGTACCCGGATGGTGTATTTCTCGCTGTCGAGCGCCCGCGAAAAATCGTACGTCGTCGAGCCGCACCGGCTCGTGTACGCCCAGGGCGGCCTCTATCTGGTCGCCAACGTCGTCGAGTACGCCGACGTGCGGACGTTTGCCGTCGAACGCATCCGATCGCTTTCGCTGCTCGAGGAGCACTTCTCCCCCGTTGCGCCGGTGGACGCCCCCTTCGTCCACTCGATCGGCGTCGGCGAAGGGACGCCCGAGCACGTCGAAATCGCCTTCGACGCGCGGATCGCGCCGTACGTCCGGGACCGCCGGTGGCATCCCTCGCAGCGCGCGAGCGACCAGCCCGACGGCACTCTGCGGCTCGCGCTCGACGTGTGCAACGACTGGGCGCTGCGCAGCTGGATCCTCAGCTTCGGCCCACTCGCCCGCGTCGACGCGCCGTCCAGCCTGGCGGTCCAGATTCGCGACGAAATCGAGCGCGCCCGGCGACAATACGCCGCGATCGAGTAATCAAGACGGGCGAGCGTCCCTCGACAGAATCCACCCTGCCGTGTCTCGAGACGGCACACGTGAGTGCGCCGTGACGGAACACCGGTCCCCCTTGGGCCAGAAACCCGCGAGTCGCCGCGGCGTCATTCTTGCGAAACAGGAGGTCATGATCTGGTTCTACGAACGGAAGGGGGAGCACCTGCGCTGCGAGATCCGCAGGCAGGTCGAAGGCGACCGGTACGCGCTCGTCGTCACGATGCCCAACGGCACGGAACGCATCGAAGTCTTCGACGATTCGTCCGCGCTGAATCGGCGATCGCTGGAACTCGAACGTCAGTTCCGCCATCAGGGCTGGGGAGACCCCTTCGCGCGGGATATCTGAGGGCGGGGGCGGAGCGCGGGACGCGGAGTGCGGGACGCGGGACGAAGACGAAGGCACCGCTGGTGTGGGTCGGCCCTTCATGGGCTGACCGGAACGAGCCGATATCGCCAAGGTGAGTACGCAGCGCCGCCGCGCGGTGGCGGCGGACAACTGGGGCAAGCCCGATCGCAACGACGCCGGTGAACCAATCTGCCGATGGTGCCGCGGCACCGTCCGGCCGCCGCGCCGCACGTTCTGCGGCGACGCCTGTGTTCACGAATGGAAAGTGCGCAGCGATCCGTCGTACGTTCGCGACCACGTCTGGAAGCGCGACGGCGGGGTGTGCCGTCTGTGCCGCCACGATGTCCGGCGCGCCGAACGCCTGTGGCGGCGGATGAAGCCGCCCGCCGCGGATCGTGGCGCGCGCCGCGCCTGGCGTGAGGCCAGACCGCGATGGGAAGCGGATCACATCGTCGCCGTCGCGGACGGCGGCGGCGAGTGTGGGCTCGAGAACTACCGCCTGCTCTGTCGCACCTGCCACGTCTCGATCACGCGGCGCTGGCGCCGCAGCCGGCCCGCGCCGCGCACTGAATAAATTCGCCCCCGCGCCCCGCGCCCCGCGTCAGGCCGTTTTCCGCGCGGTCTTATGATGTCTGGCGGCCGCTGTCCGGTGCGTCCGCCGCGGCCTGGCCGAGGTTTTCGAGGCGCCGGCCTTCTTGCCTTCGAGGCTGGCCCGCAGGCGGGCCATCAGGTCGACCACCTCCGCCTGGCGGGGTACTTCCTGTTCCTTCAAGGCCGGCTTGCGCCCCTTCATCTTGGCGTTGATGAGGCGCATCAGATTTTCCTTGTACTCGTCGGTGTACTTGTCCGGGTCCCACCTGGCCGTCAGACTGTCGATCAGCTGCCGCGCCATCTTCAGTTCCGGCGCCCGCACCGGCTCCTTGTGGGGGAACCTGAACTCGCCGAGGTCGGCCAGCTCGTCGGAGAATCGCATCATCGTGAGGACGAGCGCGTCCTTGATGGCTTCAACCGCGCAGAGGTGCTGCGTATCGCGGAGGATGATCTTCGCGATCCCCATCTTGCCGGTGTCGCACAGCGCGTCCCGCAACAGGACGTAGGCGCGGTCGGCCCCCTTGCCGGGCTGCAGATAGTAGGGCGTCTCGAAGTAGCGCTCGTCGACGTCCTCGGGATCCACGAAGTCGAGAATCTCGATCGCCTTCGTTTTCTCGAGCGCCGCGGTCTTGAAGTCCTCCTTCGTGAGCACGACGAACTGTCCCCTGGCGTACTCGTAGCCCTTGACGAGATCCTCCCAGGCGACCGGTTTGCCTTCTTCCTGGCACACGCGCTCGTACTGCACCGGGGATTCGTCCTTCGCATGAAGCAGACGGAACCGCGGCCGATGATCGCGCACCGCGCTGTACAGTTCGACAGGAATGTTGACCAGGCCGAACGCGATCGAGCCCTTCCACATCGCACGCGCCATCGCTCACCTCTACCGCCGTACAAGCAAAACGCCAGCCCGTCCGTGAGGTCGAGCTGGCGTGGATGCCGGCTGCCAAGCCGGCTGACAGGCGTGGTTAGCCTCCGCAGGTCTCCGACAGCATCTTGACCGTCGTGACGTTGACGGTGCGGTTGCCGTGGCTCTGCGACATCGACGACTCGCTGCTCGGATTGGTCTCGGGCGTCGGGTTCGCCGGGTTGCTGCTCGGCGGATTCATGCTCGGATTGGATTCGCCCGTGGTGCCGACCGCACGGCTCAGCGTGCCGCTCACCTGAATCTTCTGACCGACGTGCTGCTTCAGGTCGACGTCGGAAGAGGACTTCAGGGTGACGCTCTGGCTGGCCTGGCTCGCGCTCTGGCTGCTCGAACCGGAGGTGCCGGTCGCCGAGCTCTCGTTCGGCTCGGTCGTCATCGAACTGCCGGTGCGCCCCTTCCACTGGACGTCATCGAGCTTGAACGTGTCGGCCGTGTCCCCCTCGCGGAGACAGCCGGTCAGCGTGACGGTGCGATTGCCGTGCTGCATGCCGCTTTCGGACTCCGACGTCGGGTTCTGCGTGGTCGGACTCTGCGTGGTGGGGGTCTGGCTCGGCGGATTCTGCTGCGGAGTCTGCGCCGCGACTCCGACCGCGAATGCCGCAAAAGCGGACGCCACCAATGTTGTGGTCAACGCGCGTTTCATACTGTGATCCTCCTCCTGCCTCAGCCCGTGGACAGGTTCGCGAAACTGTTGTCTGGAATGCGGAAGTGCAGGATATGGGCCAAATGCCAGCAGATCAGGTCGGATCGCCGTACGGATGACGCGGGTGATCGCGAAACAGGCGCGAATTCACGTGCGCGTCGTACACCTGGGCTCTGGAGTGCGCGCCGAAGCCGAACGCATCCATTGCGCGCATGAACAAATTTACATAGCTGCGGACGTCCGGACCGACATGCGCCATGGCGCCCGCCTGGGCCGCAGCCTCAGCACCGGGCGAGGCACTCGTGTTAGGCTACGGAAAAGGACCGCCTGCGAAAGTGGCGGAACTGGCAGACGCGCCGGACTTAGGATCCGGTAGCCGGAAGGCTTTGGGGGTTCGACTCCCCCCTTTCGCATCAGCCTTCGCGCGTGCAGATGCGCGTCGGCTGGACGGTGCTCCAACCCATTTTGTGCGACATTCCGTGAATGCCCCGGCAACGCGCCGCACCAGACTGACCGATAGTGAGAATACCCAGGCGCCCACTGAAACGACACTGGTAAGGAGCGAGCGGAACGCGCGGGGCGTGGGGCCCCCGCGAGTGACGCGAGCCAGGGGGTTCGGCCGCCTTCGCCAAGGCTACGGCGGCCCGCCGTCGCGCGAAGCGCGGAGGCGGGGGGAAGCGCCGCGAGCCGCCAGATTCTTGCGAGCGGCGATATTCCCCCGAACAAACATGAAGAGCGAGTTCATCGACGTCAACGATATCCGCAAGAATCTCGTCGTCGAGATCCCGAGTACTGTCGTCGACGCCGAGATCGACCGGGTCGCGCGCGATTACAGCAAGGCGGCGCGGATTCCGGGCTTCCGGCCCGGGAAGGTGCCGGCCAAGATCGTCCGCCAGCGCTTTCGCGACCAGATCCTGCACGACGTCGCCCACGGGCTGATTCCGCGTGCGGTCGACGAGGCGCTGCGCGAGCGCGGGGTCGAACCGGTCGATACCCCGGACATCCGCGACGTCGTCGTCGAGGAGGGACAGCCGCTCAAGTTCACGGCGACCTTCGAGACGGTGCCCCCCATCGACCCGGGCGATTTGACGACGATCGCCCTGCACCGGCCGGGCACGACGGTCGCCGACGCCGCCGTCGACGAAGCGCTCTCGCGGCTGCGCGAGCGCGCGGCGCGCTACGAGCCGATCGAGGATCGCGGGATCGAGATGGGCGATTCGGTGCTGATGGATCTGGTGCGGACGGCGCCGCCGGCCGAAGGGGAGGACGAGCCGCAGACCGATCGCCATGAGAACGTGACGGTCGACATCGGGTCCCCCGCCAATCCGCCGGGCTTCGATCAGGAGCTGACCGGGCTGACCAACGGGGCCGCGAAGCGTTTCGACGTCACGTATCCCGACGACTACACGATCAAGGAACTGGCCGGCACGACGGTCGCGTACGACGTCACCGTCAAGGCCATCCGTAAGCGGGTGGTCCCGGAGCTCGACGACGAGTTCGCGAAGGACCTCGGCGAGTTCGACTCGCTCGCGGCGCTCCGGGGTCGTGTCCGGCAGGATCTCGAGCACGAGGCCAGGCACGAGTCGGATCGCGAGCTGCGATCGACGCTGATGAAGCAGCTCGCCGGGCGCGTCTCGTTCGACGTCCCCGCCGCGCTGCTCGATCGCGAAATCGACAGGCGCGTGGAGGAATTCGTCCGGCGCCTCATCGAGCAGCAGATCGATCCGATGAAGGCGAACATCAACTGGGAGGAGTTCCGCGAGCGGCAGCGCGAGGCGGCGGCCGACGCGGTCCGGGGGGCGCTGGTGCTCGACGAGATCGCGCGCCGCGAGCCGTTGACGGTGTCGGACGAGGAAGTCGAGGCGGAGATCGGGCGCTACGCGGACCGCACCGGCCGGACGGCCGCGGCCGTCCGGGCGCGGCTGGAGAAGGAAGGGGGCGTCGGCCGGATCTATGCGGGTCTGCGGCGCGAGAAGGCCATCGAGCTGGTGCTCTCGCGTGCTAGAATTGGAGAAGCGTAACCCTCCGGCCGAAACATGTCAGAGGAGCGCTTCATAAAGGACCCACCGGTCGTTCCCAGCACTGCCTGAACAGCGAGTTTCGAATTTCTGCGCCGCCGCCCCTGCGGGCCGGACGGCGCCACGGCGAATCTGCATGGGCCATTCCGCGTATTCTCAGTTGATCCCGATGGTGGTCGAACAGACCAACCGCGGGGAGCGCGCGTACGACATCTTCTCGCGCCTGCTCAAGGACAGCATCATCTTCATCGGCACGCCGATCGACGACAACATCGCGAACCTCGTGATCGCGCAGATGCTCTTCCTCGAGGCCGAGGACCCGGACCGCGACATTCTGCTCTACATCAACAGCCCGGGGGGGGTCGTCACCGCCGGGATGGCGATTTACGACACGATGCAGTTCATCAAGCCGGACGTCGCGACCTACTGCATCGGCCAGGCGGCCTCGGTGGCCGCCGTCCTGCTGGCGGCGGGCGCCAAGGGGAAGCGCTACTCGCTCCCCAACTCGCGCATCCTGATCCACCAGCCGTGGGTCCAGGGGCTCGGCGGCCAGACGACCGATATCGACATCCACGCGCGCGAGCTGCTGCGCACCCGCGAGCGGCTCAACCAGATCCTCTCGCAGCACACCGGCCAGCCCCTCAAGCGTATCCAGGATGATACCGAGCGCGACTACATCATGGGGGCCGACCAGGGCAAGGAATACGGTATCATTGACGACGTCATCCGGAAGCGGGCATGAAGCCGCGCCGGGCGGGCCGACGGGTCCGCCAAGCCGGCCAGATCCCGCCTGACGAGAACAGACCCTATGGTCAAGAAAACTGGTGAAGGGGAAGTCCTCCGCTGTTCGTTCTGCAACAAGGATCAGAACGACGTCCGGAAGCTGATTGCGGGCCCGACCGTCTTCATCTGCGATGAATGCGTCGAGGTCTGCAACGACATCATCGCCGACGACAACCGCTTCGAGGCGCGCGGCGGCGCGCGCTCGTCGCTGCCCGTCCCGCACGACATCAAGAAGTTCCTCGACGAGTACGTCATCGGCCAGGAACAGACGAAGAAGAAGCTCGCGGTCGCGGTCTACAACCACTACAAGCGCATCGAGATCCAGAAGCAGTCGCGCACCCGCACCGAAATCGAGCTGACCAAGTCGAACATCCTCCTGATCGGCCCCACCGGGACCGGCAAGACGCTGCTCGCCCAGACGCTCGCCAAGCTGCTCTCGGTCCCCTTCACCATCGTCGACGCCACGACGCTGACCGAAGCGGGCTACGTGGGGGAGGACGTCGAGAACATCATCCTCAAGCTGCTCCAGGCCGCCGGCGGCGACATCGAGAAGTGCCAGCAGGGGATCATCTACATCGACGAGGTCGACAAGATCTGCCGCAAGGACGAGAACCCGTCCATCACGCGCGACGTGTCGGGCGAGGGCGTCCAGCAGGCGCTGCTCAAGATCCTCGAAGGGACCGTCGCGAACGTGCCGCCCCAGGGGGGGCGCAAGCACCCGCACCAGGAATTCTTCCAGGTCGACACGACCAACATCCTCTTCATCTGCGGCGGCGCCTTCGTGGGGCTCGACAAGCAGATCGAGCGGCGGACGGGCAAGAAGACGCTGGGCTTCAAGGCGGACGTCAAGTCGGTCGCCAACCGCGACATCGGGACCACGCTCGAGCTGATCGAGCCGGAGGACCTCATCCGCTACGGGCTCATCCCCGAGTTCGTCGGCCGGCTGCCGGTCGTCGGCACGCTCCACGAGCTCGACCGCGCGGCCCTCGTGCAGATTCTCACGCAACCTCGCAACGCAATCACGCGTCAGTACCAGAAACTGTTCGAGTACGAGAACGTGAAGCTCCGCTTCACCGACGACGCGCTCGAGGCGATCGCGGAACTGGCGCTCGCGCGGAAGATTGGCGCGCGCGGCCTGCGCATGATCATCGAGGACCTGATGCTCGATCTCATGTACACGCTGCCCGGTCAGAAGAAGGTCCGGGAGTGCGTGATCACCCGCGAGGTCGTCCAGAGCAAGGAAAAGCCGATCACGCTGATCGAAAAGGCGGGATAGGTCCCGGCTCCCAGCCGGCGGCTGGACGCTGGCCGCTGGCAGCTTCTTTTTTCACATGGAACTCTACGAAACCCTGCCCATCGTCCCCCTGCGGGACGTCGTCGTCTTTCCGCACATGATGATGCCGTTCGTGATCGGACGGCCGTCGTCGACGCGCGCCCTCGAGCACGCGCTCGCCAAGGACAAGCGGATCTTCCTCGCCGCCCAGCACGACGCGGCGGTGGACGAGCCGCAGCCGAGCGACGTGTACACGATGGGCTGCGTCGCGAGCATCGTCCAGAGCCTCAAGCTGCCCGACGGCAACATCAAGGTGCTCGTCGAAGGGGTCGAGCGCGCGCGCGCCGTCGAGTGGAAGGAAGACAAGGGCTTCTACCGCGTCGTCGTGAAGGTCGTGCCGAAGCACAAGGAGACGGGGGTCGACGCCGAGAGCACGATGACGCGCGTCGTGACGCTCTTCGAGCAGTACGTGAAGCTGTCGAACAGCCTGAACTACGACGCGATGATTGCCGCCGTGCGGGTCGACGACCCCGGCAAGCTCGCCGACACGATTTCGGCGCACCTGGTCGTCGGGATCGACGAGAAGCAGAACCTGCTCGAGATCATCTCGCCTGTCGAGCGGCTGAACCGCATCGCCGCGCTCCTCGAGGCCGAAGTCGACAAGCTGCAGGTGGACCGCCGGATCCAGTCGCGCGTGAAGAAGCAGATGGAGAAGGCGCAGAAGGAGTACTACCTGAACGAGAAGATGAAGGCGATCCAGAAGGAGCTGGGGCGCAAGGACGAGAAGGGCAACGAGATCGAGGAGCTGAAGAAGAAGATCGAACAGTCCCGGATGCCGAAGGACACCGAAGAGAAGGCCATCCAGGAACTGAAGCGGCTCGAAGCGATGCCCCCCATGTCGGCCGAGGCGACGGTCTCGCGCAATTATCTCGACTGGCTGATCGCGGTTCCCTGGCACAAGAAGACGAAGGAGAGCCGCGACCTGAAGCGCGCCGAGGAGATCCTGCACGAGGACCACTACGGCCTCGACAAGATCAAGGACCGCATCCTCGAGTTCCTCGCCGTCCGGGCGCTCGTCAAGAAGCCGAAGGCGACGATCCTCACCTTCTCGGGCCCTCCGGGGGTCGGCAAGACGTCGCTCGCCAAGTCGATCGCGCGCGCGATGAACCGGAAGTTCGTGCGCCTCTCGCTGGGCGGCGTGCGCGACGAGGCGGAAATCCGCGGCCACCGGCGGACGTACATCGGGGCCTTCCCCGGCCAGATCGTCCAGATGATGAAGAAGGCCGGCACGATGAACCCGGTGTTCCTGCTCGACGAAGTCGACAAGATGTCGATGGACTTCCGCGGCGATCCCTCGGCGGCGCTGCTCGAGGTGCTCGACCCCGAACAGAACAGCGCGTTCCTCGATCACTATCTCGACGTCGAGTACGACCTCTCGAACGTGATGTTCATCTGCACGGCCAACGTGCTGCACACGATTCCGCAGGCGCTGCGCGATCGCATGGAAGTCCTGCAGCTCGCCGGCTACACCGAGCAGGAGAAGATCGAGATTGCCCGGCGCTTCCTCGCCCCCAAGGCGATCGACGGCGCCGGCCTCACGCAGGGGAACATCACCTTCCTCGACGAGGCGTTTCAGGCGATCATCCAGCGCTACACGCGCGAAGCGGGCGTCCGGAACCTCGAGCGCGAGATCGCGTCGATCTGCCGCAAGATCGCCCGCAAGGTCGTCGTCCAGGGGAACGCGTTCTGCGAGGAGATCTCGGCCGCCAAGGTGACCGAATACCTCGGCGTGCCGCGCTTCCGGCCGACGATGGCCGAAGAGAAGAACGAGATCGGGGTCGCGACCGGACTCGCCTGGACGGAAGTGGGCGGCGAGATTCTCGTGATCGAAGCGACGCTCATGCCCGGCAAGGGTCGGCTGATGCTGACCGGCAAGCTGGGGGACGTCATGCAGGAGTCGGCCCAGGCCGCCATGAGCTACGTGCGCTCGAAGGCGGACGAGGTCGGGATTCCGAAGAACTTCAACCGCACGACCGACGTGCACATCCACATCCCCGAAGGCGCGATCCCGAAAGACGGGCCGTCGGCGGGCATCACGCTCGCGACGGCGCTCGTCTCCGCGCTCGGCCACGCGGCCGTGCGGAAGGACGTCGCGATGACCGGCGAGATCACCCTGCGCGGCAAGGTGCTGCCGATTGGCGGCATCAAGGAGAAGATTCTCGCCGCGCACCGTTCGGGCCTGAAGACGATCATCTTCCCCAAGGACAACGAGAAGGACCTGGCGGACATCCCGAAGAACGTCCTCGACGCGCTCGATCTCTACATGGTCGAGACGATGGACGAGGTCTTGCGGATTGCGCTGGCCGAACCGCTGCGCGGCATCGCGCCGGTGGTCGACGCCCCCGTCGCCGTGGATTTGGACTCGAGCGGCGTCTCTCACTGAAGGGACGTGCCGGCCGGCGATCGATGACGCAGACGGAGCGGCGACGCCGGCCGCGGGCTCGCCGCGCGGCGCGCGTGTCGCGGGCATGAAGGTCATCGACGCGCGCTTCGTCACGAGCGCCGTCACGGCCGCCGGGATCCCGAACGACGGCGTGCCGCACGTCGCGCTGGTCGGCCGGTCCAACGTCGGCAAGTCCACGTTGATCAACGCCCTGGTGCGGCGGCCGCTCGCGCGGACGAGCGCCGCCCCCGGCAAGACGCGCCTGGCGAATCTGTACCTCGCGACGGTGGCGGGGGGGGCCGGCGCTCCCGGACAATGGCGGGTGTACTTCGCCGACCTGCCGGGCTATGGCTATGCGAGGGGCGGCGAGCCGTCGGTCGCGGAGCTGGGCCGGGTCGCGGCGGAGTATTTTTCGGCCGACCGGATACGGATGGCCGGCGTGCTGCACCTGGTCGACGCGCGGCATCCCGGGCTCGAGGCCGACGTCGACGCGCACCGCTGGATTGAAACACTCGGAGTCGCCCACGCGCTCGTGGCGGCCAAGATCGATAAACTCTCCCGCGCGGAGCGTGCGCGGAACCTCACGGACCTGGAACGAACGTTTGGAACGGCCGCCCTGCCGGTCTCGGCAGCCCGCGGCGAAGGATTGGATGACCTGTGGAGCCTGATAGCCAGACTGGCGCGGACGTAGCCGCCCCGACCCCCGACACGACCGTCCTGGATCTCTCGACGCTGAAGGAAATGAGCGTCGGCGAACTCACCCGCCTCGCGCAGTCGCTCGACGTGCCGGGCGTCACCGGCCTCCGCAAGCAGGAGCTGATCTTCCAGATCCTCCGCTCGCGCGCCGAGAAGAGCGGATTGCTCTTCTCCGAAGGGGTGCTCGAGACGCTGCCCGACGGGTTCGGGTTCCTGCGCGCCCCGAGCTACAACTACCTGCCGGGTCCCGACGACATCTACGTCTCTCCTTCGCAAATCCGGAAGTTCGACCTCCAGACCGGCGACACCGTCAGCGGCCAAATCCGCCAGCCGAAAGAAGGGGAACGCTACTTCGCCCTCATCAAGGTGGAGGCGGTCAACTTCGAGCCGCCGTCGCGCACGCACGACCGCGTCTTCTTCGAGAATCTGACGCCGCTCTATCCGCAGGAGCGGCTCCGCCTCGAAACCGTGTCCGACAACCTGTCGGCCCGCGTCATGGATCACATGACGCCGATCGGCAAGGGGCAGCGCGGACTGATCGTGGCCCCGCCCCGGACGGGCAAGACGATGCTGCTGCAGAACATCGCGAACAGCGTCACGGCGAATCACCCCGAGGTCTTCCTCATCGTCCTGCTGATCGACGAGCGGCCCGAAGAGGTCACCGACATGCAGCGGTCGGTGAAGGGAGAAGTGATTTCGTCGACCTTCGACGAGCCGGCGCAGCGGCACGTGCAGGTCGCCGAGATGGTGATCGAGAAGGCGAAGCGGCTGGTCGAGCACAAGAAGGACGTCGTGATCCTGCTCGACTCGATCACGCGGCTCGCGCGCGCCTACAACACGATCGTGCCGGCCTCCGGCAAGGTGCTGTCGGGCGGCGTCGACAGCAACGCGCTCCAGCGGCCGAAGCGCTTCTTCGGTGCCGCGCGCAACATCGAGGAAGGCGGGTCGCTGACGATCATCGCGACCGCGCTCGTCGACACCGGCTCGCGCATGGACGACGTGATCTTCGAGGAGTTCAAGGGGACGGGCAACCTGGAGATCCACCTCGATCGCAAGCTCGCCGACCGCCGCGTGTTCCCCGCGATCGACATCCAGAAGAGCGGGACGCGGAAGGAGGAGCTGCTGCTCCCGAAGGACGACCTCTCGCGGATCTGGGTGCTGCGCAAAGTGCTCGGACCGCTGTCCCCGCAGGAAGGCATGGAGCTGCTGCTGTCGAAGATGGGCAAGACCAAATCGAACGCCGAGTTCCTGGCGTCCATGAACGGGTCTAAGTAGCGAACGAGCGCCGCGAGTGAGCCACGCGGGCGGAGCGCGCCGGCGAAGCGGCGCGCGAGCGCGCGTGCCGGGGAGTCCGAGGGGCGAAGCCCTTCGGATAATCTCGATGAACGGCTCGAAATAGCGAACGAGCGCCGCGTGAGCCACGCCGGCTGAGCGCGCCAGCGAAGCGGCGCGCGAGCGCGCGTGCCGGGGAGTCCGAGGGGCGAAGCCCTTCGGATAATCTCGATGAACGGCTCGAAATAGCGAACGAGCGCCGCGAGTGAGCCACGCGGGCGGAGCGCGCCGGCGAAGCGGCGCGCGAGCCGCGTGTCGGGGAGTCCGAGGGGCGAAGCCCTTCGGATAATCTCGATGAACGGGTCAAAATAGCGAACGAGCGCCGCGAGTGAGCCACGCGAGCGGAGCGCGCCGGCGAAGCGGCGCGCGAGCGCGCGTGCCGGGGAGTCCGAGGGGCGAAGCCCTTCGGATGATGATGGAGCTGCTGCTCTCGAAGATGGGCAAGACCAAGTCGAACGCCGAGTTCCTGGCGTCGATGAACGGCTCGAAGTAGGCCGGGTCTTTTGGACCCGGCGACAGTCCTACCGGCCGATCACGATCCGGCCACGCGAGCTGTCGAACACAATCCACGAGCGGGTCAACGCGCGGGCTGAGACGATACCGTCCGCAATCATCGACACGTGCCGCTCTGGCTGCCGCGGCAGATGTGTCACGACCGAGAGCGATGACTTCGTCACGCCTCGAACCTCGATGGGCAGCTGCCCATTTCTCGCAGCATCCAGAAGGCCTGCTTCGGCGGCGTACCGATAAGTAAACGAGACGGTATCCGGTAACAGTCCGACGATGAGAGTCGCGGCGGACGGCTTCACGCCAGCGGCGCTGATGCTGGCCTTGATGACAGGAGCCTCGTTGCTGAAGTCGGCAGGTACGACGACGCCGTGCCGAGTGTCGACCGCGACCGACCGTGCCCACAACGTGATTCGGCGAGCTCGAAAGTCGATTTCGACGACAAACCGATCGCAGATCTTCGCCCCGACCACCCCATCGCCGAGGATCGGCTCGTTCGACAGTCGCAATGCCTGGTGCGGCAGCACCACGCCGAGCAGCTCCAGCGACACATCGTCGACCACCCGCACACCGTGGCGGTCCTGTCGAATTCTCCGCGTGAGGGTTGTCGCTAGAGCGGGGCTGACGATTGTAGCGCGTGCGCCGGTGTCCATCACGAACGTGCGCAGCGTGCCGTCGACCCGAACGGGCAGCACGATGCAGCCTGCGGAATCGAAGTGAAACCTCGTCGTGCTGATCGGTGTCGCGGCAGACATCGCGATGAATCCAGACATCGCCGCGGCGCCGAAACAAAGGCGTGCGTTCGTCATGGACCTGTCGCGCTCGTCATACAGTCAGGAGTGACCTGGCCGCATTCTACCGTCAGGACGCGCGCTGAAGCGACCGGGCGGTCGCGGAGAGCGCGGAATGCCCGCATCGCGCGTGGCGCGACGGCAATCTCTGTGGGCTGGCTATAATCAGGAGGCGATGGAACCCTCCGAGTTCGACGAACTGGCCTTCTTTCGCGCGATCGACGCGAGTGGTGCCCGGGCGCTCCTCATCGGCCGCCGTGCGCTGGTGCTCCTGGGCCTGCCGGTCCTGACGGCGGACTACGACTTCTGGATCGCGATCGACGATATCGCTCTCTTCAACGTCGCCGCGGCCGGGCAGGGATTGCTTCCCACGCACGAGCCGGAGGCGGCGCGCCAGCGTGGCCGCTACGTACTCGAAAACGACGAACACGTCGACGTGCTGGTGGCACGATCGATTCCCACGCTCGGAGGGCAGCAGGTGGAATTCGAGGCGCTGTGGAGCCGCCGTAAGCCACTGGCGCTTGGCGACGGCGTCTCGATCAATCTCCCGTCGCTCGACGACTTGATCTTGACCAAGCAGGTCGCCGGCCGTCCTGGAGATCTCGACGACATCAGGTTGCTCCGCGCCCTGCGGGAGCGGGAGCCAGGCGCATGACCGACCCTGCCGCGGACGCGATCGCCGCGCTGGTCCATCGGCGCGTCTCGGTCGAGGAAGTCCGGGCCGCGCTCGAGGACGACCTCACGAGCGGCGAACGCGAGCACGTCGAGGTGCTCGTCCGGTGGTTCACCCGCCGGTATCCCACCGGCGCCGAACGGCTCGCCTACGTGCGCCGCGCGTACCGCCGGTGGACCGCGCAGCGCCCTGACCTGCCGCGATGAGCCCTTCGCCGGTTCGCGACGCTCCGGGCTTCCCGTGAACAGCGGCCGATCGTCGGTCGCCTGGTGGAGGTCGCGCCGCGGAAGAGTCGCCGCGCTTCGAGACGCGATCACCGTACCGTGAACGAGACTGCCTTCGAGACCGGGTCTGCCTTGGACGCTGTCGCCTCGAACGTCAGCACATACTCGCCTGGCTCGAATGAGCCGAGTGGCAGCACGGCGACGTAATCCCGCGCGCCATCCGTGAGGTCGTGAACCTGGGGCTCGAGGCTCCGCACCGCCGCACCTGTGACCGCGCGAACAACGCTGTGTACGGTCGCGCCCTTCGCCTGCTTCCCCGCCAGATGGGCGTACACGACGAGGGTGTCGTCGCGCGAAAACGTTCGCGCCGTCGTCGGCGGACCGGGGAGCACGCCTTCGAGACCGGGCGCACGTCCGGTCGTCGGCATGGCGCCGAGCCGGGATGTCAGCAGGAGATCGCTGAGCACGAGAGGCGTGCGGGCGGGATCCGGGACGGCAAGATCGAGAAACACGCTCCCCGCGCGACCGTCGTCGGGTGCGCGTACCGCCACCCGCAGTTGCGTATGCCCGAGTCCCAGTGTGACCTCGCCGACGTACCGCCACCCGCCTTCACCAGAGGAGCCAGGCGCGGTTCGACGAAACACGATCGATTGCGGCCCTCCTCTGAGTTCCTTTCCATCGTCGGCGATGGTGCGGTAGGCCAGTTGCAGGCGCGCCTGCATCTCACCGGCCTTCCGCTGCCAGGGCAACTGGGCCGCGCTGCCCTCCAGGACGACGACGACGGTCGCCTGTTTCTTTCCGAGCCTGACCGTGGCACCTGTAGCCCGAAGCGTCACACCAAGGTTGCCTGTCGGAAGAGGGCGCGCGAGGAGACTGTCGAGCGAGTTGTCGAACCACGCGGCGTTCAGGGCCGCAGCCGTCTTCCCCTCTTTGCGCTTCGGCGCGTACCAGCCTTTGCGCGCGTCCACGCTCGCTCCTGACCGGCGCACCCGGACCGTCACCTGATGGAACTTGCCGTCGTAATCATCGGCATGCGGCGACACGTAACCAAGGATGTAGTACGTGCTGTCTTCGGCGACGAGCCGGGCGAATTCGTCGCGAAGATCGGTTCGGCCGACGATGGCGCGGCCGCCCGTTTCGGCGGCCAGCGTGCGCAGGGAATCCCACTGCTGAAGGGCCACCGGCCGCCCCCCCTCCATCCTCGAGTCCATGGCCGCCAACCCGCGCGGATCGATCGCATAGATGTTGACGTTCGCGCGCGCGGCGGCTTCGATCGCGTCGCGTTCGGCGTCGAGCGTCCGCAGCGCCTCGTCGTTGCCCGTGGCGGCGGAGAACACGTCCGTGTCGATGCCCTCGCTCAGGAGCAGCACGGTGGTCCGCCGGCCCTGCGGCCGCGCGGCGTACTGCATCGCGGAGGCGAGCGACGCGAGCATGCGCTCGTTGATCAGCGCAGCGGGCGCAAACGGCGCCCCGCCGGCGATGCCGACTCCAGGCGGCGCCATCGTCGAGGGCGACGGCACGTTTGCGGCGCCGACGAGCGACAGCAGCCGTTGCTTGTCGGACGTGAACTCGGAGCCGCGGGGCGAAAAGTCGAGGCGTGCGACAGCGGCGACGTCGGCGGGGCCCATGTAATCGGTGATGAACTGCTTCAGAAGGGGCGCGATTCGGTGCGCGCCAGCGGGCGTCAGGTGAAAGGCATCGATGGCAATCAGGTAGACGCGCCCGTCCCGTGCGTTCGACGCGACCTGGCGCGCGGCCGTCTCAACCCTCGCGCCGACGTCGGTGACGGGTAAGTCGATCAACGTGCACGTCTGCAGGTCGCGGAGCTGTCCGTCCTCGAGAACCTGGAAATCGTCGCGGGTGAGATTCCGGATCGGGTGCCCGGCCGAATCGCGCACCACGGCGTCAATCGCGACGAGCGTCGTCGAGCCCCTGAATGCTGGAGCCTGAACCCTCTGCGGGACCAACCAGCCGGTCGAGAGTACCGCTGCGGCGGTGACAAACAGACCAATCCGCGTCAACATGGCCGCATTCTACGCTCCGGGGCGCAGCACGGCAGCCCGATCGGCATCGATTGCCCTGTATCAGGCCATGGCCAGCTGCCGCACGGCGCGATCCGCCTCCCGGATGGAATTGCGATGATCCGCGGCGCCCGCGAGATCGGTGTTCGCGAACGCGATCCGGCCGAACGGCGCGTCGCGCAGCACGGCGCGCGGCGCGGGGCGGCCGTTGCTGCCAAAGAAGAACCCGGGCTGCGGGTTGACGTAGGCGTGGCCCCAGCGGTTGAGGATGATCCCGGCGACGTCGCGACGCGGATCGAATCCGCCCGCCGCGAACATGTCGGCGAGCTGCTCGCGCAGCGTCCGCTCGTACTGCGCGAAGGTCGTGCCCAGCAGTTCGGCCCGGCCGAGGCTGACCTGTTCGCCGAGTGGCAGCCCCGGCCGCCCGAAGAGCACCTTGATGGTGAGCACAGTCGGCGAGTCCGGACCGAATGTGGGATCGATCCCGTCCACCAGCGCCTGCCGGCGCACGGTGAAGGCGTCCCCCAGCCCACCGAACCAGCGGCACCCCGAGAGCCCCATCCGGTACAGGAACCGCCAGTTGCGGACCGCAACATTCGCCATCAGGCACGGCGATCGGTGGAACTGCGCATACGCCTCGCGATGCGCCGCCGGTAAATCGTGCACGACGTGCTTCGTCGTCCAGCTCCCGCCGGACATGACGACGCGGCGCGCCCTCACGCGGTAAAGGCGCGAGTCCTTGACGTACGTGACGTTCACGTGCGACGCGCGCGCAGGGTCGTCATCGTGTGCCACGCGAACGACCGTCGCGCCCAGGCGGATACGGGTGCGCGCTCCGGCTCGATCCAGCGCTGCGAAGCGCACGGGATTGCGCCACACCGCATCTACCGTGCGCGGGCCGGCGAATGCCTCGGGGACGAGCGTTTTGACCATGAGACGCGCGAAGCCGGTATTCCCATCCGGGAACATCTGCACGTCGTCGCTGTCCTCGGGAAACTGGGTCTCGATGGCGCACCAGCAGTACGCCGACAGGACGTCCGGTCCGATGCCGTAGCCGCTCCCCTCCGTGAACAGGAACCGGCGCACGGTCTCGCGGCTGATGTGATACCGCGCCATGAGGAAGTCCTCGTACGTGACGCCATCCAGCGTGCGCGCGGCCGCGTCGCCGTCCACCCGCGGACGCGAAAAGACGGTCTCGTCTGCGGGCAGTTGAGTGCGCAGCAGCTCCGCCTTCGTGGCGTCGTCGATCGGCGCCCCTTCGAGCCGGCGTCGCCAGGGGTCCATCACCCACACGCCTTTGCGGCCCGTGAACTGCGGGCCGAACCAGAAGCCGTAGTCTCGCGGCGTGTCGTAGGGATCGTGCGCCAGCGGCATCGGCGTTTCGGGGCCGCGCCAGCGCTGGTACTCGAAGGTCCGGCGATCCATCCCGATCAGATCGTAGAAGCGATCGGTGTACCCGCCTTTTCCCGGAACGAGGAAGATGGCCGAGCCCTGATGGACGGCGAGACGGTGGCCGTCGACGATGAACTCGTTGCGCTTGGCCTCGCCGCCGAACATCGGGTGATTCTCGAGCACGAGACACCGCCCGCCATCGTTCCGCTGGAAGAACAGCGCCGCGGCCAGGCCGCTGATGCCGCCGCCCACGACGACGAGATCGTAGGTCTCGCGCGTGTCGAGGGCGTTCGCCGCGACCGCTTCGAAGCCTCCGTCGCGCATGGCGTGGCCGTCGCTCATCACGCGCCACGTGTTCCCGTTCGAGCGGGCGTAGTCCCCCACGCCGCCGTACCCGTCGAAATCCTCAGCCGGTGAAGCGGCGGGGGTCCGCGCGCGATCGCCGGAGCGCACGAACAGTCCCGCGGCCGCGACCAGCGTGCCGTTCACGAAATCGCGCCGCGTGATCGGCGCGTTCACGCCGAGTCGATCGTCCTGAGAGGCCATGGCAACGGGCCGTCCGTGTCCATCGGGGCAGCGGGACGAATGATACGCCGAACGTCAGCGGCGGCGGCCTCAGGGGTGGCGCGTCCCGGATGGCGGTTGCGCCGAGCGCCGGACTTCGCAGAGTATCTGCCCATGCCGAAGTGTGCTGCCGTCCGCCTCTCTGCCCTACGCCGTCTCGCCGTCTGCCTCGCCGCCGTCTGCACCGCCGCGACCGCGCTTCCAGCCGCGCAGCAGCCACCAGACATGCGGCAACTGCAAGACGAAGCCGTCTCGCGCGTCGAGCAATACGTCAAGATCGATACGACCAACCCGCCGGGGCACGAGGATCGCGCCATGCAGTTCTTCGCCGATATCTTCACGAAGGAGGGCATTCCCTTCCACACCGGGCTCTCGGCGCCGGGCCGCGGCAACATCTGGGCGCGGCTCGAAGGCGGATCGCAGCCTGCCCTGCTCCTCCTCAGCCACATGGACGTCGTCCCGGCGGATCGAAGGTTCTGGACCGTGGATCCGTTCGCAGCCACGGTGAAGGATGGCTATCTCTGGGGACGCGGCACGCTCGACACGAAGACGCTGGGGATCGTGGAGCTCGAGGCGTTTTTGGCGCTGCACCGCGCGCACGTGCCCCTCGACCGCGACGTCGTCTTCATGGCCACCGCCGACGAGGAAGCGGGCGCGGCGTACGGAGCGGGCTGGGTCGTCGAGCATCACCCGGAGGCGTTCAAGGGGGTCGGCTTCGTCCTCAATGAAGGCGGAGGCGGGTCGGTCGAAGCGGGGCGCCAGCAGTTCGGGATCGAGGTCACGCAGAAGGTGCCGTACTGGTTCAAGCTGACGGCGACGGGGGTCCCGAGGCACGGATCGGAGCCGCCGATTGCCTCGTCGGTCAACCGCCTGATCCGCGCGCTGTACCGGCTGCAGACGTACGAGTTCGCGCCGCGGATCGTGCCGGCGGTCGACACCTACTTCAAGGGGCTCGCCCCGACGGCCGCGCCGCAGTGGAAGGGGGCGTTCGCCGACATGACCGCCACCGTGCAGAAGCCCGAGATGCTGCTCCGGCTGCAGTCGGAATATCCGGAGCTGGCGGCACTCACGCGGAACACGTGCTCGATCACGATGCTCAACGGCAGCGCCAAGGTCAACGTGATTCCGCCCGAAGCGGGCGCCGAGCTGGACTGTCGTCTCCTGCCGGATCAGGACATCCCGGCGTTCAAGCAGGAGCTGGCCAACGCGCTGAACGATCCGGGCATCAGGATCGAGCAGTTGCTCGGGTTCACGCCCGCGGTGTCGTCCACCGACACGCTGCTGTATCGCACGATCGTGTCGGTCACGAAACAGCACTACCCCGAGGCGGCCATCGTTCCCGCGGTCTCGACGGGGTTCACCGACAGCCATTACTTCCGCGATCGCGGGATTGCGTCGTACGGCTACGCGCCGTTCCTGATCCCGGAGGCGGACGAGTCCGGCGTGCACGGCAACGACGAGCGCATCTCGATCGAGAACGTGCGCACCGGGACTCAGATGATGTACGAGATCGTGAACGCGATGGTGACGTCCGACCTTCGATCTCCGAGATGACCGTGGGCGCACCCCGATCGAAAGCCTCTCCGTCGGCGCTTGCGGTCCGGCCGCTCGCGTTTCAGTACGTCCACCAGGGGGTCGTCGTGCCCTCGGGCTTCTTGCGCAGCCCGTACTCGGCCATCTCCCGGACTCGATCCGCCGTGGTTCCCGGTCCGCTCCAGCAGTGCGGCTTCCGGTCGCCGTACATGAAGAAGCCTTCGTCGTGCGGGTTTTGCGTCGTCTTCATCCAGGCTTCGAGCGCGCGGACGTCCCGATTGAGGAAGAAGCTGTCCATGTCGCCCACGTAGACGTGCAGCTTGTCCACGAGCTTCGGACCGACAGTGGCCCAGTTGCGCTGCAGGTAATACAGCAGGTCGTAGTGGTCCTTCCAGTAGGCCGCGACGGACGTGTCGATGGCGCCCGTGCGTGAATCGACCAGCGGCTCGAAATAGCCGTCCGGGCCGATCGGTCCGAACACCGCCTGCCAGATGTCCTGCTGGCCCGTGCCCGAGCGGCCGTGCGTGCCGTTGACCAGTTCCATCCAGTAGCGCTGCTGCGCCGTCTGCCGGATCTCGCCGTCGACCTCGCGTGAATTGACCGTCGGCGTGCGTTGGAAGTCGCCAATCTGTTTATAGAACGCGTTCTCGTCCTTGTAGATGTTCACCCCCTCGACGTCGCTGAAGGTGACGGGATCGGGGCAGGCGGCCCAGGTGCCGCCGAAGAAGTCCGGATGGAAGATCTGGAGCGCCAGCGACTCCCAGCCGCCGGTGGATCCGCCGGTCAGCCACCGCGCCCAGGGCTCTTTGATCGCGCGATAGCGCTTCTCGATCTCGGGGATCAACTCCTTCATGATCGCGTCGCCGTAGGGTCCGACGTTGACCGAGTTCACGGCGTAGGAGTCGTCGAAATACGGCGTGGGGTGCTGAAGGGTGACGGCGATGATGCGCGGAAAGTCGTCCGCCATCCAGGCGTCGTGCAGGCTCTGCCCGCTGCTGCGCGCGCCCGTTCTGGGCCTTCGGTCGAATCCGAGCGGCGCCGCGGTGCTGAAGTGGCCCTGGATGTAGTCGACGGGGTAGCTGATCGTCGAGGTCTTGTAGTCGCGCGGCAGCAGCACCGTCGCCCCGAGATAGATCGGCCTTCCCCAGAACTTCGTCAGCGAGGGGCTCTTGAACTTGAACCGCTGCACGAACTCGGTGTCCGGGATCGGCGGGATCGGCGGGATCGCCGTGTCCGCGGTGAGCGAGACGACGTTCTTCACCTTGGGATCGAGGTGGATGCGCTGCGGCGCGCCGTAGAGGTTGCCAGGGGAACGCACCCAGTTCTGCCCCTCCCACTGGTCGTCGTGCATCCAGACCGTGTGGCCGTCGGCCCGCTTGAACTCGGAGTAGACGTTCACGAACGGCTGCACCCAGTAGTCGCCGGCGGGCAGGTCGGCCATGTCGGCGACAGGCGTGCCCAGATCGGTGCCGTCGATCGTCGCTGCGGCACCTGGCGCGAGCCGTTCGACGTCGTGCCCGAAGAGCGGCGCGCCCACGCGCCCGACCTGGAGGCGCGGCTCGCGGCTGTTGTCGTGCGTGAGGATCACGTACACGCGGCCGGTCAGCGGTTCGCCGCGGACCGACGGCGGCACGCGGATCTCGAAAGTGACCCTCGATCGGCCGGATGGCCACGGGAACAGCACGTTCGTCTGCGCCGCGATCGTCGTCGAGCCGAGCAGCGCGACGGCCAGCGCGGCGATCCTGCGCGAGAAACATCTCGAAGCGAGGCCCCTCATGTCCATGATCCTCATTTGGCGGGCGTCGGATTGGCCGGCTTCGGCGTCACATGGATGAGGGCGCCCGGGTTGGCGTCCTCCAGCAGCCACAGCGTGCCATCGGGCCCCTGTTCGACATCGCGGATGCGGCGGCCAACGTCCCACCGCTCGGCCAGCTTCGCACCCCCATGGCCGTCGAACACGACGCGATTGAGACTCTTCGATCCCAGACCGCTGATGAAGCCGCTGCCGTTCCACTGCGGGAAGACCTTCGCGCTCGTGTAGAACATCAGGTTGCCCGGCGCGATGACCGGCACCCAGTACAGCACCGGCTTCACCAGATCGGGCCGGGTGTCCGGATTGGCAATCGGGACACCGTCGTAGTTCTGCCCATAAGAGACGAGCGGCCAGCCATAGTTCTTCCCCTTCTCGATCAGGTTCAACTCGTCGCCCCCTCGCGGACCGTGCTCCACTTCCCAGAGTTCGCCGGCCGGCGAGAACGCCAATCCGTACGGTACACGGAATCCGGACGCCCACGTTTCCGCGGGTGTGAGGTTCCCGTCGGGAAACGTATAGGTGCTGACGACCTTCGCCGTCTTCGCGGCTTCGGTGTCGCGCGGCGGATCGATGAGCGGAATCGTCGCGGCGCCGGTCTTGCCCTCGTTCGGATTGCCGGGCGCGGGCTTGCCGTCGAGCGTCAGGCGCAGAATCTTGCCGGCGGGCCAATCCGGATCCTGGGAGGGTGTGAAGCGCTGGCGATCACCCAGGCCGAGGAACAGGTACTGACCGTCTGGCGAGAAGGCCACCTGGGCGCCTTCCTGACCGCCCCTCCCCTTGGGCATCTGACGCCAGAGCACCTCGAAATGCTCCAGCCGCGCCGACGTGTCGGTGATGTTCAGCTTCCCGCGCCCGAGCGCCAGGCCGCCGCCGTAGTCGCCCGGCTCGACGTACGTGAGATAGATGGTGTGATCCGTCGCGTAGTGGGGCGACACGAACACCCCAAGCATGCCGTTCTGGCCCTCCCAGTACACGGCGGGCGTGCGGGAAAGCGGTCTGATCTTCTGGCCTTCCGCCGAGACCAACCACACCGGGCCCACCTTTTCAGTGATCAGCATCCGGCCGTCGGGCAGGAACGCGATCCGCCACGGCAATTCGAACGTGCTCACCGTCGTCATGGTGAAGGGCAGGGTGGCCTCCGCTTTCCGGGTCCCCACATTCACCTGGGCCGTGACCGCCGCCGATGCCAGCAGGATCAGCAACGCGGTCTTTGCGAAGCGCATCATCGTGTCTCCTTGGCAAGCCCGCCGCCGCGTCCTGCTCTCGCCGCAGGGCTTCGGCAGCGGATTGCGCGGCGGCTTCTCGATCCGTCGAGGATACGCTGGGCGGGCCGGGCATGTCTACGCCTGGAGCGCGCAGCGCCGCGCCCCGCGATGAGGACCGATGGCCTGATCGCCAGCCCATCCGGTGCCGCTTGAATACGGCGGTTTCGAATGCGCGATGGCGCGCGCCGCCTCCCAGGCGAACGCGGCGCGCTGTGGCGCGAAGCGCACGTCTCCCGATCCGCTCAGCCGTTCGCGCTTGAACATGGCCCCCCCTCTTGTGATGTGATCAACGACATGCGACGTGCTGCCCTCTGCCCCGCGGCTCTCATGTGCGCCCTGCTCGTTGCCGGTCCCGCGACCGCCCAGTCCCGGCGCGCCGCCCCTCCGGCGCGGCCGGCCCTGACGGTGCTCGTCACCGACATGCAGGGAACGCCGATGGCCGGCGTCGACGTGAGCGCCACCGGGCCGGCGAAGCGCGCGGGCACGACCGACGACAAGGGAACGCTCGTGCTGCGCAACGTCCCCGCGGGGGACTACCGGCTCCGGTTCGAGCACGAAGGGAACATCACGCTCGAACGGGACGTCACCGTCGAAAAGCGGGCGCTGAACGTCACAGCCGCGCTCGACGAAGCGCCCGAACCTGCCGCGCCGCCGCCCGCACCGGAACCGTCAGCCGCCCCGGCGCCGGCGCCGACGGGACCGCCGGCACAGCCCTCGTCGACGCCGATTCCCGACTACGTCGAACAGCACTACATCGGCAGCGCGCCGTCGATGACGTCGCGCGTGGGCTGCACGAGCACCGCGACGGCGAACATCCTGCAGATCCGCGATCCCCTGCCGCAGCACACGCATGCCGACGCCGACGAGATGCTCTACGTCGTCGCGGGGGAAGGGACCGAGCACGTCGCCGGCCGCACGGTCGACCTCGCGCCGGGAACGTTCGCCGTCGTGCCGCGGGGCACGGCGCACGCGCTGGCGCGGCGCGGCTCGCGGCCGTTGATCCTGCTGTCGATTCTGACGGGACCGCCGTGCGCCCCCGGGCAATAGGGGCCCCGCCCGCGATCTATACTTCCTCTGCTCGGTTCGATCCTCGTTCCAACATCCCGTGAACCCACACATGCGCAGCGGTCGATGGTTGTCTGTCGGGCTGTTCCTCGTCACCTTCGCCACGCTGCTCGTCGAGATCCTCGACGCCCGGCTGCTCTCCGTCCTGACGTGGTATCACCTCTCGTTTCTGGCCGTCTCGCTCGCGATGCTCGGCATGGCGGCCGGGGCGGTCCGGGTGTTCCTCGCCGCGCCCGACCCCGCGGCCGCCGCGGCACAGCTCCCGCGGGCGACGCTGGCGCTCGCCGGCTGGATCGTCGCCGCCCACGTCCTGATCCTCTGCATGCCCATCGCGACGCTCAACACCTTCTCCGTGATGGAGCTGGTGTCGGTCGCGTGCGTCACGACGGTGCTCGCGGTGCCGTTCTACTTCTCGGGCATTGCCGTCACGATCGCCCTCACGCGGCTCGGCGGCTCCATCGGCCGGCTGTACGCGGCCGATCTCACGGGGGCGGCGCTCGGCTGCCTGAGCGTCGTGCCGCTGCTGGACTCCTCGCGCTTCAACGTGAGCTCGCTGATGCTCCTCGCCGCGGCCGCGGCGGCGGTGGGCAGCGGCTGCTTCAGCCGCTTTCGCGGCGGCCGCCGATGGGGCTCCACGGCCCTCGCGTCGGCGCTGGTCGCGCTGGCGATCGTGAACGGCTCGCGCGTGGGCGGGCTCGAAGTCGTGTACCCGAAGAACCGGCAGTTCTGGGGCGCCGAGAAGACCATCGACGCCGCGCGCTGGAACAGCCACTCGTACGTGATGCTCCAGCACCCGGTGCAGGAGAAGGTGTTCATGTGGGGCCCGGGCCTCCAGACGCCGGACCTCGAGACCACGCAGTCGTGGATGACGATCGACGGCGAAGCGGGCACGACGATCACGAAGTGGGACGGCAACCCGGCGAACCTGTCCTGGGTGTCGCACGACGTGACCGCGCTTCCGTACCATCTGCGGCGCGGCGCCGCGGCGGTCATCGGCGTCGGCGGCGGACGCGACGTGCTCAGCGCCATCTGGGGCGGCAACCGCCCGATCGTCGCGATCGACGTCAACAGTGCGGTGCTGCAGTTCCTCACGGGCCCCCGGCGCACCTTCGCGCACATCGCGGACTATCCCGGCGTGCGCCTCGTCCACGACGATGCGCGGTCGTTCCTGACGCGAACGCCGGACCGGTTCGACGTGATCCAGATGTCGCTGATCGACACGTGGGCGGCCACCGGCGCCGGCGCGTTCACGCTGACGGAGAACGGCCTCTACACCGTCGAAGCCTGGTCGATGTTCCTGCACCGGCTGAATCCCGGCGGGGTCTTCAGCGTCTCGCGATGGTTCTCGCCGCAGAACGTGTCGGAGACGAACCGGCTCGTGGCGCTCGGGACGGCCGCCCTGATCCGGAACGGCGTCCGGCGTCCCCTGCAGCACCTGCTGCTGCTCTCGCGCGGCGGCACCGCGACGCTGGAGGTGTCGACGGCCCCCTTCACCGAAGCCGACGACCGCACCGTCACGTCGCTCGCCGCCCGCGAGGGGTTCGTGATCGAGGTCTCTCCCTGGACGGGCGGGCGCACGAAGCTGCTGGGCGCGATCGCGCGCAGCACGACGCCGGCCGAACTGCGGGCCGCGACGGCCGACCCGATCTTCGACTACACCGCCCCGACCGACGAGCGCCCGTTCTTCTTCAACATGCTCAAGCCGGCGAGCTTTACGCGGATCTACGCGCTGCCGCACGGCGGCGTGATCTGGGGCAACATCCGCGCGACCGCCACGCTCATCCTCCTCCTCCTGATCGCCGCCGTGATGGTCGCGGCGGTCATCGTCTGCCCGCTCCTGGCAGGTGGCCGGCCGGCCATGCCGCGGAGCGCGTTCGCGGCGGCGCTGGTGTATTTCGGCAGCATCGGGCTGGCCTTCATGCTGGTGCAAATCGCCCTGCTGCAGCGCTTCTCCGTGTACCTCGGGCACCCGATGTACACCTTGTCGATCACGCTGTTCTCGATGATCCTGTTCGCCGGCGTCGGGAGCTATCTGTCGGACGTCGTGAAGCGGCGGGCCGGACGGACGCCGGCCTGGCTGCCCGTCGCGACGGCGGCGGCGATCCTGCTGGCCATGGCGATCGTCCCATCGGTGACGGCGCATACGCTGCGCTTCGGCTTGACGGTCCGGGCCGCTGTCGTCGTGGCCATCATGGCGCCGCTGTCGGTCCTGCTCGGCTTCTTCTTCCCGATTGGCCTGACGCTCGTCGCGCGCGTCTGTCCGTCGGCCAACGCCTGGATGTGGGGCATCAACGGCGCGTGCGGCGTGCTCGGTTCGATCGTGGCCGTCGCGGTCTCGATGTGGGTCGGCATCAGCGCGAACCTCGTCGCCGCCGCCGTCCTGTACCTCGCGCTCCTGATCCCGCTGCGCAGCCTGGCCCGGGCCGGCGCCGGGGCCGCAATCGCCGAGACCCTGGCGCGATAGCGCTCATCGGGCCACACGCGCGATTCGCGCGTCACCACGGATATTGTCCATAATGGCCTGATGCAGACGCGTCGCTTCGGCAGAACGGGCTGGCCGGTCTCGGAGATCGGCTACGGCATGTGGGGCATGGCGGGCTGGACCGGCTCCGACGACGACGAGTCGCGGCGCTCGCTCGATCGCGCGGTCGAGCTCGGCTGCACCTTTTTCGACACGGCGTACGCCTACGGCGACGGCCACAGCGAAGCGCTGCTCGGCGAGCTGCTCCGGCGCCACCCCGACCAGCGGCTGTACACCGCGACGAAGATTCCGCCGAAGAACGGCAAGTGGCCGGCACGCGACGAGTACCCGCTCGACGTCGTGTTCCCGGCCGACTACATCCGCGAATCCACCGAACGCAGCCTCGCCAACCTGGGGATCTCGACGGTCGACCTGCAGCAGTTCCATGTCTGGACCGACGCGTGGGCCGGCGACGAGCGCTGGCAGCGCGCCGTCCGGGCGCTCAAGGACGAAGGGCTGATTCGCGCCTTCGGCATCAGCATCAACCGGTGGCAGCCGGCAAACGTATTGAAGGCGCTCGCGACAGGCCTCGTCGACAGCGTGCAGGTCGTCTACAACGTCTTCGACCAGGCGCCGGAAGACGAACTGTTCCCCGAATGCCAGCGGCGCGGCATCGCCGTCATCGCGCGCGTCCCCTTCGACGAGGGCAGCCTGACGGGCACGCTCCGGCCCGACACCCGGTGGCCGGACGGAGACTTCCGCAACGTGTATTTCGGCGGGGGAAACCTCGAGAACGCGCTGACGCGGGTGGACCGGCTGCGGGCGATCGTACCGTCCGGCACGACGCTCCCGGAGCTGGCGCTCCGCTACATCCTGCACCACCCGGCGGTCAGCACCGTGATTCCGGGCATGCGCAAGCTCACGCATGTCGAGGCGAACCTGGCCGCGAGCGACGCGCCGCCGCTGCCCGCCGACCTCGTCCGGGCGCTCGGTGAGCACCGCTGGGATCGATGGATCGACATACCGTAAGAATCTGACTGGCAAAGACTTACAAGTCTGTGATATACTGTCGTTTTCCCGGAACGACCAAGGAGCTGTCCGTGAAGCCAGGGATTCATCCGAAGTATTTCGAGGTCGAAGCGCGCTGCGCGTGCGGCGCGACGTGGAAGACGCGCTCGACGAAGCCCGAGCTGCACCTCGAGATCTGCAACAACTGCCACCCGTTTTTCACCGGCCGTCAGAAGCTGATCGACACGGAAGGACGCGTGGAGCGGTTCACGAAGCGCTTTGGCGCGCAGACGTCGGAAAGCCGCAAGCAGGCGCAGAAGGCCACCAAGGAAGCCAAGAAGACGGCGGCCGCGCGGTAGCGGAAGACCGGGTGCCGGGTCTGACGGGTCTGAAGACCCGGCCTACGACGGACGGAGAACAGCCACCTATCCGAACAGGTGGCTGTTGTTGTCTCCGGCGAGCTTCCGATCGAGGCGCGACAGGCGATGGCGCGCGGGCGCGACCCGCCGGCCGTCGGCGTCTTCGAGCGCGAGCAGCGCCAGTTCGCGGGCGCCGGCGTAGTCGCGTTCGCGATGCTCGTGGTGGATCGCGAGCGCTTCGGCCGCCATGCGGCGCCATTCCGCCAGGAGCGCAGAGCGTCCGCCTCTTCCTCCGTCGAGTACCGTGAGCACCTGACGCCACGCCGCCGCCGCTTCCGCGAAGCGGCGTTCGCGCCGGTGCCGGACGGCGATGCGCGAAAGCGCCTCGGCGCGCACGTCGAGCGGCGCCCCCGCGTCCGAGGCGGCGCGATCGTAGCAGTCCCCCGCGTGCTCCTGGTCGCCGGCACGCTCGAAGATCCGCCCCAGCGCGAGCGCCTCGCACCCGTCGCGGCACGCGGCGCGGCCCAGGCTGGCGAGCCGGGCGCCATGCGCCGTCACGGCCGCGAGCGACACGAGGTCGAGGCGATTGTGCTCGAGGACCGGCTCGAGCGGAAAGGCGTCCCCCGTCCGGACGAAATGAAAATAGCGGGACGGGATGTCCATGCCGGGCACGTCGCCCACCCGCCGGACGTCGAAGAGCACGCGCTCGAGCGTGGACAGCCGGCAGCTCCCGTCCGACTCCTGACCGCCGGGGCGTCCTCGCCACAAGCGCCGGGCGGGGTGCAGCATGTCGAAGTGCCGGACGCCGTCGAGCGGCATCGGGAGCCGATGAAACAGCCATCGCGTCTCCATGACGGGCACGTCGAAGGTCTTCCCGTTGTAGGTGACGAGCAGCGCCGTGCCGTCGACGCACGCCGCCACCGCCGCCAGCAGCGCGCGCTCGGACGCGTAGCTCGTGAGCAGGAATTGCCGCACCTGCAGCGCGCCGCAGTCGAACCACGCGCAGCCCACGAGAAACGCAATCGTACCGGCCCCGCCGCTCAACCCCGTCGTTTCGAGATCGACGAACAGGATCCGCGATCCGTCGCCGCCGCCGGCGGGCAGCGAGGGATCGAGCACGCGAAGGCTCTCCCCGTCTTCGAATTCGCAGTCGGCCACGTGGATGTCGCCGTGGCGCCGATCCCCTTCGTAGCGCCGGTCGACCACGAGTGCCCGGCCGCCGGCCGCCTCCAGCACGCGCCCGCCCAGCACGCTCGCGACCCGATCGAGATCGATCGTCGCCTCGTACCGGCCCGTATCCGGCTCGTACCGCAGCTCACGCGGTTCCGCGCCTGGCCCCCGCACGATCGATCGCAGCCGCGCCGTGAGATCCATCATCGGCCGGGGCTCGGTCGCTTGCGGGGACCCCTGCGCCCCGCTCCGCCCTCGCGCGCGCGCGCTCTGCGCGCCGCCGTCGTGCGGCACATGGCGGACGTCGCCGCATGACGATCCGGGCACGCGATCCCGCTCATCGGATTGATACATCCGCGTCGCCGCCGGTCAGGCGGTGAAGAATGTCCAGCGCCACCTGCTTGGCGTGCGGCCCCGTATGCCCTTCCGGCCCGACGCACGAGGGGCAGCCCGATTCGCAGGGGCATCCGGCGATCAGCTCGCGCGTGCGATCGAGCAGCAGCGCGTGCATGTCGAACAGCGGCCGGCTGAATCCGATGCCTCCCGGATAGTTGTCGTACACGAAGACGGTCGGCTCGGTCGCGACCGCGTCGGGCGCCGAGGCGGCGCCGCCGGTACGCCGCGACCCCTCCAGCGCGCCGCCGTCGACCGACAGCCCGATGTCGTGGGCATCGCACATCAACAGCAACTGGGCCACCTGCTTCATCGCAAAGGCCAGCCCGACGACGCCGTCGCGCCTGTCGTCGCCGCCGTAGGCGAGCGCGTTCATGACGGCCGCCGGGATCGTGAGCCAGTAGGACGAGGTGTGCATCTGCTGCTCGGGCAGGTCCAGCTCGCCCGACCCGACGTTTTCGTTCGTGTAGAACTTGATCTTCTTGAATCCGACCACACGCGACACGACGTGCACTTCGCCGTGGCTGCGGACGGCGGACGAAAGGGGGAGGACGGATGACGGAGGTTGGAGGTCGGATGACGGAGGTTGGAGGACGGATGACGGAGGTTGGAGGACGGATGACGGAGGTTGGAGGTCGGATGACGGAGGTCGGAGGTCGGATGACGGAGGTTGGAGGACGGATGACGGAGGTTGGAGGTCGGATGACGGAGGTTGGAGGACGGATGACGGAAGTTGGAGGACGGATGACGGAGGTTGGAGGTCGGATGAGGCGCCGGCGTCCGCCATCCGGTCGAACGTGTCGAGGATCGTGACCTTCGTATACGTGATCGCGTCGGTGTAATAGTCGCACTCGACAGCCCGCACGTACGCCTTGCGGCCGTCGAAATCCAGCCGCTCGACCTGGAACAGCTGCCCTTCGAGCATGTAGATCGCCTTCTCGTGCAGCGTCGCCGGGCCGCTCGTGTAGTCGGTTTCGCCGATCACCCGCTCGCCGTGCGTCACGTCGACGACGACGAAGTTGTCGGACGAGACCGACCGCAGGCTGACGGCATCGGCCGGATACGACTCGTGCGTCCAGTTCCACTGGCCGTCGGCGTGGTGCAGATAGCCTTCTTCCGCCAGTACCGAGAGCACCGCCGGCAGATCGATCGTGCCGAAGGCTTCCGCGTCGCCGAAGGGCAGCTCGAAGGCGGCGCACTTCACGTGATCCAGCAGAATGTGCAGGTTGTCCGGGTTGATCAGCGCGTGCTCGGGGGACGCGTCGAAAAAGTAGGACGGATTCCTGACGATGAACTGATCGAGCGGCGCGCTGCTCGCCACGAGCACCGCAGCCGACCGGGACGTCCGCCGGCCGGCGCGCCCCGCGCGCTGCCACGTGGCCGCAATCGTCCCCGGATAGCCGGCCATCACCGACACGTCGAGCGCGCCGATATCGATGCCCAGCTCGAGCGCGTTGGTCGACACCACCGCCCGGACGTGCCCGTCGCGGAGGCCGCGTTCGATCTCGCGGCGGCGGTTCGGCAGGTAGCCGCCGCGGTAGCCCCGGATCGTCTCGGGCGCGCCCGGCGGCTCCTGGCACGCCTCCTTCAAGTAGGTCGTCAGGATCTCGGTCGCGAGGCGGCTCTGCGCGAAGACGATCAGCTGCAGCTGGTGCCGCAGGAACTCGAGCGCGACGCGGCGCGCTTCCGCCAGATACGAACGGCGAATCCCGAGCTGCGCGTTGACCACCGGGGGGTTGACGAACAGAAAGAACTTCTCCCCGCGCGGCGCGCCCGTCTGCTCGACGAGCTCGAACGGACGCCCCGTCAGCCCTTCCGCCAGTTCGCGCGGGTTGGCCACCGTCGCCGAGGAGCAGATGAAGATCGGATCCGATCCGTAATGCCGGCAGACGCGCTGCAGGCGGCGCAGGATGTTCCCCAGGTGGCTGCCGAAGACGCCGCGGTACGCGTGCAGCTCGTCGACGACGACGACGCGCAGGTTCTCGAACAGCTTCGCCCAGCGGGGATGATGCGGCAGGATGCCGGAGTGCAGCATGTCGGGATTGCTGAGCACCACGTGCGCCTTGCCGCGGATCGCGCGGCGCGCATCCGACGGCGTGTCGCCGTCGTACGTGAACACGCCAATCTCCGGACCGCCGGCGTCTGCCTGCTGCATGACCAGTTCGGCCAGCGCGTGCAGCTCCGCGAGCTGGTCCTGCGCGAGGGCTTTCGTCGGAAACAGGTACAGCGCCCGCGTCGACGGATCCCGCAGGATCGCGTGCAACACCGGGGCGTTGTAGCAGAGCGTCTTGCCGGAGGCGGTGGGGGTCACGACCACCACGTTGCGTCCGGCGAGGGCATGGCCGAACGCCTCGGCCTGATGCGTGTAGAGCTGCTCGATGCCGCGCGCCGCGAGCGCCTGCCGCAGTCGCGGATCCGTGTCGTCGGGGAACGGCGCGTAGGCGGCGGCCGCCGCGGGCAGACGCCGCACCGCCGTGACGATCGGATCCGCATCGCGGCCGCCCGGGGCCTTCGACGCCCGCAGGCGTCCCAGCGCTTCCTGGAGCGATTGATCTTTGTCGCCCGTACGGGCGGGCAGGGTTTCGGTGGCCATGGGGGGAGCGCGCACCGATGGTAACAGTCCGCGCGATGGCGATCAACAGGCGAAACACGCCCCTGGGTACGCGAGCCGGCGCGGTCCCTGGAGCATTGCGGCCGCCAGGTCTGCCTCCGGGCCGCCAACCGCGTCGTTCCGGCGACTAACCTCGGTCGGCGAGCAGACTTCGCGGCGCGGCGCGGCGGCCACCCCGCGATTTTCGGCGCTTCTCTTCCCCGCGGCCCGCGCCTGGATGGGCGTCCGTCTTGCCTGAATGGCTCCGACCACCGTCGAGACGGAAACCGCGCTGACGCGCACGAATGAGGCCGATGAGATACACGCGCATCCTGCTGTCCACCTCCCTGGTCCTGCTGCTCGCCGCGGGCACGCGGCTGTCGTCGAGCGGCCTTGCCGCCGCGCCGTCCGCCGGAGGAACCAGTGCGAACGCCAGTGACTCGATCACCTGCCCGTGCAGTCTGTGGGACGACAGCACGGTCCCGGCGGTGCTCGACTCCGGGCCCGACAGTCCCGTCGAACTCGGGGTGCAGTTCCGAGCCGACCAGGACGGCTACATCACGGCGCTCCGCTTCTACAAGGGGGCGGGCAACACCGGGACGCACGTCGGCAGCCTCTGGACCAGCACCGGCACGCGGCTCTCGGCGGTGACCTTCGTGAACGAAACCGCGTCGGGATGGCAGATCGCGCTGCTGGATGCGCCGGTGCCGATCGCGGCCAACACGCTGTATGTGGCTTCGTACCACACCGACGTCGGGCATTACAGCTTCGAGAGCGGGTACTTCGCCGCCGGGGGGCGCGACAACGGCCCGCTCCATGCCCCGGCGACCACTGAGGCCGCCAACGGGCTGTTTCAGTATGGGCCGGCAGGATCGTTCCCCGCGTCGACCTATCACGCGGCGAACTACTGGGTGGACGCCGTCTTCAGCACGTCGGTCGTGGACACGATCCCCCCCACGATCCTGGCGTCGACGCCGTCTGGCAGCGCCGTGTCCTCCTCGGCCTCGATCGCGGCGTCGTTCAGCGAACCCATGGATCCGGCGTCGATCTCGTCGGCCACCGTCGAGCTGCGCGACAGCGGCGGTGCGCTCGTGCCGGGCGCGGTGACGTACGACGACGGGACGCAGCGCGCGCTCCTCACGCCATCGGCGGCGCTGGCCTATTCGTCGGTCTACACGGCGGTCGTGCGGGGTGGTCCGGCGGGGCCGCACGTCGCGGACCGCGCGGGCAATCCGCTCGCGGCAGACGACACCTGGACGTTCACGACCGCGGGTCCGCCGCCGCCGCCCGTCGATCAGGGCCCTGGGGGCCCGATCCTGGTCGTGGCGGGATCGTCGAATCCCTTCGGGAAGTACTACGCGGAAATTCTGCGGGCGGAAGGGCTGAACGAGTTTGCTGTCGCGGATCTCTCGACCGTCACCGCCCAGACGCTCTCGTCCTACGACGTCGTCCTCCTCGGCGAGACGCCGTTGACCGCGTCGCAGGTTTCGATGTTCACCACGTGGGTGAATGGCGGCGGGCGCCTGATCGCGATGCGGCCCGACGCGCAGCTGGCATCGCTGCTCGGACTGTCGAGCGCCGGCGGGACCCTGGCCGACGCCTACCTGCTGATGGACACGTCGAGCGGTCCGGGCGCCGGGCTCGTGAGCCAGACGATTCAGTACCACGGTCCGGCGGACCTGTATACCGTCACCGCGGCCACACCGCTCGCGCGGCTCTACTCCACGGCCACGACGTCGACGGCATGGCCGGCGGCCTCGATTGCGCAAGTGGGATCGAACGGCGGCGAGGCGGCGGCGTTCACGTACGACCTGGCGCGCTCGGTCGTGTACACGCGCCAGGGGAATCCGGCGTGGGCGACGCAGGAGCGCGATGGCGCCTCGCCGGTGCGATCCGACGATCTCTTCTTCGGGGGCGCCGAGCCCGACTGGGTGGACCCGGGCAAGGTGGCGATTCCGCAGGCGGACGAACAGCAGCGCCTGCTCGCGAACCTGATCCTGCAGATGAGCAGCGGCCGCGAGCCGCTGCCGCGCTTCTGGTACTTTCCGCGGGACTTCAAGGCGGTCGTCATCATGACGGGCGACGATCACGGCAACGGCGGCACCGCCGGCCGGTTCGACGCGTATCTCGCGGCCAGCCCGGCGGGCTGCTCCGTCGAGGACTGGGAGTGCGTGCGCGGCACGTCGTACGTGTACACGTGGACGCCGTTCAGCGACGCGTCGGCGGCGTCGTACGACGCGCTGGGATTCGAAGTCGGCCTGCACGTGAGCACCAATTGCAGCGACTTCACGGCCTCGAGCCTGGCCGAGACCTTCACGAATCAACTGAACGCCTGGCGGGCCAAGTACGTCAGCCTGCCGGGTCCGGTGACGAACCGGACGCACTGCATCCCGTGGAGCGACTGGTCGTCGCAGCCGAGCGTCGAGCTGAGCAAAGGCATCCGGCTCGATACGAACTATTACTACTGGCCGGCGGCGTGGGTGGCGGATCGCCCGGGCCTGTTCACCGGATCGGGCATGCCGATGCGCTTCGCGGCGGCCGACGGCACCATGATCGACGTCTATCAGGCGCCGACGCAGATGACCGACGAATCGGGCCAGACCTTCCCGATGACGATCGACACGCTGCTCGACAACGCGGTCGGGCCCAACGGCTACTACGGCGCGTTCACGGCGAACATGCACACGGATACCGCGGCATCCCCCGGCTCCGACGCGATCCTCGCCTCGGCCCGCGCGCGCGGCGTACCGATCGTGTCGGCCCGGCAGATGCTGACCTGGCTCGACGGCCGCAACGGCTCCGCCTTCGTCGGGCTCGACTGGTCGGGCAACCGGCTCACGTTCGGGATCGACGTCGGCGCGGGCGCGCGCGGCCTGACGGCCATGCTGCCGGCCACCGCCGGCACGGCTCCGTTCCAGTCGCTCACGCTCGACGGGACGTCGATCGCGACCGCGCGCGAGACGATCAAGGGGATCGACTACGTCACGTTCGCGGCCGGGCCTGGCACCTACGTCGCCACCTACGAGCCTCCGGTGCCGCCGGACACCACGATCACCGCCGCACCGCCGGCGCTCGGCAACTCGCGCTCGGTCACGCTGCAGTTCACGTCGACCCAGAGCGGCAGCACGTTCCAGTGTGCGCTCGACGCGTCCGCGTTCGCGGCGTGCGCGAGCCCGAAGAGCTACGCCTCGCTGGCGGACGGCAGCCATACGTTCAGCGTGCGGGCCCTCGACGCCGGCGGCGCCGATCCGACACCCGCGACCGCCGCCTGGACGATCGATGCGACGCCGCCCGCGATCAGCGCCATCACCGCCGCGCCTGCGGCCACGACCGCGACGATCGCATGGAAGACCAATGAGCCGGCCGACAGCGCGGTCGACTACGGCACGTCGCCAGGTTCGCTGACGTCGCACGTCTCGAACGCCTCGAGGGTCACGACCCACAGCCTGTCGCTCACCGGGCTGACCGGCGGCACCACCTACTACTACCGCGTCACCTCGCGGGACGCGGCGAACAACACCGCCTCGGCGCCGGCGACGGCCGCGACCTTCACGACGACCTCGACGCGCCGGACGCAGGCGCCGGGCTCGGTGACGATCCAGAGCGGCAGCCGACGCGGCGGCTCGGCCGCCAGCCTCGCCGCCAACGACGGCTCGACCTATTCCGTCAACTCGACGACCAGGCGCACGCGCACGGCGACATGGTACGGCTCGTTCACCGGCGTCCCGGCGTCCCTCGCGGACCTGACGGTCACCTACTCGGGCCTGAATTCGCGCAGCGTCACCCAGACGGTGTCCATTTATCAATGGACGACGGGCCAGTGGGTCACGTTGAACGCGCAGACGGTGGGGACGTCGGAAAAGCTGCTCACGCTGACGCCGGGCGGCAGCGCCGCCAGCTACGTTTCCAGCTCGGGCGAGCTCCGGATTCGGATCAGCGCGTCTTCGTCGTCCAGCTTCTATTCGGCGGGCGACCTGATGCAGATCAGCTACGACCAGTAGCGGCGGTGAGACGCTCGCGGGCGACGCGTGCGACGACGGCGCTGAGCCCGACGAGCCCGATCAGGTTCGGAAACACCTGGAGGGCGTTCATCAGATCGCCCCAGGCCCACACGACGTCGACCTTCGTGATGGCGCCGAAGGGAATGAGGAGGCAGTAAATCCAGCGGTAGGGGCGCGTCACCCTCCGGCCGAGGATGTACTCGAAGAACTGTTCGCCGTAGTACGCCCAGCCGATCAGCGTCGTGTAGCCGAACAGAAAGGTGCAGAACGCCACGATCCACCCGCCGACGTGCGGCATCGTCGTATTGAACGCCGTGGCCACCGCGGCGGTGCTCGTCTGGCCCGACTGCCAGACGCCGGTCAACAGGATCGTGAGGGCGCTGATCGTGGAGGTGACGAACGACACGATGAAGACTTCGGTGACGGCGTTCAGCCCCTGCTGGACCGGCTGGGAACTGCGCGCCGTGCCATAGGCGACGGCGGCCGTGCCGTAGCCCGCCTCGTTCGCGTAGATACCGCGGGCGATGCCGTAGCGCATCGCGACGAACACGCCGAATCCAAGCGCCGAGTGGACGGTGAAGGCTTCGCGAACGACGAGCGCGAGGACCGCCGGCACGCGCCCCGCGTTGAAGACGATCACGATCAATCCGCCGACCAGGTAGAGCGCGACCTTCAGAGGGGACAGCTTCTCGGCGGCGCGACCGATCGACGTGATGCCGCCGATGATCACCAGCCAGGTGAGCACCGCGATGACGATCCCGGCCCACAGCTTGGGGATGCCGAAGACGCTATAGGTGACGAGCGCAATCGAATTCGGCTGCGTGAACGGCGTCGTCGTCAGGGCGGCGACGGCGGCGACCAGCGCGAAGATCCAGGCGAGCGCGCGCGAATGCAGGCCGTCGCGCAGATAGTACATCGGGCCCGACAGCACCGCCGTCCCGCGGATGTCGCGAAAGCTGACGCCGAGGACCGCCTCGCTGAATTTGATCGCCATCGCGAGGAATCCGTACACCCAGATCCAGAACAGCGCGCCGGGGCCGCCCGAGACGATCGCGGTCGCCACGCCGGCGATGTTGCCAGTCCCGACCGACGCGGCCAGCGCCGTCATGAAGGCCTGGAACGGCGTCAGCGCGCCAGTCGCGCCGCTGCTCCGCACGAGCGCGACCCGCCACGCCTCGCCGAACCGCCGCACCTGAACGACCGCCGTGCGGAGCGTCAGAAACACGCCGCCCGCGAGCAGCACGCCGACGACCCACGGCATGAACAGGGTATTGGCGAGTGCTTCGATGGCGTCGGCGAGGCCGGGAGGCAGCATGGCGTGATTCTATATGTTCGAGCGTCCCTGCCCGCCGTCGACGACCACGCACGCGCCGGTGATCCAGCTGGCGCGAGAGGAGCAGAGGAACGCGACGGCGTTGGCGACTTCGTCGGGCCGGCCGAAGCGGCCGAAGGGCAGCTCGCGGCGGACGAACTCGGCGATCCCGGCGGGGTCGGCCTGCTGGCGTTTGTGCCAGGAGCCGCCCGGAAACAGAATCGAGCCTGGCGCGACGCTGTTGACGCGGATCCCCGCCGGCGCGAGCTGTTGCGCGAGCGCCTTGGACAGGCTGATCTCGGCGGATTTCACGGCGTTGTACGTCATCCGGCCGCCCGCCTCGCGTCCGTAGATCGACGCGATCATCACGATGCTGCCGCCGCCGCGCGCCTTCATGTGCGGCACGGCGAGCCGCGAGGCGCGAATGGCCGGAAACAGCGTGTCGTCGAAGGCGGCCTGCCACTCCGAATCGGTCGTGGCGAGCAGGTCGGAGCCGCCGGCGCGGCCGACGTTGTTCACGAGGATGTCGAGGCCGCCGAAGGCCTCGACCGTGCGGCCAATCACCAGCTCGACGCCCGCTGCCGTGGACACGTCGGCCTGCACCGTCGTCAGCATGTTCGGCCGCTTCGCCATGGCTTCGACTTCGACCGCCGCTTCGGCCAGGCGTTCCGCGCCACGCGCGCAGAGGCACACGCGGCACCCCTCGGAGGCGAGGACGCGAGCGGAGGCCAGCCCGAGCCCGCGGCTCGAGCCCGTAATCAGCGCGACTTTGTCCTGCAGTTGAAGATCCATCGATGCGATCAGCGGCCGGTCAGGTCGTTGAGATGCCAGTCGAAATCGTGAAAGGTCATCGTGAACTGGTTCTGGTGCACGAAGTCCTGTTCGATCGGCAGCAGGTTGGGGCGGATGAAGGCGAGGATCGCACGCTCGATGGGGGAACGCGACGCGAACGCCGGGTCGCCGTCCTTGTCGTACGCCGCGATGAACGCGTGGTCGTTCCAACTGACGATCGGGGTCACCGAGATCCGGCGCCCCGCGCGATCGATCCGGAGCATCTGCTGGTTGGTCACGAACTCCGCCTGCACGCTGGCGAGCTGCTGCGCGAGGTGGGCGGCCGTGTACGCCTCGCTATGAAGCCGTCCGCTGCCGACCGCGCCGCGCCCGAGCGCGAGATACACGCGCGGGTCGTCGAACGCCGGCAGGATCGATTTCTCGATCTGATCCAGGGTGACGCTCCGGCCGGCGGCGCGCCAGACCGTTCTATCGAAGGCACCGGGAATCTGACGGATGCTCGACGCCGGATACTCCGGGCTGCGCCCGCGGATCGGGTAATGGTCGATGACGGTCTCGAGGACGAACGCGTTGTACGCATCGATCCAGAACGCCACCTGTTGATCGCGCGTCCACCCGCCGTAGGTCGCCGCGGGCACGTTGAGCGACGCGACGTACCGGTCGAGACGTCCGCGTTCCGTCTTCAGCGCATGATAGTAGACCAGACCGTCGCGCACGAGCCCGTCGAGCAACTGGTCGAGCGGCCGGTGCAGCGCGTCGACACCAGGCTCGGGAAGTGGCGCCTGCGGCGCCGCCGCCAGACACACGCAGGCCGACAGCGCCACGACCAGCAGAGAGACGACGCGCATGCCGCTCATCTTATCCGATGGCGGTGCAGGGGTCGCGCAGCGCCGCCCTTTCCGGGCGGACCAGATCCCTACAAATTCGAGGCGAGATAGTCGGCGAGCGTTCGCGAGAAGTCGGCCGGGCGCTCGAGGTTCGAGAGGTGGCCGGCGCCGGCGAGGACCGTGAGGGTGGACCGCGCGATCGCGCGCTGCATCGCATCGGCGTCGGCCGGCGGCGTGATGGCGTCCGCCTCGCCCGTGATGATCAGGGCGGGGCACCCAATCTTCGGCAGATCGGGCGTCGAGTCGGGCCGCGCCGTCATGGCGACGACGGCCGCGTCGATCGCCTCGCGGGGGTTCGCCTCGATCAGCTGCCGGACGCGGGCGCGAAGCGGCGCGTCCGCGTCCGCGCTGAGGAGCGCCGGCAGCATGCCGTCGGCAACCGCCGAGGGGCCGCCGCGTGCGATCGTCTCGCGCATCGCGGCACGGGCGGCGCGCGCCTCGGCGGTGTCGGCCTGCGGGCGGGTATCCGCGAGCACCATCCGGGTGAACCGCTCGGGCATCAAACGATACAACGCGAACACGACGTAGCCCCCCATCGACAACCCGCCCACCACGCCCGCTTCGATGTCGAGCGCGTCGAGCAGCCGGCCGACGTATCGCGCGTAGGCGTCCATCGTGGCCGGCGCGGGCGCCGGCCGCGACGCGGCGGTGGATCCAGGCCCGCGGAATCCCGGCAGATCGGGCGCGATGAACCGCCAGCCATCCGGCACCGCGTCGAGCTGCGGGCGCCACATGTCGGCGCTGAGCGGAAACCCGTGAATCAGGACCATCGGCCAGCCCGCGCCCGACTCGAGATACCGGGCCGGGGCCCCGTCGACATCGACGGTGCATTCGCGGACGACAGGCGTCATGCGGACCTCATTGGCGCAGCCACTCGACGGGCGAGATCGCGGCCGCCCGACGTGCGGGGAGATAGCACGCGGCAGCCGCCGCGAGGCCCGTTGCGAGCGGCACGGCCAGGAACGTCAACGGATCCGCGGCCGTGACGCCGAACAGCAGATGCGACAGGGCGCGGCCGGCGAGCAGCGCCAGCGGAATGCCGAGCGCGAACCCCGCCAGCACGATGCGGGCCGCCTGCGCGAACACGAGCCGCATCGTCCGGCCCGGCGTAGATCCAAGCGCCGCGCGAATCGCCAGCTCACGCCGTCGTTCGACGACCGCGCGCGTCAACGATCCGGCCAGGCCGAGCAGCGACACCAGGATCGCCACCGCGGCGAACCCGCCTGCGGCAATGGCGCGCAGCCGTCCGGGCACCAGTTCGCGCGACATGACCGCCGAGAGGGGCTTGACGTCGCCGACCGGCAGGGTCGGGTCGGCCTGGCTGATGACGCGCCGCACAATCGGCGCGAGCGCCGCCGGATCCCCGTCCCCCTTGACGGCGAGATACATCACGCTGCTCGGCAGATCCGTCCACGGCAGGAACAGCGAGGCGTCCCTCGGCCGATCGAGTCCCGTGTACTTGATGTCGTGCACGAGCCCCACGATAACGGCCTTGGCCGTCTGCCCCGGAAACGTGACCGGAAACGTCCTTCCGATCGGATCGCGATTCGGAAAGAAGCGCCGCGCGACGCGATCGCTGATCACGACGACGTGCCGCTTCGAGTCAACGTCGGCGCGCTCGAACGTCCGTCCGCGCTCGAGGCGGGCTCCGATCGCTTCGAGGTACCCGGGGGTCGTTGGCACGAGGTTCATCATGAAGATGGGATCCCCGCGGCCGGTCGAAATGCCGACCTCGAGGACCGACGACGCCGGCGGCAGTCCGCCCCCGAGGCCGGCGGCCCGCACGCCGGGGAGCGCCGCGGTCCGGCGCAGCAGCTCCCTGACGAAAGGCTCGCGCGACGCGCTGTCGAACCGCGTCGTCTCGCCGAGCTGCAGCGATGCCGCGACCGTGTGCCCGGAGTCGATCCCGATGTCGTTCCAGGCGAGGCGGACGAACGTCCGGCCGAGGAGCGACGCGCCCGCGAGGAGCACGACCGCCAGGGCGATCTGGATGGCGACCAGCGACGTCCTGAGCCGGCGCCCACCGGGCGTGGCGGTCGCGGTCATCCCGCGCAAGGGCTGCATCCGGTCGCGCCAGACGTTCGCCGCCGGCGCCAGGCCGCAGGCGATCGCGACGGCGGCCGTGACGGCGATGCTCCAGGCGACGACGGGCCCATCGAGCCCGAGGGTCGCCGCATGCGGAAGGAGCGACGCGAGTTCCGATTGCACGGTCGCGACAGCGAATCGCGCGAGCCACACGCCCGCGATCGCTCCCGCGGCGGCGATCAGCGCACTCTCGGCGAGGAACGTCCGCAGCAGCCGCGCCCGTCCGGCGCCGAGCGCGATCCGCACGGCGAACTCGCGATCGCGCGCGGCGGCACGGCCGATGAGCACGGTCGCGACGTTGGCGCACGCGATCAGCAGCACGAGCAGCCCGCCGGCGACGAACACCCGAAGCATGGGACGGACGTCGCCGAAGAGCCGATCCTCGAAGGGCTCGATGGCCGCCCGTCGACCTTTCACGACCGGGCCGAACCGGCCGTTCGTGTCGCGGGCGACGCGGTCGGCGTCTACCCGCATCTGCGACAGCGATACGCCGCCGGCGAGCCGGGCCATCAGCGTGAACGACCGGTCGTCCGGCCTCCCGAACAAGGCTAACGGCGGCGCGTTCTCCGCCGGCATCCAGAGCTGCGTGTGCGACGTCGGGAAGTCGAACGCTGGGGGCATGACGGCCACGACCGTCAGGGGGCGCGAGCCGACGGTCAGGCCCGCGCCGATGACGGCCGGATGCACGGTGCGGATGCGGTCGGCGAGCGCGGCGCCGACGACGACGTCGGCCGGATCGGACAATGAAGGGCGGCCCGCCGCGGGTGGCGTGCCCAGGACGTCGAACAGCGGCCCCTCGACGAGCGCGGCGTCCATTGCGACGGGCTCCCCGGCGCCGCGGATCGTCACGTTCTCGGTGACGTACGCGGCCGCGCCGCGAACGGTCCGGAGCCGGTCGATCCACGCGCGCGCCTCGGGCAGGCGGAAATCGCTCTCGTCGCCGCGCGAATCGCGCGTCGAGATCAGGACCAGCCGATCGGCGCGGGTATAGGGCAGCGGCCGCAGGAGCACGCCGTACGCGACGACCGACACCGCCACGTTGGCCGCGATGCCGAGCGCGATCGTCACGACCGCCGCCGCGCTCGACCAGGGCGCCGACGCGATCGCGCGCCAGGCGCCCTTCAGGTCGGACCCAATCGCATCCATCTCCCCTCCGTCAGCGCCACGGCCGCGGGACCAGCGCCGGAACCCGACGCGTGTACTCGTCGTAGGCGGCGCCGAACTCGGCGCGCAGCAGCGCCTGCTCCTCGCGCACGCGAATCAGCGTGCCCAGCAGAAACAGCGGAATGGCGGCCAGCAGCGCAGCCGGACGCGCGAGCACGCCGCCGGTCGCGATCATCGCGCCGAACAGTCCCGTATAAATCGGATTCCGCACGACCCTGAACGGACCGGTCGTGATCAGCTCGTGCCGCGCGACGATCCGGGCGGCGACGGCCCACTGTCGTCCCATGCGCCGGATCGCCCACAGCATCAGCGCGATGCTGCTCCAGGCGAGCGCCACCCAGACGGCGTCGAGCGCGAGCGCGGCAACGGGCCCGAGCGGGAGGATCGGCGTACCCGGGGCGCGCAGGACGCCGAACACCAGCGCGAAGGCGGCGCCGTGCAGCACGATACCAGTGTAGGCGCGCGGGGCGCGGCTGGCCGACCTCGCGCGGTTCGCGCGCTTCTGCCACAGGAACACGACCCAGAACACCAGCCACGCGGCGAGAACCAGCGTCGACGGCAGATCGCGAGAAATGCCGGAGAGCATATCAGCGGGCGCGCGCGGCGGCTGCCGCGACCCAGCCGCGCTGGTCCAGCACCCCTTCCGCAGTGTGCATCCCCTCCAGCCCTTTCGATATGCTTGGCGCTACGCGATGGCGCCGAACGGACCCGATCGGATCGAACGTAAACAGGGCGCCAGTGTCCGGCGTATCCGACACGTACGGCTCCGCTTTCCGGCATGAGCGCCATCGATCTCTCGGGCGACGTGGCGCTCGTCGCCGTCGCGCTCCTCACCGCGAACCTGCTGCTCGGGCTGCTCCTGTCGGTGGGCTACAACCCCGTGCGCCAGTGGCCGCGGCGCCGCTTCAAGCTGTTCACGTTCCACAACTGGACCGGCTACGTCGCGCTCGCGGCGTGTGCGATCCACGCCGCCATCCTGCTGTTTGTCGCCTCGCCGCGGTTCACGCTGTACGACGTGCTCGTGCCGCTGCAATCTCCCGTCCAGCCCACGTCGAACACGCTGGGCGCCATCGCGCTCTATCTCGTCGCCCTCGTCGTCCTGACGTCGTACTTCCGGGCCGCGATCGGGCGGCACCGGTGGAAGACGATCCACTACGCGACGTATGCGGCCGCCGCCGTGTTCTTCCTCCACGGCGTCATCGCGGATCCGCTGCTGCAGGGGCGCACGAGCGACTATTTCGACGGCGAGAAGGTGTATATCGAGGCGTGCGCCGTCGCCGTCGCGGTCGTTACGGCCTGGCGGATTCGGCACCGCCGCGCCCGCCGGCCGCGACGAGCGTGATCTCGAACAGCTTCGGCCAGAGCTTGCCCGTCACGAAGAGCCGGCCGGCTGCCGCGTCGTAAGCGATCCCGTTCAGCACGTCGGTGCCGGCCCGATCGGCCGGCAGGAGCAGGCCGGACAGATCGATCCAGCCGGTGACCCGTCCCGTGTCGGGCGCAATCTGCGCGATGCGTTGGGTCTGCCACACGTTCGCGTAGATCTGCCCCTTCACGTATTCCAGCTCGTTGAGGCGATCGACCGGCCCGCGGGCGTCGCGAACGGTGACGCGGCGGATCTCCTTGAAGGTCGAGGGATCGAGAAACCGCAAAGACGACGAGCCGTCGCTCATGATGAGGTGCGCCGTGTCGTGCGTGAGGCCCCAGCCCTCTCCTTGGTAAGTGAACGTGCGGCGGCGCTGGAACGTCGCAAGATCGTAGACGAAGCCGATCTCGGACTGCCACGTGAGCTGGACGAGACTGTCCTGCCAATCGGTGATCCCCTCGCCGAAATAGCGCGAATCGAGCGCCTTGAACTCGACGACGCGTCCGGTGTCGAGGTCGACCTTCCTGATGCCGGATTGCCCGTTCAGGCCGGTGCCCTCGTACAGAAATCCTCCGCGATAGATGAGCCCCTGGGTGAAGGCGCTGCGGTCGTGCGGATACGTGTGGACGACGCGGTAGCCGAAGACCGGCGCGGGCGCCGGGGCGCGGGGGACAGGAATGAAACCGATGGATGCCATGGCGCAGAGGACTCCGACCGTCTGTCGCATCGCGACCATGATGGATCGGCCGAGTCCGGATGACAAATGCCAGATGGTGGGCGGTGCAACGTGGGGGTCAGATCTTGTTCTTTGCAGGAATGTCCTCTACGGAGGACATTCCTGGGCTCGCCGGCGCTGTCCCCAAAAGAGGACGAAACCGCAAGAAACAAGATCTGACCCCGGCTTGCGTTCCCGGCTGGCGTCAGTCCGCGCGCAGGGCGCGAATGACGTCGACGCGCGCCGCGCGCGCGGCGGGCAGCAGCGATGCGGCGATGGCGGCGACCAGCAGGACCCCCGCCGCGGCGGCCACCGGCAGCAGGCCGGGCATGCGGATCCCTTCGACGAACGCGCGGGCCACGCGCGCGAGGACGAAACCGCCCACGAGGCCGGACGCGATGCCGACGGCCGCGATCGTCGCCCCCTCCCGGAGCACGCGCGCGAGCAGGTGCTGCGGGGCGGACCCGATCGCCAACCGGATCCCGAACTCGCGCGTCCGCGCGCTGACCGAGAAGGCGAGCACGCCGGCCACCCCGACGATCGCGATCACTAGGGCGACCCCCGCGAAGCCGCCGAACACCAGCGTGTTCAGCCGGTCCGGGGCGAGCACCTCCGCACGCGCGTCGGCCAGCGTCGCCGGCTTCTCGACGGGCTGATCGGCCGACAGGTCGCGAATGATCTTCGTAATCGGCGTCACGAGCGCGTACGGATCCGTCCGCGCGTGTACGAACAGACGCCCTCCGCCGAACTCCTGTCCGAACGGGTGGTACACCGTCAGAGCCGGCCCCGGCACGACATTTTCGTCGTCCACGTCGGCCGCGATCCCGACAATCCGCCGTCCGCCGGTGCTGACGTCGATGAACTTCATGATGGGATCGGTCCAGCGCAGGTGCCGGTTCAGCGCGTCGCGATTCCCGAACATCCGCTTCGCGAGGCTCTCGCTGACGATGACGACCTTCTCGGGGTTCTGGCGGTCGGCGTCGGTGAAATCGCGTCCCGCGAGGATCGGGACGCCGAGCGCGGCGAAGAAGCCGGGAGACACCGTTCGAAAGCGCGCGCGCGGATCCTCTTCGCCGTTGCCCTTCGCGTAGCCGTCGACGGTGAACTGGAACCCCGGGCCGAACGTGCCCGCATCACGCCAGGGCACGATCGTGCCGATGGCCACGCGCTCCACGCCCGGAAGGCGGGAGATGCGGCGCAGTGCCTCCTCGTACATCTGCGCCAGCTCCTGCGGCTTGCGCTCGTACGAGATCACCGGCACGTTCAGCGCAAGGACGTTCATGTCGACGCCGGTGTGGGCCTGCTGGAGCGCCATCAGGCTGGCCAGCAGCATGCCCGCTCCGGCGAGCAGCACGAAGGACGCGCCGATCTGCACGACCGCGAAGCCGCGCAGCCGCCGGTTCGTCCCCGACGTCATGCGGACGCCGCCGGGCGACAGGCCGGGCCCGCCGCTCGCATCGGCGGACGGCAGCCGCGGCACGAACGCCAGCAGCACGGCGGCCGCGAGCGCGAGCGCCACGCCGACCCACAGCAGCGTCGCGTCGACCCGCACGTCCAGCGCGCGCACCGAGAATCGCGAGGCGTACCGTGCCAGCACCGTCACCATCGGACCGGCGAGCAGCACCCCGAGCGCCGCACCAGCGCCGCAGAGCAGCAGGCTCTCGGCGAGCAGCACGCGCCGGAGCGCGGCGGTCGTCGCCCCGAGGGCGGCACGAATCGCCAGCTCCCCTTCGCGCCGGACCGACCGCGCGAGAATCAGGTTCGTCACGTTCGCGCAGGCGATGACGAACACGAGCGCCGAGGCGGCGAGCAGGACGAGCAGGACCGTGCGGGCCGAGGACGTCACCTGATCGCGCAGCCGCACCGCCTCGATGCGGAAATCCCCGTCCTTCGGGTACGCCTCCGGATGCTGCTTCATCATCGAGGCGTGCACCGCACGCAGCTCCGCGCGCGCCGTCTCGAGGGTCACACCAGGCGCGAGCCGCCCGAACAGCTCGGTCATCCGGTGCACTCGTCCCTCGACCATCGTGGCCGAGAGGTGATGCGGGCTCGTGACCACGTTCGCGATGATTTCGGTCTCGGTGGGATAGGGAATCGCCGGCTCGAGCACCCCGATGATCGTGGCCGTCCGGTCGCCAAGCCGGATGGTGCGGCCGATGAGCGTCCTGTCGCTCCCGAGCGACGTCGTCCAGAAGCGATAGGTCAGGACGACCACGCCGGCCGCCTTCGGGCCGTCGTCGGTGGCGTCGATGAGGCGGCCCAGGATCGGCTTCAATCCCATCACTCGGAAGTACGATCCACTGACCACCCCGGCACGGACGACCCGCGGCTCGCCGAGCCCGAGCATCGTGAACTCGATCGTCGAAAAGTCGCCGAAGGCGCTAATCGAGCGGACGCGCGACTCGAAGTCGCGGATTTCCGGGACCGAGAAGTTCACGTTGTCGGCGCCGATCCCCTTCGCCGTCTGCCGGATGTAGAGAAGGTGGTTCTCGTCCTCGTTCGCGAGGGGCTTCAGCAGCACGCCGCGCACGACGCTGAAGATCGCGGCGTTCGCCCCGATCCCGAGCGCCAGCGTCACCACGACCGTCAGGGCCAAGCCCCGGACCCTGAACAGGCTCCGGGCCGCAAAGCGGAGATCTGAAAGGAAGCTCATAGTGTCTCGTCGTATTGTCGTTCGGGAGCGCGCGGGATCGACACGAAAGGCGACGAAAAGATATCGGACGGATGATGGATGACGGATGACGGATGACGGATGACGGATGATGCCTGTGGCAGGGGCACGACGCCTACCGCATGCCGAGCAATCGGCTGGCCAGCCAACGAGCGCCCGGGGTCCCAGCGGGTGCCGGGACCCCGAGGTGGTCGGCGTGCTAGCCCAGAGCCGCCAGAATCTGATTCAGCAGGCCCACGAGTTGGCTCACGGGCGAGGCCGTGCCGTTGAGCAGATTCGACACCGCGCACAGCAGGTTGCCCAGGAGGTTGCCCGGACCCTGAACCGCCGTGATGTCGAGCACGACCTGGTCGAGGTGCACGGCGAGCCCGAGCAGATTCAGGTCGAGCGGCCCAAGCACCAGGTGCAGGATCGGGCAGGACGCGGTGGACTGCGTGAGGTCGACCGGAAGCGCGATCTGAGTGACGATCGTACGCGTCGTGGTCGTCGCGGGGTCCGTCACCTTGGCGACGAGCGTTCCGACCGCCACCGCGTTTGTCCCCTGCCCTTCGAAGCGCTGAAGAGTGAACGTGCCGGTCGCGGCCGCCCCGTTGGCCACGGCGGTCACCGGGACGGTGAGACTCGACGTCCGCCCGTTGGCTTGACCCTGCCCTTGCGCGAAAGCAGCGCTCGCCGGCAGGAGCGCGAGCCAGGCGGCGAGCGCGAGTCGGGAAACGGCTGCGGTGCGAATAGTCATTGCGAATAGTCCTCCAGAGTTCACGTGGGTTGATGCGAACATCGCCGCGACGCTGTCTGCAGGGACAGTGCCGCCGCGCGCGCCATGATTAGCGGCGGCTCTCGTTCGGACGGCGTGCGGCCGTGTTGTGTAGCAATCGCCCGGATGTCGCGAACGGCCGCGGTGACGCGTGCGTGCAACGAGGGGGTCAGATCTTGTTCTTTGCATGAATGTCCTCTACGGAGGGCACTCCGGCGCTCGCCGGCCCTGTCCCCGAAAGAGGACGAACGTGCAAGAAACAAGATCTGACCCCGGCGTGCACTAGAATTTCACTCGCGCAGATCCATCCAGCGTCGGAGGAGCCATCATGTTTGTGTCGCTTCGTCATCTCGTCGGCAGCGGGTGCGCCGTCGGGCTCGCGGTTCTGGGCTACGTGCCGCTCGGCGGGGCCGGCCAGGCACCGGGCGCCGGGCCACGAGTCGAGATCTCATTTCCAGCGGCCGCTCGCAGTGAGCCGGTGACCGGCATGGTGTATGTCGCGATCAGCCGCGACAACCAGCGGACGCCCATCGAGCAGACCGATCCGACCGGGGTCCCCCTCTTCTCGCATGCGGTCGACGCGCTGGCGCCCGGCGCGACCGTGGTGATTGGAGCGTCGGATCGCGGCCATCCCGTCGCGACCCTTCGCGACATCCCGGCGGGCGATTACTGGATGGAGCCCTTCGTGAACGTCTACACGCGCTTCGCGCGCGCCGACGGCCACACCGTCTGGATGCACATGGACCAGTGGGAGGGACAGAACTGGAAGCGCTCCCCCGGCAATCTCTACGGCGAGCCCGTCAAAGTCCACTTCGATCCGTCATCGTCCGCGCCGATTCGCCTCGTCGCCGACAAGGTGATCCCGCCGGTGCAGGTGCCGCCCGACACCGCGCTGGTCAAGCGCATCAAGATTCAGAGCCAGATCCTCACGAAGTGGTGGGGACAGCCGATCTATCTCGGCGCGACCGTGCTGCTGCCGAAGGACTACGACACGCATCCCGAGGTCCACTACCCCGTCAACTACAGTCAGGGGCATTTCTCGCTCGGGGCGCCCGGCGGATTCGGCCGCGGCGGCCCCTTCGACAAGTACTGGCTCGCCGACGGGACGCCGCGCATGATCTACGTGACCCTGCAGCACCCCTCGCCGTACTACGACGACTCGTATTCGGTGAATTCCGCGAACAACGGGCCGTACGGCGACGCGATCATGCAGGAGCTGATTCCCGCGATCGAGACGAAGTTCCGGGTCATTCGCCAGCCCTGGGCCCGCATGCTCTCGGGCGGATCCACAGGCGGCTGGATCGCGCTCGCCCAGCAGATCTTCTATCCCGATTTCTACGGCGGCACGTTCGCGAGCTGCCCGGACTCCGTCGATTTCGACTACCACCAGATCGTCAACGTCTACAAGGACGCGAACGCGTACTTCCTCGACAAGGGCTGGATGCAGGTCGAGCGCCCGAACGTCCGGCGCCCTGACGGCAATATCCAGTCGATGATGAAAGACGAGAACCACTACGAGCTGACGGTCGGCGACCACTCGCGATCCGGCGGCCAGTGGGACATCTGGGAAGCCACGTATTCTCCCGTCGGCGACGACGGCTACCCGAAGCGGATCTGGGACAAGGAGACCGGCGCGATCGACCACGCGGTCGCCGAGCAGTGGAAGAAGTACGACCTGCTGAACGTCCTGAAGACGAACTGGCCGACGCTCGGCCCGAAGGTGGCCGACAAGATCAACGTCTACGTCGGCGACATGGATACGTACTATCTGAACGACGCCGTCGAGAACCTCTACGGGTTCCTGTCGAAGGCGGAGAACCCGAAGTGGACCGGAGAGATCGTCTTCCAGCGCCGTGCGCCGCACTGCTGGGGTCCGCGCGGGGAGGACCTGCTGCAGAAGCTCGTGAAGCAGATCGACACGCACGCGCCGGCAGGGGCGGACCTCACGTCGTGGAAATACTAGGCTTTGGGCTTTGGGCTTTAGGGGGGGATTGCTTGGCACCCGCGATCAGCTCCACATTGCGCTCGTACGAGAGCGCCGGCTGACGAAGCGGCGGCACGGGCGGATACTGGCGGCGGGCGTAGACGGGATACGCCTCCGTCCGCAGGTGCGCGAGCATGTGGTGCCCCTGGCGCGTCTCGCGTTCGTGCCGGACCGCCGAGATGTCGATCGGCGCCACGACGATGCGCTCCCCCGGTCCGGGGGACGCCTCCGCCAGCATGCGCCCCTCGAAGTCCACGATCTGGCTGCCGCCGGGCCACGAGTACGGCGGATAGTGCCTCAAGCTGGCCCCCTGATTGGCGGCGACGACGTAGCCGATGTTCTCGAGCGCGCGGCAGCGATTGACGAGCGTCCACCAGTTCATCGGCTCGGTGGCGCCCCACGGATCCATGTAGGCGGAGACGCGCACGAACACTTCGGCGCCATTGGCCGCGAGCTGCCGAATCGCTTCGGGAAACAGCCAGTCGTAACAGATGGCGCAGCCAATGCGACCGATCGGCGTATCGGCGACCGGGAAGAGCGGCTCGTCGTACCCGTCGAGATCGTGGGGGCTCGCGTGGACTTCGTATGGAATCCACGGATTCACCTTGCGGTACTTGTAGAGCATCCCCTCTGGCCCGATCAGGCAGGTGGTGTTGAAGACGACGCCCGGCCAACGGGGATCGATTTCGATCATCGAGCCGCTCTGGATGTAGACGTCGTGCTCGCGTGCCTTCAGGTGCAGCCGGTCCGTGTGCTCGTTCGGGATCGGTACCGCCAGCTTGTCGATCAGTTCGGCCACGGTCCCATAGGCCGGCGCGGCGTGCGCGAATTCGGGGAAGACGATCAGCCGGACGGGCAGGAACGGCGCCGCCCCGGCGACCGCCGCGTCGATCATCGCGAGCATCCGATCGGTATTCGCGCTCATCTGGCGGCGCTCGAGCGGATTGGGCAAATCGGTCTGACAGGCAGCGGCAGCGTAGCGAATCATGGGGCGCTCATTTCTCAACCGAGGGGCGTCGCCCCTCGGACTCCCCTGCACGCGCTCTCGCTCGCCGCTGCGCCGGCTCGCTCCGGTCGCGTGGCTCGCTCGCGCACTCGCTCGCTGGCCCTGTGATCACAGGCTGTCACTTCCGCGCAGCGAGCAGAACGTCGATCGACGGCACCGCGCGTTCGACGACCCGGGTATTGTAGCGGCGCAGATACTCCTGGTAGGCCGGCGAGTCCGGGTAATGTTCGCCGGTGCCGTACGGGTATCGCGTCATCGCGTGAAACGGGAGCGGCGCGAGCTGGTCGGGGCTTGCGGACCTGATGTTCATCTCCTTGCTGTAGCCGTTGACGTACAGCAGGAACGTGCGCGTCCAGCCCGAGGGGAGCGCGGGAAACCGCGCCGCGTCGAACGACAGCGCGATCTCGTCGCCCGCTTCGGAGACCACGAACATGTCGTCCGTCTTCTTCAGCAGCGCGCGGACGTCCCCTTCGCGGGTGTATCGCCCCGTGAACGCCTTCCAGGGATTCACGCGCGACACGCGCGCGTAGTCGTACCCGATCGGCTCGCGGCCATCCGGCGTCGTCTCGGCCGAAAAGCCGCGCCAGTGGAGGTCGGCGACGGCGGGATCGAGGCGCGAGATCCTGACGGGTGCCTGGACGGCGTCCGCCACCAGCACCTGGTCCCAGTAGATGCGCATGCTCGTCCGGATCCGGACTCGACGGCTGGGTCCGAGGAACTTGCCTCGCAAATCGACGACGACCGTTTGCGGCCGGCCGACGGGAAAGCCCATGTCGGGAATGACGGTCTGCCACGCGCCCGCCGCGTTCCGCACCTGGACGTACGGCGGCGTCATGGTGAGCCCCGCCTGCTCGGCCGCGACGTTGTCGCTCGAGTAGGCGTAATCGGTCCATCCGGTCAGGAGTAGAACGTCAGGACTCAGGCTTTGGGCTGTAGGCTTTGGACTTTGGGAAAGATCGAGCACGAGATCGTGAAGCGCGGCGTAGCCTCGAATGCCGGCGAGCGCGAAGCCGTCCGGATACGTCCGATCGAGCGCGCGGATCTCCGACAGGACGTCGCGCGCGCCGGCCATGCCAAAGGTGCCTGGCACCTTCGGCACGTTGCTTGCGGAAAGAGTCGTACCAAAGGTGCCAGGCACCTCGGAAGCCGCGGCGGGCGGCCGGGCGTTCCGGACGGCGTAGATCTGGAACGGCGGGCGGGGCGGCGATTTCAAGCCCTCGTTGGGATAGACGTCGACGTCTTCAGGATGATCGACCGCCACGAGCTGCAGGCGGTCGACGAACATCGCCTCCTCCAGCTCGTTCGCCATCCGCAGCTCGTACCGCCCGTTGCGCTCGGCGAGCTGTCCCGGCCGAATCCGCACGTATTCATCCGGGTCGGGCTGGTTCCAGACACCCGGCGAAACGTAGTCCCCCATCTCGCCGCCGCCCATGAAATCCGTCACGAATTCGAATCGCGATCCGTTCCACGTGTAGAGGAACGGGCACGATGACGGCTTGCGGTTCAGCTCCGTGACGGCGAGCGTGTGCGTCCCCGCGGGCGGCGCGGTCTCGGCCTGCAGCACCCCCGACGGCCACAGCACGCGGACGACGTCGGCCGCCGCGCGGTCGCCGAGCCCGAACACGAGATCGGCGGGCGCGACGGCCGGAAACGCCGATGCCGTCTCGAGCTGCTGACGCAGGCTCCCGGCCCGCATTTCCACCCTCGACCCGATCCCCTCGCGATTGCTCACGCGCCCCGCCAGCGTCACCGTCAGGGACGGATGACGGTTGCCGCCCCGATTGCGCCAGCCGCGCACCTGCCCATCGGTGCGTTCGACGATGACGTCCGTGTCGCCGTCGCGGTCGACGTCGCCGAGCGCGATCGATCGAACAGATGAGCCCGCCGCGAAGCGCGCGACGCCCGACGCGCCGCTGACGTCCACCCACGCGGTTCCGATGTTGCGAAACAGGTGCACGCCGCCCGCCGAGACCGTCAGCAGATCGAGGAGTCCGTCATTGTCGTAGTCGAAGAACTGCGCCGCCGTGGCGCCGCGCGTCGTCTCCGGGGCGGCCGCCGTGTGGAACCGGGCGTGACCATCGCTGAGGGCGAAGGTGCCCGGCGCACTCGACGAGCCGAAGAAGAAGTCCGTATAGCCGTCCTTGTTCACGTCGGCCGCGGCGACCGACGTGCTCGCGCCAGGCGGCAGCCCGACCTCCGCCGCCACTTCGCGGAACGTCCCGTCGCGCATGTTGCGAAACAGCGCGGGTCGCGCGGCCTCGTCGGCGAACAGCAGATCGACGTCGCGGCGATTGTCGAAATCCGTCGGCACGATCGCCACGGCCCGATCGGCGCCGGTGATCCGCGTCTCGGGCGTGATCGCGGCGAAGGTGCCGTTGCCGTCGTTCCGGAAGACCTGCGCGGGGGGGGCCAGGACGATGTCGAGGTCGCCATCATGATCGACATCGACGAATGCGGCCGTGCCGGCCCCCCGGGCCAGGCGCGGCAGCTTCGACGCGGTCGTCGCGTCCTCGAACTTCCCATCGGCCCGCTGATGCAGCAGCACGATCCCGTCGGTGCGCAGGAGCAGCAGGTCCGGACGGCCGTCGTTGTCGTAATCGCCGGCGACGACGCCGGCATTCGTGCGCGCCGCGAAGCCGGTCACCCCCGCCGCCGTGCTGCCGTCCGCAAACACGCCATCGCTGTCGATCTCGACACGCAGCACGCCCGGTCCCGCTTCAATCAGATCGAGACGACCGTCGCCGTTCAGGTCGGCGAGCACGATTCCGCCACCGGCTTGGTCCCGCGGCCCGGGCAGCATCTGTGGGGTTGCATCCTCGAACGCGACGTCGGGCGTTTTCGGATCCACCAGGTCCGCTTCCGCGCCGGTGGAGGCAATCGCCTCGGCGTACTTCCCCTGCTCGAGGTAGGTCTGCGCGTAGGTCGTCGCATACCCGCTCCCGCGGAGCGCCTGAAAGCGCTGCATGGCGCGCGCCCCCTCGTCGGCCGCGCCCGACCGCGTCAAGGCCATCGCGAGGTTGTACGCGGCGGTGACGTTGTACGGCTCGGCGGCCAGCGCGTCGCGAAAGAGCGCGATGGCCTCGGCGTACTTCTGCTGCTGCAGATCGACCTGCCCGAGGTTCACCTTCGATCCGACGTCCGTCGCATCGACCTGGAGCACCCGGCGGAACGCCGCCGCGGCGTCGTCGGCGCGATTCTGCGCGCGCGCGATCAGGCCGAGCAGGTACGGCGGCTGAGGCGCGTTGGCGAGCCGTTCGCCGGCCGCGGTCGCCTCCCGTCGCGCAGCGTCGAGGTCGCCGCCGTAGAACAGCGCGACCGCCAGGTTGAACCGCGCGATCGACAGATCGGCATCGATCCGCAGCGCCTCGCGGAAATCGGATGCGGCCCCCTCGAAGTCGAACTGCTCGAGGCTGGCGACCCCGCGATTGTTCGCGCGGTACGCGTCTTCGCGAGCGGAGCGGGGGGGCGGAGACGTCTGGCCGAGCAGCGCGACGACGGCCGCGGCGGCCAGAAAGGTGCCGCAGCCCCATACGGCCCGGATCATGAGGCGTGCGTGGCGATCGGCGCGTTCGAGACGATCCCCTTGCCCTCCTGGATCGACAGGCTGCGGTTCGCATCGACTCCGGGCAGCTTGTCCACGTGTCCGCTCGGCCAGTCAATCTCGATCGCGGTGACCTTCGCGGCCGCCCCGAGGCCGAACGTCAGCGGCAGTTCGCTCTGGGAGCAGAAGCTCGAACCCGACTTCACCATCGCCCAGGGACGACGCCCGTCGCTCAGCGTCAACCGCACCTTCGCCCCGATCCCGTCCCGATTGGACGTCGTCCCGACGGTGCGGATCCGCACCATGTGGTTTGCATTGCCCCCGTCGTTGCGGAGCAGGCGCGCCGGGCCGCGGTTCGTCGTCTCCAGCAGATCGAGGTCGCCGTCGTTGTCGACGTCGCCGTAGGCCGCGCCGCGCGCGACGACCGGCTGCTGCAGCGCGGCCCCGGTTTGCGACGTGATCTCTTCGAAGCGCCGTTTACCCAAGTCGCGGAAGAGGTGCGCCGGCTCCGCGTAGGTCACCTTCTGCTGCACGTGATTGATGTCGTCGGCCACGTGTCCGTTGGCGGCGAAGATGTCGAGCAGGCCGTCGAGATCCGCGTCGTAGAAGAAGCAGCCGAAGGTGAGCGTCAGCAGCGACGGCCGGCCGATGCCGGAGCGGGGCGCCTCGTCGATGAAGAGGCCGTGGCCGTCGTTCTCGTACAGCGCCATCATCTCGTTCGAGAAGTTGCCGATCACGAGGCTCTGGCGTCCCGAGCCGTCGTAATCGGCCGCGTCGACCCCCATCCCCGCCCGCGCGACGCCCGCCTCGTTGAAGGCCACGCCGGCCGTCATGCCCACGTCGACGAACGTGCCGTCTCCCTTGTTGCGATACAGCTTGTTCGGCTGCGTGTCGTTGGCGACGAACAGATCGAGATGGCCGTCGTTGTCGTAGTCGATCAGCGCGACGCCCAGCGCCTTCGACGACGGGTCGTACAGGCCCGCCTTCTTCGTGACGTCCTCGAACGTGCCGTTTCCCTCGTTGCGGAACAGCGTCGCGCTCTGCCCTTTGTACGACTCGGGCGTGCAGTACGACTTCGACTTGCCGTCGAGGGTGCAGTAGAGGTCCGTCTGCGGCGACCATTGCACGTAGTGGCCGACGAACAGGTCGAGGCGGCCGTCGTTGTCGTAGTCGAACCACGCGGCGCTCGTCGAAAAGCCGGGGTCGGCCACGCCGGCGTGCGCCGTGGCATCCGTGAAGGTGCCGTGGCCGGTGTTGTGGAAGAGGTGATTGGTGCCGAGCGCGGTGACGTACAGGTCGTCGTAGCCGTCGTTGTCGTAGTCGCCGACGGCGACGCCGAGTCCATACATCTCGACCGCGAGCCCGGCCTTGCGCGTCACGTCCGTGAAGGTGCCGTCGTGATTGTTGCGATAGAGCGCCGGATACGACTTCGGCCCGGGATGCCCCGGGAAGTTCGAGGAGTTGATCAGCACGATGTCCTGCCAGCCGTCGTTGTCGAAGTCGACGAACGCGCAGCCGGAGCCCATCGTCTCCGGAAGGTACTTCTTGCCGAACGCGCCGTTGTTGTGCTCGAACCGGATGCCGGCGCGACGCGTGATGTCGGTGTACGTCAGGGTTGTCGACGCCGCGCCGACCGCGGCGCCGCCGGTGGTCCAGGCGAGTGCGGCGAGCAGCATGGCCGGAATCCAGAACGGCCGCCGCGCGATCATCGATGACTGCCCTGGCGCTTGTGGTCAGCCCTGAAGGGCTGACCCACAGCACCCTCACTGTGACTTGACTGGCCCGCCCTGGAGGCCTGGCCCACAGCACCCTCGGTGTGGGTCAGGCCTTTATGGCCCGACCGGTGCGCGCCGGCGTCCGCCACAGCCGCCTCCGCCCGATAGGCCGGGTTCTCCCCGTTGCCATGCTCGTGGATGGGCTGCCGCTCGTTGTTGTCGTCGGGGTGCAGCTGGCGGTACGGACCGGTAATCGCCTGCGACGCCTCGTCGGCTTTGAAGCGCGCGTACAGCGTCTGCTCGTGCCGCGCACCCGCGCCGTCTCCCTGCCCTTGCAGGCACAGCATCAGGTTGTAGTGCGCCTCGAGATCCTCGGGGTCGATCGCCAGCGTCTTGCGGAACTCGCCGGCCGCCTCCTTGAACTGCCGCTGCAGGAACAGCACGCGCCCGATCTGATTGAGGACGACGCGGTCGCGCGGGTACTGAGCGGACGCTTCGCGAAGATGCGTGAGCGCTTCGTCGTACCGGCCGAGCGACTTGAGCGCCGTGCCGAGGAAGAAGTGCGTCTTGGCCAGCTTCGGATCGATCCGCAGCGCCTGGCGGAGCACCTGCTCGGCGCCCGCCATGTCCCCTTCACGGATCCGCGCGCGCGCGATGTTCACGTAGCCGTCGGCGTAGCCGGGGTCCATCTGCGTTACTTTCGTGAAGGTCGCCTCGGCGTTCTTCACGTCTCCCTGGAGCAGCAGGCCGATGCCGTAGTCGTTCCACCGCTCGCGCACGGCGCGGGTCGTCACGGGGGCGACCTCGGGCAGCGGGGTTCCCGTCGGCAGCACGTTCAACGACGCATGCGCCTCGGCCATCACGGTCGTCGGGATGTCGGGGATGGCCTTGATCTGTCCCGACACGTGCGACGTGTCCCCCGTGAACACCCACTTCGAATCGTCGTAGTCCTTCGTGACGTCCCATTTGCGGCTCGGATCGCGAACGCCCGCGAAGGCCCACTGGGTGTTCCACCAGGCGAACTTGCGATAGTTCACCTTGGCCGTCAGATGAATCCTGCCCCTCGTCTCCTTCGGAACGACCAGGCGGTAGTGAACCGTATCGGCCGCCCCCGGCGGAATCAGCCGCACGTAGGCGACCGATCGCGCGCTCCAGGCGTTCCGCTTGTTGATCGGATTGCCGTGCGCGTCGATCGCGAGGCTGCGATAGAAGTGCGCCGACGGGTCCACCGGCCCCTTCCCGCCGTCCGCCACGGCGCCGCTGTGGAAGATCGTGTGCCCCTGGTCGTCGACTGCCTGCAGCTCCACCCAGACGTCGAAGGCGTCGACGGTGCCGCCCGGGAAGAAGTGCCCCACCTTCCTCGTCCGCACGACGACGTCGACGCGGACGGAGTCGCCAGGGTGCACCGCGACATCCAGTTTGTCGAGCGGCGCGAGCACCTGAGCGACCGGCGTGAGGTACGTCTGCGTGGAGCCGAAGTTCATCGACTCCTCGCCGACGCCGAACATGCTCGAGATCTCGGGCTGCCGCGGCCCGGCCTTCGGGACGGCCGCGCGCTCCGCCTCGCCGCCCCGCACCAGGCCGAAGACGTCGACCGAGATCTGGCCGTCCTGCAGGAACTTCTGCACGGCCGCGAGCTGCACCGGGTCATGGTTGACGAACGGGAGCGCCGTGTTGGCCGCCGCAAACCGGTGCGAGCGGACGAAGCCGTTTCGCGCCGCCGGATCGTTGGAGCGCACGGGGGGCATGTGGCAGTCGGGGCACCGCTGCGGGGCTGGCGGATAGTAGAAGGAGCGCGCCCCTTCGCCCGAGATGCCGGAGGCCTGCCAGTTGTCGTACTCGTTGAAGCCCCGTGACCAGCGGTACGCATTCACCGGTCCATCGAGGTGCACCTTGTGGCACGCCGAGCAGAATTCCGCCGGCTGCTGCGTGTGGAACGGCTTGAGGAAGATCTCGCGGTGCGGCTCCGGATCGATGTACGTGAGCTGATCGTGCGCGAAGCGCAGGAACGGATTGTTGCTCGAGGCCAGATCGTCGAGCGGCGGGTACTCGATCTCGAAGTTGCCCTGCCCCATCGTGCTCTTCACGTGCGTAATCGCGTGGCACGACGTGCAGCCGAGGCCGTTCTGCGCTTCGGGGGTGTCGATCTGCTGCTTGATCGGCCGGTCGAAGCGGCCGTTGAAGAACACGGCATGATCGTGGCAGCCGGCGCACCACTTGGACGGCCGCGTCCCGATCGTGTCCTGCATGTACTCGATCGCCTTGCGGTACCACTGGTTGTTGAACGACGAGAAGTGATGGGCGGAGGATTCCCACTGCTCGTAGATGTCCTTGTGGCACCGGCCGCACGCCTTGTTCGTCATGAAGAAGGTGGCCGGGATCGTGTGGTGGACGTTCGTATCGGCCGACGACGGGAAGAACGGGCTGCCCGGGCCCGCGCCCTCTTCGTTCATCGTCGTCGGGACGGCCGTCGGGTTCGTGATGCGAAAGTCGGTCTGCCGCGCCGCGGCATTCCGCATCGCCACGGCCGGCGCCGCGATCATCGCGAGCACGGCGACCGTGTAGGCGGCGCCGAGCACGAGGCGATCTCGCGAGTTCACGCGCCGGGCCGCGAGCATGGCGCCGTACACGAACAGCGGCACCCCGCCGGCGAGCATCAGGGCGATGTGCACGGGCAGCAGCCAGCGCAGCGTGCCCGCCGCCCCGACGACCGTGATCGTCAGCCCGAACAGCGTCCCGGCGCCGAGCACCGCCAGCAGCGCGATTACGGGCCACGAGAGCGACCGGCGGACCCGCGCGATCCGGATCGCAAACGCAATGGCCAGCGCGGTGCCGAGCACGATGTGCAGCACCACGTTGCCGTAGTAGAACAGCGTGGGTTCGGCGTAGGCGGCCAGGTAGGCCGTGTTGAGCAGCAGCAGGCACAGGCCGGCCACGAGTCGAGACGTGCCGTGCCGCAACCAGTGGATCATGTGGTGTGCCCGGGATCGAGTCGTGCGCCAGCGTACGTCGCGACGCACACTCCGTCAAGTTCAGGAGCGGCGGATCGGACGGCGGCCGCGCATCGTGAACACGCGGCCCGCGCGCACGCGCCCAGCGCGGCTATTTCGTCACCGCCGGCGGGGTGACCGTCCGGCCGCCGAGCCGCAGGCTGTAGCTTCCCAGCGCGATCGCCCCGGGGAAGGTCGCGTCTCCTTCGAGCCCCGTGTAGGGATCCGGCTTGCGGTTCCGATAGATCCCAATGGGCACGCTGAAGGCCATCGTCTGCCGTCCGCGCGAGAGGCTGATGCCCGGCTCGACGAACATCTCCAGTCCCGGCCGCCGGAAGCCATGGCTGGCCCCAATCAGGTCGTAGCGCCGCTGCCCTTCGATCCGGTACGCCAGGGTCACGACCGCGAGCTTCCCGACGGGCATCGCCGTCCCGACGCGCGTCAGGTACTGATCGGGGACGGAATTCACCAGCCGGCCCGTGGACGCTGCCGACGGCGTGGCGCCCGGCGGCAGCCGAGAGACGCTGACCGAGGGGGTGCCGTTGGTGTCGCGCGGGTTGGCGAGATAGCTCGCCGACCCGAAGAGCTGAAAGCGCCCGTACCGCCGGAAGCCCTGCACCTCCGCTTCGATCCCCCATCCGCCGTCCCCCGGCTGAATCGACTGATCGACGTAGCGCAGCATGTCGTTGCTGCCGCGGCTGTCCGGCAGCATGTCCTGCGCCTGATAGTTGCCGGTCGGCAGCTTCAGGCCACCGCCAATCGCCAGGTTGCCGTCCGGATGGTTCGCGGTGTCGAACAGCCAGTAGCGCATCGACCCCGAGATGTCGCCGATCCCGCGGGCATCCTGCTGCGCGCGCGGTCCCGGTGTGGGAGAGGTCGGCGTCGGGATCGACCACGACGCGGCGACGAACGGCACGCCCGCCATCACGCTCAGCCGCGAGCTGATCGCGTAGCCGATCGTGAGGTCGGCGGCATACTGCCGGTTGATGACGTACGTGCCGAGCTCCTCGCGCTCCACCTGCCGCTCGTCGAGCCTGTAGTGCGTGTCGGACTTCAGCCCGCGCATCGCCACGCTGATCTGCCACTGCCCCGGCACGGCGTACGGACTGCCTGCCGCGCCAATCACGGGCGCGGTCTGTCTGATGAGCACTCACCCCTGGGCCCACGCACTCGGCACGCTCCCGGCCAGAAACGTCCATGCCGCCGCAACACCGACGAGGGTTTTGATTCTTGTCATGGCTTTGGGCTTTAGGCTTTGGGCTTCAGGATGAAATCCTCTTTCATCCCGCCGACCATCGCCGTGAACGTGCCGGGCTCCACCGTCGGCTTCAGATCGGGCCCGATGAACGAGAGGTCGTCGCGCGTGAGATGGAAATGCAGCTCCTGGCTCGCGCCGGGGTCGAGCGTCACGCGCGCGAAGCGCTTCAGCCGCTTGACGGGAGGCGTGAGGCTGGCGACCTGGTCGGCGACGAACAGCTCGACGACCTCGGCGCCGGCTCGCTGCCCGGTGTTGCGCACGGTGACGGCTACGTCGATGGGCGTGTCCGGCGTCGCCGTCGCGGGGGTGACCGTGAGGCCGGAATAGCCGAACGTCGTGTAGCTCAGGCCGAATCCGAATTCGAACTGTGGACGGAAGGCCGACAACCCGAACGAGGTGTCCTGCTCCTCGAAGGCCTTGTGGTCGTAGGTGAGCAGCGCGTTCGGGTACCGCGGATAGGTGATCGGCAGCTTGCCGCTGGGATTGACGTCGCCGAACAGCACGTCGGCGATCGCGGTCCCCCCTTCGAGCCCGGGATTGAGGCCGAGCACGATGCCGCGCATCGCATCGGCGACGGCGCTGATCACGCGCGGCCGCCCCTCGACGAGCACGAGCACCACCGTCTTGCCGGCGGCGGCCACCTCGCGCGCCAGCTCGAGCTGCGGCTCTGGCAGCGTGAGGTCGTCGATGTTGCCCGGCGTTTCGGCGTACGACTTTTCGCCGAGGCACAGCACGACGGCGTCTGCCTGCCGCGCGGCGCTCGCCGCGGCGGCCGCGTCGATCGGCTTGTCGTATTCGCTGCCCGGGACGTACGTCACGTTGGCCGTCCCGAGCCGCTTCTCGATCGCGCCCCGGATCGTCAGCCGATCCTTCGGGTACGCCGCCGCCCGATCGCCCTGCCACGTGAGCGTCCATCCGTTGTCGAGCGACACCAGCGAATCAGCCGTGGGGCCGGTCACGAGCACGTGGCTGGCGGCCGCCAGCGGCAGCACGTGCTGCTCGTTCTTCAGCAGCACGATCGATTCGCGCGCCGCTTCCAGCGCGGTCGCGCGCGAGGCCGCCGATCCGACCTCGGTGCCCGACTGCGTCCCGCGCAGCGGATCGGCGAACAATCCCAGACGCGCCTTCATCGTCAGGATGCGCGTGACCGCGTCGTCGACGCGGCTCATCGGGACGGCCCCTTCCTGCACGAGCTGCAGGAGCAGGTCGCTGAAGCGGTAGTCGCTCGGGACCATGCTCATGTCGATGCCGGCGAGGACCGCCATGCGGATCGCGTCCTTGTCGGTGGCGGCCACGTGGTGGATGGAGACGAGCTTCTCGATGTCCTGCCAGTCGGAATCGATGACGCCGTCGAACCCCAGCTCGCCGCGCAGCACGTCGATCAGCAGGTGATGGTTGACGTGGCCCGGCACGCCGTTGACCTCGCCCGAGTTGACCATCACGGCCAGCGCACCCGTCTTTACGCCGGTCGCGAACGACGGCAGGAAGTACTCGTGCATCGTGACGTCCGGAATCAGGGCCGGCGTGCGGTCGTGGCCGCTCCACGGGAAGCTGTAGCCGACGTAGTGCTTCAGCGTCGCGCCCACCTGCACGGGCGACGATGGATCCGTGCCCTGATAGCCGCGAACGGTCGCGGCCCCCATCACGCTGGCGAGGTACGGGTCCTCCCCGAACGTCTCGTACAGGCGCGGCCAGAGCGGCTGGCGGCCGATATCGAGCACCGGCGAGAAGTTCCACGGAATGCCCGCCGCGCGCGTTTCGGCCGCGGTGATGCGGCTCCCCTCGAGCATCAGCTCCGGATTCCAGGTCGCCGCCATCCCGATCGGCTGCGGGAACAGCGTGGCCCCCTCGATGTAATTGGCGCCGTGAATGGAGTCGATCCCGTAGACGACAGGGATCTTCAATCGCGTCTGCCCCGCGGCCCCCTGGATCGCCGTGATCAGCTCGTGCCATTTCGCGGGAGGCAGCGCCAGGTCCTTCACGTTCAGGAGGGCGCCCACCCCGTACTCGACGACCGCCTGGTGCAGCTTCGCGGGATCGATTTGCAGTGCCGCGTCCTGCCCGTCGGTCACCATCCCGATCTCGAGCTGCGTCATCTGGCCGACTTTTTCCTTCGGCGTCATCTGCGCGACGAGATCGCGCACACGCTGGGCGTCGGCTGCCGAGATCGCCGGGGAGGCCCCGAGCTGCTGCTGGAGAAAGGTCTGACTGTCGAGGACGGGGGTCGACGTCTGTGCGCCGGTCGGCGCCAGCGCCAGCGCGAGCACGGCGGCAAGAACACAAATTCGCATGCGATGGGAAGGCGGCCGGTGGTCAATCGGCGTTGCGGTTCGCGAGGAGAACCTGCCGGGTCCTCCTCGCGCGTGTCCTCGTGAACGGGCCGAGACGGCCGTCCCGAATCAGAATGTGAGCTTCAACCCGAACTGCACCTGCCGGGCGTCGCGCGTCCGCGTCGCCTGCCCGAACGCTCCGGACGGCGTGTACGACGCGATCGTCGTCTGGGTCGGGTCGAGCGTAACCGACTGCAGCGCCATGTTGTTGTTCAACTGGAAATCCAGGAAGTTGGTGTTGTTGAAGATGTTGAAGATCTGCAGCTGCAGCTGCACCTGCGCGCGCGGGCCGGCGTGCATCGTCTTGTAGAACGACATGTCGGTCTGGAACAGCCCGGGGCCGTGGCACGAGCCTCGCGGTTCGTCGCCGAGCGTGCCGAGCTGGAACCCGGTGAGCGTGTAGGCCGCCGGGTTGATGATCTGCTCAGGATTGTCGCTGTCGTTGGCGCGGCACGAGACGCCCGGCACCATGTTCGGCCGCTGGTTGTCCGTGTAGCCCGTGCCCGACGGGCCGCCGTTGAGATTCGGGAGCCCACCCGTAAAGACGGTGAGGGCCTCGCCCGATGACGCCTGAACGATCGCGCCGATTTCCCAACCGCCCAGGAGCGCGGCCTTGACGCCGTGCTGCCCTTCCATCGTCGGTCCGGCCAGGACGAGCGCAGCGTTGAAGACGTGCCGGCGGTCGGTGTTCGCGAGCCCGTCGTCGGCGCCAGGGTTGGCGGTGTCGAGGAGGGTCTCGTTCGCATCGAGGCTGCCCGAGCTGTTGTCGAGCGGCACGTTGGCCTTCGTCTTCGAGAGCGTGTACGAGGCCTCGAACTGTGACGCGCCCCAGCGGCTGATGATCTGCGTCTGGAGCGAGTGGTACATCGAGTGGCCGGTGTGCGTCCAGAAATTGATGCTCTTGTCGCCGAACACCCCGAACTGACGCAGCGCGCCGTCGGCCGGCGACGTGATCACGTACTCGAGACGGTCGTCGACGCCGTCGTGGTCGCTGTCGCCCGGCAGTACCTCGTTGGCGTTCTGCGTGCGCAGCAGGTCGACCCCCTTGTTGCCGACGTAGCCGATGTCCCAGGTCGTGTGCTTGAAGATCTCGCGTTGATACGAAATGTTCCACTGCCAGTTGTTCGGCGTCTTGGCCGCCTGCTCGCGCCCCGAGCTCGGCGACCCGATCGAGGTCCCGTAGCAGCCGTCACAGGGTTCCACGTTGGAATCGAGCGTCCGGACGCCGCTGACCGTCTTGATGAACGGGGGGTTGTTGCCGACGTTGAGGCCCGGGCTGAGGCGCTCGCGCAGGAAGAACTGCCCAAGACCGGCCCGGATCGCCGCCGTGCCATCACCGTGGAGATCCCACGCGACGCCCAGCCGCGGAGCGATGTTGTTGTAATCCTCGGGATACAGCGAGCGATTCGGTCCGGCCGTTCCGCCCAGTGCGCCGGCGTCCTGGCACCACGTCGTGCCCGGCACCTGCAACAGGCCGTTACAGGGATCGCCGCCCAGCGACGGATCGAAGGTCGCCGGATCGAAGCTCATGATTTTGTTGTCGGCGGCGTACGGATTGTAGAACAGCGAATAGCGCACGCCGTAGTCGACCGTGACGCGGGGCGTCGCCTTCCAGGAATCCGCCGCGTAGAACTCGAGGTCCTTCCAGCGCTGCGGCACCTGACGCTGCCCGGACGCTTCCGAGAAGCCCATCGTCATGTCCTTCAGCAGGAAGTCCGCGAGCACGTTGCCCGTTCCCGCGCCCCAGGCGGGCAGGCCGCCGGTGCCCCAGAAGGCGGAGTTCTCCGAGGACCCGTTGCCGAGCACGTCTTCGTTCTTGTGGTTCGTGCTGAAGAGCCCGCCGGCCTTCACCATGTGGTTGCCGAACACGAACGTGTAGTCGTCTTTGAAGACGAACAGGTCCTGGTTGTTGTGGAACGGCGCTTCGTTCCACAACGCCCCGTAGCCGCCGCCGCCCCAGAAGATCGGATGCCCTTCCTGACCGGGATACTCGTGGCCGCTGCTGGGGAACACGGAGGGAATCAAGGAGTTGATCGTCGCGTTGAGGCCGGGATCGGTGCCGCCGCGGGTCACCGTAATCTTGTTGGCCGAGTACGAGAACTGGAGGCTGTTGACCGCCTTGTTGCCGATGTTCTGGTTCAGCGAGGCGACAAACGACTTGCCGGGCTGATCCCAGTTGGAGTCGACCGCCGGGAAGTCGTCGTCCCCCCAGAGATTGAGGTTATTGCTCGGCGAATCATTCGTCCAGGCGTCCTGCGTGTACCGGACCATCAACCGCGAGCTGTTGCTGATCGTGTAGTCCAGCCGGACGTTCTCTTCGCGCCAGTTGATCGGCGAGTTCAGCGACGTGACCCAGTTGTTGCAGCTGCCGGCCGCCGGCGTCGTGTTCGGCAGCGGGTACAGGCTGAGGAGGGCCATGCCTCCGGGGCTGAGACGGTCGGCGGGAATCTTGTTGCCGGGAAACGGTTGGCCGGTGAGCGGATCGAGCGGGGCCGCAAGCGTGCAACCCGGGATCACCGGCCCGCTGAAATCGCCCACGCGTTCGGCCGCCGTCGGGACGAAGTCGTTCCGCACCGTTCCGCGAATCTCCCGGTTCCATTCCTCGGAGGCGAAGAACTGGAACTTGTCCTTGACGATCGGCCCCCCCAACGTCCAGCCGAAGTCGTTGCGCTTCAACTGGTCCTTGGGCTGGTTGGCCTTCTCGAGAAAATAGTTCTTCGCGTCGAGCGCATCGTTGCGCCCCGAGTAGAAGCCGCTGCCGTGGAACTCGTTCGTGCCCGAGCGCGTGACGATGTTGATCTGGGCGCCGCCGGACTGGCCGAACTCGGCGCTGTAGCTGTTGCGCAGGACCTTGAACTCCTCGATCGCGTCGACCGACGGATAGACGAGGATCGTCCGGTTCGACCCGACGTCGTTGTTGTTCGCGCCGTCCACGGTCCAGAGGTTCGAGGTGACGCCGCCGCCGCTGATCGACAGGTCGGAGCCGCCGAGCAGCCCCTTGTCCTTCACGTTGAGGAAGTCGGGGGCGCTCACGCCCGGCATCAGGGTGGCGAGCTGCAGGAAGTTGCGGCCGTTGAGCGGCAGCTCGCGGACCTGCTGTCCGGTGATGACGCCCGACACGTCGCCGCCGACGGTCTTGACGGGCGTGGACTCGGCCTGCACTGTGACGGTTTCCGACAGGGCGCCCTGCGCCAGCTGGAAGTTCATTTCGCGGTTGTCCGCGACGTTGAGGACGATGTCGGTGCGGGTCGCGGTCTTGAAGCCCTGGAGTTCGACGGTGACCGTGTAGCGCCCGACCGGCAACTCGCTGAAGGAATAGACGCCAGCCTCGTTGGTCGGCATCGTGCGCGTGAGGCCGGTATCGTGATTGGTAATGGTGACCGTGGCGCCCGGGACAATCGCGTGGGTCGGGTCGGTCACGGTGCCGCGGAGGGTGGCCGTCGTGCGCTGCGCGACTGCGGGGGCAGCCGTGAGTGCGAGGAGCGCGAACAGCAACAGCGAACGTTTCACCATCGGACTCAGGCCTCCGAGCGTTCGTAAAGTTACTTAAGAAAGGAAATTATTTCCAGGTGGGGGTGCTTGTCAAGAGTGTTTTAGTAAGTTTTTCCATCCCGCCCCGCTGGATTCCGGTAAGTCTCACGCCCCTGATGGTTTAGCTTGCGGTAGGATTCTTGGCCGTGACCCCCGATCGCCGCCGGCGCGCGCCCGCGGCCAGCCGTCCGCGCCGATTCCGTGCGGCCGGCATCGTGATCGCCGTCGTGCTGCTGCTCGCGGCGACCGCGCTGTGGCGGCGCCGCGCGGCGGCGCCCGCCCCGCCGGCCCCGCCGTTGAACGTGCTGCTCGTCACCATCGACACGCTGCGCGCCGACGCGCTCGGCGCGTACGGCAACCGCGCCGCGCAGACGCCCTGGATCGATCGGCTCGCCGCCGGAGGCGTGCGGTTCGATCGCGCGCACGCGCAGACGGTCGTCACGCTGCCCTCGCATGCCACCATTCTGTCGGGGCTGTATCCACAGGAACACGGCGTCCGCGACAACGCGGGCTACCGCTTTCCGCAGTCGCGCGACACGCTCGCGACGATCCTGAAGGCGCGCGGCTACCGGACGGCGGCCTTCATCAGCGGCTTTCCACTCGACGCGCGCTTCGGCCTCGCGCGCGGGTTCGACGTCTA
>DASUKM010000043.1:0-73295 GCA_036278735.1 Vicinamibacterales bacterium
ACACGGTGAGCGCGAGGCCGAGCGCCCGCGCGGCGAACGCGAGCGCCCGGCCGTGATTGCCGGCCGAGGCGGTGACGAGCGGCGGCGGACGGTGTTCCCCCGCCGCGTCGAGCACGCGAAGCGCCGCGTTGAAGGCGCCCCGAATCTTGTAGGAACTCGTCGGCTGGACGACCTCGAGCTTCAGGTGGACGTCGGCGTGCGCCTCGCGCGACAGCCAGTCGGATCGGCGCAGCGGCGTCGCCGCGACATGGCGCCGGATGCGCTCCCGGGCCGCGTGGATGTCGTCGAGCGTGATCAGGGGCGTGCGGGGTCGGCGGCGCGCAGGATGTCGGCGAGCCGTCCGGCAAAGGCCGAGCGCGGCAGGACCTCGTCGGCCCCGGCGGCGCGCGCGGCGGCAATCAGATCCGTGTGGACGTGCGACGCGAAGCCGATCGTCCGCACGCCCGCCGCGTCGGCGTCCCGCTTGAGGGCCGCGATCGTGGCGAGCGGATCCGCCTTGATGCTGTTCAGGTCGAAGATGGCCAGCGTCGGCCGCAGCGCCCGCGCCTGCGCCAGGATGTCGTCCGGCGTTCGCGCGAACCGCACGTCGATCCCCAGCCCCTTGGCCGTCGCCCGGATCTTGGAGCTGAAGAGCAAGTCGTCGACGGCGGCCAGAATCATGCGGTGATCATAGTATGGATGAAGGATGGTGGAGGAAGGTGTCATCCCTGATTCTCGAACGGGCCGCTGTCGCCCCCTTTTTCAAGAACGGCTTCGTCCTCGGATGCGAGGAGACGCGTAAAGGGGTCATCATCGACCCCGGCGACGAAGTGGACGAACTCCTCGAGGCCGTCGGCCGCCATGGGCTCACGATCGAGTACATCCTGCTGACGCACGCGCATCTCGACCACATCACGGGGGTCGCGCGCGCGAAGGAGCAGACGGGAGCGGCCGTCGGGCTCCACGAGGACGACAACTTTCTGTACGAGGCGATCGTGCAGCAGGGGATTGCCTTCGGCTTCCGCGTGCAGAAGCAGCCGCCGGTCGACTTCTTCTACGACGGCGCGGGGCCGTGGCGGTTCGGGCGCTACGAGGTCCACGTGCACCACACGCCGGGCCACTGCCCGGGCGGCGTCTGCCTTGCCGTCAACCGCGAGGGAGACGCGCGCGCGACGCTGTTCGTCGGCGACACGCTGTTTGCGGGATCGATCGGCCGCACCGATTTGCCGGGAGGGGACACCGACACGCTGCTGCGCTCGATTCGCGGCGTGCTCTTCGCGTTTCCCGACGAGACGCCCGTCCACTCGGGCCATGGCCCCGAGACGACCATCGGCCAGGAGAAGCGGACGAATCCGTTCCTGACGGGCAGCTAGTGGACCGTCCCCTACGAATCGGCAGCGCGCACGACCCGCTACGGGCGCGTTACATTCGATCGATACGGCCCATTAGGCCCGCCAGCCAACACCGGGGCTGTTCGCGGACGGACCCGCAATCCGCGTCTGATGTCTAACTGACGCGCTCGACGCTCAGTTCCACGCGTCCCACGCCGAGCCGGTCGCCCGCCTTCAGCATCGCCCGCGACACGCGCTCGCCGTTCACGAACGTGCCGTTCGTGCTCTCCAGATCGATCACTTCGAGTTCGGCGGCGCCGGCCGTCAGGCGGCAGTGCAGCCGCGAGACCAGCGCCGCCTCGACGATGAAGTCGGCGCGCGGCGCGCGGCCGACCGTCTTGATGTTGCCGGGCAGAATGCGAAACGTGAACGGCGCCTCGGCGTCTTCAGCGGTCTTCAGCACCCACATGCGTCACCAGATCCTCTTCAGCCAGTCCACGATCGCGGCCGCCACCTTCGGGCTGATGGTCTTGTCGGCGAGCTGGCTGTACTCGGACATCTCGCCGGTCGTCGCGGGCACGAGCAGGTGATTGATGCCGGGAATGTGCACCACGTCGGAGGGCGGCCCCTTCTTGCGCCCCTTCGCAAGCTGGCCGAGCGCGTCGGCCTGCGACGGCGGCACCTCCGTGTCGAGATCCCCCTGGATGACGAGCACCGGCTGCTTCGTCTTCGGCAGCACCTTTGCCGGATCGAACAGCAGCAGGCTGCGGAACCACGGCGTGTCCGCCTGCTTGCGCAGGTTCGCGGGAATCCCTTCCCACCCCTTGCCGGACACGACCGCCGCCTGGATCTTCTTCTGCAGATCGATCTTCGCCTGCTTGTCGGCGTCCGGGATCTTCATCGTGTCCAGCAGATGTTGCTGCTGCCTCAGGAGCAGATCGGCACCGGTCGATCCGGGCGTGGCGATCAGGATGACCGCGTCGACGTCCTTCTTCTCGCGCGCCGCCGCAATCATCGCGATCGCGCCGCCTTCGCTGTGGCCCGCCAGCGCCACGTGCCGGTCGTCGACGTCGTCGCGATCCCGCAGCCATTTCAGCGCGGCGAGGGCGTCGTCGGCGTAGTCGTCGAGCGTGGCCGTCTCGGTGCGGCCGCCGCTCTGGCCTCCGCCGCGCTTGTCGTAGCGGAGCACGACGTAGCCGGCGTCGGCCAGCGCGCGGGCGAGCTGGGCGAAGATGGCGATCCCGGCGACCGTTTCGTCGCGATCGATCGGGCCGGCGCCGCCGATGAGCAGGATGGCGGGATAGCGGAGCCGGCCGGTGCCCGGCGGCGTCGTGATCGTGCCCGCCAGGTTGAAGCCGTTGGCGGGAATCGTGACGTCGGCGTCGGTCGGGTTTCGGACCGTAATCGGCCGCGTGCCAACCCCTGACGCGTCGTTGCGCACGACGGCGAGGCCGACCGACGGAAGATCGACGCGAACGAGCCGCGCGTGCGCGTCGACCACGATCGAGGCGTCGAGCGGCCCGCCGGGGTTCTGGAACGTGACGTCGAAGCGCTGCGCCTCGATCGCGCCGCCGGAATTCTTCAGCGTTTCCGGCGTGACCGTCCGAACCGTCAGGCGGATCTCCGATTGCGGGGCCACGTAGATCGGCAGCGTGTCCCCTGCCTTCGTCACCGAGAGGCGCGCGGCGAGCGCTTCGTAGCCGGCGTAGAAGCTGTTCGGGAGCACGATCGTGCCCGCCGAGATTTGATCGTTCTTGCTCGTCGTGACGTCGTTCTTCGTGATCTCGTTGATCGCCGTCGTCATCGCGAACGACGTGGCCAGGCGGAAGCTGTCGGTGCCCGCGGTGGCCTCGATCCGCAGATCGATCGGCTGCCAGTCGGGCGAGTACCGCATCTCGAACTGGTTGACGGTGAGGTTCAGCGGCGCCCCGGAATGGCCGGTGGAGGTAATCGTCCAGCCGGTCGACGCGCGCGCCAGCATCACCTGCTCGGTCCCGATGAGCGTCCCCTTGAAGAAGACGTTGAACACCGCGGGACCCGGTTCCGGCTGCGGCACCGCCTGGGCCGGCGCGGCCGCCAGAGCGACGGCAAGCAGCACGGTACAATGAAGCAGAGGAAGCATGTGGCAAGAATAGCAGCTAACGCGTATTCCGCACTCCGCACCGGCGCCGGCATCGTCGATCGATCGGACGTGGCGCACTTGATCGTGAGGGGCGCCGACCGCCGCGCCTGGCTTCAGGGGATGCTGACCAACGACGTGGCGGCGCTCGTGCCCGGCCGCGGCTGTTACGCGGCGATGCTGACGGCGCAGGGACGGATGATTACCGACATGCGCGTGCTGGAGCTGGGAGACGCGCTGCTGCTCGACCTGCCCGCGTCGACAGCGGCGGGCGTCCGAACGCACCTGGATCGGCTGATCTTCAGCGAAGACGTCCGGATCGAGGACGAGACGGCGGCGTGGGCGGAACTCGGCGTGTACGGGCCCGATGCCGCGGCGGTCGTGGCGAGCGCGTTGTCGATTCCCGCGAGCGATCTCGCCGCGTTCGACGTCTACCAGAACATGCGCGTGGCGTTCGGAGGGGTGCCGCTCGTCGTGATTGGCAGCGACGAGGCCGGGGTGCGCGGGTTCGATCTGGTGTTCGATCGCGGTCGCGCCGCGACGATCGCGCAGGCGCTGACCGCGGCTGGCGGCGTCGAGGTGGACGCCGCCACGGCGGAGGGGGTCCGCATCGAGGCCGGACGTCCACGCTTCGGCGTCGACATGGACACCGACACGATTCCGCTCGAGGCCGGGATCGACGAGCGCGCGATCTCGCGCACGAAGGGCTGCTATGTCGGGCAGGAAGTGATCATCCGGGTGCTCGACCGCGGCCACGGCCGCGTGGCGAAGCGTCTGGTCGGTCTGGCATTCGATGCCGGTTCCGAGCCCCCCTCGCCCGGCGACGTCGTGCAGAGCGCGGACCGCGCGGTGGGGCGCATCACGAGCGCGGCGCTTTCTCCCGCGCTCGAGAAACCGATCGCGCTCGGCTACGTCCAGCGCGACTTCACGTCGCCCGGCACGCCCGTCGAGGTCGGATCCTCGCATCTTCGCGCGATGGTCTCGGGGCTGCCGTTCGTATAGCGGAAGTTCCGGGTTGCGGTTCGGTAGTGCGTCACAGACGCACTACCGAACCCCCGAACCCGAACCCGACCCGGAACCCTGAACCCTGAACCCCGAACCCCGAACCGTCGTTGTTCACCCCCGAAGCATCCGAATCAACGCCGCGTCGGCCGGCGGGAACGGGAGCGCGTCGAAGTCGTCGCGCGAAATCCAGCGCATCTCTTGTCCGAGTCGTGGATGCGGATCCTGCTCCAGGCGGCACGCGAAGAAGTGCAGATCGACCTGGCGGTCCGGGTAATCGTGATGAACGTGCAGCAGTTCCGCACCGACTGTCGCCGGCGCGCCCAGTTCTTCGTCGATCTCGCGGATCAGGCACGCCTCGAGCGTTTCGCCCGGCTCGCACTTCCCGCCGGGGAATTCCCAACACCCTTCCAGGTGCGTGCCGTGGAGCCGCCGCGTGATCAGAAATCGCCCCTCGCGTTCGACGACCGCGGCCGCGACGACGAGCGTGCGGTCAGGGGCGTTCATGATCCGGGTTGAACGGGAAGGCGGCGCAGCCGCGCGCCATCGGGCACACGAGGCATTTCGGCTTGCGCGCCACGCAGAGCGTCGCGCCGAAATCCATCAGCGCCTGATTGAAGTCGAATACGTGGCGGCGCGGCAGGACCATGCGGGAGATCTCCCACAGCCGGCGCTTCATCGCGTGCGCCTTTGGGTCGCCGCGGCCCACGAACACGCGAAACAGCACGCGCGCCACGTTCGTGTCGAGGATCGCCTCGCGCTGGCCGAACGCGAAGCTGAGGACCGCCCCCGCCGTGTACTCGCCGACCCCCTTGAACGATCGCAGCGTCTCGCCGTCCGACGGCAGTTCGCCGCCGTACCGTTCGACCGATTCACGAGCGATCGCGTGCAGCCGGCGCGGCCTGACGTTGTACCCGAGCGGATACCACGCGCGCGTCACTTCCTCGACCGGCGCGGCCGCGAGCGCCGTGAGTGTGGGATAGCGATCGAGCCATTCGTGATACTTCGGCAGCACGCGGTCCACCTGCGTCTGCTGCAGCATCACCTCCGACACGAGAATCCGGTACGGATCGCGCGTCTCGCGCCAGGGCAGATCCCGTCCGTATCGGCGATACCAGTCGAGCAGCCGCCGCCTGAACCGCTGCCGTTGTGCCGCGGGAATCCCTGTCGCTGTCGGCGCCGCGCGCTTTCCCCGTCTCGTTGTCGAAGGCAAATGGACCTCGACCCCTGACCCTATAATCGGAGGCCATGAAAATCTACACGAAGACCGGTGATCACGGCCAAACCGCTCTCTTCGACGGCACCCGCGTGCCGAAATCCGACCCTCGCGTCTCGACGTACGGCGACGTCGACGAGTTGAACGCCTGGCTGGGTTTTGCGCTCGCGTTCATCACGGATGCCGACCTGGTCGAGATGCTTCGGCAGATCCAGCGCGATCTGTTCGCGCTCGGGGCGCGGCTGGCGGACCCGCGGCACCGGATCGCCGAGCGCGTGTCGAAGGCGGCCGTGACCGGCGAAGACGTCGCGCGGCTCGAGGGGTGGATCGACAGGCTCGAAGAGGAGCTGCCGCCGCTGCGGCGGTTCATTCTGGCGGGCGGATCCCAGGGAGGGGCGGCGCTTCATGTCGCGCGTACCGTGTGCCGCCGGGCCGAACGGGCGATCGTCGCCCTCGTTGAATCCAATGAGCCCAGCCACACCAAGGAGCCCGGCGCGCCCGCCGACCCGGAGCTGCTGATCTACGTGAATCGTCTGTCGGACCTGCTGTTCGTCATGGCGCGCGCGGCCAGCCATCGCGCCGGGGCGCCTGAGCTCGAGTGGTGACCGTCGCCGACGCGTACGCCTGGTGCGAGCGCCTGGCGCGGGAACACTACGAAAACTTTCCGGTCGCATCGAAGCTGGTGCCGGCGGCGATGCGTCCGCATATCGCCGCGATCTACGCGTTTGCGCGCGGCGCCGACGACCTCGCCGACGAAGGCGATCGTCCCCCGGCCGAGCGGCTGCGGCTGCTGGACGCCTGGTCCTCGCGCCTGCACGCGGCGGTGCGCGGCGAGTTCCCGGACGGCCCGGAGCAGCCGGTGTTCGTCGCGCTCGCCGACACGATCCGCACGCGCGCCCTGCCCGTGTCGTTGTTCGAGGACCTGTTGAGCGCGTTTCGCCAGGACGTCATCGTCACGCGATACGACACGTGGGCGGATCTGCTCGATTACTGCCGGCGCTCGGCCAACCCCGTCGGTCGCCTTGTACTGCGGGTCGCCGGCTGCGCGACCCCCCAACGGGACGCCTCCTCTGACGGCCTCTGCACGGCGCTGCAATTGACGAACTTCTGGCAGGATCTCGATCGGGACTGGCACAAGGGACGGCTGTATGTGCCTCGCGAACTGTGGCAGCCGGCGGGTGCGTACGAAGACGATCTGGAACGTTCGTGCATGACGGGCGCCTGGCAGATGGCGCTCGGCGGCGCGGCGTCGCGAACGCGGGCGCTGTTCGAGGCAGGGCGGCTCGTCTGCGACGAGGTGCCCGGCCGGCTGCGATGGGAGCTGCGCGCCACGTGGATCGGCGGCATGCGCGTGCTCGAGCGCCTGGAGCACGCCGGATTCGACGTGTTCGCCGCGCGTCCGCACCTCGGGGCGGCCGATGCGCCGCCGCTGCTGTGGCGTCTGCTCACGTGGCGCCGCGGCCCGCAGCGATAGCGCCCGCCGCTGAACACCCCGTCGATCTGTCTCGCCAGCCCTCCCGGTCCGCGGCGTTCCGATTAAGATTGATCGCGCCCGCGATGAGGGACACCAACTTCTACTATTCGTTCCTCGTGCTGCCGGCGGAGAAGCGGCGCGCGATCGTGGCGGTCTGGGACTTCTGCCGCGCGGTCGACGATGCGGTGGACGAAGCGCCGGCGGATGCGGCAGCGGGAGAAATCGCGCGATGGCGCGCGGAGGTGGCGCGGTGCTTCGGCGGCGGGTCGCCGGAAACGCCGCAGGGACGCGCGCTCGCACCGTGGATCCCGCGCTTCAACCTGCCGCGCGCCGCCTTCGACGCGCTCGTCGAGGGGGTCGAGATGGATCTGGGCGCACGCCGCTACGCGACGTTCGGCGACCTCCGCGAGTACTGCCTGCGCGTCGCCTCTGCGGTGGGCCTGATGTGCATCGAAATCTTCGGCTACCAGCAGCCGGGCACGCGCCAGTACGCGATCGATCTCGGCGTGGCGCTGCAATTGACCAACGTGCTGCGCGACGTGCCCGGCGATCTGGCGCGCGGGCGCGTGTACCTGCCGCAGGAGGATTTCGCGCGCTTCGGCTGCCGGGAAGCGGATCTCGCTGCCGAAGTCGCCGCGCGCGGCGGCGGCGTGCGGTCCGCCGCCGTCCGTCGCCTGCTCGCGTTCCAGGCGCAGCGCGCGCGCGAGTACTACGACCGCGCCGCCGCGGAGCTGCCGGGGCCGGACGCCCGACGCCTCGTGGCCGCGCAGATCATGGGCGCCATTTACCGCGCAATCCTCGATCGCATCGAGGCCTCCGGCTTCGACGTCTTCTCGCAGCCGACCCGCCTCTCCCGCCCGCGCCGCGCCGCCATCGCCGCGCACACCTGGCTGCGCGCCGCGATCCGCCGCTGAGCGCACGTCACGCAGGCAGAGGCTGCGTTGACCGGCGCCGGCCGCCATGCGATCCGGCCTTCCGCGATAGTCGTGGCGGTCCGTGTGATCCGTGTGATCTGTGGCCGCGCTATCCGTGTAATCCGTGTGATCCGTGGCCGTGTGATCCGTGGCCGTGTGATCCGTGTGATCTGTGGCCGCGCTATCCGAGTAATCCGTGTGATCCGTGGCCGTGTGATCCGTGGCGGCGTTATCCGTGTAATCCGTGTGATCCGTGGCCGTGTCATCCGTGTGATCCGTGGCCGAGCTTCGCCCGCACGTCCTCGGGCAGCGCGACCGGCCGGCCAGTGCCGTAGTCGTACATCACCTGCACGGTGTTCGCCTCGAGCACCGTGCGATCCTCGGCGTCGGCGATCACGTAGCCGTAACGGAAGCTGGTGCGGCCGATGCCGGTCACGCGCAGGCGGATCTCGAGCGTGTCGCCGTAGCGTGCCGGCCGTTTGTAGTCGCACTCCACGCGCGCGAGGATCACGCCGGGCTTGCCCGGCGGCAGTTGCGGGTCGCCAAAGCCCCAGAGCGCGCGCCAGTGCGCGAACCGGGCCTGTTCGAGGTACGTGAGGTAGACCGCGTTGTTGACGTGTCCCATCGCGTCGCAGTCGCGGAACCGCACGTCGAGACGGTGGATGAATGCCGGCATGACGCGGGCATTGTACAATCCGTCGCGTGGTCCCCGACGTTGCCGCCGCCGAGACGTTTACCGACGACGAGCGCCGCGCGCTCGCGCCCTACTTCACGAATCTCGACGCGCACGTCTTCGCGCTGACGAATCTGCCCGAGACGGTCAAGGGGGCGCTGTTCGCGCGCTACTCGCGGTCGGCCAAGTCGCTGCGCCGGCTGTTCCTCGACGAATTTGCCGGCAAGCTCGACGCCGCGTCCCCCGCCGGCAGCGCCGTCGGGCTCGAACGCGCCGAACGGCTCTACGCGAAAGTGTTCAGCGACTACGGCGACGACTCGGTGGCGCAGCTCGGCGGCGCGCACCTCGCCTGCGAGTACGTCTCGAACCTGCTGACGAAGGTGCTCGAGCGCGGCCGCCTGATGGCGTACCTCGAACAGTCGACGCGATACGTGCCCTACACGGACAAGCGGCACGGCCGCTGGCGCTATCACGTGCCCGCCGGGCTCGACGCGTCGCCGCTGCGCCAGCGCTACCTCGACACGATGGATGCGGCCTTCGCGACCTATGCGCGCCTGATCGAGCCGATGCAGGCGTACTTCGGGCACCGCTATCCGAAGGCGCCCACCGATTCCGACGCCGTGCACCGCTCCGCGATCCGGGCGAAGGCGCTCGACACCCTGCGCGGCCTGCTGCCCGCCGCCACGCAGTCGAACGTCGGGATGTACGGCACCGGCCAGGCCTTCGAAGCGCTGCTCCTGCGCATGCGCGCGCATCCCCTCGAAGAAGTCCGGACCTGCGCCGCGCAGATGCTGACCGAATTGCGCAAGGTGATCCCCGCCTTCCTCACGCGCGTGGACCAGCCGGACCGCGGCGATCGCTGGAGCGCGTACCTCGCCGGCATTCGCGACGACACCGCAGACGCGGCAGGCCGGCTGCTCGACGGCGTCGAACCGCAGGAGCGGCCGGAGGTCGCGCTGACGGACTTCGATCCCGATGGCGAAGTGAAGATCGTCGCCGCCGCGCTCTACCCGTCGTCCGACCTGCCCGATGATCAGTTGCTCGCGATCGCGCGCCGGTTGTCGGCCGACGAGCGCGCAGGGATCCTGCGGGCGTGCATCGGCACCCGAGGGAACCGGCGTCACAAGCCCGGGCGTGCGTTCGAGCGGACCGCGTACCGCTTCGACGTGTTGACCGACTACGGCGCGTTCCGCGACCTCCAGCGTCACCGCCTGCTGACGATCGAATGGCAGACGCTGACGACGCGGCATGGGTGCGTCGAGCCGGACGCCATCCGCGACGCCGGCGTGCTCGACGACTGGGAGCGCGTCATGCACGCCTCGGCCGCGCTGCACGACGCCCTCGTCGACGCCGGCGCCGCCGCGGTCGCTCCCTATGCGGTCGCGATGGCGTACCGCGTGCGCTTCTGCCTCGAGATGAACGCGCGCGAGGCGATGCACCTCATCGAGCTGCGCACCGCGCCGCAGGGGCATCCCTCCTACCGGCGCGTCTGCCAGCAGATGCACCGCCTGATCGCCGACCAGGCGGGGCACACCGCGATCGCCGCCGCGATGACGTTCGCCGATCACTCCGATGTCGAACTGGAACGGCTCAAGGCGGAACGGGACCGCGAGCGAAAGAACCTGGAACCCCGCACCTAGAGCTGGCAGCTGGAAGCTGGCAGCTGGAAGCTGGGAGCTACTCTTCTGGCACGTCGCGTTCGTGCCAGTAGCGGCTGAACTCCTCGAGAAACGTCAGCGTTTCGAACGATTTCATCCGGTCGAAGAAGAGCACGCCGTCGAGATGATCCGTCTCGTGCTGGATCACGCGCGCCGTGAACTGCTTCGCGCGCACTTCGATCCGGCGTCCCTTGCGATCCCAGGCCTTCACGCGGATGTCGGCCGCGCGCGTCACCTTGCCGCGGATGTCCGGGATGCTCAGGCATCCTTCCCAGGCGTCCGTTGTCGCGGCGCCGACCGCCGTGATCTCCGGGTTGATCAAGACCATCAGCGGAACGCGTTCCGCTTCGTCCTGCGGCTCCGCCGCGTCCGCCGCCGGAGTGGACGGCGGCGGAAAGCCGGCGACGAACAGCCGCAGCGGCACGTGCACTTGTGGCGCCGCCAGTCCCACCCCCTGGTACTCCGCCATCGTCTCCAGCATGTCGTCGATGAGTTGCTGCACGCGCGACGACTCGATGTCGGCTGGATCGATCGCCGTGGCGTGCGTCCGCAGGACGGGATGCCCCATGTGCGCGATCTTCAGGATGGACACCCAGCGATTATAGCGGGCGACCCGCGGGGCGCCGCAACCCGGCGGACGTGGTACCGTTTCCGGATGGACGCTGCGTACCGATTCTGCCCGTCGTGCGGCGGCGCGCTCGAGACGCGCCGGCTGAAGCCGGGCGATCCGGATCGGCTCGTGTGCGTGGCCTGCGGTTTCGTGTTCTATCTCGACCCGAAAGTGGCGGTCGGGACCATCATCGCGGCCCCCGACGGCCGTCTGGTGCTCGTGCGCCGGGCGATCGAGCCGGGCTACGGCCTCTGGGTGTTCCCCGGCGGCTACGTCGATCGCGGCGAGGAACTGACGGACGCCGCGCGCCGCGAAGCGCGGGAAGAATCCGGGCTCGACGTGCGCATCGACGCCCTCGTCAACCTCTACTCGTACGGGGGCCGCAGCCCGATCATCGTCGTCTATGCCGCGACCGCCGAAGGGGGGGAGCTGTGCAGCGACGACGAGTGCCTCGAGGCGCGGCTGTTCACCTCCGGCGAGATCCCGTGGAACGCGCTCGCGTTCCGCAGCACCGCCGACGCGTTGCGCGATTATCTCGACGGGGTCCGGCATCCGCTTCAGCACCAGAACCGCTGAGCTCGACCTCGACGCCGCGTTCGGATACTGTTCCCGCGTCAACCCATCAGGTGAACGTGTAGACCCCCGGAACCCTGAACCTTGAACCCGGAACGTCCCACGCGATTGCTCCCCATGCGATCACTGTCTCTTGCGACTGCTGTCCTTGCCGCCGCGTTTGCCCTTGCCGGCTGCGTTGGCTTCGAACACTCGAACTCCGTGATGCTCGACCAGGCGAACACGATGACGCGCCCTTCCGGCTCCGGCCTCGATGCCCTCATGGGGAGCTGGTCGTCGACGACCGTCGTTCCGTCGCCAACCTCGTGCAGCAATTTCGTGTGGAACGTGACGGAGCAGACGGGCACGAGCGCGAAGGGTTCGTTCACGGCCACGTGTGCCAACGACCTGGGCGTGCGCGGGACTGCGCAGGGGACGCTGAGCGGCGCGAGCATCACGTGGTCGGCGATCGGCGCGGCGTCGGCCCCCGACCTGTCGTCGTGCGCGATCACGCTGTCGGGCACCGCGCAGCTCGACGCGGACTCGGTGCGTGTGCCGTACTCCGGCGACACGTGTCTCGGGAAAGTGAGCGGCGTCGAAGTGCTGCAGCGGCGCTGACGCCCGGTCAGCGCAGCTCGTCGGCCGACGCGGCGCCGTAGCGCTCGAACCACGGGCGCGCCGGCGCCAGGTGCGCGTTGACGTTTTCGATGTTGCGGACGCCGTCCTTCTCGAGCCACCGGCGGAATGCGTCGGCCCCCTGCTGACCGTAGACGGCGATGCCGTCCTTCCACGTCGCGCGGCCGCAGAGCACGCCCGAGAACGGCACGCCGGCGTCGGCGGCGAGCTCGAGCGATTCGGTGAACTCGGCGTTGCTCACGCCGGCCGACAGATAGATGAACGGCTTGGCGGTCGCGTCGGCCGCCCGGTGGAACGCGTCGGCCGCCGCCTGTTTCGAGTACACGCTCGTGCCGCTCGACGCGCGGGCCCCGTCGACGAACTTCAGGTTGATCGGGATCTCGATCTTCAGCACGTCGACGCCGTAGCGGTCCTTCGAGAACTCGCGCACGCTGGCGGCGACCACTTCCGGCTTCTTCTTCGCGAACTCCGGCCCCTTCTCGTCGGCCCCTTCCTCGTAGCCGACCAGCTCGAGGAAGAACGGGATGTCGTTGGCGCGGCACTCGTCGCCGATCCGTTCGATCCAGGCGTGCTTCGTTTCGTTGATCGCGCGCGCGTCGAACGGCGTGTAGTAGAGCAGGATCTTGATGCAGTCGGCCCCCGCCTCCTTGATGCGCCGCACCGACCAGACGTCGAGCAGGTCCGGCAGCCGGCCAACGCCGGTCTTGTCGTAGCCGGTCTTCTCGTACGCCATGAGCAGCCCGGCGTTTTTCGCGCGATGCGTGCTGGCGGGGATCCCCCATTCGGGATCGAGCAGGATGGCGCTGGCGTGCGGCGTGAGCACCTCGGTCACGAGCGTCTTGAACTCCTCGAGATCGTGGTCGCTGATGTCGCCCCCCTTTTCCTTGGCGAGCGCCTTCTTCAGTGAGCCGCGCTGATCCATCGCGGCGGCGGCAATCACGCCCCGCGGATCCGATACGGCTTTCATGCCGGCGAGCTTGCCTGCTGTAATTTTCATTTCGCTCCTCAGGTGGCGGACTTCGATTCTACAACAGGGAATTCGAACCGTTCCGACGCGGCGGCGTTCACGGCCTGGCGCACGATCTCGTCGATCGGGAGCTGCGCTTCGGCCGCCTCGACGTCGGCCGCGCGCGCGCGCGTGGCGGGATGGCGCGGCGTGAACAGCGTGCAGCAATCCTGATCCGGAATAATCGAAATGGGAAACGTGCCGAGCCGCTCGGCTTCCGCGGTGATCTCCTCTTTGTCCATGCCGATGAGCGGACGCAGCACCGGCATCCCGACGACGCGATCGATCACCGACAGGTTTTCGAGGGTCTGCGAGGCGACCTGTCCGACCACTTCGCCCGTCACGAGCGCCTGCGCGCGCACGGTGCCGGCGATCTCTTCGGCGATCCGCATCATCAGCCGGCGGTAGATCACGACGCGGAGCGGCGGCGGCACTGCCAGGACGACGCGCTGCTGGATCTCGCCGAAGGGCACGAGGAAGAGCTGGGAGCGGAACTGGAACCGCGTGAGGAGCCGCGCCAGCTCGCGCGCTTTTTCCTGCGAGGCGCGCGACAGGATCGGATAGCTGTGGAAGTGGACGAACACGACGCGGCAGCCGCGGCGCATCATCCGCCATGCCGCCACGGGCGAGTCGATGCCGCCGGAGAGCAGGCACGCCACGCGGCCGCTCGAGCCGACCGGCAGCCCCCCGGCGCCGCGATGCTTGCCGAAGAAGTAGAACGCCTCGTTCGTGAGCATCTCGACGTGGATCGTCAGCGCCGGCTCGTCGAGGTTCACGCGCCAGCCGCGCGCCTCCTTGATCCGGCCGCCCACCTCGCGTTCGATTTGCGGCGACGTGAGCGGATAGCGCTTGTCGGCGCGTTTCGCCGACACGCGGAAGCTCGGCGGGTCCGCCGGGCCGAGGTCGCCCAGGATCGCGGCCGCGATGCCGTCGAGGTCGATCGGCACGCGCCCGGCGCGCGCGAAGTTGCCGGCGCCGAAGACGCGCGAGACGCGCTCGGCGACCGCGTCGAATGCGGCATCCGGCCCAAGCACCATCTCGATGCGCCCCATCAGGACGCGTACGGCGCGAACGTCGAGGTCGGCCGTCGCGGTCCGGAGGTTTCGCGCGAGCCGCGCGATGAACCAGGGGCGATTGCGTCCCTTGAGGGCGATTTCCTGATAGTGGACGAGAAGCGATGTCATGTGGTCAGCCCGCCTGGACGCCGGACGCCGCGCGATGGCCGGAAAGGGCGGCGCTCTCGATCGTGCCGGGCAGGCCGGTGTCGATCCAGTCGCCGGCCAGCCACAGGCCGGCGACGGCGGTGCGGGTCGGCGGACGGCCGGGCTGCCCGGGGGCGAGCGAAAACGTCGCGTGCTTTTCGCGCACCGCCGTGCCGCGCAGCAGCGTCGCGCCGCGCGCCCCGGGGATCGCGCCGGCGACGTCGCGCGCGGCCTGCGCGACGAGGTCCGCGGTCGAGCGGGACACGAGCGCGCCCGCATCGCTCGACACGAGCGAGAGGTGCGATGCGCGCTCGCCGAACGCCTGCCGCTTGTCGAACACCCACTGCGTCGCGCGTCCGGGCAGCCCGACGAACGGATCGTCCATCACGGCGCGGTCGTACCACAGATTCACGGTGACGATCGGCCGCGACGCCAGCGCGTCGGCACTGGCGAGCAGCCGCACGAGCGGCGCCACCTTGCCGGTGAACAGCGTCCGGATGTCGTGCCACGGCACGGACGCGATCACCGTGCCGCTCGCGATCGATTCACCCCTGACGTCGACCCCCGCCACGCGTTCGCGCTCGACGCGCACGCGCGCCAGCGCGTGCAGCCGGACCTCGCCGCCCCGCGCCTCGAGAAAGCGGCGGGCCGGCGTGGCATACATCTCGTGCAGCGGCACGGTGGGCAGCGCGAGCGAGGCGCTGCCGGGGGCCCCGCCGAACATCCGGGCGAGGACGCGCGTGAAGGGGCGCGCCGCCGCTTCCTCCGGCGACTGATTCAGCGCCGCCACGGCCAGCGGCTCCCACAGCCATTCGCGGATCCGTCCCCGCTGCCCATGACGCGCAAGCCATGCGGCGACGGTCTCGGCGTCTGTCGCGACCTCCGCGCCGCGCTGCATCTTCAGCAGGGCCGGAGCGAGCGCCAGCACGCGGAGCCGATCGCTCCACGTCAGCGCGCGCCATCCCATCACCCCCGCGAGCAGGTGAAAGGGGGACGGCCACGACGGGCACCGCAGCACCGATCGTCGTCCGGCGACGTCGAGAAACGGCACTTCCAGCGCGGGCTGCACGCGAACGTTCTGCTCCGCGCCGATCCGCCGCAGGAGCCGGAACGTCTCGGTGTAGCAGCCGAGCAGCACGTGCTGGCCGTTGTCGACCAGTTCGCCCGTCTCGCGATCGCGAAACGCCGTCGCGCGCCCGCCAAGCGTCCCGCGCGCTTCGAGCACGAGCACCCGCGCCCCCGCCTCCGCGAGCGCGCAGGCCGCCGCCAGCCCCGCCACCCCCCCGCCGATCACGACCGCATCAGGCGCCACGAACCTCCCCCGGGGTCAGATCTTGTTCTTTGCATAAACGTCTTGGATTAAGGCACACCTGAACAGGCGTGAATTTTTGACACGGTTTGTCCTCTCGAGAGGACATACATGCAAAAAACAAGATCTGACCCCCGCATTGCGATCTCCTGCGAGAACCCCGGCACGCGGGGGGTCACACGCCTCACGTGCCGCCGAAGCCGATCGTCACCTGCTCCCCGTCGACGATGACCGGGACGTCGCGGCGGCCGCCGGTGTACTGCAGCATGCGGGTGAGATCGGCGGCGCTCTTCTTGACGTTGACGTATTCGAACGGCACCTGCCGCCGCGCGTAGTCGTCGCGCGCCGCTTGCGTGTATGGACACGTGTCCTTGCCGAAAATCAGTACCATGCGCCCTCGCTGACGATCCTAACAGCCCGCGGGCGCTTCATACTGGCCACGTGGCGATTCATCGGCTTCTGGCGGGCAACCCGTCCGAATGGACGGGGCCGACGGGCACCAATACCTGGCTGGTCGACGGACGCGAACCGGCGCTCGTCGACGCCGGCGTGGGGCGCTCCGAGCACATCGCGGCGATCGCCGCGGCGCTGGGCGGGGCGACGCTCGCGCGCGTGCTCGTGACGCACGGGCATCGCGACCACGTCGATGGCGTTCCCGCCATCCGGGCGCGATGGCCCGACGTCGAGGTGCGGCCGTCGGCGGGCCCGCTCGCCGACGGGGAGATGATCCCGGCGGGCGATGGCGCCGTGCGCGCCGTCCACACGCCCGGCCACGCGCCGGATCACTGGTGCTTCTTCGATGAATCGACAGGCGACCTGTTCTGCGGCGATCTCGTGCGCGCCGGCGGCACCGTCGTGATTCCCGCGCGCCAGGGAGGCAGCCTGCGCGAGTATCTCGACTCCCTGCGCCGTGTGCGGGCGCTGTCTCCTCGACGGCTGCTGCCGGGCCACGGCCCGATCGTCGAGCGCCCCGAGGCGATCATCGACGAGTACCTCGCGCACCGCGAACAGCGCGAACGGGAAATCGCCGCGGCGCTCGAGCGCGGCGCCACGACGGTGAGCGAGATGGTCGAGAAGATTTACGCCGGGCTGCCGGCCGGCTTGCGAGTCGCCGCGGAAGACAGCGTGCTCGCGCACCTGATCAAGCTGCGCGAGGAAGGGCGGGCGATCGCGGACGGCTCACGCTGGCTGCCAGCCGGGAGGCACATCGGGTGACCGTTCGGGCCGGCGCGAGGCTTTCGGCAGCGCGTCGCGCACCACGTGTTCCAGCTCCTCGAGGTACGCGGTAAATCGCGCGCGCCCATCGGCGGTGAGGCGATACAGCGTCTGCGGACGGCCGCCCTCCGAGCCCCGCCACGCATCGACGAGCCCGGCCTCCTGCAGCACGTCGAGATGACGGCTCAAGTTGCCGTCGGTCAGCAGGCAGAGCCGCTTCAACTCGGTGAACACCGCCCCTTCCGGACGCGTGACGAGCGACGTCATGATCCCGAGGCGCGCTTTCTCGTGGAGCACGCGGTCGAGCCCTTCGTACGCGTAGCGCCCCGCGTCCGCTTCGTCTGCCTTTCTGCGTCGGGTCATATTCTCTCCAGGTCGCGCCACAGCACCGCCGCGGCAAACAATTGCCCCACGCCGAACGTGCCGCCAATCCACCAGCCGGTCCCCGCGCCGGCCGGGGGGGCCAGCCACAGCAGCGCGGCCCCGGCGGCGGCGTAGAACATCGCCACCCAGCCGGCCGCGCGCGGCAGGTACGGACGCGACGCGAAAATCCCGACGCCGAAGCAGAGCGCCCACACGCCCGGCAGCAGGGGCACGAGACGGCCGTCGAGGCGCGCCGCCGCGGCGCCGATCAGTGCGCCGGCCGCCAGGCTTGGCAGCAGTTGCCCCACCACCTGCCGGGTCCGCCGCCGCGCGGCCGGGTCGTCGTCGACGACGTAGTGGTGGAGGATTTCGATGCCGCCGACGAGTCCGGCGCAGGCGGCAATCGTCATCCAGTACACGGTGAAGGCGAGCGGATCCCCCGCGGCGAGCCCGTGCGGCTGCAGCGCGGCCGCCGTGAGGCCGATCAGCCCCGACGCCGCGACCGGCACCGGCCGGTAGCCCCGGTAGACCTCGGCCTTCGCAATCTGCTGGTGGATTTCGGCGATCTGCTCCAGCGCGCGGGAGACGTCCACGTCTATACTTTGCCGTGTAAAGAACCGCCGTGTCAACTTATACTGCGCTCGATGATCGACCAGCCGGCGTCGCTGTCGCGCTACGAGCAGTTCAGCCGCGACCAGTGGTCCCGGCTGCGCGCCGCCACGCCGCTGACGCTGTCGGAATCGGACCTCGCCGCGCTGCACGGCATCAACGAGCGCGTGTCGCTCGACGAGGTGGTCGACATCTACCTGCCGCTCTCGCGTCTGCTCAACCTGCACGTCGCCGCGACGCAGGGGCTGCACGCCGCCACCGACGCGTTCCTCGGCCGCGGCGCGCCGCATCCGCCGTACGTCTTCGGCATCGCCGGCAGCGTGGCGGTGGGGAAGAGCACGACGGCGCGCGTGCTGCAGGCGCTGCTCGCGCGATGGCCGAACCATCCGCGCGTGGATCTGGTCACCACCGACGGGTTCCTCTTTTCGAACGCCGTGCTCGAAGCGCGCGGCCTGATGCTGCGCAAGGGATTTCCCGAGAGCTACGACGTCCGCCGGCTCGTGCAGTTCGTCGCCGACGTCAAGGCTGGTCTGCCGGAGGTCACCGCGCCCGTCTACTCCCACACCCGCTACGACATCGTCGCGGGGGAGCTGCAGGTCGTGCGGCAGCCCGACATCCTGATCCTCGAAGGGTTGAACGTGCTGCAGGCCGGCGGCGCGCCGCAGCGGATGTTCGTGTCCGACTTCTTCGACTTCTCCGTGTACGTCGATGCCGCCGAGCCCGACATCGAGCAGTGGTACATCGACAGGTTCCTCCGGCTGCGCGAAACGGTGTTTCGCGATCCCGAGTCGTACTTCCATCACTACGCGGGACTGACCGAGGAACAGGCGCGCGCCGTGGCGCACCGCATCTGGACGACGATCAATCAGGTGAACCTGCGCGAGAACATCCAGCCGAGCCGCGGCCGCGCGCACCTGATCCTCGCCAAGGCGGCGGATCACCTGATCGAGAGCGTCAGTCTCCGGACGCTCTGAGGGCGGGTTCCTGATACGATCGCCGGGATGAAGGGTTATACGAATCCGCAGCTGCTGGTCGCGCCGCGGGAGCTGGCCGAGGCGCTGCTCGCGCATCGGACGCCGCTCGTGATCGACATGCGTCCGCCGGAGGCGTTCGCGGAAGGGCACATTCCCGGGGCCGTCCACCTCGACCTCTGGGGCGTGAGTCTGATTGACACCGACCCGGCGCCGCTGCGCGCGTTCATGTGGATGATCGATCACCTGCTGAACCTGCGCGGCGTCGACGCGCACACGCCGATTGTCGTGTACGACGACCAGTCGGGGATGCGCGCCGCGCGCGCGTTCTGGTTCCTCGAGTACTTCGGACATCCGGACGTCCGGATGCTCGACGGCGGCTTCGGCGCGTGGCAGCGCGCGCAGCTGCCCGTCACGCGCGACGCGCAGCCCCCCGTCAAGAGCACGTGGACCGGATCGCCGCGAGCCGATCGCCTCGCGACGTGGCGCGACGTCAAGGAGCGGCTCGGGCGCCCCGACACCGTCATCGTCGACACGCGCAGCGACGGCGAGTACACCGGCGCGACGGTGCGGGCGAAGCGCGGCGGCGCGATTCCGGGCGCCGTCCACGTCGAGTGGACGCGCAACCTGGCGCCGAACGGCGAGTTCAAGCCGGCCGGCGAGCTGCGCGAGATGTACGAGCAGGCGGGCGTGACGCCTGACAAGGAAGTCGTCACCTACTGCCAGGGGGGCTACCGCGCCGCACACTCGTACGTCGCGCTGCGCCTGCTCGGCTACCCGCGCGTGCGGAACTACACCGGGTCCTGGAAGGAATGGGGGGACCGCGAGGAGCTGCCGGTCCAGGTCAACGCTCAATGAACAACGTCATCGATTTCATCAACACCAGCCGCGACCGCTACGTCGACGAGCTGAAGCACTATCTCGCGATCCCGAGCATCAGCGCGCTCCCGCAGCACGCGGCGGACGTCAAGCGCTGCGCCGAGTGGACGGCGGCGGAGATGCGGCGCATCGGCCTGCAGAACGTCCGGCTCGTGGACACGCCCGGCTTTCCCGTCGTCTATGGCGACTGGCTCGGGGCGGAAGGGGCGCCCACGATCCTGTTCTACGGCCACTACGACGTGCAGCCGGTGGATCCGCTCGACCTGTGGGACTCGCCGCCGTTCGACGCCACGATTCGTGACGGCGAGATCTACGCCCGCGGCGCGGCCGACGACAAGGGGCAGGTCTTCATGCACTTCAAGGCGATCGAAGCCCACTTGAAGCAGAACGGCCGCCTGCCGTGCAACATCAAGGTGATTCTCGAGGGGGAAGAGGAAGTCGGGTCGGCCAACCTCGATCACTTCGTCAAGGCGCACGCCGGCGAGCTCGGCGCCAGCGTCGTCGTCATCTCCGACTCGCCGATGTTCGACCGCGGCATCCCGTCGATCTGCTACGGGCTGCGCGGGCTGGTGTATTGCCAGATCGACGTGCGCGGGACGAAGAGCGATCTGCATTCAGGATCGTTTGGCGGCGCGGTCGCGAATCCCGCGTTCCAGATCGCGGCCATGCTGGCGCAGATGAAGGATCGCAGCGGCCGCGTGAAGATTCCCGGCTTCTACGACGAGGTGCGCGAACTCCGCCAGGAGGAGCGCGACGAGTGGCGCAAGCTGCCGTTCAACGAGAAGCGCTACGCGAAGGATCTGGGAGCGCCGAAGCTGTGGGGCGAGACCGGCTACAGCACGCTCGAGCGCGTCTGGGCGCGGCCCACCTTCGAGGTCAACGGCCTGCTGTCCGGCTTCACGGGCGAAGGGGCGAAGACGGTGATCCCCGCCGTCGCGATGGCCAAGGTGAGCATGCGCCTCGTGCCGGATCAGGACCCCGACACGATCGCGCGGCGCTTCGAAGAGTACGTCAAGAAGGTGGCGCCGAAGAGCGTCGAGGTGAAGGTGACCCGCATGCACGGCGGCAAGCCGTGGATGACGGCGTTCGACAACCAGTACGTGCAGGCCGCCGGCCGCGCGATTCAGAAGGGGTTCGGCAAGGAGCCGGTGTTCAACCGCGAAGGGGGATCGATTCCGGTCGTCGCGACGTTCCAGGAGATCCTCGGCCTCCCGTCCGTCCTCTTCGGCATCGGCCTCCCCGACGAAAACGCGCACGCGCCGAACGAGAAGCTCGATCTCGCCAACTTCCACGGCGGCATCATCGCGTCCGCCTTCCTGTACGACGAAATCGCGCACGCTGGGTAAGCGCGCACGTCCTGTGGGTCAGGCCTTTATGGCCTGACCTAGTGTCAGCCCCTGTGGGCCAGGCCTTTGTGTCCTGATTGGCACAGGCCGCTGGTGCTTCCGGAACGCGACGGGCGGGCGCCTGTGGCAGGGCAGCTACGACGATCACGTGGTGCGCGAGGAGGAAGGGATAGACGCGGTGATGTTCACGCAGAGCCGCGAGGGCATCCTGGCTTTCATCGCTGGAGCCGGTGACTGGAAACCTGCCCACGGCGTCGTCAGCCCATAAAGGGCTGACCCACAGATCTCTCTGAGTCCGCGACCCGGAACCTCGAACCCCGAACCGACCCGGAACCCCGAACTCGAACCCGACCCTGAACCCGGACCCCTGACCCCTGAACCCACATTCCGCTTGACCTCCGGCGCGGCCGGCCCGTACGATCCGTCCGTCCCCCAGCCAAACGCCGAATGATGCGATTGCGCCGTCTGCCCGTCTGTCTTGTCTGCAGCGCGGCCCTCCTGTCCTTCGCCTGCTCCAGTCCCGAGCAGGCCCGCCTGAAGCAGACGACGGTCCCGACCTACGACAAGACCACCGGCAAGCTCACGCAGCTCACCTACGACCGCGACAAGGACGGCATCGTCGATACGTGGACCGACATGGACGGCACCAAACCGCTCCGGTCGCGCGTCGATACCGACGGCGACGGCCGTATCGATCGCTGGGAGTACTACGACGACAAGGGAGCGATCGCGAAGGTTGGCTTCTCGCGCAAGAAGGACGGCAAGGAGGACGCCTGGGCCTTCTCCGGCCCCGACGGCAAGCTGCAGCGAATCGAGATCTCGTCGACCGGCGACCCGAAGAAAATCGACCGGCGGGAATACTACGACGCGAGCGGCCTCGCGCGCGCCGAGGACGACACCAACGGCGACGGCAAGCCGGACAAGTGGGAAACCTACGACGCCGGCGCGCTGGCGACCGCCGCCTTCGACGAGAACGGCGACGGCAGCCCCGACCGCCGGCTGACCTACACGGCTGGCCGGCTCTCGCTGATCGAATCGGCCCCCGACGCCTCCGGCCGCTTCAGCAAGCGGGTGATGGTGAAGTGACGCCTGCGCCCCCGGCGCCCCGTCCCGCCCGCCTGATTCTGCTCGTCGCGCCCGACACGCCGGAGCGCACCGAGATAGCCGCCACCCTGATGCAGGGAGGGCACGTCGTGTCGCTCCAGGAGCTCGCGGCCGTCGACCCCACCGCGATCCCCGCCGCGACGACGCAGGCGGTCGTCGTGGATCTGGCGGGCGGCCCGGACGCGCTGAAGTTCCTGCGGCGCTATGTCGGCACCACCGACCGCGTCCCCGTTGTCTGCATCGCGGATCGGCGCCAGATGGATGCCTCTGGCGAGGCCCTCCGGCTCGGCGCCGTCGACATCGTCGCGCGGCCGGTCCGGGCCGGCGACGTGACCGCCGCGATCGCCAACGCCCGGGAGTTCGCCGAAACGGTCGGGCAGCCGCAGTTGCCGACGCCGGCGATCGAGCTGCCGGCCGACAGCGTGTTCGGCGCGTCTCCCGCGATCCGTGAGGTGCTCGCGACGATCCGGCGCATCGCCCCCAGCCGCTGCTCGGTGCTCGTGGTCGGCGAGCGGGGCACGGGGCGCGAGATGGTGGCCCGGGCGATCCACGTGCAGGGCCGGCGGCGCGATCGGCCGTTCCTGAAGATCGAGTGCGCCACGCCGGCCCCCGCAGACCTGGAACAACTGCTCGAGGCGCGGATCGAGCACGGATCGACGGTCTATCTGCAGGACGTGCACGAACTCGCGCCCGCCGTCCAGCAGCGGCTGGTGCACCTGATCCGCCATGCGCCCGCGCAGGAGGTCCACGCCGAGACCGACGGGCCGGAAGTGCGGTACATCGGGACGGTGACCCCCGGCAGCGGGACGGCGGCGAGCGACACCTATCGCGAGTTGATCGAGCGCCTCGGCGTCGTGTCGGTCGAGCTGCCGCCGCTGCGCCAGCGGACGGAAGACATCCCGCTGCTGGCCATGCACTTCCTCAAGGAAGCCTCCCGGCACCACGGGGTCCCCCCGAAGACGTTCGCCCGGAGCGCCCTTACGCTCCTGTCAGCGCTCCCGTGGCGGGGGAACGCCGGGGAACTGCGCGCGCTGGCCGAACGGCTCGCGATCCTGGTGCCGCGCGGGGTGATCCTGCTCGAAGACGTGCTGGCCAACGTCCGCCTGGACGGGGCGGAGGCGATGGGGGAATCGCGCGGCACGCTGAGGGACGCCCGCGAGCGGTTCGAGCGCGAATACGTCGCCGCCGTCCTGCAGCAGCACCGCGGCCGGGTCGGGGCCGCCGCCCGCACGCTCGGGATCGAGCGCACCAACCTCTATCGCAAGATCAAGCAGCTCAAAATCGTCTGGGCGGCGGACCGCACACACCTCACAAAATCCTGACTTTCGCGTACTAAAGTCATCTGACTGGGCGACTAATTTCACGCTTGTAAGTGTTTATAGTATCTCGAGCGCGGCTAGACGTTGCGTACACGATACTGATTTGGCGCTTTTCTGGCCCTCGAAGTATTGACGAGCTTCGGTAGGATGCGCGATAACAGGGGCTCGGCGTTCGAGCACGGCCATTGTTCTACCGTATGGCAGAGTTTTTGGTAAGTGCCTGAGGTACAGGAGAGTTTCGAATGCGCAAGATTTCCACAGGTGTCGTGGTCGCGGCGTTGTCGCTGCTGGGGATTCCGGTGGCGTCGGAAGCCGCGCCTGCTGTCTCCCCGCAGCAGCCGCAAGGGTCTGTCAACGGTGTCGCGCAGGGGGCCGATCGGGCGCCGCTGCGCAACTACACCGTTCGGATCCGCAACGTCAGCAACGGGGACCTCGCGGGCAGTACGACCAGCGACGCCGCGGGCCAGTTCTCGTTTACCGGCCTGCAGCCGGGCAACTACGTCGTCGAAGTCGTCGACGCGGGCGGCCGGGTGGTGGGCCTGAGCCCGTCGCTGTCGGTTGCGGCGGGGGCGGCGGTGAACGTGACGGTTGGAGCGTCGGCGGTGGGCGCCTTGACGGCGGCGACCGGCAGCGGCTTCAGCCTGTTCGGGCTCGGCGAGGTCGCGAGCGTCGCGGTCGTGGGCGCGGCGGGCGCGGCGGCGGTGACGGCGGTGGTGGCGACGCACAACCCCGCCAGCCCGTCGCGGTAAGACACGCCGGCGTCGTGATGCGGGTTTGACCGCGGGGCCGTCCGCCTCGAATCGGACGGTTCCGCGTTCCTTTTTTTCGTTCAATTACAGCGGATCCGCGACCGCCGCTCCCCTGGCGCGGTCCACGCCCAGCGCGTTGCCCCGTTTGGCACGTGCCTGTGCGAGGTATGCCCATTTGTACGTCTGCGCCTGTAGGGCGGGTCTTCACACCCGCCAACGGTGTAAGGCGGGTCTTCCGACCCGCCGACGGTGTAGGGCGGGTCTTCCGACCCGCCGACAGTGTAGGGCGGGTCTTCAGACCCGCCGACAGTGTAGGGCGGGTCTTCAGACCCGCCGACAGACCTACAGCCTGTCTGTAAGTCAGAGGGCGGTAGCGCATCCAACCTCTCCCCTGGAGCAAAGAAAGCCGTGAAGAAGGCAGTCTGGAGTTCGGCGGTGGTGCTGTTCCTGTTGCCGGCGGCCGCGCACGCGCAGGTGCTCGACTCGAGCAGCATCGACGAGGCCCGGCAGAACGCGCGCACGCACGCGGGCCCGTTCTACATCGACCCGACGGTGCTCCTCAAGGAGCTGGGGGTCGACAGCAACGTCTTCAATGCCGCGACCGACGAGAAGTCCGACTTCACCTTCACGGTCGCGCCGCAGGCCAACGTCGCCGTCGCGATGGCGCATCGCGCCCTGATCACGACGACCGCGGCGGCCGACCTGGTGTGGTATGCGCACTACGCCAGCGAGCGGTCGGTCAATCCTCAGGTGACCGTGCGCGAGGAGACGTACCTGCACCGCATCACGCTGTTCGCGCAGGAGGCGTACCTCAACACGCGGCAGCGCCCCAACTTCGAGATCGACCTGCGATCGCAGCACCTGGAAAACGACGCGCTCGGCGGCGTGCAGTATCGCGTGACGCCGAAGATCTTCGTCGAGGTCGCCGGCCGTCGCGAAGACACGCGCTACAACGCGGATGCGTTTTTCGACGGCACGAGCCTCGAGAAGACCCTCAACCGCAAGACGACCGGCGGCGAGGCGACGGTGCGGTACGCGCGCACCCCCCTGACGACGATCGGGGTGAAGTACGAACGGCTGTCGGACCAGTTCGCGTTCTCGCCCGAGCGCAATTCGTCGAGCTATCGCGTGATGCCGGGCCTGGAGTTCAAACCGAAGGCGCTCGTCAGCGGCTTCGCGTGGGTCGGCTACCGGAAGTTCACCCCTGACCGCCCGGAGGTGCTGCCCGCCTTCGGCGGCCTCGTCGCGGATCTCGGGCTGTCGTACACGCTGCTGGGGGCGACGAGCTTTGGCGTGAGCTACCGCCGCGACCTCACCTACTCGTACGAGCTGTATCAGCCGTTCTTCGTCAACAACGAGGTGGGGGCTTCCGTTCGCCGCGCGCTCGGCAGCCGGTTCGACGTGCTCGTCTCGGCCGATCGTCATCGCTACGTCTATCAGAATCTGCTCGCGCTGCCGTCGGGTGTGTCGCCGCTGGACCAGCGCGTCGACACGATCTGGAATTATGCCGGCAGCGTCGGTTACCGGGTCGGCCACGACGGCCGCATCGGGCTCGGCGTGTCCTACTACGAGCGCGACTCCGGTCTCCTGCCTCACGACTACGACGGGCTTCGGGTCGGCACCGTCCTCAACTACGGATTCTAGACACATGAAAGCACTGTTTTCCTCGCGCTTCGTGGTGATGTGTGCGGCGGTGTTCTCGCTCCTGGCCGGCGCGACGGCCGTGCGGGCGCAGGACGCGGCCGACTACGTGATCGGCCCGCAGGACGTCCTCACGATCAACGTCTTCGACCAGGCGGATCTCGGCGGCAAGTACACCGTCGAAACCGACGGCACCTTCACCTTCCCGCTGATCGGCCGGATCCGCGCGGGCGGCCTGACGATTCGGGCGTTCGAGGCGTCGCTCAGGCAGGCGCTGGCGGCCGGCTACTTCAAGAATCCGCAGGTGACCGTGTCGGTCGATCAGTACCGCAGCCAGCGCGTGTTCGTGATGGGGGAGGTCCGCTCCCCCGGCCCGGTGCCGCTGACGGGCGGGATGACGCTGATCGAGGCGCTCGCCCGCGCCGGCTCCACGCTGCCGACGGCCGCCGGCGAGTTGTCGATCGTCCGGGCGCCGCAGGGGGCGACGGGCCCCGTGCTGCCCGACCAGGCGGCGACCGCCGACGTAGTCCACGTGAGCCTGAAGGATCTCGAGGGCGGTTCGGCGTCGCAAGGGATCGAGCTGCACGACGGCGACACGCTGTTCGTGCCGCGCGCCGACACGGCGTACGTGTTCGGCCAGGTGAAGAACCCCGGCGCGTTCGCGCTCCAGTCCGACACGACCGTGCTGCAGGCGCTGTCGATGGCGGGGGGCGTGACCGAGAACGGCGCGATGAACCGGATCAGGATCGTCCGGCTCGAGAACGGCGAGAAACAGGAAATCAAGGTGAAGCTGACGGATCTGGTCAAACCGGGGGACACGATCATCGTCCCCGAAAGGTACTTCTGATGAGCGATCAGTTGCAGTTCGACGAGCAGGGGGAGGGCCGGCTGCGCCTGGCCTCGGCCGGCCCGGCCGCCCGTCCCGCGGCGGCGGCCCCGGCCGACAGCTTCACGATCGAGGAGCCGCATCTGCTCGACTACGTGCGCGTGCTCTACAAGCGGCGCTGGACGGCGGCGACCGCCTTCCTGCTCGTGTTCGTGTCGGTGGCGGCCTACACGTTCACGGTGACGCCGATTTACGAGGCGAAGGCGCGCCTGCTGATCGAGGCGGAAGACCAGAACGTCGTCAACTTCAAGCAGGTGGTCGACGAGGACCAGACCAAGGCCGACTACTACCAGACGCAGTACAACATGCTGCAGAGCCGCGCGCTGGCGCGGAAGACGATCGACGACCTGCACCTGTGGGACACCGCGCCGTTCGGCGGCGCGCAGCAGGGGTTCAGCGTCAGGAAGGCGGTCTTCGGGGCGCCGGCCGCGCTCGCGGCTGGCGTGGGCCGCCTGTTCCGGCACGGCGATGCCGCGTCCGACCACACGAATGACAATCAGATCCCCGGCGCCGACGAGACGGCGGCGCAGTCGCGGGCGATCGATACCTTCCTCGCGGATCTCGACGTCGCGCCGATCCGCAACAGCCGGCTGGTGGACCTGAAGGTCCGGCTCGCGGATCCGGTGGCGGCCACGCGGGTCGCCAACACGCTGGCGAAGAACTACATCCAGCAGAACCTCGAGTACAAGTTCATGGCCTCGAAGGAGGCGAGCGACTGGCTGGGCGATCGGCTGGCGGAGCAGCGCAAGTCGGTCGAGGCGGCCGAATCGAAGCTGCAGCAGTACCGGGAGCAGAACGACGCCATCTCGCTCCAGGACCGCGAGAACATCGTCGTGCAGAAGCTGGCGGACATCAACGCCGCGGTCACGCGCGCGAAGACGGATCGCATTCAGAAGGAAGCGCTCTACGACCAGCTCCGCAAGAGCCAGAACAACCCGTCGCTGCTCGACACGTTCCCCGCGATCCTGATGAACTCGTTCATCCAGCAGCAGAAGTCGCAGCTCTCGGACCTGCAGCGGCAGTACGCGCAGATGTCGGACAAGCTGGGGGACAAGCATCCCGACATCATCAGGATCAAGTCGGCGATTGCGATTACGCAGCAGAAGCTCGAGACCGAGATCGCCAAGGTCGTCCAGTCGGTCAAGAGCGACTACGAGGCGTCGCTCGCGCAGGAGCAGAGCCTGCAGGCGGCGTTGAACCAGCAGAAGCAGGAAGCGTTCGCGATGAACCGCAAGGGGATCGACGCGAGCGTGCTCGAGCGCGACGTCCAGAGCAGCCGGCAGATCTACGACAGCCTGCTCCAGCGCGCGAAGGAGACGGGCGTATCCGGCGAGCTGAAGACGAGCAACATCCGCATCGTCGACAAAGCCGAGCAGCCGCGGCATCCGGCGACGCCGAAGACGCTGCTGAACCTCGTGCTCGGCCTCTTCGGCGGCGGCGTGCTGGCGTTCGGGCTGACGTTCTTCTTCGAGTATCTCGACAGCCGCATCAAGTCTCCCGACGAGATCAAGGCGCACCTCGGGCTGCCGGCGCTCGGGTTGATCCCGGCGCTGGATCCCAAGAGTTGGAAGGGGAAGGAGCCGCTCATCAACGCCGGCGTCCCGCCGAACTTCGCCGAGGCGTTCCGCGGCGTCCGGACCAACGTGCTGTTCTCGTCGGCGGAGGAGGGCTCGCGGTCGATCGTGGTGACGAGCACCGGCCCGGGCGAAGGCAAGACGACGGTGGCGGTGAACCTGGCGGTGGGGTTCGCGCAGGCGGGGCAGCGGGTGCTGCTGATCGACGCCGACATGCGGCGGCCGCGGGTGCACGACGTGTTCGGGCAGTCGCAGGAGCCGGGGCTGTCGAACCTGATGGTGGGGAACGCGAAGGCGAGCGAGAGCGTGCGGAAGTGCACGGTGCCGAACCTGTGGGTGCTGACGGCGGGCCGGATTCCGCCGAACCCGGCGGAGCTGCTCGGCTCGGTCCGGTTCCGCGACTTCCTCGGATCGCTGAAGGAGCACTTCGACTGGGTGATCATCGACTCGCCGCCGGTGATGGCGGTGACCGACGCGACGATCGCGGCCAATTCGGCGTCCGGGGTGGTGTTCGTCGTCGGGGCGGAAATGACGAGCCGGCACGCGGCGAAGACCGCGATCGAGCAGCTCGCGCACGGCCGCGTGCACTTCGTCGGCGCCGTGCTGAACCGCGTCGAGCTGGAGAAGAACGCCTATTACTACTCGCACTACTACCGGCGGGAGTACGGCGCGTACTACCAGCAGGCGGTGGGGCAGAAGTAGAGGCAGCCCTCGTTCGGATTGCTATCACGTGTATACCACCGTTGAGTGCAGCCAACCCGCTGCGCCATCTTTGAAGCGCAATGCGATCGCTAACGGGCTGGGCCGCCTTTGGGCGGCGCTGCTGACGATCGCCACGATTCCTGTTTTTGTCCGCGTGCTCGGCACGGAGGCCTACGGGCTGGTGGCGATCTTTTCGTCCCTGAACATGGTCATCGCGCTGCTGGACCTTGGCCTGACGGCCACCATCAATCGCGAGATCGCCAGGTTCCGCGCGCTCGGGCGGCCCCCGTCAGAAAGCGCGACTGTTCTCCGAACATTTGAAGTGGTCTATTGGGCTATTGCTCTTGCGATCGGTACGGCGATCGCGTTTGCATCGGGGTCTATTGCGCACCACTGGGTCAATGTCCGGCACCTTTCGAGAACAGACGTCAAACTCGCGATCCTGATCATGGCCGTCGCGATCGCGGCGCGCTGGCCTGTGTCCATGTACGGCGGCGTGCTGCAGGGTCTAGAACAGCAGGTGCGCCAAAATGCGGTGGTAATGCTGGCAGCGACCGTGCGCACAGCTGGCGCCGCCGTTGTGGTGCTGCTCATAGCGCCCACGATTGCGGCATTTCTCTGGACCCAGGTGGCAGCTGCACTCGTCGAGGTAGCCGGGACGGCAGTAATGGCGTGGCGTGGTTTGGCTGCCCGGCCGACCCGACACTTCGATGTCAATTGCCTGCGGTCCGTCTGGCGATTTGCCGTCGGCTTTAATGTCATCGGGGCACTCGCTATGGTCGCCAGCCAGGCGGATCGACTGGTGCTCAGCCGATACCGTGTGCTCGATGAGGTCGGGTTCTACGCGATCGCTTGCACCGCGGCGGGCGCCGTTCCGCTGATCGCTTCGTCGGTGGGAGCGGCGCTATTCCCTAAGTTTTCCGCCATCAGTGCGCAGCACGATCGCCGTCGTCTTACGCGAGTGTACACGGATGGCGTGCATGCCGTCGCGCTGCTCGCCGTCCCGGCTGGCCTGACTGTGCTGTTCTTTGCCCATCCGGTGCTGGCCCTCTGGATGCACTCGAGCCACCTCGCCGATCGCGCGAGCGTCGCGCTGGCCATTCTGGCGCTCGCCAGCATCCTGAACGCCCTCCAGAATCCCGCGTACAACCTGCTGCTTGCGGCGGGCCGCATCCGCGTCGTGCTCGCCGTAGGTGTGATAAACGCCATCGTCTTCATTTCCCTCATGGTGGCGTTCATTCCTCGCTGGGGCATTAACGCGGCGGCGGCTATCTGGCTGGCGCAGAATGTCGTTTTTGTCGTCGTGTTTCCGCGCGCTATTGCGTCCGAACTCGAGCTTGACCGTTCCTGGATATCTCCGATGCCGGGAGTGGCGGCAATCATCGCGCTGGGCAGCCTGTGGTTCGGCGGGGCCTGGATCGTGAGTGGAGTGACTCCCAGTATCCGCATGGCCGTGGAATTTGGCGTCGCGGCGATCGGCTATGCTGGCACCGCCGGTGTACTCGCACGCAGGCTCCGCATTTATCCCTTCACGAGGCGCGTTGCCGCAGTTGCGCCCGATGGTCGCCCGCAGCCAGCGATTGGCAGCCTCGAACAGGAACCCGTGTGCCCGGTCTAGTGCTCGATCCACGGCTTCTTGCGCCGCGCGCAGTCGCAGACCGTGCAACGGCCCAAGTCCGGGCGTTCGACGTTACGTATTCGATAGGCCCGGCAAGTGTCGCGGGTGCATTGACGGCGCTGTCAATGTTTGCGGCCGGGGCCGCCGACGAACATCTTGCCGCCGGCTGGATCTGCTTTGCGATCATTGCATGGACGATCTACGACCCGTACCTGTTCGCGGTCGTCCTGATGCCATTCCTGATTCCGTTCGGCACGATCCAGATCCTGCCAGGAGTTCCGTTCACGTACCTGCTAGCTGGGACGACCGCCGCGATGATCGGCTGTGTGGTGCGCCCAGGGCCGCTCGTGCGGGGCTTCCAGCGGATTCCCAGGTCCACTCTGATCGGGCTATTCGGGCTGCTGGCTGCGTACCTCGCATCGATGCTCGTCAACGGCTACACCAATATTGGTGCGATGTGGATCAGCACGCATACTGTGCGCACGCTGCAGGTCGTACTGGTCTTTGCCAGCGTCTATCGACTCGCCGATGGCCGGCTGATGCTTGTCGGCTTCGTAATCGCGGGCTGCGCATGCCTCTTCGCTGGTCCTATCGTGTGGTATGAGACGGGCGACCTGCTGGCCGCTTACTCCACTCCGGTGATGCCGCTGGGCAGCGTGCTTGGGGTTTCGCTCCTGATCGCCAAGTCGAGCGCATTCGCCACATTCTCAGCCATTGCCGCGTTCGCCCTTGCCGAACAGGCACGGCGCCTGTGGTCGAGAGCCGCATTATTCGTGCTTGGAGCGGGATTCCTGGGCGCAAGCCTTTTCAGCGGCCGGCGGGAGGCCCTGCTCGCGATTGCTGGTGCGGCGCTGATCGCCATGTTCACGGGACGGAAGAGAACCTACCGCATCGGCATTGTTGCGCTGGTCGCACTGGCTGCCGTGTTCCTCTATTGGGCCGGACCACTGAGGACCTTTCTTCAGGATCGCGCGTCCATTTTTGCGGAGTTTACGGGAGGGGGCACTGGACGATGGCCGCTGCTCATCCGGAGCATCGAGTTGTGGTGGGAGCGTCCTTGGCTTGGGTATGGCCCCGGCATGCACTCGACTGTGCTCTGGAACGCATCCGATCTGGGCGAAGGCGGGGTAGCCGCGCACAACTCCATTTCCGGTGCGATGGTCGAAGCGGGACTCGTCGGCGGCGCCTTCGTGGTCATCCTCGTCCTCGGGTTCGTCGCGAACTGGTGGCGGGTGCTCAAGGGCTCGTGGCGATTTCCCTCCGAGTCTGGATGGTCCACGCTGATACTCCCGGGCGCTGCCACCCTGTTCTCGGCCGCGGCGGTCTGGGACTTCGTCAATCATAGCGGCTACATGCTCCTCTTCGGAATGCTCACGGCGTGGATTGTGCGAGTGCATGAAGCGCAACGCATTGCCGCACGCAGCCCGGACGGCACCGTCAGACTGCCCCGATGAAGCTGCTATTCATTATCGACAACCTGAATACGGGCGGCGCTCAGCGCCAAATCGTGACCTTGGCAGCGGCGCTCCGCAAGCGTGGGCATGACGCGACGGTGTTCTGCTACGCCGCCGGAGACGTGCTGGCCGCGCCGCTGGCCGAGGCCGGTGTGGAGGTGGTGACCAACAGGAAGCGCGGTCGGTACTCGCTCTCACCTGTCGTCGCAATCGGTCGTCTGATTGCGCGCCGGCGCCTCGAAGGTGTCGTTGCGTTCCTACGAACGCCGAATATTTATGCCATTGTTGGCGCTCGGTTGTCCCGCCGTAATCCGACGGTCATCGTCTCGGAACGCTTCTTCGATCCTCCCCAGGGGATCGGTCGACTGACGGCTGCCGGACGACGGCTATATCGATTCGCCGACCACGTTGTCCTGAACTCGCATCACCAGCGTAAGCACTTCGAGCGGCTGTATCCACACCTGTTAGGGCGCCTATCGACAATTTACAACGGCGTCGATCTGGCAGTATTCCGGCCGCGAGAAGTAGATTCGCCGACGTCACCATTGAACCTTCTCGCCATAGGCACTGTGGCGCCCCACAAGAATGGAATAACCCTTGTGCGGGCGCTGGCGTTCGCCCGAAAGGCATATTCTCTCGACGTTAGAGTGACTTGGGTGGGCGCCCACCTTCCCGCGCACGAGGCTTGCTCGGACTTGATGAAGCGTGAAATCGCTGACTTGCAGCTCGACGATGCGTGGACGTGGCTCCCGCCCAGCGATCGGATCCCGGAGCTCATTCCGAATTTCCACGGGCTGGTGCATCCATCCTACGGCGAGGGTGTTCCGAACGTTGTCTGCGAGGCAATGGCATGTGCGCGACCCGTGCTCGTCAGCGACGCACTTGACCATCCGCACCTTGTCGCACACGGCGCAGCCGGGTTGTTGTTCGATCCTCATGACGCCGAAAGGCTCGCCGAATGTATCAAGAAGTTTGCGGCTATGTCCCCGCATGAGCAACGGAGCCTCGGAGCTAGAGCTCGCACAAGGGCCGAGCTTTTGTTTTCCGTAGATCGCCTTGCCCAAGAGTACGAATCGTTGCTGTTGAATGATCGTCGGGTCGCTCTTCTACGCCTGCATGGAGATCAGATCGCATGTGCGGAATAGCCGGATTTGCTCGAGGCTCTACGGTGTGGCCGGACGGCGCCTTGCGCGACCTGCTTCAGCTGATTCACCATCGCGGTCCGGACGACACCGGCGTGTGGCGCGATCAGCACTGGCAGCTGGGTATGACTCGTCTGGCGATCATGGACCCAGGGCATGGTAACCAGCCCATGATCAGCCGAAACCGCGCCTGGGTGCTGGTGCTGAACGGCGAGATCTACAACTTTCACGATCTCCGCCGCGAACTGCCACAACAGGGCCGGCTTCTCCGAACCAATTCTGACACCGAGGTTCTCGTCGAGCTCATCGCCGCGCGTGGAGTAGCCGCAGCGCTGGCGGCCGTGGACGGGATGTACGCATTCGCAGCCCTCTGCACGACAACTGGCGAAGTGTGGTTGGCGCGTGACAGGTTCGGCGAGAAGCCCCTCTTCATTGACCGCCGCGAGGGCGCATTCGCGTTTTGCAGCGAGCTCGCTCCACTGCTCAAGATGGGGCGCGCTCCGAAGCGGGTTGACCCGGCAGGCCTCTGTTCCATCCTGCGATATGGGTATCCATGGCCGGGGTTGTCGGCTGTGGCGGGAATTTCATCGCTGCCCCCAGCACACTATTTGCGCCGGCGGGCCGATGGCTCGGAGCACCTGACGGCTTATTGGAATCCACCCAACGCGGTCGACGAGTCCGCCGGCAGTGTGGAGGCATGCGGCGCCAAGCTGCTCGATCTTCTCGACGAGAGCGTTCGGCGGCGCCTGATCGCCGATGTGCCGTTGGGAGTGTTCCTGAGCGGTGGCGTCGACTCGGCCGCGGTCGCCGCGTCCGCCGTAAGACAGCGACGGGATCTCGAAGCAGTAACGGTCGGATTTGATGCCGCTGCTTACGATGAAAGACCTCTGACGAGGCGAACGGCCGCGCACCTAAAGATCGTGTTACACGAGCAGCTTGGGAATCTTCGGGCTTTCACTCCTGAAGCATTCGATGACCTCCTGTTGCACCACGGACAGCCTTTCGCGGACACCAGCGCGGTGCCGACGCGCGCGGTTTCAAAGATCGCCCGGCAGCGCTTCAAGGTTGTGTTATCGGGCGACGGAGGCGACGAACTTCTCGCCGGCTATTTGGCCCACAGTCGCAACGCGAGGCTCTGCCGTTGGGCCGGCGGACAGGTCAGCGGTGTGATTGCCGACACCCTTCAGCGCTGCCTGCCTGGGCGCGCCTCGTTTGAGCGAGTAGAACGGACACTCGAACTGGTCGCCAGCACTGGCAGGGGCTTGCTGCCCCACGTGATGGCCGGCGTATTCACGGATGATTCATTGCTCGCGCTTGTGAAGGGCTCCGGATGGGAGCGGCCGGCCCGTGATCAACTGGAAGTCGCTCGTGAGGACTCGCGGCGCATCTGGAATTCCGTACGAGATCCCCACCTTGCGCTCTCGTTGTACCAGCTCCGCCATTCGTTCCCGAGCGATATTTTGACAAAAGTCGATCGCATGTCGATGGCGGAGTCGCTCGAAGTCCGCGCGCCGTTTCTGGAGCCGCGTCTGGCCGGCTACGCGCTGTCGCTACCGTCCCATCTGAAGGTGCGTGGGGTATTGGGTAAGTTCGTGCTGCGGCACGCGCTTCGATCCCGCCTGCCCGTAGAGATCCTGGGGGCACCAAAGCGTGGCTTCGCCCTGCCAGTGAAACAGTGGCTCGGTGACGCCTTTTGGCGCGAGCTTCGCGTCCACGTCGATGATTATCTCGAAGAGGACACCGGCGAACTCAACGGACCTGCGCTGAGGCACAGGGTTGCTGTCGACGCCACGCGATGCCGCCACGCGAACGATTATCGCGCCCTCCACCGATGCGTCCTCATTTACGGGTTCCTCAGGTGGCGTCGGATCTTGATGGATCACTCGCCAATTCAGGTCGAGCGAGCAGAGGGAGCGGCATGAGGCGTCCAACGCTTATCCTCGTTGCTGGTCTCGACCCGGTGCGAGATGGCGGCAGCGGGGGACAATTGACACAGAGCCGCGCCCTGGTCGATAGCGCCTTCGCCACAGTGTTTGAGATTATCCCCATTTCATCGACGATGCGATGCGTCCCACCACCTCCTCTCGGTGTGCGACTTCTCGATGCGGTCCGCCGCCTGATGAGGTTCGCCGTAGCATTGCAGCGGGCGGACGCGGTCCTCGTCTTTGTGGCAGACGGGCTGAGCCTGGTCGAAAAAGGATTGATGTGCCTCCTTGCGCGCGTGGCTGGGCGAGGAGCGATTGCTCGATTCGGCAGCGGACACCTTGTTCAGAGTTGCAAGTCGAGTGCTCCACTCCGATGGTGGCTTCGTCTGACGCTTGGCTGCTGTCATCGCGTGTGTTCGCAGGGAACATTTTGGACGAGTTACTTCGAACAGTCAGGTGCAAATCGATCGAAAGTCGTAGAAGTGCGCAATGGGATTGATCTGAGACAGTGGCCGCTTACGGACGGTGCGGACGGGCGCCGCATTCTGTTCGTGGGGTCCGTTCAGCGTGAGAAGGGTGTTTTCGAATTGCTCGACGCTTTCGACACTCTCCATAAGCTTTATCCCGATTGCATCCTGGCGATCATTGGCCACGGCCGCGATTTCGAATCCCTAAGAACTCGAATAGAGGCTCTCGGGCTCGAAGGCGCTGTTGTCTCACAGGGCTGGATGCCTCATGATCAAGTCTCACTGGCGATGCGCTCGAGCGCCGTCCTTGTGCTGCCCTCCTACGCCGAAGGTCTGCCGAACGTGATCCTGGAGGCAATGGCGTCGGGCCTGCCTGTGATTGCGACACCTGTCGGCTCCATTCCAGAGATCGTGATTCACGAAGAGACAGGCGAGCTGGTTGGGGTTCAGGACGCGGGCGCGATCGCGGCTGCACTCGCGCGGCTATTTGCTGATCCTCACCGCGCCCGCCGCATGGGACAGGCAGGACGCGCGGTGATCGAAAACCGGTATGGGATCGATCGCATCTGGCCAGTCTACGCTGCAGCTGTGAATGACGCCTGCCATCTGAGTGGTCGAAGCGTTTGTATAGAGGAGGCTCGTCGTGCTCACCCAGTCGTCTCTGACGAGGCGAGTTCAATCCACTAGCCGAATGCAGTCGAGAACCGCACCACCGAGCCGGACATGGTTATGCACATCCTTCACGTAGTCGGCGCCCGGCCAAATTTCATGAAGGTCGCGCCGGTGCTGTCCGCTCTCGGGGAGAGGCGTGTCCGCCAGACGCTGGTACACACGGGCCAGCACTATGACGTGAACCTGTCTGATGCGATCTTCAGGGAACTGCAGATTCCGGCACCAGACGTCAACCTCGGTGTGGGCTCGGGGAGTCACGCCGAGCAGACCGCAAACGTGATGGTGGGCATGGAACAGTGCCTTGCGGAGCGCAAGCCAGATCTGGTGCTCGTCTATGGCGACGTGAACTCCACTGTCGCCGCGACGCTCGTAGCGGCAAAGGCGTGCATTCCCGTGGGTCACGTCGAGGCGGGGCTCCGATCGGGCGACCGCGCCATGCCGGAGGAGATCAACAGGATCGTTACGGATCGACTCGCCACCTGGCTGTTTACGCCCTCGGCCGACGGAGACGAGAACCTCCGCCGCGAAGGAGTTGCCCCGAACGCGATTCGACTAGTCGGTAACGTAATGATCGACACGCTGATCCGACTGCTGCCGATCGCAGATCCCGAGCCGCTCCTGGCACGGTTTGGACTGGTGAATGGGCACGGTCCTCAGCGATACGCGCTCGTGACGCTGCACCGCCCGTCCAATGTGGACGATCCGACCATGCTCCACGCGCTTATCCAGACGCTCGACGAACTGGCGTCCCATCTACCTATCGTGTTCCCGATTCATCCGCGCACGCGCGGCCGCCTGAACGGGCAAGCTCGAGACATCAAGCGGCTCATCCTGACGGAGCCGTTGACATACCTGCAATTCCTGGCCATGCAGCGCCATGCGGCCGTCGTGATCACGGACTCTGGTGGTATACAGGAAGAGACGACGTACCTTGGAGTTCCGTGCCTGACGGTCCGGGAGAACACGGAACGACCGGTCACGATCTCCGTGGGGACGAACCAGCTCATCGGACGCGACACGTCGAGACTGCGCGAGGAAGCACTCAAGATCCTTTCAGGGAGCGGCAAGAGGGGCGCAGTTCCCCCACTGTGGGACGGACACGCCTCCGACCGAATAGCCGCCCACCTCGCCTGACGCGGCTGCTAAGTCACGAAAATTACTCCGCTCTCGCAGACAAACGAGCAGCTTGTGAATCTGCGCGATACGACGCAGGAATTGATCGAACTCGGGCCCCGTGGCCTGCTGTTCCGGACTGTCTGGGAGGTTCGCGGACGCACGGGCCTGGTGATGCCCAGTGTGCCGCATCGGCTGGCCTCCGGGCTCCAGACAAGGCCTCCAGAGTGGACGCATCGTGTCTCATTCGAGGCGCCCGAGCGCGTCGCCGATCGCATGAGCGGCCGAATTCCCACTCGCCAGCTGACAGCTCTCAGGCGGGTCGCCGACGATGCGACCATTGGGCGGATTCTGTGCTTCGGCCGCTGGACGGCGGACTTTGGTAATCCCATCGAGTGGCACCGCAATCCGGTGACTGCACGGCGGTGGACGGCAGACGTGTCGTGGCGCCGAGCTCTAGCCGATCAGGCTCCTGGAGACGTCAAGCATGTTTGGGAAATCGCGCGGTTTCCACATGCATATCACTTTGCCAGAGCTGCGGCATTTTTCCCCCAGGCCAAGGATCACTACGCGGCGGCTCTGATAAATCAGATCGAAGCGTTTGTTTGTACGAATACGTTCCCTCGAGGCGTTCACTGGGCCTCGGGGCAGGAGATCGCCTTTCGGCTACTCGCCTGGTTGTTCGCGCTGGACGTGCTGCTCTCCAAAACACCTTACGCCAGCCGCGCCGGGTCGCTAATAGCAGGCGCGATGGCCGCCTGTGCAACCCACATCGAGGCGCACCTGGATTACGCGCGCCTCGCTGTCTACAACAATCACCTACTCTCGGAGGCGCTGGCGCTATTGGCAGCGGGGACGCTCCTACAGGAGCTTCCGCAGGCAGAACGGTGGCGTGTACTTGGACGCCGGGCACTGGACGAAGAGGCCGATCGCCAGTTCTATGCCGACGGCGGGTACATTCAGCAGTCGCACAATTACCACCGCGTCGCGCTACAGGACTACCTGTGGGCATGCGTTGTCGTCAGAGCGGCAGGCGAGAGTCCCGCTGAGTGCTGGCTCCGGGCGATGGATCGCTCCCTGGCCTTTCTGCTGGCACATCAGAATCCAGCGGACGGTCGTCTTCCCAACTACGGCGCCAACGACGGCGCCCTGCCCGTGATCGCGTCCACTTGCGATTTCTCCGACATGCGCCCGATCCTGCAGGCAGTGAGCGTGCTGGTGAGGGGAGCGCGGATCTACAAGCCGGGTCCGTGGGACGAGACGACGGCGTGGTTTGCTGGCGTCGACGCGCTCGATGCTCCGTTGAGAGTGCCGACCCAGAGGTCGGTCTCGTTCGCGCGTACGGGCTACCATGTCCTGCGGGGAGCTGACTCGTCCAATTTTTCCGCATTCCGATGCGGCACGCTGCGCGATCGCTTTTCTCAGATCGACATGCTTCACCTCGACGTGTGGTGGCGCGGCCAGAACGTGCTCGTCGATCCGGGGAGCTATCAATACAACGCTGCCCCCGGGTGGCATGCCCACTTCATGCGAACGGCTGCCCACAATACCGTAATCATCGACGGTCGCGACCAGATGCTGCACCACCGGCAGTTCAAGGTTCTATATCGCACCCGGGCCGGGTTGAAGCGGTTCGCGGATCAGGAGCACTGGGCAGTGTGCGGCGGGGAGCACTACGGCTATGTTCGGCACGCCGGTCGCTGTATCCATCGCCGATCGGTGCTGTACCTCAAGGACGACGTCTGGATCGTCGCGGATCAGGTCTGCGGTAGGGGTCACCACAGCGTGCGACTGCACTGGCTCGGCGGCGACTTCCCATGGGTTGCGGCCCCAGCCGACAACGGAATGGACCTTCGTACGTCCTCTGGTGTGTTTACCGTGCGAACTTTCACCGCGGAGGCGGCGCCGCTCGGCGGGGACGTTATCGCGGGAAGCGATGAACCGCCGCGCGGTTGGCTCTCGCGGTACTACGGCGAAAAAGTGGCTGTTCCGTCGTTCGCAACCGAGCTGACCGGCTCGACGCCGATCACCATCGTAAGCGTTCTCGCTGGTGCGCAGTACGACGTGACGTACCAGAGCGGCCGGTGGATGTTCGAGTCGCCGAGACTGTCTGCGTCCTTCGCGATTGAGAACGGCTCGTTTGAGGCTTTGCAGGTAATGTCATGAGGATCCTGGTCGTCCACCAGCACTACCTCGCGCCGGGACAGCCCGGCGGTTCGCGCTTCAACGAACTGGCGCGGCTCTGGCGCGAAGCAGGCCACGATGTGACGGTCGTCGCAGGCAACCTCAACTACGCGACGAGCGAAACGCCCCCCGAGCTGCAGAATCGCTGGAATGTGAAGCGGGTGGAGGACGGCATCACCGTCTGGCGCTGTCACGTGCCGTCTACCTACAACCGCGGCCATTTCGGACGAATGTGGGCGTTCTTCGGGTTCACGCTCTCGTCAGTGACCGCAATCTTGCGCGCGGAGCGCCCCGATGTTGTCATCGCGACGTCTCCGCCGTTAACGACGGCGATCACGGGATGGGTTGCAGCGCGGTGGCACCGAGTCAATTGGGTCTTCGAGGTGCGCGATCTCTGGCCCGAAAGCGCCGTCACGACAGGCGTGCTTAGCGCACGCAGTCCCCTGACGCGGCTCCTCTACGGACTCGAACGCTTCGCTTGCCGGCACTCGGACATGATCAACGTGCTGACGCCCGCCTTCAGGACGGACCTGGTCGATCGGGGCCTCGCGCCCATGGATAAGATCGTCTTCGTGCCGAACGGTGCGGACCTGGACGCGTTCGTGCCCGGCTCGCGCGAGAACGAGATCCGATCGAAGCTGGGCTGGGGCAGCCGCTTCGTGGCGCTCTATGCTGGTGCGCACGGACGGGCGAACGCGCTGCACCAGCTCGTTGATGCCGCGGGCTGCCTGCGAAACCGCCCCGACATCCTCATCGCGACGGTGGGCGATGGACCGGAACGCGCGGCGTGCGAAGCCGCGGCGCGGGCGCGCGGCCTGACCAACCTGCAGTTCCTCGGTCCGCAGCCCAAGACGCAGATGCCGTCGTTCGTGCGAGCGGCCGACGCCGGCCTCGCCGTGCTTCAGAACAACCCGACGTTCCGCACGGTCTACCCGAACAAGGTCTTCGACTACATGGCCTGCGAGCGTCCGACCGTGCTGGGGATAGACGGTGTGGCGCGCACGCTGGTCTGCGACAACGCTCAGGCTGGTCTCTTCGCGAACCCGGAGGACGGCGCCGACTTGGCCCGCGTAATCCTGTCCCTCGCTGACGATTCAGCGATATGTGCACGGCTGGGACAGAACGGACGTCGGTGGGTACTTGCGAACGCCGGCCGATGCGCGTTGGCCGACCTCTATCTGCGTATTCTGATGAAGCTCGCACGGGCAGACCGTGCGAACCATGTCGGGGGCGACCGCGCGACCGCACCTCTTCAATCAATCAAGTGAGTGGCCTTTACAGAGGCGGCATCAAGCGGGCAGTCGACGTGTCGTGCGGGTGTGCGGCTGTCCTGCTGCTCGCGCCGATTTTGGTGTTTGTAGGGTTCCTTCTCAGGCTGAAGCTCGGATCGCCGATGGTCTTCCGTCAGCGCCGGCCCGGGCTCCGCGGACGGCCGTTCGAGATCGTGAAGTTCCGAACAATGACCGACGCACGCGATGGCGCAGGCGTGCTGCTGTCAGACAGCGATCGCCTTACCGCTTTCGGTCGCTTCTTACGTGCATCGAGCCTCGACGAATTGCCCGAGCTGTGGAACGTTCTCAAAGGCGACATGAGCCTCGTCGGTCCCCGGCCACTGTTGCCCCAATACCTCGATCGTTACACGCCCGAGCAGGCACGACGTCACGAGGTGCGCCCGGGGATTACGGGCCTGGCACAGGTCATGGGCCGAAACGCGCTCAGTTGGGAAGAGAAGTTCCGGCTCGATGTCGACTACGTCGACAACATGTCCTTTGCCCTCGACATGAAGATCCTGGCCATGACGGTCTGGCAGGTGATTGCCCGGAAGAATATCAGCCAGCCGGGCCATGCTACCGCCGAAGAGTTCATGGGGACCGCAACTCGGTGAAGATCCTCGTCATCGGCGCCGGCGGACACGGACAGGTGGTGGCCGACATCATTCGAGCCGCTCGACATCGCGGCCGGCCGATCGATCTCGTGGGGTTCCTCGACGACGACCCCGCACTGCACGGCCGGACGTGTGTCGACTGCACGGTGCTCGGACCGGTGGATTTTCTCCAGGCGGTGCCGCACGACGCCGCGATTGTCGCGGTCGGCGACAACGACCGCCGCGCGCTCGTATTCCAGCGCCTGGCGGCCGAGGGGGAGCTGCTCGCGATCGCCATCCACCCATCGTCGTTTCTCAGCGAAGACGTCCAGGTGGCCCCGGGGGTTATGGTCTGCGCCGGTGCCATCGTGAACACCGGGTCGCAGATAGGACGCGGGGTCATTCTCAATACGGCGTGCACTGTGGATCACCACAGCACGATCGGTGATTTCGCCCACGTCGCCCCCGGTGTCCACATGGGTGGCGAAGTGACGGTTGGCGAGCGCGCGTTCATCGGGATCGGTGCAACCGTCCTGCCTCGGATCTCGATTGGCGCGGGCAGCACCGTTGGTGCAGGGGCTGTCGTCACGCGTGACGTCCCCTCCGGCGTCACCGTGATGGGGGTTCCTGCCCGTGCCGTCGGCGCCGGCGTCCGCGCATCCCGATAAGCATCTTTTCCACTATGAAACGCATCTACCTCTCTCCTCCGGATGTCGGTGTCGTCGAGCGCGACCTGCTGCTCGACGCGTTCGACTCGAACTGGATCGCACCGCTCGGGCCGCATGTCGATGCCTTCGAGAAGGAGTTCGCGGCCGCGATTGGCGTTCCATACGCCGTCGCGCTCTCGAGCGGCACCGCCGCGCTGCACCTCGGCCTCCAGATCCTCGGCGTCGAGCCGGGAGACGACGTGATCACCTCGACGCTGACGTTCGCCGCGACCGCCAACGCCATCACCTACGTCGGCGCCCGGCCGGTCTTCATCGACGTCTCGCCTGAAACGTGGACGCTCGATCCGGACCTGTTGGAGGAGGAACTCGAAGCGCGCCGGCGTCGAAACCAGCAGGCGACAGCGGTCCTTACGGTTGACCTCTACGGCCAGGCCGCCGACTATCGCAGGATTTCCGCCATCTGCGCCCAGTACGGCGTGCCCGTCATCGAAGACGCCGCCGAGGCGCTCGGGGCATCGTATGGCGAGCGCAAGGCCGGCGCCTTCGGCGAGTGCGCCGCCTTCTCGTTCAACGGCAACAAGATCATCACGACGAGCGGCGGCGGCATGCTCGTCTCCCATCGCCGCGAGATCGTCGATCGCGCGCGGCACCTGTCGACCCAGGCGCGCGAGCCGGCGCCCCACTATCAGCACGTGGACATCGGCTACAACTACCGCATGAGCAACCTGCTGGCGGCGGTCGGACGCGGGCAGTTGCACGGACTCGACGCGAAGGTGGCGCGGCGCCGCGCCATCAACCAGGCCTACAGGTCCTCGATGGCCGACTGGCCGGGCGTGGAGTTCATGCCCGAGGCGCCATACGGGCGGTCGAATGGCTGGCTGACGTGCGCCACGATCGATCCGGGCTCCTTCGGCGCGACCCGCGATGACGTGCGGCTGCATCTCGAGAGCCTCGACATCGAAGCGCGCCCCGTCTGGAAGCCGATGCACCTGCAGCCGGTGTTCCGCGGCTGCGACGTCCGCGGCGGCGAGGTCGCCGCGCACCTGTTCGAGCACGGCCTCTGTCTCCCGAGCGGATCGTCGCTGACCGACAGCGATCAGGCCATGGTCGTTGCGGCGGTTGGGGAAGTCAGGGCTAAAGCCCTGACCCACAGCCGGGTCTAGGGGATCGACGCCGATCGCCGGGTCTAAAAGACCCGGGCCTACACCCATCGCCGGGTCTGAAGACCCGGCCTACACCGATCGCCGGGTCTAAAGACCCGGCCTACAAACAAGATGAAGCACAAGCTGAAGAACGGACTGTTCAAGTTCCGGCGCGTATTCTCGATCGGGTCGCAGATCCTGATGATCGTGGCGGCGAACCGGATCGCGTTCTCGCTGCGCTTCGACGGCCCCTTGCCCGAATGGGCGGCGCTGGCTTTCTGGCAGATGCTGCCGTGGCTGGTCGTCATCCGCGGCCTGACGTTCGTCCCGTTCCGCCTGTATGAAGGGCTCTGGCGCTACACGAGCATCTACGACCTGCGCGCGATCACGGCCGCCATCACGACGAGCAGCGTGCTCTTCTACGCTCTCGTGCGTAGCCCGCTCGGCCCCGCCGTGTATCCCCGCTCCGTCTTCATCACCGACGCCGTCCTGCTGCTCCTCATGCTCGGCGGCGTGCGCCTCACCCGCCGCATCGTCGCCGAGTTCTCGACCGGCCGCGGCGGCAAGCGCGTCCTGATCTTCGGCGCCGGCGATGCCGGCGAGCTGGTCGTCCGCGACATGAAGTCGAACCCGTCCTACGGCTACACGCCGGTCGGCTTCGTGGACGATGACGTCAGAAAGGTGGGGCGGCGCATCCACGGCGTCCCCGTGCTCGGCACCCGCGACGACCTCGCGAAGATCCTCGCCGAGCACCGGCCCGAGGAAGTCCTCATCGCGATCCCCGGCGCCGAGCCCGCGAACATGCGGCAGATCGTCCGCGCGCTCGAGTCCTTCAAGATTCCGATCAAGACGCTGCCGCGGCTGCTCGACATCATCGACGGCAAGGTCGGCCTCGGCGAGATTCGCAGCCTGTCTGTCGAAGACCTGCTGTCGCGCGCGCCCGTCGGCCTCGACCAGGCGCCCGTGCGCCAGTTGATCCGCGGCCGCCGCGTGATGGTGACCGGCGCCGGCGGCTCGATCGGCTCCGAACTGTGCCGCCAGATCGCGAGGCTCCACCCCGCCTCGCTCGTGATGTTCGAACGCTACGAGAACAGCCTGCACGCCATCCGGATCGAGCTGGAAGACGAGCACCGCGGCTTCAACCTGCACCCCGTCGTCGGCGACGTGGCCGATACGGTGTGCGTCGGCGGCGTGATGCAGCGGTTCCAGCCCGAGATCGTGTTCCACGCGGCCGCCCACAAGCACGTGCCGCTGATGGAAGAGAACCCCTGCGAGGCGATCAAGAACAACGTGCGCGGCACCCGGCTGCTCGCGCAGGCAGCCGAATTCTACGGCGTCGATCGCTTCATCTTCATCTCGACCGACAAGGCCGTGAACCCGACGAGCGTGATGGGCGGCTCGAAGCGCCTCGCGGAACTGGTGCTCCAGACGCAGGCGATTGGCAGCGGCACCTCCTTTTCGGTCGTCCGGTTCGGCAACGTCCTCGGCAGCAACGGCAGCGTCGTCCCGCGATTCCTGGATCAAATCAAGCACGGCGGCCCGGTGACGATCACGCATCCGGAGATGCGGCGCTTCTTCATGCTGATCCCCGAGGCCGTGCAGCTCGTGATGCACGCGGCCGCGCAGGCCGAAAGCGGCACGACGTACGTGCTCGAGATGGGAGAGCAGGTGAAGCTGCTCGACATGGCGCGCGACCTGATCCGCCTCTCGGGCTTCGTCCCCGAGGAAGAGATCCCGATCTCGTTCATCGGCCTGCGGCCGGGCGAAAAGCTCTACGAGGAACTGGTCGGCCGCGATGAAGACGTCGGGCCGTCTGCCATCGAGAAGATCCTGCGCGTGACGAGCCGCACGAAGCCGAATCCGGATCTGTTCGTGAACATCGACGCGATCGAATCGTTCGCCGCGCAGGGAGACTCCGACGTGGTCCGCATGATGCTGAAGGACCTCATTCCGGAGTTCGACGCGGAGCCTGCCGAACGCCCCGCCGCGCCTGCGGAGCGGACGCCGATGTCCACCGCGGTGCCTGCTGAGGCCGGGGACGCGCAGTATCAGCTCTGCCCGAGCTGCTCGGGCGCCCACGTCCGCCGATCGAGAACGAAGGGGATCGTGGAGCGCGTGAAGCGGGAGTTCTCGGAGGAGCGCGTGTTCCGCTGCGACGCGTGCGGCTGGCGCGGCTGGCTGATGCCGCTCGTGTTCAGCGACGCCCAGGCCGCCGAGGTCGACGGCGAGCCCGACCTGTCGGTCGTCGATCGCTCGATCGGATCCCTCCTCGGCGTCGCGCGCCAGGCGTTCTCGCCGCGCCATCTCAATTAGCAGTAGGCCGGGTCTTTAGACCCGGCGTTCCCAAAGCCCAAAGCCCAAAGCCTCGTGACAGCGCTCCCGTCTTCCGTCTCCGTGATCGCGGCGCCGCGCGCGCGGGACCAGCGCGCGCTGACGGCGCTGCGATACGGCACGATCGCGACGGCGGCGTGGGGCGTGTTCGCCTTCGGCGGCGTGTATCCCTGGGCGTATTGGCCGCTCGCCGGCGCGGCGCTCGTCTGCGGCATCGCGGGTCTGGCGTGGCGGCCCACCGCGAGCGTCGAGACCTCGAGCGTCCAAACGAAGGCCGCCTGCGCGCTGCTCGTCGCCGCGATCGCCGTGCAGCTCGTGCCGCTGCCGATCGCGTGGCTTCGCACGGCGAGCCCGGTCCGGCTGAGCCTGCTGCAGCAGCTCGACCCCGCGGTGGCCGCGAATCTGATCCGCGTTCACCCGCTGTCGATCTTTCCAGCCGGCACGTGGACGGGCGTGGCGCTGCTCGCCTGCTTTCTCGTGCTGTTCCTGGGAACGTCGCGGCTGCTGGCGTGGACCGGCGCGCGCCGGTGGGTCGAGGCGCTGATCGTCGTCGGCGTGGTGCTGGCGCTGGTCGGCCTTGCGCAGAAGCCGTCGCACTCGGGAAAGATTTACGGCTTCTGGCTGCCGGAAAGCGGCCGGCATCCGTTCGGGCCGTTCGTGAACAGGAATCACTTCGCGGGCGCGATGCTGCTCGTCGTCCCGCTCACGCTGGCCCTGTTGTGCGCCGGCGTGTCCCGCATCGCCCGCGACACGCGCATCCGCAACTGGCGCGATCGCGTGCTGTGGCTCTCGTCGCCCGATGCCAATCGACTGCTGCTGATCGGCGCCGCCGCCGGCCTGATGACGTTGTCGCTCCTGATGACGATGTCGCGCTCGGGGATGGGGGCGCTGGCGTTGTCGCTCGCGGTGATTGCCTGGTTCGTGGTGCGCGGGCAGGCGAGCCGCGTCAGGAAGGCGACCGTCGGCGCGTATTTCGTGCTGCTGCTCGCGCTCACCGTGGGCTGGGTCGGGGCCGACGCGATCGTCGCGCGCTTCTCCAGCACCGACTGGGGTGAGTTCGACAATCGCCTGGGCGCGTGGCAGGACGCGCGCGACATCGTGGCGCGCTTTCCCATTGCGGGCACCGGCTACAACACGTACGGCACCGCGACGCTCATCTATCAACGCCACGATCTGACGCAGCACTACGAGCAGGCGCACGACGACTACCTGCAGCTCGCCGCGGAAGGTGGCGTGCTCGTCTGCCTGCCCGCGCTGCTCCTCATCGTGCTGTTCGCGTCCGACGTGCGGCGCCGCTTCAAAGACGACGAAACCGGATCGACGGCCTGGTGGCTGCGCGTGGGCGCCGTGACGGCATTGCTCGCGATGGCGCTTCAGGAAACCGTCGAATTCAGCCTGCAGATGCCCGGCAACGCCGTGCTGTTCGCGATCGTCTGCGCCATTGCCGTGCACCGCGCGCCGGTACGCGCCGCGCGCTCCGCGTCGTGAAAATGTGCCATCGCTTTGCCGGGTCGGAAGATCGGGACCACAGGCCGGTGTTGATCGAAGCGCCCTTGCGGGTGGCCGCGAACGGGGCGCCCCGGTGGGCGCGCAGGCCGTCTTCCGTTGCTGCGCTGTTCGGCCGAGCACCCACTGGCGCGGTTCGCGGACAGGACCCGCCGCCGCGCTGGCCCTTCGGAACTGCCCAGCGCCGGCTCGCCGTGGCGATCGCCTGCATGCTGGCCGCCGCGTGCGCCGGGCGAGCACGGCTCCCCGGCCCGGCGCCGGCCCTGGCCATAGCCCGCGGGGGGGCGAGTGCCTACACGATCTATCTGGCGCCCGACGCACCGGCCAGCGTCGTTGAGGCGGCAGCCGACCTGCACGACTACATCCAGCGGGCCACGAATGCGTCGCTGCCGGTGTCGCGCGCGGCTGCGCCCCCGTCGTCGCCGCTGATCGCGCTCGGGCAGAGCGCGGCGCTTTCCAACGCTGGAGTGAGCATCGCAGCGCTCGCGCCCGACGCCTACCGCATCGCGTCCCGCGGCGCGAACCTGTTCATCGCCGGGCCGGATTCGCCTTCGGGCGAGAAGCTGAAGACCGGCGGCACGACGACGGGAACAGCCAACGGCGTCCACGCGTTTCTCGAACGTTTTGTAAACGTGCGTTGGCTGATGCCTGGACCGGACGGCGACGACGTGCCCAAGGTCAACGAGTTGTCGGTGCCGGCGATCGACATCAGCGAAGCACCGGCGTTCGGGTACCGCCAGGTGCCGTACGTGCAGAACGGCGACCGTGCCGTTGAGAAGTGGTTGCGCCGACAGAACATCGGATCATCCGTCCGGCTCTATCACGGGCATCACTGGACTGCAATCGAAGCGTCCGAGTATCAGCAGCATCCGGACTGGTTCGCGATGAAGAACGGCGTCCGGCCGCCGCCCGGCGTCTTGTACAAGCTAGAAACGACCAACCCTGGCCTCGTGCAGGCGTTCGCGGATCGGGCGATCGCGGCGTTCCGCAAGGACCCGAATCTCTATACCTTTTCGATTTCTCCGGCGGACGGCCGCGGCTGGAGCGACAGCCCCGAGAGCAAGGCGCTGTACGACACGAATCCGCACGGCGGGCTGTCGATCACCCCGCTGATCCTGAAGTTTTACAACGACGTCGCGGCGATCGTCGGGCGCGAGTTCCCGGATCGCCGATTGTGCGGGTACCTCTACCTGGATTACATGTTCCCGCCGTCGCACGGCATCCCGCCGCTCGCGCCGAACCTCTGTCTCGTGGTCGCGCCGCACATCGACTACGGCTATCAGTTGTTCCGCGATCAGGAGCGGCAGGATTTTCAGAACGTGATGGCCGCCTGGGGACGCGCGGTGCCGCTGACGGCCTACTACGATCTGCCGTCGAGGATCATCGGCCAGATCCCGGCCCCGACGCCTGTTTCTGCCGACATCCTGCAGCTCGTGTTCGACACGGCGGCGAAGTCCGGGATGCAGGGGGTCTACGTGTACGGCGTCCCCGAATGGGGTTTCGGCGCCGCGACCAATTACGTGGAAGCCCAGCTCGCCTGGAATCCGTCGCAGGATGCGCACGCGCTGGTTACCGATTTCTTCACGCGCGCCTACGGCCCGGCCGCGGGGGCGTCCATGCAGGCGCTCAACGGCCGCCTCGAACAGGCGTTCCGCATTTTCTATCGCGCGCACGACGAAGCCGCGTATCGATTGACGACCGCCATGCTGCGCGAGATCTACGTTCCGATGCTGCCCGACATCGAGCGCACGTACGAGCAAGCACTGTCGCAGTGTACGGAGCCCTCTCAGCGCGCGCGGCTGGAGATGTACGGGCGCGACCTGATCCTGCTGCACTGGGATCTTCGCCGCCTCGCGCTGATCCCCGACACGCCGTCACCGTTCGCCCGCACGAATGGGCAGATCACCGGCCTGCTGAAGCAGTGGAACCACGACCTCGCGACCTCGCCGGAGGATCGCAAGGCGGCGGTTGAGGCGCTCGCGAAGTAGGCTTTGGGCTTTGGGCTTTAGGCTTTAGGAAGGCGCCGGAGTGGGTCAGCCCTTTATGGGCTGACAGGTCCTCATGCACATCATGCACGTCGTCGGCGCGCGGCCCGCCTTCATGAAGGTGGCGGCCGTGCTGCACGAACTGCGGAAGTCGCGGCGCGCCAGGCAGACGCTCGTCCACACCGGGGAGTGGTTCGCGCGCACGCCGGCCGACCTGTTCCTGCAGGAGCTGGGGGTGCGCCGCGCCGACGTGCACCTCGGCGTCGGAATGGAATCGAGCGCCGGCCAGATCGCGGGGACCATGCTGAGGCTCGAGCAGCACCTCGTCGACCTGAAGCCTGACCTCGTGCTCGTGTACGGCGACGGCAACGCGACGATCGCGGCGGCCCTCACCGCCACGAAGCTCGGGATCGACGTCGGCCACGTCGAGGCGGGTCTCCGCTCGCGCGACCGCCGCATGCCGCAGGAAATCAACCGCGTCCTGGTCGATCGGATGGCGACGTGGCTGTTCACGCCGTCCAACGACGCCGACGAGAACCTGCTCGCGGAGGGAGCCGACCCGGCGGCCATCAAACTGGTCGGCAACGTCATGATCGACACGCTGGTGCGGCTCATGCCGCAGGCGAATCCCGACCCGCTGCTCCAGGTGTTCGGCTTGATGAACAGCAAGGGGCCGGCTCCTTATGCCGTGGCCACGCTGCACAAGCCATTGACCGCCGAAGGGGAGGCGCGGTTCGAGGCGACGCTCGACGCGCTGACCGAGATCACGCGCGACGTGCCGGTGATCTTTCCCGTCGATCCCGACACGCGCCGCCACATGAAGGATCATCACCTGCGTTTCTCGGGACTGCTCGTCACCGAGCCGCTCACGTACCTGCAGTTCCTCGGCCTCGAACGTCACGCGCGCGTCGTCATCACCGACTCGGGCGGCATCCAGGAAGAGACGACGTATCTGGGCGTGCCGTGCCTGACGGTGCGCGACGCGACCGACCGCCCCGTCACCGTGTCGATGGGCACCAACGTCGTCGTCGGCGGGGATCCCGAGCACCTGAAGACGGGCGTCGCGCAGGCGGTGTCGGGCCGCGGCCCGCGCGGCAGCGTGCCGCCGCTCTGGGACGGCCGCGCCGCTGAGCGCATCGTCGGGATTTTGATGAATTGATCACAGATCCGGTGGGCCAGCCCACCCTGATCCTGTGGGTCAGCCCTTTATGGGCTGACCAGAGTCAGGGCCTAAAGCCGCGCACTGTCTGCAGCGCCGGCGCTTGACGGCCAGCCGCCCGATGGAGGACGATCGGAACAGGCACGGAGGAATGGCATGTCCCGAAACGAGTCCGACGCCGCCGCGGCGTTCGCCGCGGCCGAAGCGGTCCGCAAGGCGTACGCGGTCGGGCTCATCGAACGCAGTCCGGATTTCCCCGAGCTGACGTACCCGGACGTGCGGCAGACGGCGTCGCGCGTGCGCGAGGCGGGCATCGCCGTCCGGGCCGCCGCGCTGCTCGAACGCCGCGAGCCGCCCCCTGCCGACGAACTGATGTGGGCGCTCCGCGAGATCGACGCGCGTCTCGAGGAGTCGCCGCTGCCCCGCACCGAGTGGCCGAGGATGGCGGCGCTGTTCGACCGCGATCAGCTCGCGCGGCTGCTCCGCATCTCTCCCTCGAGCGTCGTGCGCTATCAGCACGGCGAGCGGACGACGCCAGACGATGTGGCGGCGCGGCTGCACATGCTGGCACTGCTGACCGGCGATCTGGCGGGCGCCTACAACGAAATCGGGATCCGCCGCTGGTTCGAGCGTCCCCGCACGGCGCTCGACGGCCGCACGCCGGCGTCGCTGCTTCGCGCCCGGTGGAGCCCTGACGACGAAGGGCCGAAGCGCGTGCGAGCACTGGCGCGCGCGCTGGTCGCGTCTCCCGCCGCATGATCGCGTTCCGGCACGCCGATCCGAGGCTTCCGTTCTTCTGGGAGGACAGCCGGCAACCGGCCGGCCGTTGGAACGCGGAGGGCGCCGGTCCCGTGCAATACCTCGCGGAGACGCCCGACGGCGCGTGGGCGGAGTTTCTCCGGCACGAGGAGATTCGAACACCCGAGGACCTGGCCACCGTGCGCCGCGCGCTGTGGGCGATCGAGATTGACGACGCTGTCGGGGCGGAGCCGGCGCTGTCGAACGAGGTGATGACAGGCGGCCTCGCGTCGTACGACGCGTGTCGGGCGGAAGCGGACCGTCTCCGTGCCGGCGGCGCCGCGCGGTTCGATGCGCCGTCGGCGGCGCTTCGCGACGCGCGCGGCTTTCAGGTGCATGGCGGTCTCGTTGCCGGCGACTTCCGCGCGGCGCGCGCGATCGTGTTGTTCGGCGTGCCGGCTGGCGCGACGGGCTGGCGCGCGGTTCACGAGGGGCGTCCGCACCAGGAACTCCTCGGTCGCGTCCGATTCCTGCGATAATCGAGTCATTTATGTCGACCCGCGTCTTCGTCGCCGGCCACCGCGGCCTCGTCGGGTCCGCGATCGTGCGGCACCTCGAGCGCGAGGGGCAGGCGCATGTCCTCACGGCGACGCGCGATCAGCTCGATCTGCGCGATCAGGCGGCGGTGAACTACTGGTTCAAGGCGAACCGCCCCGAGTACGTCTATCTGGTGGCTGGCACCGTTGGCGGGATTCTCGCGAACTCGACCCGGCCGGCCGAGTTCATCTACGACAACATGCTGATTCACGCGACGGTGGTGCACGCGGCGCACCTCTACGGCGTGAAGAAGCTGCTGTATCTGGGCAGCTCCTGCATCTACCCGCGGCACTGCACGCAGCCGATGACGGAGGAGCAGTTGCTGACGGGTGCCCTCGAGCCGACCAACGAGGCGTACGCGATCGCCAAGATTGCCGGCATCAAGCTGTGCCAGGCGTATCGCCGGCAGTACGGCGCGAACTTCGTCTCGGCGATGCCGACGAACTTGTACGGTCCGCACGACAACTTCGACCTCACCAGCTCGCACGTGCTGCCCGCGATGATCCGCCGCTTCCACGAGGCGAAGATCGCCGGCGCTCGCGAGGTGACGATCTGGGGGACGGGAACGCCGCGCCGCGAGTTCCTGCACGTCGACGACCTCGCGTCGGCGTGCCTGTTCCTGATGGATCGCTACGAATCCGAGCGGCACATCAACGTCGGCACCGGCGAAGACCTCAGCATCCGCGAGCTGGCGGAATTGGTGCGCGGCGTCGTACACCCGCCGGCGGCGCTCGCGTTCGACACCTCGAAGCCCGACGGCATGCCGCGCAAGCTGCTCGACGTCTCCCGCGTCCACGCGCTCGGCTGGCGCCATACGATCGCGCTCCGCGACGGCATCGCGGCGACGTACGAGTGGTTCCTCGCCAACCAGTCCCACCTGCGCACCGGGTCCGCCGTCACCGCGTAATCGCCGTGGACGCCTCGCCGTCGGATCGGCCGGAGACGTGCGCCGATCCATGGTGATCCGCCAATCCCTGGCCGAAGGTGTAGGTCCGTGTAGGTCCGTGTAATCCGTGTGATCCGTGTGATCCGTGTAATCCGTGTGATCCGTGTAATCCGTGCGATCCGTGTGATCCGTGGCCCTCTTTCGTCATTGCCCGCGGCCGGGCTCAGGCATACGATCGCTGTATGTCGCTTCGGATTGGTTTCGACATGGACGGCGTGCTCGCCGACTTCGCGTCGGCGTATCACGACGTCGAGGCGCGCCTGTTCGGGCCGCGGACGGTGACCCGCGCGGGAAGTCCCGAGGAAGAATCAATCGCACGCGAAGGGGAGGGTGCGGCCGAGCCCGGACCTGGCGATGCGCCGCCGGACGCCGCCCCCGCCGATGCGTCGGCACTCGAGGCTACCCGCGAGCTGCGGCGCCGCCGCGACGTCATCTGGCAGGCGATCCGTGAGACGCCGGACTTCTGGACGTCGCTGACGCCGACCCGCGAGGGAGCGGTGCGTCGGATTCACGAGATGATGCTGCGGCACCGGTGGGAAGTGTTCTTCATCACGCAGCGCCCGAAGACCGAAGGAGATACGGTCCAGCGGCAGACGCAGCGCTGGCTCGTCGCGCAGGGCTTCGATCTGCCGAGCGTGCTCGTCATCCCCGGGTCGCGCGGCGGCGTGGCCGCGGCGCTCGCGCTCGACTATCACGTGGACGACAGCCCGAAGAACTGCGTCGACATCCGGTCCGACTCGAACGCCCGCCCGATCCTGATCGTCGATACAGACGACGAGATGACCGCGCGCAGCGCACGCAAGCTCGGCATCGCGTCTGCGCTCTCGATCGACGCCTGCCTCGATATCCTCGACCAGGCCAGCCTCGCCCGCACCGAACCGGGTCTCCTCTCCCGCCTCGCTCAGATGATTGGCTGGAAATAGGAACCCAGTCGCCAGTCGCTGCCAGTCGCCAGTCGCTGCCAGTCGCCAGTCGCCAGTTACCAGTTACCAGTTACCAGTTACCAGTTACCAGTTACCAGTTTTCCGCCCTCCGCCCTCCGCCCTCCGCCCTCCGCCCTCCGCCCTCCGCCTTCCGCCCTCCGCCCTCCGCCTTCTGCCCTCTACCGTCCGACGTGATAGTTGTGCGCGACGACGGCGGCGCCTGCCACGTTCAGCGCGACCATCAAGACGGTCGCGGCTCTCGGATGGTTCTTCGAGAGCCGGTGCGCGAGGAGGATGGTGCCGGTCGCCGACGTCGCCTTCAACGCGATGAGCGTCGCCGGCTGCATGTTCGTCCACTTCAGTGCGGGGTTGCGCTCGACGGCGCCGGCGTCGATCGCGCGCAGCGTCGAATGGAGATCGAGCGCCTGGAGGGTGACGAAACTCGCATAGAGCGAGACGCGAACCCAGTTGGTGGGCGACGGCACCTCCTGATCCGTGTTGAACGACACGGAGGCGAACATGGAGGGAGCTTCCTCCGCGTCGAGCGGCTGTGCGCACAGCGCGGCGTCGGGTGCGAAGGCCACGAGCAGAAGGATCACGAACGGCAGCGTCGTGCAGTAGCGTGCAATCGTGTGCATAAGGGCACACACGATGACCTCCTGAAGTCATCCGCGCAAGAGAAGGTATGGTGAAGGAAACGTTAAATTCGATCAGAGGGTGAAGTCTCGGCGGCGGATGACCTTATGGCGCTGGCCGCGCGACGATTGTTCTCCCTCGACGGGAATGTCCGGAACTGCCGGCAGACCAAAGTACGCGTCGCGTATGACTTCCGGCCTCAGCGGACCACGGCGTAGTTGTGCACCACGACCGCCGTCATCGCGGCGTTGGCGATCGTCATGAAGATCAGCGCCGCGCGTCGATGATGCGGGAACAGGCGTTCGCTCGCCCAGATCGTGCCCGCCGTGGCGCCAGCCTTCAGCGCAATGAACGCGGCGGGATGATCGACGACGACGCGCATCGCGTCGTTGGCTTCGCGTGCACGGCCGGTGGCGATCGCGAGACCGGTTGACTGGACGTCGAGCGCCTGCAGCGCGGCGAACGAAATGTACAGCGGCACGAGCGCGGCCGGTCGCGGCGCGCGCGCGGCCACGACGGGCGGTACGACGATCGCCTGCGCGACTGGCGCCGGCGTCGCGATGGATGTGGACGTGGATGGTTGCGCCGCCGCCGGCTGAGCCGCGGCCGGCGCGGCGGCGGCCAGCAGGACGACGACGACGATCGAGCCAGGACACCGCGCCAGCACCAAGATCTGACCCCCGCCGCTTGCTTCATCAACGCGGGTGCCATGCAGGCGTGCGCGCGGCGACGCGGCGCGGAATCGCTGACGTGAAACGGAGTTAGGCGGGAAATCGATTGCGGCGGCGCGCCAGCGCGCGCACGAGGGCGTGCCGCGGAACTGCCCAGTTCGGGAAAGAAACTGCCGTGCGAGAGTAGCGCGAGAGCGACGACCAGCTCAGGCGGGCACCGAAGCGCAGCACGCGCGGCGCTCAGTTGAAGCCGGCGACGTGGCGGCGCAGCGCCTTGACGTGTTCCCAGACGCGCGACGCGTCCTCGTCGGGCGGGTCCTCGCTGTCGGAGGCATCCGCGTGGCGCGGCAGGAGCCGCAGGTAGCTCTCGAGATCGCGCAGCGCGGCGGCGAAGTCTTCCATCTGGTACGACAGCAGCCCGCGATCGCGCAGTTCGGCGACCGCCGACGGGTCGACGGCGAGCAGCAGGTCGGAGGCCATCCGCGCCTGCGGGAACGAACGCATCCGGACGTAGAGCCGCTTCAGGTTGACCAGCATGCGGGTGACGATTTCCTGGCGCGTGGCCCTCGCGAGCAGCCCGCGATCGTACGCCGCTTCGTCGCCGAAATGCTGCTGGAGCAGCCGCCGGCAGTCCGTCTCGGAGAGCAGCGCGCCGCTGTGGAACGGATCGACGATGAGGTCGCGCTCGCCGGGATCGTCGATGGCGCGTACGAGAAAGTGGCCGGGGAAATTGATCCCTTCCACGTGCAGCCCGGCCCGGCGCGCGAGTTCGAGATACACGACCGCGAGGCTGATCGGGATGCCGGTGCGGCGGTCGAGCACCTCGTTCAAGAAGCTGTTGCGCGGATCGTCGTAGTGCTCGCGGTTGCCGCTGAAGCCGAGCTCCTCGTACAGATAGGCGTTGAAGCTGGCGACCCGCGCGCCGCCACCCGCGTCGCCGGCACGCAGCAGCCGCGCGGCCGCCATTTCCCCCATCCGCTCCAGCCGCTGCAGGTACGGCTCCGGATCGAGCGCGGGATACTCGATGCCCGCGATGGCCAGCGCCGCCGGCGCGAGGGATTCCCCCGGCGCATTCATCGCGGCCATCAAGTCGTCGGCGACTCGCGCGCTGCGGCCGTCGAGGGACGGGGGCATGAGGGGATTGTAAGGCAACAAGACGGAGGGTGGAGGGTGGAAGGCGGAGGGCGGAAGGCGGAGGGCGGAGGGCGGAGGGTGGAAGGCGGAGGGTGGAGGGTGGAGGGCGGAGGGCGGAGGAAGCTGCTTATGTCTTCAGGCCTGACGTGATCAACTCGATCGTGAGCTCGTCCAGGCTGGAGATGACGACGTCCGCCTCCCGCAGATCGCCGGCGGGGTAGGTGTGGGTGACGGCAATCGTGCGCAGGCCGGCGGCACGGGCCGACTGCAGCCCCTGCCGCGAGTCCTCGATCGCGACGCACGCGCCGGGCTCGACGCCGTGGAGTTGTGCGGCACGCGCGTAGGGGTCCGGATCCGGTTTCGACCGTTCCGTGTCCTCGGCCGAGACGATGAAGCGGAAGCGATCCTGCAGGCCGGCGGCGCGCAGCATGAGATCGATGTCGCGCCGCATGGCGCCGGACGCGATGCCGAGCGGAAAGGCGCGCCCGACCCGCTCCACGCACGCCGCCGCTCCCGGATAGAGCACGTTGCGTCCCCCCACGAGCCGCTCGAAGCGCGCCATCTTCTCGTGCAGCAGCAGATCGATCTCCTCGTCGCCGAGGATCAGGCCGTGATCCGCCGCGATGTGCTGGAACACCCCCTCGTCGTCGAATCCAAGATACCGCTCGTAATACGCCGCGCGCGTCAGGTCGAGGCCCGAATCGCGCAATAGATCCCGCAGCACTTCGAAGTGCAGCGGCTCGGAGTCGGCGAGGACGCCGTCGAAGTCGAAGACGAGGCAGCGGGGCATGGGTGTGAGGGCGAGGTTCAGGGCGCCGGGTTCGGGGTTCCGAGTCGGGTGCAAGGTTCTCTCCCCCGCCCTCACCGCAAGGCGAAGCCGGTTCTCGGGCGGGGCGTACGGACAATCGTATTTCGGATTGGAAGCAGAACGAAGAACAGCTCATGGGTTCTCAAATCCGCTGGGTGGAGCGTGCGGCTCACCGGGCCGTCCAGTGGAGAGTCTCGACCGCCTGCTCGTGTTTCGCGCAAACATCTGATAACAGGCGGTTTGTATCAAATTTACGGTTCTGGTCGCAAAGGACCTTGCGAGAAGATTGTATAGCATATACAATATCGCCGCTGCTGAGAGGCATAAGGAGAGGCCATGAACCGAGTGCTCACCGGTGTGGTTCTGACAGTCATTTTGCTGAGTGGGTCCCTCGCCTTCGCCCAGAGCGCGCCGGTGGGAACGATCCGCGGTTACGTCAAGGATTCACAGGGGGCCGTGCTCCCTGGGGTCACGATCACGGCGACCAGCCCGAGCGTGCCGACGCCATCGGTCGCCGTCAGCGACGGGCAAGGGTTCTTCCGGCTCGTCGACCTCGTGCCCGCCGACTATCGCATCGAAGCGGAACTGCAAGGGTTCGCCAAATACGTCCGCGACGGCGTCGCCGTCCGGGCGGGGCTGAACATCAGCCTCGACATTGCCATGACCATCGGCAACATGTCGGAGTCCGTTCAGGTCGTCGCGGAAACGCCCCTGCTCGAGACGCAGAAGGCCACGACGTCGGTCAACATCAGCGGCGAGCTGCAGCGGCAGCTGCCGCTGAGTTCGCGGAGCCAGTTCGCCGACTTTCTCGAAGTCACTCCAGGCGTCGCGGCCCGGGCCGGCGACGCCACCGGCGGCGGGCAGATCTACATGATGCGCGGCGGCGAGCTCGAGAACCACGTCATTCAGCTCGATGGCGCCGACATGGGGTCCTTCCGCCAGAACCGGGCGGATCGCCTGCTCACACTCGACACCGATGCGATCGACGACGTCCAGGTGACCACGGCCGCCGTGGACGCTTCCGTTCCGCTGGGGTCCGGCGCGGTGATCAACGTGGCAACCAAGTCGGGGACGGACCACTTCAAGGGGGCGATCGGCGCGATCTATACACCCGAATCGTGGAACGGCGACAACGCGGGTGGCGGCGATGTGCGGTTCAACAAGATCTTTCAGCCCGATCTCTCTCTCGGCGGCCCGATTCTTCCCGGGAAGGTCTGGTTCTACGGATCGTACCGGCGCACGCAGCAGTCGTCGGGGATCGGACGCACGCCGGAACAGATTGCGTTGCTCGAGGCGCTGCGGCCCGGGTTCGAGGCCTTCGACAACGCCGTGAACTCCAATGACTACTATCTGAAGGGCACGTCGCGGCTTTCCTCGCGGCACCGCCTGTCGGCGTTCTACGAGACCGATCAGCACGCGGAGCAGGGCGATCGCGAGTGGTATGCCCAGCCCATCGCGGTCACCCAGGCCGGCGGCATGGGCACGAGCGTCCGTCTGGAATCCATCTGGGGCAACTCGGTGACGTCGCGTCTGGTCGGTTCGTACAACAACAAGAGCACGAATTCGAACTTCGACGTCTACAACGGCTACATTCACGACGGTCCGTCCGAATCGGTCAACGCAGGCACGTTCCTGTCGAAGGGGGTTATCAAGGGCACCGGCGAGATCGCGCTGCTGAACAACGATTCGAGCTACGGCATCTCGCCGGCCTCGAAGGCCACGTTCCAGGCCGACCTGACGTACTACCATGCCGGGTTGGCCGGCTCGCACGAACTGCAGACCGGCCTCTTCGTCCAGGCCCTGCGCAGTTCCGACGAGACCAGATACCCGAACGACGGGTACGCCCTCGAGGAGCTCGTCCTCAACGACCCCGCCAATCCGGCCGCGGGCCTGACGCCCTTCCACAAAGAAGTCTACGATGCGGCCGACGTCAAGGAGGACGCCACCGCGGCGAACGACTACGGCTTCTACGTGCAGGACAACTGGCATCCCGCCTCCCGCCTGACGCTCAACCTCGGCGTCCGGTTCGATCAGATCAAGGCCACCGAGCGCGTCTTCGGCGTCCGGCTCGAAGACGCGATGCACGTCGGGCCGCGGCTGGGGGCCACGTGGGTCCTGACGAGCGATCAGGCGAACGTGGTCAAGGCGAGCTTTTCACGCGTGCACGAGATGCCGATGCCACGGAACCTGGGAAGCGTCGGGTCTGCATCGGCCGGAGTGACCGACTACTACGACAACGACCTCGACGGCACGTTCGAGACCGTCCTCTTCACGCCCGGCACCACCACCGCCCGATCGGACCGCGTCCCCGACCCCCAGCACCACCAGCCCTTCATCGACGAGTGGACGGTGGGGTATCAGCGGCAGCTCCCCGGCACCGCGACGGTGAGCATCGACTTCGCGCACCGGGAATACAAGGACATCCCCGCGCTGGTCGAGACCAACGGGATCTACGACGGCAACGTCTTCAAGGGCTACCAGGACGAGGCGTTCAACCAGATCTACTCCATCACGAACAATCAGTGGAACTCGCTGGTGTACGAGGGGATCGAACTGACCTTCAGCAAGCGCTCCAAATGGGTCCAGCTGCTCGGCGGCTACACCCGCGCCTTCGATCACATCGCCGGGACGTGGCAGCCGAACGACCCCGCTTCGTTCATTCAGCCCGACGCCTTCCCGAACGATCGCGGCATCGGCAGCATCCGCGGGAACAAGAACAACAGCCTCTCCGGCGACTCCGACACGAGAAGCCCCTCCTGGCAGCCGAACAACTTCCGCGTGGGGGGGACGTTCCTTACCCCCTGGGGGGTGACCGCGGCGGTCAGCTACGCGTATCAGTCTGGTGAATACTCGGGCTCGGTCGTCACGAACCTCGACAGCCCCGATCCGCAGTTCGGTCCGAGCAAGGTGAAGCTGTCGAACGGCCGCACCGTCTCGAACCCGCTGGCGACCACGATCCGGTTTGCCTATCCGACACGCGGCGAGGGGCAGCTCTCGCTCCCCGCCCTGCAGGATCTCAACGTGCGGCTGGGATACGATCTGAACATCACTGGAAATCGCCAGGTCCGGCTGGCGCTCGACGTCTTCAACGTCATGAACCGCGGCTCGTTCGAGCAGTGGCTGGACGGTGCCAACCAGTTGTACAGCCCGAACTACGGACTGGGGCGCGCCCGGCAGTTCCCGCGGGTATTCCAGGCCTCGGTGCGCTTCTCCTTCTGAAGACCAGGCCGAAGGACACATGTACAAGGGAAAGCCATGAGATTGCTCCGTCTTTCGATTCTCCTCGTCGCGTGCGCGGCGGTCACGACGGTCTCCGGGCAGCAGGCGCCAATCACGATTACGCACGGCCCGATTCTCGGCCGGCTGGATTCGACCCAGGTCGGCGTGTGGGTGCGCACGTCGAGGCCGGCCACGTTCCACGTGCATTACGGGACTGACGAGCAGCACCTCGACCAGGTTTCGCCGGCCGGCACGACCGAGATTTCGCACGACAACACCGGTTGGGTGCTCATCAAGGGACTTCATCCCAATACGAAGTACTTCTACCAGGTGCTCGTCGGAGACGCCTCGGCGCCGGTCCGGCCCGACGGTTCGTTCCTGACGCTCCCCTCCGCCGACGACTATCGGAACGCGAAGTACAACCCGAAAGGGCTGTTCAACTTCCGGTTCGAGTACGGAACCGGCAACAATCAGCGCCCGATGGGCGAAGGGCCCTGGCCTCCGGCTTTCAAGACGATGCTCGACAAGCTGAAGGACAAGGTGTACTTCGAGCTGCAGAACGGCGACTTCATCTATGAGGAGAAGCGGGACTATCCGGTGAAGGACTGGCTGACTCAGGTCGGCCTCACCGCCGGCCAGGCGCCCCGGATCGTCAACCTGGTCCCGAGCATCGTGGGCGTCTGGGAGAACTACAAGCTGTACCTCGAGCGTGGGAAGGCGCTGGCCGCGTGGCACCGGAACATGCCCGCGATGTTCGTCTGGGACGATCACGAAGTCCTGGACAACATCGACGGCACCGGCACCGTCGGTCGCCGGAATCGGAAGGCGGTGTTCAGGGACATCGGCACGCGCGCGTGGTACGACTACATCGGCTGGTCGAACCCGGTGCCGCCAGGCGACGTTCAGTTCGGGAAGGCGCAGCTCAAAGCGGGCAGCAATGTCCTGACCGATCCCCGGGCCGATTTCACCAAGCTGTCGGTCGAAGACAAGGATCCAGGTGAGCTGGAAGTCGCCTGGGGCGGCCTGGCCGCGGGCGTGCCCCAGAAGAACCTGGATCACCTGCCCGGCATCGAGGGAGACCCCAATGCCAACGTCTACCAGATCATGCAGACGATCGACGCGCACCATCTCCGCGTGCGGCCAGCCGCCAAGAGCAACGACGAGGCGACGTACAGCATCGGGCGCGAGTCGTACTTCGAGAGACGCATCGGCAACGTCGACATGTTCGTCCTCGACACGCGCGGCCACCGGGACGTGAGCGACACGAGCCACGCCAACCGCCCGAATCTGACGATGCTGGGGGCCAGGCAGAAAGCGTGGCTGAAGGATCGCATGCGGAAGAGCGACGCCGACATCTTCTTCGTCGTCACCGGCGTGACGTTCATGATTCCGCACACCGGCGGGACGCCCAAGGCGAACGCCAGCGAGGCGAACGCCGGGGCCGCGGCCGCACCCAAGCACGACGAGGCGTGGACCGGCTTCATCAACGAACGCGAGGAGCTGATCAGGTTCTGGGAGTCGCTGGGCAAGAACGTGTTCGTGCTGTCGGGCGACGTGCACAACAGCTTCTCGATCAAGATCACCGATCGCATCTGGGAGCTGGCGTCGGGGCCGCACAACTCGCGGAACCATCGCGCCGACGCCGAAGGGAACCCGCCGCCCAACGGCATCTTCGACTCAGTAGGGCGCAAGTGCGAGATCCGGTGGTCGAGCTATTTCCTGCCGGACGTCCCCGCGCCGCTCGTGCGGCAGCCGATCTATACGGTGATCCAGATCAACAACGTGTTCGACAACAAAATCGAGCCGAACACGCACCGCTGGATCGCCTATCCGCATCCGCAGGTCGTGGCCCAGTGGTACGACGGCTTCACCGGCGATCTGCTCTATGCGGAGTCAATCCTGGTCGACGAGTAGGCCGGGAGCCGGGGATCCGGCACCGACGCGGGCGGACTTCTTCCTCCCGGCAGTGCGTTCGCGTCGGCCTCACCGGACCCGCGCGCGAGGGCTGGCCCGGCCGGCCGCGCGCATCGTGAGCCGAACGGCCGCTGAAGGAGGCACCTCATTCCGTCGACGATCCGGGCGCTGCTGATGGCCCACGTTGTCTTCGGCACGTTGACAATCGTCGCAGCAGTCTGGGTGTTCGTCGACGTCCTCGATGCCGGCGGCGCCAGCCGCCGGCGAATCCGTCTGATGAGCCTCGCCGTCGCTGCGCGGCGACAGCCGACGCGGATCTGAGACGCGATTGAGGTAAAACCCGGCAACGAGGAGCAGCCCGAGACCGTCCCAGGCGGACGTCTAGCCCAGCCGACGATCCTCTACCGCTTGTGGAGCCATTGGTCGTACAGCGAGGGCCCGTCCATCGTCTCGAAGGAGAGCGGCGGAAGCGCGACCTGCGCCGGCAGCGCCTTCATCGCGGCGTCGATCTCCGCGTCGGTGTCGGCCGCCAGATAGCGCTGGAGCGCCGCGGTGAAGTCCGGCAGCATCTGCTCGACCTCGTGATCGACCGCGTGCGTGCCGCCGTGAACGATCGTCAGGTGTCCATGGTCGAGCACGCGGGACTGGTGCACCGCGTTCTCCATCGGCGTCGAGAGGTCCATGTCTCCCTCGAAGAGCACGACCGGCGGTGCGATCCGGAAATCGGCGAGGAACGACTCCGGCACGTGGTGCGTGGCCGTGAGGTCGCGTGTCGCGAAGTAGCCGGGCTCGAGCGGCCCGACCCACTGCTGCTCGGTCTGGGCCTTGAGCCGCGCTTCGCGGGCCGGGCTGATGCCCAGGCTGTTGTCGATCAGGAGCCCGATCATGGCCTTCCCGCCGGTGCTGGTGCGCGACTGGAACGTCCTGGCCGCGAGGTACCGATAGTCCCCCTTGTACAACTCGAGGATGAATCGCGGCCACCGCTCGAGATTTTCGCGGCGCGACCCGGCCGTCGGCGCCTTGAGGATCTTCTGCAGATCGTACTTGCCGACGGTGACCGCCACGGGCTTGCCCGTGCGCGGGTTCGTGATCGTCACCGTCCGGGGCGCCCGGTCCAGCCGATCCAGGACCGTCTTGGCGGCCTGGAGCAGACCCCCCTCGGGAATGGCCCCCTTCAGCCGGCTGTCCGCGTCGGCCTCGGAGGCCAGCCGGGTGATCGCTCTCCAGAGATTCTGCGGGCTGTCGTACCCGTAGTCGAGCGGCTCGATGCCGCGCAGCAGCACGCGGTCGACCGACGCCTGATGTCGCCTCAGGAACGCGAAGCTCCACTGCGACCCGAAGCTGCCGGCGCGCAGGATGATGCGGTCGTAGCCGAGCGCCTGGCGCAGATCCTCGACGTCGTCGGCGATGTTGATGATGTCGTATCCGCTCAGATCGACGCCGCGCCTGGTCCACTCCGCCTGCGTGCGCTCGACGACGGCGCGGCGGGCGATCCGGTCGCGCTCCTGGGTCGCGGGCTGATCGAGCGGCTTGGGCGAGGACGGCCAGCGCATGTCGGGCGCGAGCGGCTGGTCCGGATTGCCGCGCTGATTCACGAAGAGGATGTCGCGGCCCGAGGCTCGGAGAAACTGGATTTCGCGCAGGTAGTCCGGGGAGATGTTGGCGCGCGTCACGAATCCGCCCGGGCCGCCCGGCAGGAAGAAGATCGGCGACCCCGTGCCGCGCGTGCCGCGAATCCGAATGAACTCGATCGCAATCGTCCGGCTGTTCGCCTTCGCGCGATTCTCCGGCACGAACAGCAGACCCTCCTCCGCCGGGATGCTGACGCCGGGTCCCTGAATGGTGAACGGCGAGAGGAACACCGAATGCACCGGCGGCTCCTTTACCGCTACTGCGCCGGAAGCGGCGGCGAGAGCCACGACGCCCGCCGCGATCCCAAGTGTCCGCATCAGTTGACTCCCTTCGTGTTCGGGCGGCCGTTCACCGCATGGCCTTCGATTGTCTCTGCACTACGCGCGTGCATGGCTGCACCTCCTGTCAGTCGTTCTGGCTTTCCGCCCGCGTTCGAATCGCTGGTCCTGGCTCAGGGCAGGACGGCGATCGCCTCGATCTCGATGTCGGCTCCGAGGTGCAGCGGGCCGGTCGGCACGATCGAACGCGCCGGCCGGTGGCCCCCGAAGAACTCGCCGTAGGCCGTGTTGACGCGGTCCCAGAGGGCGACGTCCGTCAGGAAGATCGTCGTCTTGAGCACCAGATCGCGGCGGCTGCCGGCTGCCCGAAGGGCGGCATCCATGTTCTCGAGCGCCTGGCGCGTCTGGACTTCGATGGGCCGGCCGGCCAGGGCCTGACTGGTGCCGGGGTCGACCGGGAGCTGCCCCGAGACGAAAATGAGTCCGTCGCAGGCAACGGCATGGCTATAATGCCCGCACGGTGCTGGGGCATCGGCGGGAGACGATGGTTTCGGCTGGCGTGCGGACATGGGACTCCTGCGTGTCGAAGGGCGCGAACCCGGCTGCGCGGCGCCGGCGGGGCGCGGTTCGCAAGACGGTTTGTTCGGGACTGCTCGTCGCGTCGTGAGTGCAGCCGAGGGTGAGTATGATATATAATATTTAGAACGAGCGCAATCGCGCCCTTATCCTCAACCGGACGAAAGCCCCTGTGATCCCACTGACCAGCCGCGTCAATTCCCTGCTCGATCTCGATCCCGGCGTCTCGCCGCCCGCCGCCCTGCCGGATCGGCTCTACGCCATCCTCAAGCACCGCATCCTGACGTGCGCGATGCGTCCGGGGGAGCGGATCGTCGAGAAGACGATCTGCGCCGAGATGACCATCTCACGTACACCGCTCCGGGAGGCCATCAACCGGCTCGCGCTCGAGGGGCTCGTCGTGTTGACGCCGTATCGCGGCTACGCGGTCGCCCCCGTGACGGTTCGGTCGTTTCAGGAACTTTGCGAGGTGCGGCGGATCGTCGAGCCGGACACGGCCGCCCTGGCCGCCACGCGCGCCAGCACGGAACAACTGGCCGCCCTGCGAGCGGAAGCCGAGTTGAAGTACACGCCGGGGCAGCCGGAAACCTACGAGCGCTACCTCCGCGCCAACAGCCGCTTCCATCGCGCGCTGGCACGGTGCGCCGACAATTCGCTGCTCGAAGTGGTCGTGACGTCAGCGCTCGATCGACACCAGCGGCCGCTGTATCTGGGTCTCGATGTCGGCCTCGACGCGCAAGCCGCGACGACCGAACACCTGGCTCTTGTCCAAGCGCTCGAGAACCACGACGCGAAGCAGGCCCGCGCGTTGATGTTCGACCACGTGTCGCACGCCGAGGCGCGGATCGTTGCCGCGCTGTCGGCTGCGGGATACCAGTAACCTCACGTCCGCCGTCGACGTCAGCCGCTGCCTCAATCACGGGTACCGAACCATTCGCCGGCCCGCGCGAGTTCGACGTTGCCGCCGCTCAGTACGATCCCGACACGCTTGTCCGCGACGGGGACGAGGCCGCAGAGCACCGCGGCGGCGGCGAGCGCCCCGGTCGGTTCCACCACCAGCTTCAACCGTTCCCAGACCATGCGCATGCCGGCGATGAGCTGCTCGTCGCTGACGAGCACGAAATCGTGGACGTAACGTCGCACGAGGGGAAAGGTGACTGTGCCGAGCGACGGCGTTCGCGCGCCGTCGGCAATTGTCTGCGGGTTGTCGCACGTCTGCAGGACACCGGTCCTGAACGACCGCGCCGCATCGTCGGCGCCAGCCGGCTCGACGCCGATCACGCGACACCCGGGCGCCATCGATGCTGCGGCAATCGCGCATCCCGAGAGGAGGCCGCCCCCGCCGCAGGGGACGAGCAGCAGGTCGAGCGCGCCGGTGTACTCCAGCAGCTCGCGTCCGGCCGTCCCCTGTCCGGCGACGATGGCCGGATGGTTGTATGGGGGGATGACGGTCAAGCCGCGCTCCGCCGCGACCGTGACGGCCAGCTCCTCGCGCGAATGCGTGGCGCGGTCGTAGAGGATCACCTCGCCGCCATAGGCGCGCGTGGCGTCGAGCTTCACCTGGGGCGCGTCGGTCGGCATGATGATGGTCGCCGGAATGGCGAGTTCCCGCCCGGCCAGCGCGATGGCCTGTGCGTGATTGCCGGACGAGTAGGCCAGCACGCCGCGCGCCCGCGCGGCCGCGTCGAGGCTGGCGAGCGCGTTGTAGGCCCCGCGGAACTTGAAGGCGCCCGCCCGCTGCAGGCTCTCGCACTTGAAGAAAAGCTCCCCGCCCACGAGCGCATTCAGCGATCGCGAAACGGCGGTCGGCGTGCGATAGCTGTGGCCGCTCAGCCGTTTGGCCGCGTCCAGGATGTCCGAGAAATCGACCGAATCCGATGTGGCCGATGGTTGAGCGCCGACGTCCATCAGTGTGCCCTCCCGAGGAGCTGGTCGAGCGCGCGCCTCTGCACGTCGACGGCAGCCGCCAGTTGTTTGTACACCGCGTAGGCTGCCGCGGTCGGGCGCCCGTCGCCGGACGACACTTCGCCGAGCAGAAAGCCGATCTTGTTGTTCAACTGCGGCGGAAAGTTGAGCGGATCCTTGGTTGCGCGGTTTCGGTACTGGTAAAGCGTTCCCTCGATGGCCGTGAGGGCCGCCGCCTGCGCGGACGAGGTGTGCGCGTCGGCTTTCGCCTGACGGATCCGCAGGATCATGTCGCTCGTGTCGCTGAAGAGATGGCCGATCTGCTCGGCGAACCGGTACTGCTCCAGCAGGTCGGCCTCGGTGACATCGGTCGCGCGCGGATCTTTCAGGATGCGCAGCGGCGCCGTTCGCGTGCGGCCCGACGCCGTGAGCCGTACCTGGTAGTGTCCGGGCGGCACGATCGGCCCGCGCGTGCTGGCCTGGTACATGATGAGCCCGGGGAAATCATGGAAGCTGTCGGCGCGCATGTCCCACACGAACCGGTTCATCCCGGCCTTCACCGGCAGTCTCGCCACGGGCGCGCGACTCGACTCGGTCACGCCTGCGGGCATCGGACCGGCCTCCGGCGGCGGAGGCTCCGCGATCGTCCGTACCACCCGTCCGCCGGCGTCCAGAATCTGGAGCGTCATTTGCGCGGGTGATGCGGGGAGGAAGTAATCGATCGGCACGCCGCGAGAGACGGACCGTGTCGCGTCGCCGGGTGTGAAGAGCGTCAGGCTGGACGGCGGCGTCGGGCCGAGCTGCCGCAGGATCCCGATCCCGTCGAGCACGTAGAAGCCGCGGCCGTGCGTGGCGATGATCAGATCGTCGCCGTGGACCGCGATGTCGCGGACCGGCGTCACCGGCAGATTCAGGCGAAACGGTTCCCAGCGCGCCCCGTCGTCGAAGGAGATATAGATGCCGCATTCGGTCCCGAGGTAGAGCAGCCCCGCGCGCACAGGGTCCTCGCGAATCGCCCGCGCGAAATCGCCGGCAGCGATCCCGCCGGTGATCTTCGTCCATGACGCGCCATAGTCGTCCGTGCGATACACGTAGGGGGCGCGATCCGACATTTCGTAATGGTTGGCCGCGATGTACGCGCGGCCGGCCGCGTGCGGCGACGCCTCGATGAGGCTGATCCGGCTGAAGGCGGGCAGGTCCTTCGGCGTGACGTCCGTCCAGCTCCTGCCGCCGTCGCGCGTGACGTGCACCAGGCCGTCGTCCGATCCCGTCCAGATGGTGTTCGGATCCTTTCGCGAGGGGGCGACCGTGAAGATCGTCGCGTAGGTCTCCGCGCCGGTCTGATCGTAGGCAATCGGACCGCCCGAGGGGCCCAACGTCCCGGGATCGTGCCGCGTCAGATCGGGGCTGATCGCGGTCCACGTCTGCCCGCCGTCGGTCGTCTTCCAGAGGTGCTGCGAACTCGTGTAGAGGATTCGAGGATCGACTGGCGAGAAGAGGAGGGGGAACGTCCACTGGAAGCGCTCCCGGAGATCGCGCGGCGCCTGACCGACCGGGTATTCCGGCCACACGTTGACGAATCGTTTCTGCTGGCGCGATCGATCGAAGCGCGTCGTAAAGCCGCCGAAGCTGCCCGCATAGAAGATGTCGGGGTTGCGCGGGTCGGGCGCCACGTAGCCGCTCTCGCCGCCGCCGACATCGTAGAACTGGTCCCCCTGGCCCGTGCTGTCCATGCACGCCGTGCCCGTGTCCTGCTGGGCGCCGCACACTTGATAGGGGACGTCGGCGGTCGTGGCGACGTGATACATCTGGGCCGTCGGAAACGTCTCGGACGTCCACGTGTGGCCCCCCGTGGTCGAGACGCTGGCGCCGCCGTCGTTGGCGTCGATCATCCGGCGCGGGTCGTCGGGCGCGATCCAGAGGTCGTGGTGGTCGCCGTGCGTGTCGGGCAGCTTGGTGAACGTCCGTCCGCCGTCGGCCGACTTCAGCAGGTCGAAGTTCATGACGTAGAGCACGTCCGCGTTCTGCGGATCGGCCGTCATGCGCGTGAAATAGAAGGCGCGCTGCCAGAGGCGGCGTTCGTTGTCGGCCAGCGTCCACGTCTGGCCGGCATCGTCGGATCGGTACAAGCCCCCGTCGCGCGCCTCGACCATCGCGTAGACGCGCTGTCCGTGCGGCCCGACGGCGAGCGTGATCTTGCCGAGCAGGCTGGAGGTGGGCAGCCCGGGGCGCTTCGTGAGTTCGATCCAGGTGAGGCCGCCGTCGGTCGACTTGAACAGGCCGCCGCCCGTGCCGCCGTCCACGAGCGAGTACGGCGTGCGATAAGCCTCCCATAGGGCGGCGTACATCACGTCGGGGTTCGATGGATCGATGACCAGATCGGAGGCCCCCACGCGATCATTCCGGTACAGCACCTTCTGCCAGGTTTTTCCGCCGTCGCCGGACCGGAAAATGCCGCGATCGGGGCTCGGCCCGTATGGATCGCCGAAGGCCGCGACGAACACGATGTCGGGGTTGGTCGGATGGATGCGGATGCGCGAGATGGCCTGCGTCGAGGAGAGGCCGATCGACGTCCACGTCTTCCCGCCATCGGTCGTCTTGTAGACGCCGTCCCCCTGGATGATGGTGTTGCGGAGTTCGGTTTCTCCCATGCCGACGTACACCACGTCGGGGTTCGAGGGAGATACGGCGAGGGCGCCTGGCGACGACGTCTTGAAGTAGCGGTCGGTGACCGGCGCCCAGGTGACGCCGCCGTCAACGGTTTTCCAGACACCGCCTCCGGTCGCGCCGAAGTAGTACTCGTTCGGGCGCCTGGCGCTCCCGGCCGCGGTGAGCGACCGCCCACCCCGCAGCGGTCCGATGCTCCGCCACGCGAGCGCCGCGAAATCCGCGGCGTGCCCTTGGGGCTGCGCGGCAGCATTCGGGCCAAGGGTCGCCGCGACGGCGGCGACGGTGACGAGCGCGGTTCGGGTGTTCATCCGTCTGAACATTCCTCAATTTGAAGCAGGACGTAATCGCACTGGGGTCGACAAATATAATATATAATATGACACAATGACAAGGCCGAGTGCTATAGACGCGGCTATAAATTGAGGAGGAGACGCTCGCGCGAGCGGCGGATCGGAACGCCGGGCAGGCGCAGGGATTGGCCAGCCCGGCGGCCGACGGATCGACGGGGGGTTCAGGCTTCCGAGCGTCTGGTTCCGGTTCCGCGTTGCCCGCTGTGGTTCGCAGCCCGCGTCCCGGAGGCGGGACTTGGCCGGGCCCCCGGAACCTGAACCCGACCAGGAACCCGGAACCCTGAACCCCGAACCGCTTCCGTTATTTTCTCTCCCCCGCCCTCACCGCAAGGCGAAGCCGATTCTCGGGCGGGGGGTACGGACAATCGTATTTCGGATTGTAGAAGCAGAACGGATGGTACGCCTTGTTGAAATCGAGATCGTAGATGCCGGTGGCGGTGCGATCGAGATCGAGATACCGTCCGCCCGGGTACGTTTCGACGCCGTTGGTCAGATCGCCGAACGGCACGAACAGCCGCCGCATGTCGGGCTGGTCGGCGTCGATGAAGGCGCTCAGCGTCATCTCGCGTCCCTGAAGCGTGAAGCCGAGCGTCCCGACCCGGCGCATCCGGCGCGCTTCGCCGGTCGAGGTCGGCATCTCGAGCACCCGATCGCCCGGCGTGAGCGTCAGGCCCGCGGGGACGCGGAACGACGGATCGACGGGAAAGTACTTCAGCGGCGCGAACGCGGCGCGCCTTGCTTCGGGCACGGGGGACTCCGGCGACTCGCGCATGAAGCGATCCTTTTCGGCGCGCCACGACGCGATCTGGTCCGTGTACGACACAGGGGCGCCACCGCACGCCGTCAGGAGCGCGGCCGCCAGCAACAGCGCCGCCGACGCGATCCGCAGGTGAGGCGGCGTCATGGCCCGACCGCCGGCAGCGTGCCGCTCCATCCGCCGCCGAGCGCCTTGACGAGCAGCACGCTGGCGGTGAGCCGGCGCGTCAGGATCCCGACCGCCGCGCGCTCGTTCGTGAGCGCCGCGCTCTGCGCCGTGATCACTTCCAGGTAGCTCGCCACACCGCCGCGATACCGATTCGTCGCGAGCGTCAGCGAGCGCTCCGCCGCCGCCACCGCCGCCGCCTGCGTCGTCGCTTCCCGATCGAGCACGCGGAGCGCCGCGAGGTTGTCTTCCACTTCCTCGAAGGCCCGCAGGGTCGTGTCGCGATAGTTCGCGACCGACTCGTCGTAGGCGGCCTGCGCCTGCGCCGACACGGCGCGCCGGCGGCCGCCGTCGAAGATCGTCGCCGCCATCGCGGGCCCGAGGCTCCAGAAGTTGCTGAGGCCGGCGAGCCATGTGGCGAGCGAGCCGCTCTCGAAGCCGGCGGATCCGGTCAGCAGCAGGCGCGGGAAGTACGCCGCGCGCGCGACGCCGAGGTCCGCGTTCGCGGCGGCCGCCCGCCGTTCGGCGGCCGCGATGTCCGGCCGCCGCTCCAGCAGATCCGACGGGACCCCGGCCGGAATGGGCGGCGGCGGCATCGTCAGGGGAAGTGGCGCAAGCGAGAACGTGGAGGCGGGGCGTCCGACGAGCACGGCGATCGCGTGCTCGAGCTGCGCGCGGCCGACGGCGAGATCCTGCGCCTGCGCGCGGGTGGTCTCGAGCTGCGTTTCCGCCTGCGCGACGTCCGCTTCCGACGCGATGCCGCCGCGGAAGCGGTTCTGCGTCAGCTCGAGCGCGCGCGTGAACGCCGCGACCGCCGTGTCGAGCAGCTGCTGCTCGGCATCGACGCCGCGCAGCTGGAAGTAGTCGGCCGCCAGCTCCGCGTGGACCGACAGCCGCACCGACTCGACGTCGGCCGCGCTGGCCTGCGCCGCGGCGCGCGCCGCCGCGACGCTCGCCCGGACACGTCCCCACACGTCCGCTTCGTACGAGACGTCGGCCGGCAGCACGAAATCCGCGTACTTGGCCGTCGCGCTCGTCGTGGGACGATTGCCCGACGGGTCGACGCCGGTGATCGACGGATTGACAGTCACCTGCGGCGCGAGCGCCGCGTGATTGACCCCGATGACCGCCCGCGCCTGGAAAAATCTGGCCTGCGCGGCGCGCAGGCTCTCGTTCGAGATGTCGACCTGCGATTCGAGCGCGGCGAGCTGCGGGTCGGCGAATAGATCCCACCAGGCGCCGCGCAGCATCTGGTCGCGCGGCTGCGCCGTCTTCCAGTCCGCGTTTTCCTTGAAGGCGGCAGCGGGCGCGGGAGTCGCCGGCTTCACGTACGCGACCTTCGGCGCACAGCCGGTCAATGCGATCGCGGCGGCCGCGGCGAGCGCGTGCCGGATCACGGCCGCGCCCCGTCGGGCGATCCGGCAGCGACCCGGACCGTCTCTCCCTCTTCGAGCGAGTCGGGCGGATTCACCACGACGAGGTCGTGCGGCGTGACGCCGTCCACGACCTCGACCTCGTTGCCGTCGTCTTCGCCGAGCGTGACCGGCTGCAGCTCGATGCGATCGTGGCGCACGAGCGCCACACGCAGGCCGTCGGCGCGGAAGATCAGCGCGTTGACCGGCAGGCGCACGGCGGGGACCGCGGCCGGCAGCGTGAGGTGCACTTCGGCGTACGAGCCGGGCAGCAGTTCGCCCGACGGGTTGTTCATGTCGATTTCGACGAGCAGCGTGCGCGACGTGACGTCGATGGCCTGCGCCGTCCGGGCGAGCGTGCCCTTGAAGCGCCGCGCGCCATATTCCTTCAGCGTGACGTAGGCGTCGAGCCCCGAGCGCGCCGCGCGCGAGTACACCTCGGGCAGGTTGACGAACACGCGCAGCTTCTTCGTCGCGGCGACGTGGAACAGCTCCTTCGCGTTGCTGCCGGACTGGATGAGCGCCCCCACGTCGGTGTTGCGCGCGGTGATCACGCCGTCGAACGGCGCGTAGATCTTGCGGAAGGCGTGCAGCTGCTCGAGCCGCTTCACGTTCGCCTCGGCCGAATCGACAGCCGTGCGCTTGGCCTCGTAGCTGCCGTTCGCGTTGTCGACGTCCTGCTGCGAGACCGATTCGGTCTTGATCAGATCCCTGTACCGCTCGGCGGTCGTCAGCGCGAGCTTCAGATTGGCCTGCGCGGTCGCGAGATCCGCGCGCGCCTGCTGGAGCTGCTGCTCGATTTCCGGCGTGTCGATGTCGGCGAGGAGCTGTCCGGCGCGCACGTGCGAGCCGATGTCGGCGTAGCGCGCCTTCAGGTAGCCGTTCGTGCGCGCGTAAATCGCCGCGTCGGTGTAGGCCTGGATCGTGCCGGGCAGCGAGATCGTTTGCTGCGTCGCGCCGCGCTGCGGGCGCATCACCGCGACGGTCGGGATCGCCAGTTCGTCCGTCTCGTGCGCGAGCGTCGTCATGGCGCGCGCCCGCGACCCGATGCCCCACGCCGCCGTGAGGGCCCCGGCCGCCACGATGAGGACGATCACGAGAACAGCTCCCCGGGATCGCCGCTGCCCGCCCGATATATCAGTCATAACAAGTCAGTTACCAGTTACCAGTTACCAGTTACCAGTTTCCAGTTTCCAGTTTTCAGTTTTCAGTTTCCAGTTACCAGTTACCAGCTTCCAGCCAGGTTCCAGGTTCCGCCCCCGCCTTGGCGTCATCATTACTCAATGCGCGTGGGGCCCCACCCCCACGGGCACTCGCTCGCCGCCAGCGGCTCACTCGGGCCGCAGGCGCTCATCCGCCATCCCGCTCTTGCGGTGCAGCAGCGCGAACACGGCGGGCACGAAGAAGAGCGTCGCAACCGTCGCGATGGTCAGACCGCCGATGACGGCGCGGCCGAGGGGGGCGTTCTGCTCCCCTCCCTCGCCAAACCCCAGCGCCATCGGCACCATCCCGATGATCATCGCGAGCGCCGTCATCAGCACCGGACGGAATCGTCCGAAGCCGGCGTCGACTGCCGCGTCGGCGGCCGCCCGTCCGCCCGCGAGCTCGTCTTTCGCGAAGCTGACGACGAGAATGCTGTTCGCCGTCGCCACGCCCATGCACATGATCGCGCCGGTCAACGACGGCACGCTGAAC
>DASUKM010000044.1:0-143253 GCA_036278735.1 Vicinamibacterales bacterium
CCGAAACCGACAGCCGCATGATCATCCCGCAGGGATGGACCCGAACCATGCGGGAGCAGGTGGTGGCGACGTTCGGTCCGGAACGCCTGACGGCGGGATTCGTCGGGGCGTTTGCGGCGTTGGCCCTGCTGCTGGCCGCTATCGGTCTGTACGGTGTCGTGTCGCACAGCGTCGCTGGCCGGACAACAGAGATCGGCGTACGGGTCGCGCTCGGCGCCACGAGGATGGACATCCTTTGGCTCCTATTGCGTGAGACCTTGATATGGCTTGCGATCGGCGTCGGAATCGGTGGCGTGGCGGCTCGAGCCGCGGGCCATCTCGTGTCGAGTCAGCTCTTTGGTGTGGCGCCCGACAACGTCGTATCACTGATGCTCGCAGGGGTTGCGCTCTCGATCGTGGCGATCGGAGCTACGCTGGTGCCCGCCCGGCGCGCGTTGAGCGTGGATCCGGCGGCGGCGCTTAGAACTGATTGAGTTACAGTCGACGCCTGACATACCGGCTGGCGCTGTGCCGCCCCGGGACGACGATCGGTGCAGCACGCGCGCCGTGGATGCGCTGATGCAGGCGCGTCAAGTCCATGATGACGCGCCAGAAGGCGGCGGGGTTCTTCTCGATCGCTTGATTCTCAATACTGACGACGTCGTGGTCGATGAAATCACATTGCCGCGTCCGGCCGACAACAGGGCGCGGTTTTGGTTCAGACGCTCCCGCCAGACCGCGCAGGCGCGCGTCGTGGCCGCGGCGCCGTGCGCCGTGTTGGGCGTGCGCTGCTGAAATGGGATTCAGTTCAGGGTAACCACGGGGTAACCATTCGCCGCCGTTCACGCCCGGTCATGGCCGGTAACAGCCGACCACGACCGATCGAAAACCCTAATGTTTTTGGGATTGAATGGTCGGGGCGAGTGGATTCGAACCACCGACCCCTCGGTCCCGAACCGAGTGCTCTACCAGGCTGAGCCACGCCCCGACGAAGGCGAGAAAGATGCGGCTTGACGCTGTGGCGGCCGGGCACCGCCATGCCGAAAGACCATCTTACCCCAAGTCGCCCGCCCGCGGATAGCCCCGCACGCCGACGGCAACCGGATGCCGCTTCACGCCGAACGCCGCCACCGTGTTGACGACGAAGAGCACCAGGGCGACCGCGTTGAACAGGCCGCCCCACGCGCGCCAGGCGCCGAGCGCGGGCACCAGGTCTCCCACCACCCGCACCACCAGCGATGCGTGCAGCACCGCCAGGTGCGAATAGAACGACGGGCGATACGCGATGTGGACCCCGAGCACGGCCGGGAAGATCACCGGCGCGTGCGCGAAGATCATCGACATCACGAACCCGAGAAAGACGGCGTGCAGCGTCGCGTCGTAGAGTGTCCCCGGCACGAGCGTGCCGGTCGCCAGCATGAGGGCGCCTCCGATGGCGAGCCATACGTACCCGGCGAGCAGCGCCGCGCCCATGTAGCGCGTCAGCGCGCGCGCCCGCACCGTGCGGCGGGCAATGTCGTACCGCAGCAGCCACGCCGCCAGGAGCACCAGTCCCCCGCCGAGCACCCGGATGCCGAACGGTGCGGTCGCGAACGTGATCGCGCTGCCGGCGAGCGTGACGCCGATCGCCGCGACGAACACCGCCCGCACGCCGCGCGCGGGCCGCAGGACACGGTTCAACTCGAGCCGCTCTCCCGCGATCGTCAGCACCAGGAACGCCATCCACCATGGAACGGCGCGGTAGATCGACGCGCCGTGGCACCAGCGCGCGTTGCCCACGAACCAGGCAGCGGCCCCCAGCGCCAACGTCGCGCTGAAGAGCGTCGGCTGCCGCCGGCACACGACGAGAAAGATGGCGATCAGCCCGAGACTGCCGAGCGTGATGAGCGCGGCGGCGGGCCTCACCGGCGTATCGGCCAGAAGACAGATCGCTCCCGCGGCGGTGAGCACCGGCGCGGCATACGCCCACCGTCTCCCGAGACCGACGGCGCGCTCGAGGCAGATGAGCGTCCCGAGAAAGCCGCCGACCATCAGCGGCCCGTGCACGATCAGTTGATCGGGCCGCGGGAGCGGAAGCGCCCACCCCAGACGGATCAGCCCGAACCACAGCCCGCCAGCCATCGACAGCATGCCGATGGCCAGCAGCGGCAGCCGCCGCACCGTCCGTCCGAGGCGGACGCGATCGTCAACCACGGGTCGTCAGGCGCGCGAGATCCGCACCTGCCACTCGACGGGCCCCTGCGCCAGGTACTCCCACGTGAACTGGTTCGCGCGCTCCGCCTGGAACTGATAGAACAGCGGCTTCGGATCGTGATCGTTGATCAGGACGAAGCCTTGCCCCGACCCGAGATTGTCGAACGTGGAAAAAATCAGTCCGTGCCGCGTGCGCGGCGGTACCTCGCGTACGTCAAGCTCCTGAATCGTCTGCTCGCTCATGGCCGTCTCCTGTGTGGTCGTCATCACGCCAGCCGAGCTGCCGCTTCGCGTCCGCGGACATCATTCCCGGATGCCACGCCGGCTCCCACACCAGATCGACGTCGATCGCCTCGACCTCGCGGAACTGCCAGTGGAGCGTGGAATCGATGAGATCCGTCAGGTATTCGCCAAGCGGACAGGCCGGACTCGTCATCGTCATGACGACGCGGACGCGCGGAGGCGCGAGATCGATCCCGTACACGAGCCCGAGGTCGACAATGTTCACCCCAAGCTCCGGGTCGATCACCGTGCGGAGGCTCTCGCGAACGTCCGAGTCCGTCATGACGTGGATCAGCATGACGGATTCGTGCTCCGCGGTCTTTGCGCTGACGCAAACAACGTCAGGGCATGAAGCCCTGACCCACTGGGCCCGCGGCTGGAAACTGGAAGCTGGGAACTGGGAACTGGGAACTGGGAACTGGAAACTGGGAACTGGAAACTGGGAACTGGAAGCTGCCGCGCGGAGCGCCGTCAGCGCGTCGCGGGCGGTGTGCGGCGCGCGCCGCAGGAGTCGAGCCCCTTCCAGCCGTCGAGCACGCTCAGCGCGTCGTAGTTCGTCAGGTCGGGCTGAAGCGGCGTCACCGACACGTAGCCGTCGCGGACCGCTTGATAGTCGGAGCGGTCGTGCGGCTCCCAGTCGTTCTCCCCTTCTTCGATCCAGAAGTACGGCTTGCCGCGCGGATCGCACCGCTCGTCGACGGTGGTGACGTGATTGCGCTTCGCCTGGACGGTGATCCGCGTGCCCAGCGGTTCCCCCGGGGGCACGTTGAGATTGAGGAAGGTGCGCGGGGGCAGCCCGTGCCGCAGCACGAGGGCGGCGACCTCCGCGGCGGCCCGCGCCGCCGGGCCGAAGTCGTAGGCGCCCAGCGTGCGTTCGAGCGAAACGGCGATCCCCGGAACCCCCAGCAGCGCCGCTTCCATCGCCCCCGCGACGGTTCCCGAGTACGTCGTGTCGTCGCCGAGGTTGTAGCCCTTGTTGATCCCCGAGACGACGAGATCGGGCAGCGCGCGGAAGATTTTCGTGACGGCGATGTTGACGCAATCGGTCGGCGTGCCGTCCACTTCGTGCGTCTGCGGCGCGACCTGCTCGATGCGCAACGGACGGCGCAGCGTGAGGGCGTGCCCGATCGCGCTCGCTTCGATATGCGGGGCGACAATCGTGACGTCGCCGAGCGGGCGCAGCGCATCGGCGAGCACGTGTATCCCCTCCGAGCGTACGCCGTCGTCATTCGTGACGAGAATCCGCATCATCCTTCAGTCGCGTCATGGGAAAACACAAAGTATAGCAGCAGCGTCGCCGCGAGGGCCAACGCGGCGCCCGTGAGGAACGCGGCGTGCGGCGACACGCGCGTCCAGATGTATCCCGACAGCAGGCTCGCCGCGAGGCCGCCGATGCCGAGCACGCCGTTGTAGAGGCCGAACGCGGTGCCGCGCGCATGGGCCGGCGCCATGTCGGCGACCCACGCCTTTTCCACCCCCTCCGTGAGCCCGAAATAGAGGCCGTACGCAAGGAAGATCGCGATGATGCCGCCGCGGTCGTCGACGTGCCCGAATCCGGCGTAGACGGCCGCATACACGAGCCATCCCCAGCCGATCATCGTCCGGCGGCCGACCCGATCCGACAGCGATCCGCCGACGAGCGAGGTCGTCATCTTGACGACGTGCAGCGCGGACCAGAGGAGCGGAATCCAGACCTCCGCGATCCCGATCTGGGCGAGCCGCAGCAGCAGGAACGTGTCGCTCGCGTTCCCGAGGGTGAAGACAAAGATGACGGCGATCGCGCGATAGAAGCGCGGAGGAAGACGAGCGCCGGGTCCGCCGGGTCTGGAAATCCGGCCTACCGGAGGGCGTTCATCGTCGAGGCGTGCGTTCGGGAGGCGCAGCAGCACGAGCACGACGACGATGCCGGGGACGAGCGTCCAGGCGAAGAGCGAGCGGTAGGCGTCGTGATGAAAGTAGAGGTACGCCGAGGCGATCAGCGGACCGAGCACGGCGCCGGCGTGATCCATCGACTGGTGAAAGCCGAACACGAGCCCGCGGCGATCCGGCGGCGCGAAGCGCGCCAGCATGGCGTCGCGGGGCGAGCTGCGGATTCCCTTGCCGAGCCGATCGCCGAAACGCAGCAGGAGCAGTTGCGGCCAGCTCGCGACGAACGCAATGAGCGGCCGGAGACCCGACGACAACGTGTAGCCGCCGAGCACGAGCGCTTTCGGCGTGTGCCAGCGGTCCGCCAGCCAGCCCGAACCAATCTTGAGAAGGCTGTTGGCGGCCTCGGCGACCCCCTCGATCACGCCGAGCGACATCGCGCTCGCGCCCAGCACCACCGTCAGGAACATCGGCAGCAGCGGATAGACCATCTCGCCGGCGACGTCGGTGAAGAAGCTCACCCAGCCGAGCTGCCAGACGGGGCGAGGCAGGCGCAGGTATCCGCCGGGCAGGCTCGCGTCGGCGGAGCGGGGATCGGTCACAACAGGAAAGGCAGCGGGACGAGGCGCGCGCGCACGAGACAGCGTACAAGCGCCCTATAATCCGGTCAACGATGAATCCCTTCGACGCCGTGCTGCTGGTGGCCTTCGGCGGCCCGCAGGGGATGGCCGACATCCGTCCGTTTCTCGCCAACGTGCTGCGCGGACGCCGCGTGAGCCCGGCGCGCGTCGAAGAGGTGGCGCACCATTACGAACGATTCGGCGGCGTCTCCCCGCTCACGGAGCTGACGGTGGCGCAGGCGCGCGCGATCGAGGCGTCGCTCGCCGGGCGCGGCGTGCCGCTGCCGGTGCACGTGGGCATGCGCAACTGGCATCCGTATCTGACGGACACGCTGGCCGCGATGTCGCGCGGCGGCATCCGGCGGGCGATCGGGATCCTCGCGGCGGCGCACAGGAGCTACTCGGGCTGCCTGCAGTATCGCGAGAACGTGGCGCAGGCGCAGGCGGCTCTTCGGGCGGCCGGAATGCCGAACGTCGAGATCACCTGGGTCGCCGACTGGCACGAGCACGCCGGTTTCGTCGACGCCGTCGCCGATCAGATCCGCCAGGCGCTCACGACGCTGCCGGATCCTGATGCCGCGCGCCTCGTGTTCACCGCGCACAGCATTCCTGTCTCGATGGCGGAGCGGTATCCCTATCGCGGGCAGCTCGAGGCCAGCGCGCGGCTCGTGGCGCACGCGCTCGGCCGCCAGGACTGGGCGCTGGTGTATCAGAGCCGGAGCGGACGTCCCGAAGACCCGTGGCTGGGCCCTGACGTCTCGGACTATCTGCGCGAGGCGCGGCCGCGCGGACTCCGGGCGGCGGTGCTCTCCCCTGTCGGCTTCGTCTGCGATCACATCGAGGTGCTCTACGACCTCGACGTCGAAGCCGCGGAAACCGCCCGCGAGATCGGGCTGCCCCTGGCCCGCGCGGCCGCCGTCAACGCGCATCCGCGGTTCATCGACGCCCTGACCGACGCGGTCCTCGACGTGTACGCGCGGTACCGCGGCGGGCGGCCTCTCGCACTCGCCCACGGGCGACATCCGCGGCCCTCCGTGTGATCCGTGCGATCCGTGCGATCCGTGCGATCCGTGCGATCCGTGTGATCCGTGTGATCCGTGTGATCCGTGTGATCCGTGTGATCCGTGTGATCCGTGTGATCCGTGTGATCCGTGTGATCCGTGTGATCCGTGTGATCCGTGCGATCCGTGCGATCCGTGCGATCCGTGCGATCCGTGCGATCCGTGCGATCCGTGCGATCCGTGTGATCCGTGGCCTCCGTGTGATCCGTGTGATCCGTGGCCTCCGTGTGATCCGTGTGATCCGTGTGATCCGTGGCCTCCGTGGCCTCCGTGTGATCCGTGGCCTCCGTGGCCCTATAATCCGTGGCCCAGGAGCCCACCCATGTCTCGCCTTCCCGTCTTCGCCGCCGGTGCCCTGCTCGCGATCGCTGGTTCCGCGCATGCGGGGCAGACGGTCATTCAGATGCAACGCCCGGGCGGCCCGGTCCAGATTGTCCAGCCGAATCGGGACGCGAAGACCGGCACCGGGCGGATCCGCGGGCGCGTGCTGGCGGCCGACACCAACGCTCCCGTCCGGCGCGCGCAGGTCCGGATCATCGGCGAGGGCATCGGGGGGAAACTCGCGCTCACCGATGCCGAAGGGCGCTACGAGTTCCGCGACCTGCCCGTTGGCCGTTTCCGGCTGTTGGTCGCCAAGCCCGGCTTCGTGCCGACACAGTACGGGCAGCGGCATCCGCTCGAGAGCGGCCGCCCGATCGAGTTGAGCGACGGCGAAGCGCTCGACAACGTCAATATCGTGCTGCCCCGCGGCGGCGTGCTGACGGGACGGATCGTCGACGAATTCGGCGACCCGCTCGAGGGGGTCGAAGTGATGGCGCAGCGGCGGCGCTTCATCAACGGTGCGCCGCGACTCGCGCCGGCCGGCCGGGGGGTCAGCAACGACCTCGGCGACTTCAGGATCTACGGCCTCGCGCCGGGCCAGTATTACGTGTCCGCGTCGCTGCGATCGCCGCAGATGGTGACGTTCGACGTGACGGGCGCGGCGGCCGGAGGGCCGGTCGGGTCCATGCCCGACTCGGGCTACGCGCCGACGTACTATCCGGGCACCCCCTCTTCGTCGGACGCGCAGCCGATCGCGATCGGGCCGGGCCAGGAGGTCGACAGCCTCGACTTCGCGATGCAGGCCGTGAAGACCGTCCGCATCCGCGGGACCGTCATGTCGTCGGCCGGCCAGCCTGTCGGTGGCGCGCGCGTGGTGCTGATCCCGGCCGTGCACGACTCGATGTCGTTCGCCCCCGCCGGCACCTCGCGGACGGCATCGAATGGGACGTTCACCATGACCGGCATTGCGCCGGGCGACTACACGCTCGAGACCACGAGCAACGACCGCGAGCAGATGATGATCGCCGTGATGACCGGGACCGCCGACGCGACGTCGCGTCCGGCGCGGCGCGAGCCCGAGTTCGCCGCCATGCCGCTGTCGGTGAACGGGACCAACATCGACGATCTCGTCGTCACGACCGCGCGCGGCGCGCACGCCACGGGGCGCCTCGTTTTCGAAGGGCAGACGGCGCCGCCGGGGCTGTCGAAGCTTCGCATCCTTGCCGTCCCCGCTGGTTCCGACGTCCGGGGGCCGGTGGGCACCAGCACCGTCAAAGACGACGGCACGTTCGAGTTGACGGGCCTGTCGGGCGCGCGCGGCCTGCGCGCCGGCAACCTGCCCCGGGGCTGGTTCCTCGACACGGTCGAGTACGACGGCGCCGACGTCACCGACACCGGAATCGAGTTCAAACCCGGCACCGACGTCAGCGGCATCGTCATCCGCTACACGCAGCAGCAGACGCATCTCACGGGGACGGTCGCGACGGATGCCGGGATCGCCGCCACCGACTACACCATCCTCGTGTTTTCGCAGGACCCGCACGCGTGGACGCAGGTGCTCGGCGGGCGTACCCGCGAAGCGCGCCCCGACCAGGACGGCCAGTTCAAGATCGACGGCCTCCGGCCCGGCGACTACTACGCCATCGCACTGGAGTCGGTGGACGAAGGGCAGGCGCAGGACCCGGAGTTCCTCACGCGCATCAGCAAGGACGCCACGTCGTTTACGCTGGAGGCGGGCGCGAGCAAGGCGCTGCAGTTGAAACTGAGCCGCTAATCTCCGGACACGTCTCTATCCGTCTGTTCCGTGTCCGTCCGTGTATTCCGTGGCCGCGTCGTCCGTGGCGGGTCCTTTGTGGCGCGCGTAGAGATACGACCCGAGAAAAATCAGCAGAATCAGGCCGAACGAGACCCACTGGTTCACGCGGAACTCCACGACCCCTTCGAGGTGCAGGAACTCGATCAGCAGCTTCGCCCCGACCCACGCGATGATGATGAACGCGCCGTCCACGAGCGGCGGGTAGCGGCGCACGATCACCAGCAACTGCGCGATCACCATCCGCATCATCGCGATCCCGAGCAGGCCGCCGGTGATGACGACCCAGATCTTGGGCGACATCGCCACGGCGACCAGGATCGAATCCACGGCGAAGACGATGTCGGTCAACTCGACCTTGACGACCGTGGCCCAGAGCGGCGACAGGCCGAGCCACGGCCGGGCCGGCTTGATCGCGCGGCGTGTCTCGACGTCTCCGCTCGCGAAGAAGTGCCGGTACGTGAGGTACAGCAGGTACGCCGCACCGACGAGCTTGATGACGTTGACGCGCAGCAGGTGGATTGCCAGCAGCGTGGCGACGATCCGGAATGCGAAGGCCCCCCCGATGCCGTAGCGCAGGGCCTTGCGCTGGTCGGCGCGCGGCAGCCCCAGCACGAGCATCGCGAGGACGAGCGCGTTGTCGGCGCTCAGCAGGCCTTCGAGGAGGACGAGCAGGCCGATGGTGAGGAAATCGGCGAAATGGACACTCATGCGGCGGGGGCAGGCTTGACACAGCCCGTATCAAGTCCTATCTTTAGATCGGCGCAAGTTCATGAGTGATCTTTACTTTATCAGCATGGCCGCGCGGCTGCTCGACATGCACCCGCAGACGTTGAGGAAATACGAGCGGCTGGGGCTCGTGCGCCCGACGCGCCGCCTGGGCAGCGTGCGCGTGTACACGCCCGACGAGCTCGACCGCCTCAAGCTCATCAAACATCTCGTCGACGACGCCGGCGTGAACCTCGCGGGGGTGCAGCGGCTGCTCTCGATTGCCGAGGCGGTGCAGCGCATGCGCCCGCTGATGAGCGACGGCGGTTCGCGTGAGGCGCGGCGCCGGCTGGTGCAGGAGCTGGAGCGCATCGAGGAGATGGTCGGTCTCTGATGGACTTCAAGGATTATTACGCGACGCTCGGCGTCGCGAAGGCGGCGTCCGCGAAGGACATCAAGCAGGCCTTCCGCAAGCTCGCCCGCAAGCATCACCCGGACGTGAATCCGGGCGACAAGGCGGCCGAGGCGAAGTTCAAGGAGATCAACGAAGCCTACGAGGTGCTCGGGGATCCCGAGAAGCGTAAGAAGTACGACGAGCTGGGAGCGAACTGGCGCCTCTACGAACAGGCCCAGCAGCAGGGACAGCCGTGGCCTGGCGCCGGCGGCGGTGCCCCCTTTGGCGGCGGCTTTGGCGAAGGGGGCGCCTGGACGATCAACATGGGCGGGCCCGGCGGCGCCCGCACCATGAGCGAAGAAGAGATGCGCGACATGTTCGGAACGGAGGATCCGTTCTCGGACTTCTTTCGCACGTTCTTCGGCGGCGGCGATCCGCGGGGCGCCCGCCACACGCGCGCGCCGCGCGCCCAGAAGGGGCGCGACATCGAGCACGAGGTCGAGCTGACGCTGGAGGAGGCGTATCACGGCGCCACGCGGCGGATTTCGATCACGCTGGGAGGGCACGCGCGCACCGTCGACGTGCGGATCCCCCCCGGCGTGAAGGACGGCTCGCGCGTCCGGGTCGCCGGCGAGGGAGAGTCGGGGGGCAACGGCGGCGCATCGGGCGATCTGTATCTGCGCGTCCGCATCCGGCCGCACCCGGTCTTCGAGCGCAAGGGCAACGACTTGCATGCCAGACTGACGGTGCCGCTGACGACGGCGGTGCTTGGCGGCGAAGCGCAGGTGCCGACGTTGACCGGATCGGTTCGCTTGAAGGTGCCCGAAACGACCCAGCCCGGCCAGGTGTTCCGGCTCAAGGGGCATGGTATGCCGACGGCCGGCAAGTCGGACGAACGGGGGGATTTATACGCGACGATCGAGGTCGCGCTCCCCCGCTCGTTGACGAAGGATCAACGGCAGCACTACGAGGCGCTCCGAAAGGACGACATCAGAAGTCAGTAGACGGAAGGCGGAGGGCGGAAGGCGGAGGGCGGAAGGCGGAATCGGATCATGAACATCAACAAGTACACCGAGAAGGCGCAGGAAGCGATGATGGCGGCGCAGCAGCTCGCCGATCGCGAGGGGCATCCGGAGGTGACGCCGGAGCACCTGCTGCTCGCGCTCATCGAGCAGCAGGGCGGCATCGTGCCGGAGATCCTGCGCAAGATGAACGCGGATCCGACCGCGATCGCGACGGCGGTCCGGGGGGATCTCGGACGCCAGCCCAGCGCGCGCGGCGGGTCGCAGCCGGCGCTCTCGGCGCGGTTGCGCGAAGTGGGCGATACCGCCGAAGCGGAAGCCGAGCGCCTGAAGGACGAATACGTCAGCACCGAGCACCTGTTTCTCGCGATCGCGGGCGAAGCCGGACGCTCGCCGGCGGCGCGCCTGCTGCAATCGCGCGGCATCACGAAAGACGCGGTGCTCCAGGCCATGACGGCGATCCGCGGGTCGCAGCGCGTCACGAGCCAGAATCCGGAGAGTACCTACCAGGCGCTCGAACGCTACGGGCGCGACCTGACGGACCTCGCGCGCAAGGGGAAACTCGACCCCGTCATCGGCCGCGACGACGAGATCCGGCGCGTGATCCAGGTGCTCTCGCGCCGCACGAAGAACAATCCCGTGCTGATTGGCGAGCCCGGCGTCGGCAAGACGGCCGTCGTCGAGGGGCTCGCGCAGCGCATCATCCGCCAGGACGTGCCCGAAGGGCTGAAGAAGAAGAAGATCGTCGCGCTCGACATGGGGGCGCTCGTGGCGGGGGCGAAGTACCGCGGCGAGTTCGAAGAGCGCCTCAAGGCGGTGCTGAAGGAAGTGGCCGACGCGCAGGGCCAGGTGGTGCTCTTCATCGACGAGCTGCATACCGTGGTCGGGGCCGGCGCGGCCGAGGGGGCGATGGACGCCGCGAACATGCTCAAGCCGATGCTCGCGCGCGGCGAGCTGCACATGATCGGCGCGACGACGCTCGACGAGTACCGGAAGCACATCGAAAAGGATGCGGCGCTCGAGCGGCGGTTCCAGCCCGTCATGGTGAGCGAGCCGAGCGTGGAAGACACGATCAGCATCCTGCGCGGACTGCGCGAACGCTACGAGATCCACCACGGCGTCAAGTTCAAGGATTCCGCGCTGGTCGCCGCCGCCGTGCTGTCGAACCGCTACATCACCGATCGCTTCCTGCCCGACAAGGCCATCGACCTCATCGACGAGGCGGCGGCGCGGCTGCGGATGGAGATCGATTCGATGCCGGCCGAACTCGACGAAGTGGAGCGCCGGATCATGCAGCTCGAGATCGAGCGCGAGGCGCTGCGCAAGGAAAAGGATGCGGCGTCGCGGGAGCGGCTCCAGAAGCTCGAGAAGGAACTCTCGAACCTCAAGGAGCAGAAGGGGCAGCTGTCGGCGCACTGGCAGCAGGAGAAAGACGCCATCCAGTCCGCCCGTACCGCGAAGGAAGGGCTCGAGCAGGTGCGCCACGACATCGAACGCGCGCAGCGCGCCGGCGACTATGCGAAGGCCTCGGAGCTGCAGTACGGCCGGCTCCCCGAGATGGAGCAGCGCATCAGGGACCAGGAGGCGCGGCTCGCGAACCTGCAGCAGGGGCAGCGCATGCTGAAGGAAGAAGTCGACGAGGAAGACATCGCCGAGGTCGTCAGCCGCTGGACCCACATCCCCGTCAGCCGCCTGATGGAAGGGGAAATTCAGAAACTGCTCCGCATGGAGGAGCGGCTCCACGAGCGCGTCGTCGGGCAGGAGGAAGCGATCGTCGCGGTCGCCAATGCGATCCGGCGGGCCCGTGCCGGGCTGCAGGATCCGAACCGCCCGCTCGGGAGCTTCGTCTTCCTGGGGCCGACCGGCGTCGGCAAGACCGAGCTGGCGCGCGCGCTCGCCGAGTTCCTGTTCGACGACGAGCAGGCCATGGTCCGGATCGACATGTCCGAGTACCAGGAGAAACACACGGTGTCGCGTATGATCGGCGCGCCGCCGGGATACGTGGGCTACGAGGAGGCCGGGCAGCTCACCGAAGCCGTCCGCCGCCGCCCCTACTCCGTCGTCCTGTTCGACGAAATCGAGAAGGCGCATCCGGAAGTGCTGAACGTGCTGCTCCAGCTCCTCGACGACGGGCGGTTGACCGACGGCAAGGGGCGGACCGTGGACTTCAAGAACGCGGTCGTGATCATGACGTCGAACATCGGCAGCCACGTCATCGCCGAGGCGGCGGTCAAGGACGGCGGGCTGACGGAAGGCGTGAAGCGCGAGGTGCTCGACGCCCTGCGCGCGCACTTCCGGCCGGAGTTCATCAACCGGGTCGACGAGATCATCGTCTTCCACGCGTTGACGCGGGCCGAGATGCGGTCGATTATCGACATCCAGCTCCACGGGCTGATGAAGCGCCTGGAGGACCGGAAGATCCGGGTGGAACTGAGCGACAAGGCCAAGGATCTCCTGATCGAAGAAGGATACGATCCGACCTACGGCGCCCGGCCGCTCAAGCGGACGATCCAGCGGCGGGTGCTCGATCCGCTCGCGATGCGGGTGCTGCAGGGGGAGTTCCGGGACGGCGACGTCATCCGGATCGACGCCTCCGGCGGGGCGCTGACGTTCGCGAAGGCCGCGGCCCACGAACCGGCGTACGATAGATGAGTGTAGGGCGGGTCTTCCGCCTGCGCTGACGCTTCGGCGGACCGCCGGAGCCTTGGCGAAGGCGGCCGCCCGCCACGTGCAACATGCCAGACACAACGAAAGCTCCGAATCGGAACCGCCGCAACAGCGAGCGCCGGGTCAACCCGCGCGGCGGGCCGAGTTCCGCCGTGTGGTACGTCCTCGGGTTCCTGCTGCTCCTGGCGCTCGCGCAGGCCTTCTTTTTCTCCATCCAGAGCGGCGACACGCTGCCCTACAGCCAGTTCAAGAACCTGGTCCGCCAGAACAAGGTTCAGGAGATCACGATTGGCGACGACCACATCCGCGGCCTGCTGAAGCCGGTCGGCAGCGCGAAGGCGCAGCCGTTCAACGTGGTCAAGGTGGACGATCCGAAGCTGACCGAGGATCTCGACCAGCACGGCGTTAAGTACACGGGGGAAGTGAGCAGCCGCTGGCTCGGCGAGGTGATGGGCTGGGTGATCCCGCTCATCTTCATCGTCGCGCTCTGGACCTTTTTCTTCAGGCGGATGGGAGGGGCCGAAGGGGGGGTGATGTCGTTCGCCCGCAGCAAGGCCAAGATCTACGCGGAAGACGACGTCAAGGTGAGCTTCAACGACGTCGCGGGGGTGGACGAAGCGGAAGACGAACTGAAGGAAATCGTCGAGTTCCTGAAGACGCCCAAGAAGTACACGAGCATCGGCGGGCGGATCCCGAAAGGGGTCCTGCTCGTGGGGCCGCCCGGGACGGGCAAGACGCTGCTGGCGCGCGCGGTCGCCGGCGAAGCCAAGGTGCCGTTCTTCAGCCTGAGCGGCTCGGAATTCGTCGAGATGTTCGTCGGCGTCGGCGCGGCGCGGGTGCGGGACCTGTTCTCGCAGGCGGAAGCGAAGGCCCCCTGCATCGTGTTCATCGACGAACTCGACGCCCTCGGCAAGGTGCGCGTCCAGAGTCCGATGGGCAGCCACGAAGAGCGCGAACAGACGCTCAACCAGCTCCTCGCCGAGATGGACGGCTTCGACGGCCGGAAGGGCATCATCATCATGGGGGCCACCAACCGGCCCGAAGTGCTCGATCCGGCCCTGCTCCGCCCCGGCCGCTTCGATCGCCAGGTGCTCGTGGACAAGCCTGACGTGAAGGGGCGCGAGGACATCCTTCGCATCCACATCAAGAACGTCCGGATCGGCGACGACGTGGACCTGAAGGTGATTGCGGCCCGGACGGCGGGATTCGCGGGGGCGGACCTCGCCAATCTCGTCAACGAGGCGGCGCTGCTCGCCGCGCGCAAGGACAAGAAGGCCGTCGGCCGCAAGGATTTCGACGACGCGATCGATCGCATCATCGCGGGCCTCGAGAAGAAGCGCGTGATGAGCGACAAGGAGCGCCGCATCGTCGCCTATCACGAGTCGGGGCACGCCATCGTCGCGAGCGTGCTGCCCGGGCTCGACCCGGTCCACAAGATCTCGATCGTGGCGCGCGGGTTCGGCGCCCTGGGCTACACGATGCAGCTCCCGCTCGAAGACCGGTACCTGATGACGAGCACCGATCTGCTGGGGCAGCTTGCGGTCCTGCTCGGCGGACGCAGCGCCGAGGAGATCGCGTTCGGCGAGGTCTCCACCGGCGCCCAGAACGATCTGCAGCGCGCCACCGACATCGCGCGATCGATGGTGACCGAGTTCGGCATGAGCGACGCGCTCGGCGCGGTCAGCTACAACGGCCACAAGCGCACGTTCCTCGAGATGCCCTTCATGCAGGAACGGGGCAACTACGCCGAAGACACGGCGCAGAAAATCGACTCCGAGGTGAAGCGGATTCTCTCCGAGGCGCACGACGAGGCCCGGCGCGTGCTCCGCGAGCACAAGGAGGTGCTCGACGAGCTGTCGCGGCGTCTCCTCGACAAAGAAGTGATCGAAGGCGACGAGCTGCGCGAGCTGCTCGGTCCCATCCCGCCCAAGGCGCCCGACACGGTCCCCGCACCTGTCGACGACGCGGCCGCTCCCGGGAGCTGAGGCGCCACGGTCGCGGGCGATTCATCGAGCTCCGCGATCGGAAACGCGACGAGCTGACGTAGGATGGGACGCGTGGCGTCCTTTCCCCGCTCGAAGCGCGAAGTGCCGATCGTGCTCGCGGCGGCTGCCCTGCAGTCGTTCACGACCGTGTCGCGCGCCGCGGCGCTCGCGCTGCCCGATCTCGGGTTCGCCGCCTTCTTCATCGCGGGGATCACGCAGGCGGAGCTCGGCGCGTCGGCGGCGTGGTTCGTGCTGGCCGCCACGCTCGCGGGCTTCGGCTTCCGGCGGCTCGACATCGAGAGCTGGACGCTGTTCATTCCCGGCGGCCTGCCCGGTCGTGCGCAAGCGGCGTTCGGGCCCGGAACCTCCACGGCGGCGTCGGCCACCGTGCTGGTCGAGCGGCTGCTGCTGAGCGCTCTGGCCTGCTCGGTCGTCGGCCACTACATCACCTCGTTCGCGTTTGCGGAAGCGGCCCAGGCGGAGCTGCGGCGCCACGCCGTCGTGGCCGACCTGTCGTCGGTCGCGGCCGTCGCGCTCCTCGGGTGGCTGTGGCTGCGCGCGCGCCGCGGACGGCTGCTGAGCGTCAATCAGCGCGCCCGGCACGAGTGGTTTGGCGTCGGCGCACTGCTGCTCTTCGTCGTCTGGGGCGTGGCGACCGCGCTCGCCCGCGGGACGTCCCTCTCGCTGCTGGTGCCGGTCTGGCACGCGCCGGCGATGACGGACTGGCATCACGGGACGACGGCAGCGGCCGGCATGCTGGCCGCCCTGCTGGCGGGCTTCGGGATGGCGGCGCCGGCCATCGGCGTCGGCGACGGCCTGTCGCGCGCGGCGGCCGAACTGCCGCCGCCGCGGAGCCGCGGCCTCCGCCGCACGGTTGTCGCGACGGGCGTGTATGCCGTCGTCGTGACCGTGACGCTGTCGTTTTTGTATGCCGCGCTGGTGCCAGGGCGGGTGGACGCGCTCTGGCAGGACGCCCCGCTCGCCGGCATCGCGCGCGCCCTCGCCGGCCCGGTGTGGCTGCAGGCGATCCTGGCCGGCGTGATTGCCGTCGCGGCCGTCCTGATGCTCGGCCAGACGGCGCGGGCCGGGCTCTGGGGGGCCGAGGGCACGTTGTCGCGGCTCGCGGAACGCGGCGGCCTGACCGACGCGTTCCGGCAGATTCATCCCGGGCTGGGCACGCAGGCGCGGGCCATCGATTCGGCGGGGCTCGCGACCGCCGTCATCATTCTGGCCAGCGGCGCCAGCGTCGGCTGGCTCGCCCGTGCGTATGGGGCCGCGGTGCTCTGGACGCTCGCGTTCCAGTCCGTCGTGCTGATTCGGCTGCGCCGGCATCCCATGGGCGCCACGGCGCGGCTGCCGTTCACGTCGCGCGAGGCCCGCCGCCGGCCCGGGAGCGCGGCGCTGCTGGGCGCGCTGGTGGCCGCGGCGGCCATCGTGCTCATCGCCCGCGCGGATTCGGCGGCGCTCGCCGCCACGGCGGCCATCGTGGGCCTCGGGATGCTGCTGGCCATCAAGGCCACGCCGGAGGTGCCGGAGCCGGTCGAGGCGGACGCGCTGCGCATCATGCCGGCCCCCGAGCTGTCGATCGAACAGCTCGAGCCGAGTCGCGGGTGCCTGCTCGTGGCCGTCCGCAATCCCTATCAGCTCGGTCACCTCGAAGCCGCGCTGCGGACGCCGCGCGGCCGCGAGATCGTCGTCATGACGGCGCGGCTGCGCGAGATCGACACCGACGGCGACGCGGCGAGCGAGACGATGGCGACGGCCGCCGAGCGGATCCTCTTCGCCCGGGTGGTCGTGCTCGCCGAGCGGTATGCGCGCCCCGTCAGGCTCGTGATCGTGCCCGCGCACGACGTGTTCGACGCCGTCATCGACACGGTCCTGCGGCTGCAGGCCTCGGAGGTGTACGTCGGCGAGTCGACGTCGATTTCCGCCGAGGCGCAGGCGCGGCTGCTCGGCGATGCGTGGGAACGCGCGCCCAGGGCCGAACAGCACGACGTCCGCCTCGTGATTCACCACCGCAGCGGACGGACGGACGTCTACCACGTGGGCGCGCACGCGCCCACCCTGACGTCGAGCGATCTCGACCTCATCCATCTCGTCTGGCTCGACGCCGTCAGGACGCTCGGGCCCCACGTGCACCATCACGACATCGTCAGAGCCGCATTGACACAAATGGCCGAACAACTCAACGGTCCCGACCGCGACGAAGCGCTGCAGGTGATCCGCCGGACGACGAAGCCGGCGGACGAACTGGCGGCGGTGCTCCACACGCGTGATTACACCCGGCTGCGGGACATGGTCCGGAACCGGCCGGCCAGCGATCTGGCGGAGCTGCTGGGCGACCTGAGCCCCGAGGACCAGGCGATCGCGTTCCGCCTCCTGCCCCGGAAAGACGCGGCCGCCACGTTCGAATACCTCGAGCAGGACGCGCGCGAAGGGCTGCTGAAGACGCTCTCGAAGGAAGACGTCGCGTCGCTCGTCAACGACATGGCGCCCGACGACCGCACCATGTTCCTCGAGGAGCTGCCCGCGACGGTCACGCGCGAGCTGCTGGCGCTGCTGACGCCGCAGGAGCGCGCGGTCGCCGTCACCCTGCTCGGCTACCCGGAGGACTCGGTCGGGCGGCTGATGACGCCGGACTACATCGCCGTCCGCGAGGACTGGACGGTGCAGCAGGTGCTCGAATACGTCCGCGCGCACGGGCAGGACAGCGAAACGCTGAACGTCATCTACGTCGTCGACGATCAGGGGCGCCTGATCGACGACGTGCGGATTCGCGAGTTCCTGCTGACCGACCCGGCGCGGCGCGTGTCGGAGCTGATGGATCGTCACTTCGTGGTGCTCACCGCGACCGACGATCAGCAGACCGCCGTGGCGGAGTTCCGGCAGTACGACCGCTCGGCGCTGCCCGTAACGGACACGGCGGGCGTCCTGATCGGCATCGTCACGGTCGACGACGTGCTGGACGTGGCGGAGACGGAGGCCACGAAGGACATCCAGCGGATCGGCGGTTCGGAGGCCCTCGACGAGCCGTACATGGAGATCGCGTTTCCCCGGATGGTGCGGAAGCGCGCCGGCTGGTTGACGGCGCTGTTCCTCGGCGAAATGCTCACGGCGACCGCGATGGGCTTCTTCGAGAACGAGATCAACAAGGCCGTGGTGCTGACGCTGTTCCTGCCGCTGATCATCTCGAGCGGCGGCAACTCGGGCTCACAGGCCTCGACGCTCGTCATCCGCGCGCTGGCGCTGAGCGAGCTGACGCTGCGGGACTGGTGGCGCGTCATGCGCCGCGAGATTGCTGCGGGGCTGTCGCTCGGCGCGGTGCTCGCGGTGATTGGATTTCTGCGCATCACCATCTGGCACGCGGTCTTCCATATGTACGGGTTCTACTGGGTGCTCGTGGCGCTGACGGTCTCGCTGTCGCTCGTCGGCGTGGTGCTCTGGGGCACGCTGGTCGGGTCGCTGCTGCCGTTCCTGCTCCGCAGATTAGGCTTCGATCCCGCCACGTCGTCAGCGCCATTCGTCGCGACGCTCGTGGACGTCACGGGCCTGATGATCTATTTCTCGGTCGCGTTCGTCGTCCTGCGCGGGACGCTGCTCTGATTCGACGGCCGCACGCCCGAAGGAAGGCGGCGATTTCCCGTCGCGCGACGAGGTTCTGGTAAAATCCGCCCACTCCATGATCCGCTCTCAGGAAAGGCTTTCATGACTCGATCGATGTCCCGATGCTCCCTCGCGGCCGCGCTCCTTGCAGTGGGCGTCGTCACGGCGGGGGCCCAGACGATGCCCGGCGCCAATCCGTACGCGCGCGACCCGAAGCAGCCGGTCGACCAGGCCTACACGGCCAAGATCGAGGCCTACACGACCGCCCCCTACTTCACGTCGCCGCTGGTCGATTACCTGCCGGCCTCCAAGACGGTGCCGACGCCGATGGCCGTGTTGAAGGACGTCGCGGGCGCGCCAGGCATCCTGCCCTACTCGACCGAGGTCTACCAGTACATGCGGATGGTCGAGAAGGCGACGCCGCGCGTGAAGGTGTTCTCGATCGGCAAGACCGAGGAAGGGCGCGAGATGATCGCGGTCGCGGTCTCGTCGGAGGCGAACATCTCGAAGCTCGAGGCGAACCGCGCGAACCTGGCGAAGCTGGCCGACCCGCGGACGATCGGCATGGACGACGGGCAGGCGGACCGGATCATCGGATCGACGGTCCCGATCTACTACATCACCGGGACCATTCACTCGCCCGAAACGGGCGCCCCGACCGCCTTGATGGAACTCGTCTACCGCCTCGCGGTCGACGACAGCCCCTACATCCAGAAGATCCGCAAGAACGTCGTGACCCTGATCACGCCGATTGTCGAAGTGGACGGCCGCGACCGCGAGGTCGACGTGTACCGCTGGCATCTGGCGAACCCCGGCAAGAACTGGCCGAGCACGCTCTACTGGGGCCACTACGTGGCGCACGACAACAACCGCGATGCGATGGGCCTGACGCTGGCGCTCAGCCGCAACGTGCTGAACACCTACGTGGATTTCCACGCGCAGGTGCTGCACGACCTCCACGAGTCGGTCGCGTACCTGTACGACAACACGATCGGCGACGGTCCCTACAACGCCTGGATCGACCCCATCCTCGCCGGCGAGTGGCGCATGATCGGGTGGAACAACGTCAGCGAGATGACGAAGTTCGGGATGCCCGGCGTGTTCGCGCACGGCACGTTCGACACGTGGTCCCCCGGGTACCTGATGTTCATCGCGGCGCTCCACAACGGCATCAGCCGCCTCTACGAAACGTTCGGCAACGGCGGCGCCGACACGGTCGACCGCACGCTGCGGCCGTCCGAGACGTCGCGCACGTGGTATCGCCAGGATCCGCCGCTGCCGCGCGCCAAGTGGTCGCAGCGCAACAACAACAACTACGAGGAAACGGGGCTCCTCGTCTCGCTGAATCAGTTCGCCGACAACGGCGCGTACTTCCTGAAGAACTTCTATCTGAAGAGCAAGCGCTCCATCCTGAAGGCGAAGACGGAAGGGCCGGCCGCGTACGTGTTCCCCGGCGACGATCCGCGCCCGGGCGCCCAGGCGGACCTGCTGCACATCCTGCAGCTCCAGCGCGTCGAAATCTCGCGCGCCACCCAGCCGTTCACGGTGATGGTGCCGGCCAAGAAGCGTCCCTCCCGCCAGGGGGACAATGGGGGCGAGAACGCCCAGGGCTCGCAGGAGAACGCGCCGGGGCGGTCCGGACAACCGGCGCGCCCGGTCCCCCCGCCGGCCGAGTCGCACACCTTCCCCGCCGGCTCCTACATCGTCCGCATGGACCAGCCCTTCAGCCGCATCGCCGATGCGCTGCTCGACTATCAGTACTGGGCACCCGACGATCCGCAGCGCCAGCCGTACGACGACACGGCGTGGACGTTCCCCGAGTTGTTCGACGTGAAGGCGTACCGGGTGACGGATACGAAGGTCCTCGACGCGCCGATGGCCGCCGTCAAAGACGACGTCCCGTCGCCCGGCGGCGTGAAGGGGACCGGGACGGTTTACGCGATCGACAACAACACGGACCCCTCGCTGATCACGCTGCGGTATCAGTTGAAGGACGCGACCATCGCGATTGCCGAGGAGCCGTTCTCGGCCGGCGGCCAGCAGTTCAATCGGGGGTCGTTCCTCGTCAGCAACGTCAACGCGGCCGACCTGAACAAGGCCGCCGCGGACCTCGGCCTGAGCGCCGTGGCGCTGCCGGCCGCTCCGTCCGTCAAGACCCACCCGGGCCGGGCGGCGCGCATCGCGATCCTGCACACGTGGCTGAGCACGCAGGACGAGGGCTGGTGGCGCGAGACGCTCGACTTTCGCAAGGTGCCGTATACGTACATCAGCACCCAGGATCTGGCGAAGCAGGATCTGCGCGCGAAGTACGACGTCATCCTCTTCCCGCCGGTCGGGCGCGCGTCCGGGCAGGTGCTCGTGACCGGCATGCCGATGTACGGCAATCCGATTCCGTGGAAGACCACCGAGCTGACGCCGAACATCGGCAAGATCGATTCGTCCGACGACATCCGTCCGGGCATGGGCTGGGACGGTCTCGCGCACCTGCAGCAGTTCGTGCGCGACGGCGGCGTGCTGGTGACGGTGAACGACAGCGCCGCGTTCGCGATCGACTACGGCTTCACGCCGGGGCTGTCGACGTCGCGCGCCCAGCGCCTGAAGCTGATCGGAACGGTCGTGAAGTCGAAGGTGGTCGATGCCGCCAGCCCCATCGCGTACGGCTACGGCGACACGCTGTCGGTCTATGCCGACAGCCCGCCCATCTTCGGGGTCAGTGCGAGCGTGGGCGGACGCGGCGGCCGGCGCGGCGGCGATGCGGCCGCGGAGCGCCCGACCGGCCGAGGCACGGCCGACGATCCCGACGTCGTGCAGGGACGCCCGACGTCCGAAGGAGAATCCGTCGTGGAGCAGCCGAAGGTCGAGCCCTGGCAGTACGCCCTTCCGACCGACGAGCAGCTGCGCAACGGCATCAGCATCATCCCGCCGGCGCAGCGTCCGCGCGTGGTCCTGCGGTATGGCGACGCGCGCGACCTGCTCGTCTCGGGGCTGCTCGATGGCGGGACCGAGATCGCGCAGCACCCCATGGTGATCGACGTCCCCGTCGAGAAAGGGCACGTCGTCGCCTTCTCCAATAATCCGATCTGGCGCGGCGAAACGCAGGGCAGCTACGCCCTGGTGTTCAACACGATCCTGAACTGGGACAACCTGGACGCCGGCCGCAAGCTGGACGCGAAATAGGCCTGTGGGTCAGGGCTTTGTGCCCTGACCGCCTGCGGCCGCTCCGCCGGAAAGCCGTTCGAACAGCTCGACGGGGTTGCCCGCTGGATCCTCGATCAGGATCTGCCGGGCGCCGATGCCGGTGATGATGTCGCTGCGGCAGCGCACGCCGGCACCCTTCAGCCTCGCGACCTCCGCCGCGAGGTCCTCCACCTCGATCTGAAAGCGATTCCATCCGCCTGGCTCGGGACGGCGGCCATCCGGCATCGGTTGCGCGCCGCCGCCGTGCCCCGTCGCGGAACTGAGGAGGAGGCGGAGTTCGCCGCGCGACAGGATGGCGAACTCCTTTGCCGGGTGCATCACGACCGCGAAGCCCAGTTGTTCGGTGTAGAACGCCAGAGCGGCGTCCACGTCGACGACGATGTAGCGGACGCTGACGGGCATGCGGGCTCGCCTACTTGCCGCCGCGGCCGGCCGGCGTGGGCGGCCGGTAGTCGGGCACGTGATTGACGATTGGCGGAATCGTCTGGAGATACGCGAACATCGCCTTGAGGTCCGCGTCGCTGAGCCGGCCAAAGGACTGCCAGGGCATCGGCGGGTTGATCGGCCGCGACGTCCCCATGTGTTTGCCCGTGCGAAGCGCCTCGATGAACATCGCCTCCGTCCAGATCCCCAGGCCCGTGTTCTTGTCGGGCGTGAGGTTCATCGCGTAGTCGACGCCCCAGGGTCCGTAGAAGGCGGTGTTGGTCGCGTCGCCTCCCCAGATCCACGGGCCGGTCGGCTTGGGCGGCGGCGGCAGCTTGACCTGCTCGGGGTGGCCGGACAACAGACGGCTCATATCGGGCTCGGGACCCTTTGGTCCCATCTTCAATGGCGTGTGACAGTCGTTGCAGCCCATCGCGCTCACGAGGTACTTCCCGCGCGCCACTTCGGCCGGCTTGTTCTGTGGCGCCGCGGCGGCCGCAATCGTGACCGCCGTCATCGCGATGCCGGCCACGCTGAGGGCCCAGGCTGCTCCACTCTTCTGCATCAGACGTGCTCCTCTCGTACGCCTCGGGGGCGGCCACACTATACTCCACACGTCGTCGTCGGACGCAAGCGCGGCCGCGACGGCGTCATGAGGAGGAATGATGAACCACGCAGTGCTCGGGGCGGTACTCGTCGTGGCCGCGGCCGGCGGCGCGGCGACGCTTGCGCGCCAGCAGACGCCGAATCTTCAGGGTGCGAACGCGCCGGCGAACGGCGTGTGGCTCGACTCGCTCGATTACACGGGCGCGATCGCGGGCCGCGCCCCCAAGCCGGGCCGCACCCTTCGCGACAATCCGACCACGCTCGGCGGCGCCGTGTATCAGCATGGGCTTGGCGTCTCATCGAACAGCGAATTGTGGTTCGACCTCGGCGGCGGCGCCGCGACGTTGCTCGCGACCGTCGGGATCGACGACTCCAGACGAACCGGACACGGATCGGTGTCGTTCGAGGCCTGGGTCGACGGCAAGCGCGTGTTCGACTCCGGCCTGATGCGCGCGGGGGACGTCGCCCGCGCCGTCGACGTCGATCTCGCCCGCGCGCGGCAGCTGGTCCTCGTCGTGACCGACGGCGGCGACACGCCGCGCGACGACGTCGCCGACTGGGCCGGCGCGGCGATCGTCCGGGCGTCCGGCAGCACGCAGGCGCCGCGGCCGATTCCGCCGCCCGCTGCTCCGGCGGCCGCCATTGCGTCGAGCCGCGGCGGCCCGACGCGCATCAACGGCCCCCGCGTCGTCGGGACGACTCCCGGCAGGCCTTTTTTCTTTCTGATTCCCGCGACAGGCGAAGGCCCTCTCACGTACGCGGCGACCGCGCTTCCTGACGGGCTCTCGCTCGATTCGAAGACCGGCATCATCACGGGGACGGTGGCGCGAGCGGGCGCGTCGGAGGTGGCGCTGCACGTGAGCGGTCCGTCCGGCCAGGCCTCGGCGCGATTGACGATCAGGGCGGGCGAGCACGAACTGGCGCAGACGCCGCCGATCGGCTGGAATTCATGGAACGTCTGGGCGGAGGCCGTCGACGCCGCGAAGGTGCGGGCGGCCGCCGACGCGATGGTGAGCAGCGGCCTGGCGGCGCACGGGTTCCGCTACATCAACATCGACGATACCTGGGAAGCGGGACGCGACGCGAACGGCGAGATCCAGACGAACGAGAAGTTCGGCGACATGAAGGCGCTCGCCGACTACGTCCACGCGAAAGGGCTCGGGCTCGGCATCTACTCGTCGCCTGGTCCGAAGACCTGCGCCGGATTCACGGGCAGCTATCACCACGAGGCGCAGGACGCCGCGACGTACGCGAAGTGGGGGATCGATTATCTGAAATACGACTGGTGCTCGTATTCAGAGGTGGCCGGCCGCACCCCGACGCTGGACCAGATGAAGCAGCCGTACGCGCTGATGCGAGGCGCGCTCGACAAGACCGATCGCGACATCGTCTTCAGCCTGTGCCAGTACGGCATGGGAGACGTCTGGGAATGGGGCGCGGAGGTCGGCGGGAATGTGTGGCGCACGACGGGGGACATCACCGACACCTGGCAGAGCCTCGCGGGCATCGGCTTCAACCAGAACGGCCACGAACGCTTCGCGGCGCCCGGGCACTGGAACGATCCCGACATGCTGGTGGTCGGCCGTCTCGGCTGGGGTCCGCACATTCACCCGACACGACTCACGCCCGACGAGCAGATCACGCACATCACGCTGTGGAGCCTGCTGGCGGCTCCCCTGCTGATTGGCGCCGACATGTCGGCGCTCGACCAGTTCACGACGGACCTGCTGGGCAACGACGAGGTGCTCGCGATCGATCAGGACGCGGCGGGGCACGCGGCGCGCCGCGTCGCGCGGGACGGCGGGCTCGAAGTGTGGGCGCGCCCGCTCGCGGACGGGAGCGTCGCGGTCGGGCTCTTCAATCGCTCGCCGTACGCCGCGACGGTGACGGCGCGGTGGGCGGATCTCGGATTGAGCGGCCCGCGCGCCGTGCGCGATCTCTGGCGCCAGAAGGATCTCGGGACGTTCACCGAGGCGTTCGCCGCGCCGGTGCCCAGTCATGGGGCCGTACTGGTGAAGATCGGAAGGTAGTGGTCAGGCCATAAAGGCCTGACCCACAGGAGTGCGCGCTGCGGGTCAGGCCGCCAGAAGGAGGCGGTGTGGGTCAGCCCTTTATGGGCTGACTCACTCAGCTACCGCGGCAACGGCTCGACCGCGAAGGTCTGCTCCACCCCGTCGAGCGCCTTGAACGTGTCCCCGGTCAGCGTCCCGATCGACGCGTGATACCGGCCGGTGCTGACGAGCGGTCCGCGCGGCGCGCGGCCGAATCCGCCGCCGCCGCGGCCGCCACGACCCTGCTGAGGAGCCGGCGGCTCGCCGCGCAGATCCCAGGCGATCCGGTGCACGCCGGGATCGCCCGACAGATCGAGGCGGCGCACCGATTTGCCCGCATCATCGGTCACCTCGAGCGCCAGCTTGCTCCCGGAAGCGGGCGCCCGCCCGACGCTGTAGGTGAAGATCGCGCCAAAGGGCGGGTTCGGCGTGACAGGGTCGCCCCACACCTCGCCGATCTGGCCCAGTTCGTCGTACATGTACGCGTCGCGCAGCGGATAGAGCGAGGCGGGGGCGGCGAGCGACGCCGGGGTGACCGAGCGCAGCGCGCTGTAATCGTCGAGCACGTACGCGCCCCGCCCGAACGTCGCGGCGATCAGGTCCCCTTCGCGCCGCTGCACCAGCAGGTCGCGCGCCTCGATCGCGGGGATGCCCCCTTCGAGCCGGACCCAGTGCTGCCCGCCGTCGATCGTGAAATAGACCCCGAACTCGAGGCCCACGAACAGGAGGTTCGGCTGCTGGTCGTCCTGCACGATCGACCACGCGCCGGAGCGCTGCGGCAGGTCGCCGGTGATCGACGTCCAGGTGCGGCCGCGATCCGGGCTCTTCATCACGTACGGCTTGAAGTCGCCGCTCTGCCAGTCGTTGAAAGTGGCGAACAGCACGTTGGAGTCGCGCGTCGAGGCGAAGACGTCGGTCACGTAGCTGTGTTCCGGCAGGCCCGGAATCGAGTCGACCTTGCGCCAGTGCGCCCCGCCGTCTTCGGAGACCTGCACGTTGCCGTCGTCGGTGCCCACGTACAGGAGCCCTTCGAGCAGCGGCGATTCGTCGATCGCGGTGATCACGCTGATGCGAGTCGTGGCCTGGTTGTACGCCACGGCGTCCTTCGGCCAGATCTTGCCCATGATGGGGATCTTCGACGTGTCGACGTCGCGCGTCAGGTCCCCGCTGACGGCCGTCCACGAATCCCCCTCGTCGTCGCTGCGATACAGGCGATCGCCGCCGAAGTAGAGCCGCCGCGCCGAGTGCGGACTGATGATGAAGGGGGCATCCCAGTGCCAGCGGCCCAGCGTCTGGCCGCGGCCGCCGCCGAACGCGCCGCGTCCACCGCGGCCCGCCGCGCCCGCCTGGCCGCCGCGTCCCGCGGCGCCCTCTCGGCCCCTGCCGCCGCGTCCGGCCTCCGCCGTTTCGACTTCCGCCTGAATGTCTTCCGGGCTCATGCCGAAGACGTTGGTAGTGCGCGGGCGGATGTTGACGCTCTGGCCCGTGCGCAGATCCAGACGCGTCAGGTTTCCCTCCTGCGACTGCGCGTAGACGATGTTCGGGTCTTCGGGATCGACGCGCCCCTGGAAGCCGTCGCCGCCGCCGACCGTGTACCAGTCGCTCGTTCGGATGCCCGCGCGATTGAGCGTCCGCGACGGTCCGCAGATCGAGCCGTTGTCCTGGGCGCCGCCGCAGACGTGATAGAAGGGGCGCGCGTTGTCGGTCGACACGCGATAAAACTGCGAGAGCGGCAGGTTCGTGAAATGGCGGAAGGACGCCATGTCGTCGTACGTCTCGTACAGCCCGCCGTCGTTGCCGAAGAGCATGTGGTTCGCGTCGTTCGGGTCGAACCAGATCTCGTGATAGTCGACGTGCACGCCGCGCAGCGGCACTTCCTTGAACGTCTTGCCGCCGTCTTCACTGCGGTAGACGTTGGTCTGGGTCGACCAGATGGTGTCGGGATGGTGCGGGTCGACGAAGATCTCGTTGTAATAGCCGGGGTCGCCGCCCTTGTAGTCGCTCGTCCGCTTCCACGTCCGTCCCGCGTCCTCGGATCGGAAGAAGCCACCGGCATCTCCCTGGGCAGTGACGAGCGCGTACACCCGGTTGGAGTTCTTGGGGTCCAGCCCCAGGCCGACGCGCCCCATGTCGACCGTCGGGAGCCCCTTCGTGAGCTTCGTCCACGTCGTGCCGCCGTTGGTCGTCTTGTAGATCGCGCTCTCGGGGCCGCCGCCAATCAACTGGCCGAGTGCCCGGCGGCGCTGCAGCGCGGCCGCATAGATGACGTCGGGCTTGCGCGGATCCATCACCATGTCGGTCACGCCCGTGTCGGGACTGATCTGGAGCACCGCCTTCCACGTCTGGCCGCCGTCGGTGGTCTTGTAGAGGCCGCGGTCGCCGCCCGACGACCACAGCGGCCCGATGGCGGTCACGTAGACGACGTTCGAGTTGCGCGGGTCGACGACGATCTTCTGGATGTGCTCGGAGTTCTCGAGCCCCATGCGCTTCCACGTCTTGCCGGCGTCGGTCGACTTGTAGACGCCGTCGCCGAAGCTGACGCTGCGCTGGTTGTTGTTTTCGCCGGTCCCGAGCCACACGATGTTGGAGTCGTGCGGGTCGACGGTGACGCAACCCAGCGAGTAGGAGCCGTAATTGTCGAACACCGGCGTCCAGGTGTTGCCGCGGTTGTCGGTCTTCCAGAGATTCCCCGACGCCGCGGCGACGTACCAGACGTTGAGGTCCTTCGGATCGACATCCAGGTCGGCGATGCGCCCCGTCGTCAATCCCGGCCCGATGCTGCGAAACGAGAAATCCTTGAACGTGTCGGCGTTGAGGCGATCGGCTGGCGCGGGTCCTTGCGCGGCGACGACCGCGACGTACATGGCGGCCGCGGCCAGGCCGATTGTGGCGATCCGTTTCATGAGTCCTCCGAGTGCGGCAATTCTATCGCATGGCCGGCGCGAGATGCGTCGTGTTCGGCCGGCCTGCCGTGTTGCCGGGTCTGAAGACCCGGCCTATGGTGTCACCGGGACCTGGCCGGCGATCCGGTTGTAGGCCGGGTCTTTAGACCCGGCGCGAGTTGGGCCGTGTATTCCGGTTCGACGTTCTCGAAGAACACGCCCTGGAGCTGCCCGCGGGCGAGACGCGGCAGGCGCACGTCGAGCCGATGCGGGCGGTCGGGCGCGAGCGCCGACAGATCCGCGTAGAAGCCGACGAACGTACTGGGCTCCGGACGCACGGCAGAATACGCCTTGATCAACGGCATGGCGCGTCCGTCCACCGCCAGGCTGGCAGTCCAGGCGGCCTTCGGCTCCGCAATCTGGACGAACAGCAGCAGCCGCTCCGAGGCGAGCCACGGCGTGCGCAGGTCGTCGGCGGTCCACGGGATCGGCCACGCGCGGCGCCGCGCGGCCAGTTGATCGAAGATGCGCCGCGGGATCGTGACGGTGCCCGAGATCACTCCGCCGTGGAAGTCCGACGGCACCTCCATCGCGGGCTGCATCTTGCGGAACGGCACGCCGGCAAAGTGCAGCCGGAGCCTGACGTGACCCGGCGTCGGCCGCTCGAAGTCGACGCGCACGCCGTTCACGCGCGCGGCGGCCGGGTGGAGGCCGGCGGGCAGCAGGATGTCGGCCTCCGCGTCCGTGCCGGCGAGGCCACGCACCTCAGACAACGCGACCGTCGTGCCGCTCATCCGAGCGGATCCACGCACGCCCAGCAAGACGGGAGCGGTGATGGCGGCCGGCGCGGGGTCGATGCGCAGCACCAGGGCGGAGCCGCCGTCGATCTCCACGTGTACCGGCACGCCGTCATGCGGACGCGTGCCGTCGTCGGCGGCGAGCAGACGTCCTTCGTCAGGATAGATCTCGCGCAGCGTGTACGTGCCGCGGCCGCCGGCGAGGCCGATCGTCGCATCGAGGGGAAGCGCCGCGGTCATGCGCCGGCCGTTCGGGTTGAACAGGAACACGTAACCGCTGTCGCCGTCGATCGCTGAGGTGCCGTCCAGCTTTCCGATTGCCGGCTGGCCGAGAATGGTGCGCGTGTGGCGCAGGAAGCGCCGGTTCTCGGCTGTCCAGTCGATCCAGTGGCGGAACCATGCGATATCGGCGTCGGAGAAATGCCGGAACTCCGCCTCGTCGCGCGCCGGGATCATGTCGATGACGTTGTTCAGCCCCGCGACGGCGATCGACGACAAGAGCGAGTAGCGCCAGCCGAGATAGTCCCAGTCGCGGCGCCGGAACGGCAGCAGCACGGTCCCCCGATCCGGCGTCTTCATCTGCGGCATGTCGCCCGTGTCGTCGCTGCGCGAGGTCTGGTGCGTGATGAAGCCGGGGAGGATTCGGCTCGGCGCGAACTGATAGTTGCGGTACCAGAACGCCGTGAAGCGCTCGCGGTCGGCCGCCACGCGGTCGACGTGCAGGTCCGGAAACGGGACGAAGCTTTCCGGCTGCTCGTCGGTCGAGGTCGGATGCGGGTAGCTCCCGGCCAGCCACGTCCATGGCCCGTAGAGCTGATACGCCTGACGCCCGTCGATCGCGATGCCGGGCAGCCGCGTGCGCAACCGCGCCATCACCCGCCGCCACCCGTACCACTGGGCGTATCGGCTCGCGCCCGGGTACGTCAGAAACGTGTGGTCGAACGCGTAGCCACCGATGCCCGTACGGTCGTGGAACGCGACGAGTTCGTCGACGAGCCAGTTCTGGAAATCGCGGAAGCCGAGATTCGAGTAGCGGTGTCCGTTCGGCGCCGTCACGAGCCAGTCCGGATGACCCGCGAACGGCAGCACGGGATACACGTACGCCAGCAGCTTCACGTGCTTCGAGCGGGCGTAGTCGATCATCTCTCGGACGGATGATGGAACCGCGCTCGTGCGCGGGTCCCACTCCCCTTTTCGGATCCGCTGCCCGAGGCCGAGCCAGAGGACGTGCTCCCAGCTCCAGTCATCGATGCTGTCTTCGCGCCGCGAAAGCGCCGAGTTCGAGGGAGCGTAGAGAACGTATTGCGCCCCGAGCGCCGCCGCACGGTCGATCAACCGCTTGTATTCCGTGCGCCCTTCCGGGCGCGCGACGTCGATCTGGTAGTCGTTGGCGCACCAGCCGACCATCACGTCGAGCGGCGTTTTGCGCGGGTCGAGCAGGAACGCGCGGACGGCGTCGGTGAAGGCGGCGATTTCGGGCCGCTGAAGTCCCGGCTCCCCTGACGTCGCATCGAGCGTCCATTCGGGCTGCATCTTCGCGGGCAGCACGTGGGCGGGATCCTGACGGTACGGAATCAGCAGGGCGCGATCGCTCTCGAAGGGACCGTCGGCGGCGGCCCAGTCCATGTCCGGCGCATACGCGAGGCTGAAGCGCGCCCCCTCCCGCGTGAACGTCAGGAACGGGTTCTGCCCGATCGCCAGCAGCCCGCGGCCATCGACGAACCGGAGCGCCGCACCGTAATCGCCGGTCCCGAGCGACGGCCGCGGCGATTTCGGCACGAACACGTCGTGCGGCGCCTCGTCGAGCGTGTCCTGAAGGACGTCCACGTCGTCGACGTGGAACGCGTGCGCCGAGGACGGCGTGAAGACGAGCCGCTTGCTCACGAAGTGCCAGGACGGCTGCAACTCGTACTCGACCCGAATCGTGCCGGATGGCGCCGTCCAGGTGAAGACGACGAGCGCGCCAGAGATCGTCTCGCGTCGCGGCACCGGCAGGTCGGCGCTGTCGATCGTGCGGCCGCCGATCTTCAGTGCGAACCCGTCGTGGACGAACCGCACCGGCCGCGTGCTTTCGTGAAGCGCGAGGCTCGTCAGACCGCGTCCATCGAATTGCGCCGCGACGAACGGATTGGTGAGGGCAGCGACGGGACGGGGCGGCTGGGTGCTGCGCGCCGCCACAAGCGGTGCCAGCACGAGTGCGGCAAGTCCCCACCGCCCAATTCGCCTCGTTGGTGTCATCAGCTCCTGTCGCGCGCTCGCTTGTGGGTCAGCCCTTGACCCTGAATTATTCATGAATGAGCGCGACGCCGACGTCCATTCGCTCCGAAAACCGTCATCCGCGGGTCGGAAAAACGCGGCTCCGGCTTATCGTCGTCCGAACGCGGTTTGGGGACCCCCATCCGGGGTCCCCAGCGCGGCACCCGCGCTGGGGTGGCGTCCCCAAACCCTGTCGCTGGCCTGCGCCGCATTTTTCGTGTGCCTGACGGCCCGCTACTACGGTTTTCTCCACGAACGAACCTCGTCATCACCAGGTGTTCATGAATAATTCAGCCCTTTATGGGCTGACCAGACCGTCAGGGTTCGCCCGCACGCCGCACCCCGCGCTACCTGATCTGCAGCCGCAGGATCGTCAGCGAGTGCGCCGGGAAAGGGAACTCGAATGCCCCGTCGTGCGTGTCAATCGACACGTTGCGCGTCGTCGGGCGCACCTTGTGGTCGTCGCCAAACGTGTTGACCGCCTTCAGGTCGGCATTGTCCATCTGCCACACCTCGGCCGCCGGCGCGATCGGCTTGTCCTGGATTTCGATCGCCGCGGTCAGGTCGCGCGCTTTGCTGCGATTCAAAACGTTCACGTACAGCGTGCGGCCGGCCGAATCGATCGTGGACGACACGTCGAGATACGCGATCGGCTGCTGCGGCCGGTTGGGCAGCGTGTAGGTCGGCGACGAGACCCACGCGTCGAGCGACGTGTTGCCGCGCTGCTTCCCGTATTCCGCGATTGGAAAGAAGATCGTCTGCAGATAGAGACCCTGCTCGTTCGTCATGATGGGCGCGATGACGTTCACCATCTGGGCGAGGTTCGCCATCTTGACGACGTCGGCGTGGCGGATGAAGGTGTTGAAGAACATGCCCATCGCGAGGGCGTCCTCGAAGTTGTAGACCTCCTCCAGCAGCTCGCGGCTGCCGGTTCGATACCAGACGTTCCACTCGTCGTAGGCGATCGAGATGGGCCGCGGGTTCGGGCCCGTCCGTACCTCGCGGATGAGGGCCGCGGTCGTCTCGATGTAGCGTTCGAGATTCTGCTGCGACGCGCCGAGGAACCGCTCGAGATCGTTGTCGCGGTCGCCGATGTAGGTATGCAGTGCGATGTAGTCGACGGTGTTCCGCAGCGTCTCGAGCACCGTACGGTTCCACCCGATCCAGTCGGCGCCGTAGTTGCTCGATCCGCTGGCGACGAGCTTGATGGTGGGATCGACAGCGCGCATCGCCTTCCCCGCCTCGAGCGCGAAGCGCGCGTACTCGTCGGCGGACTTGTGTCCGAGCTGCCACGGGCCGTCGATCTCGTTGCCGAGCGCCCAGTACTTCACGCCGTACGGCGCGTCGTGTCCGTTCTTCCGACGCTGGTCCGCCCAGTATGTGTGCTTCGCTTCGTTGGTGTACTCGACCCAGTACCGCGCCTCGTCTATCGTGCCGAGCCCGAGGTTCACCGTGACGTACGGCTCGATGTGCATCAGCTCGCAGTAGCGCAGGAACTCGTCGGTGCCGAAGCGGTTCGACTCGAGCGCGTCCCAGGCGAGATCCTTGCGCACCGGCCGCGCGTCCTTCGGCCCGATCCCGTCCATCCAGTTGTAGCCGGACGAGAAGTTGCCGCCGGGCCACCGCAGGATGGTGACGCCGAGCTGGTGGACGGCGTCCATCACGTCGCGGCGGTAGCCGTTCGCATCCGACAGCGGGCTTCCCTCTTCGTACAGACCGCCGTAGATCATCCGGCCGAGATGTTCGGCGAAGTTGCCGAAGACGAGCGGATCGACCTGGCCGATGGTGCGGTCGGGATCGATCTTGATGCGGGCGGTCGCCGGCGGCGACTGCGGAGCCGCGCCGGCCGTCAGGGTTGCGGCGACGAGCAGCGCCGCGGCGAGCAGCGGTTTCGGCACGGCGCCGATTCTAGCGCGATTCTCTTCATCAGATCTCGTCTCGCCATCGCCAGATCTCGGCCGCGATCCTCAGCCTGCGCGACGACGCTCGGATTCCGAACGCGACGAGGTTTCTGGCGAAGGGCCGCATTCGGCGGGAGGTGCCGGGGCTGGTCAACAGGGAAGCCGGCGGCACGGCGTCGATGTCAGCACGATGGCCGGCGCGGCAGGTCTGAAGACCCGGCCTACTTCGAGATCCCGATCACGTCCTCGTAGCCGCGGATGCGGCCGTCGTTGACGGCGTCGAGCAGCGTCGCAATGGGATTGAGGAGCGTCGCGGAGGGAAAGGCGGAGGTCGACGAGGGATACCAGTAGCCCGAGTTCATGAACGACGCCCGGATGAACGTGCTCTCGCCGTCGATCGGCAGGCTGGCGACGTTGGCGTAGAACTCCTGCCACTCCGTGCCGCGGAACAGGTACTGCTCCACGTTCGACGTATAGAACGCCTCGACCGACGTGCCGTGGTCGCGCAGGTAGGCCCCCACCGCGCGCAGCGCCCGCGGACCCGCGAAGTCGCCGACGACCGGGACGATCAGGTTGCTGCGCTCGTACTCGCGCAGCACGCGATAGTTCGCCTCGGTCGCGAGATAACTTCGCTGCATGCCGTTGCCGTCGGTTTCGCTCATCAATTCGCGGTACGTCGGAAACCGCGCCCAGCCGCCCCGCGGAAACGAGTACGCGATGCCCGGCCCGCTCGAAAAGAACGCGCGGTACACGTAATCGATCCCCCGCACGTCGTCGGGCGACAGCTTGAAACCGTGGCGGTTGACGAGCTGGTGGACGATGTCCTTCAGGTTGCGGTCGTAGAGCCGTTGATCCGCGGGGGCGCGATCGAGCGCGTCGAAGAGTTCGGCGGCGGTCGAGGAGGGGCCGACGCCGGCGGGCCGCCGCCGCGAGAAGAGGCGCGAGACGAAGTCCACGCGCGTCGGGGACTGCTCGATGACCGCCTTGTACATCAGGTGCAGCAGCAGGTTCTCGCGCCGGATGTCGACGATGAAGGCGACGCGCGGGTGCAGCGCCACGATGTAGGTGAAATTCTGGTCGGGCCCGACGCCGAGATACGCGCCCGCCGACCCGTTGTGCCGCAGCAGCGTCGGGATGACGTGCTGGAACGCCGTCTCGTTCGACACGAGATTGTCGGACCGGAAATACCCGCCCGGCTCGGAGAAGCCGGTGCTCATGGACCAGAACGCGCGATCGGTGAGCTGGCCGGGAAGCGACTCGGTGACCGCGCGCGGCGATCGGCTGAAACAGAGCGCCGAAATCGCAAGCGTCAGGGCCGCAAGACGGACCGCCGTGGTTCGAGAGGATCTCATGATGCCGGCGCCGGGGGCGTCAGTGCGTCATCGCGTAGACGACGTAGTTGACGCCGAGCTTGTACGCCTCGTTCGAGAGGTCGATCGGGACGAACCCGGTGTCGGACCACTCCCAGTATTGCGAGACGTCGTTGTTGAAGTTGGCGATGAACTGCAGCGGGCGCGACTGGTCGTTGTTCGGGAACATCCCGTAGAACTCGGCCGGCCCGCCGCGGTCGTACGCCTGGATGAAATCGAGCGTCGGAATGTCGAAGAAGGCGTGGAAGATCGGATGCTTGACGTCGAGGCGGATCAGGTGCTCGCCCGGCAGCACGCGCGCCATCGTGGCCTGGAAGTTCTCCCAGTCGTACGGCCCGCGGAAGTCGTCGAAGATGATGAAGCCCCCCTTCTGCAGATACGCGCGCAGGTTGAGCGCTTCCTTGTCGTTCAGCACCATGTAGCCCGGTTCCGCCGCGTAGACGAGCGGATACCGGAACAGATCCAGCGAACCCACGTCGACGACCTTCGTGCCGTCGAGGTGCGGATCGATATTCGTGATGCCGTTCAGGATTTTCGTCAGGTTCGTTTCGGACCGGCTGCCCTCACGGATGGGCAGGTAGCCGTGCGCCCACGCGGGCAGGCCGCCGTAGTAATAGCCGCCCGGGCCGGTCGTGAACTTCAGACGCGCGAACGTGAAGCGGCCGTCGTAGTGCGGCGCCGGATCGATCGGGACGTCGATCGGCTGGGACCGGAACCAGCGGCGCTGCGCATAGGCGGTGATCGCCCCCACAGCAACGACGAGCGCGACCGTTACAGGCAGGAGCATCCACCGTCGTCTGGCCATCGCCCACTTCCCGGCGCGCGAGGCGCGCCATGGCCGCAGTGTACTACGATCGCGCCGCTCGGGCGCCGTGCTTACAAGCGCACGGTGAGGGGTCGGCCGTCGAACATCATCCGGTGGGGCGCGCCGCCGTGCAGGCGGGCGTCGATCGCGCGCGGCAGCGGCGACAACATGCGCGAACCGGGCGCCAGCCGCAGCGAGAGCGTGCGCGGTCCTTCCGACCATCGTGCCTGAATCCCGGTCCAGGCGCCGTCGCGGTACTCGAACGACTCGCCGTCGTCCAGGTAAATCAGGAACGCGCCGTCGGCCCCGGGATAGACGTCGAGCGAAAGCGGCGCCGGCGAGAGTTCACCCGTGTACTGCTTGGCCGGACCCATGGGGATGATGCTTCCCGCACGCACGTAGAGCGGCAGCGTCGCGAGATCGACGGCCCGCGACACTTCGCGGCCGCCGGCGACGCGTTCCCCGGTCCAGAAGTCGAACCAGTCGCCGTCGGGCAGGTACAGGCGGCGCGCGGACGCCCCCTTCTCCGTGACGGGTGCGACGAGGATGTCGCGCCCCCACAGGAATTCGTCGCCGCGCGCCACCGCAACCGGATCGCCCGGATAGTGCAGCCAGAGCGCGCGCATCATGGGGAGGCCCGTCTGACAGGTGTCGCGCGCGATCGAGTACGTGTACGGCAGCAGGCGATATCGCAGGTCGAGGTACTGCCGGCAGATTGGCTCGACCTGCTTGTTGTGCATCTCCGCCGGGTCGGGATGGAAGCCCTTCGTCTCGTCGGGGCCGCCGTCGCCGCCGTCCCATCCCCACGGCAGGTGCAGATGCCAGTCGCGTCCATGGGATCGGAACAGGGGGCAGAAGGCGCCGAACTGGAACCAGCGCACGAACAGTTCGCCGGTGAATTCGGCGGTCGGGACGAAGCCGCCGATGTCGGTGCCCCAGTACGGAATGCCGGAGAGGCCGCAGTTGATCGCCACCGGAACGTGCGTGGCGAGCGTTTCCCAGCGCGACTGCACGTCCCCCGACCACAGAAACGCGCCGTAGCGCTGCATGCCGGGCGCGCCGTTGCGATGCAGCGCGAACGGGCGCTCGTCGGGACGCCAGAGCTGTGGACCCTCCCAGTACATGCGGATGCGCTCGAGGCGCGACGGCGCGTCGAACCCGTCGCCCTGATCGGGCCACCAGCCATCCACGCCGAGATCCATCAGCGGCTTGTGGTACGGCCAGTAACATCCCACGCTTCGCTCGGCCGGCCACTTGCCATCGGGTGTCCGGCCGCTCGGCTCCGGGTGCTCGCACGAATCGTTGACCGTCCCCGTCAGGTGCCGTCCTTCGATGACGACGTGGAGGACGACCTTGTAGTGCATCGCGTGGAGCTGATCGATGGTCCGCGCGGGGTGCGGAAAATTCGCCTGGTTCCAGGTGAATTCGCCGTTGTGCGTGTTCCAGCCGGACGGCGAGAAGTCGGTCCCGAGATAGATGAGCGCGTCGCACGGGAGCTTCTTCGCGCGCATCGTGCGGGCGACCGACATCACCTCGTCGGGGCCGGCGAGCGTGCGATGCGACTGGAGATAGCCGAACGTCCAGAGGGCCGGCAGCTCCGGCATTCCTGTGATGCGCGCGTACTCGCGCATGACGACCTCCGGATGGCGGGAGGCGACCACGAAGACATCGAGCGGCAGCGTGGCCCCCTGAGGATCGAACCGCCCTTCCGTTCCGCTGAGATCGAACGACCCGTACGGCTGGTGGACGAACATCGCCCAGCCGGCGGTGCCGATCAGCCACTGGATCGGGACGCGCCCGCCGTGCGTCGCGAGCTGATAGCCGCCCTGCCCATTCCGAAGCGGATACACGTTCCCGCGGCGATCGAATTGCGGTCCGCCTTCGCCGAAGCCGAGCACCGGAGCGGTCCCGAGGGTGAAGGTCATTCCGGGGCTGTCGGGATCGAGCGCGAGCCGTTGCACCCTGTCCCCGGCGGCGCTGGCGACGTCGATGACGGAACCGTCCGAGGAGACGCGCACGACGAGGTCGCCCGACCGCACGCGCGCGAGATCGGACGGATCCGACGAGTGCCGGATGGGTGTCCCCTCGGCCACGAGCGCGCCATCGTCGGCCACGGCGGCGCCGCGCGGCGTCACCGTGATCCGCACCGTCGAGCCGCTGATCGAGCGAAGCACGATCTCGACGTCCTGCCCCGCCAGGCGCAGCGGCGCGCCGGCGGCATCGAGCGCCGACCGGAACAGCAGCGCGCCGCCAGCCGCCGTCAACCACCCGATGGCGTCTCGTCGCGTGATGCCGCCGTCCTTACTCATGTCTGTCCCCGGGTCATCATTACTCAATGCGCGCGGGGCGCCACCCCCTCGCGCGCTCCCCCGCCCCCCGCCAGTCCGCTATGATGACCGCCATCATGGCACAGGATCTTTCGCGCCGGGCGCTCCTGAAAACGATCGGCCTGGCGGGCGCGGGTGCGCTGCTCCCGCCACATCCGGCCACCGCGGCGCCGCGCCTGCCGCAAGCGCCGCAGATCGCGGACGGCACCATCGAGCCGCTCGTCTCGACGAGCGCCGTCTACGTGCCGCCCCGCGGCCGCGGGTTCATGAAATTCAGCTACGACTTTCCCGAGCCGTCGGTGCATTTCGCGGGCTACCAGTTCGGGTTCCTGATCTTCACCTACGAGAACGCGTACGGCCTCGACCGCGACGCGATGACCGCGAGCATCGACGGCGATCGCCTGGAGCTGACCTGCAGCCGATTCGTCTGGGCCGGCGGGCAGCAGCCCGCGGCGGGGCGCCTGCACGCGACCTTCACGCGCGCGGGCGCTCTGGTGGACTGGTCGGCGTCGGTCGACATGGATCGGCCGGTCAAGACGGTCACCACCGTGATCCGCGGCGTCCCGCGCGGCCGGGTGTCCGCCGCGGGCGGGACGCCGTTCGATCCGCGCGACAACGAACTGCTCTTCGGGTATCCGTTCTCCGCCGGCGATCTCAACGTGGCCGCCGGCCTGACGACGCCCCTCGTGATCGTCGAGGAGCCGGACGGCGGCTGCGTGTACGTCTCGTCGCGTGACGACCGCGTGCGCGCCAAGCGCGTGTATCTGCAGCCGGGAGACGCCGGTTACCGCGTCGAGGCGATCGCGGAATTCGAAGGCTGGGTCCGATCCCCGCGCGTCAGCGTGCCCGCCTGGCGGATCGGGCGAGCGGCGACGCCCGAGGCGGCCGTCGGCGATCACTATCAGCATCTCGAACAGGCGTATCGCCTGCCGGCGTTTTCGGAGCGGCCGGACGCGCCGGACTGGATGCGGAAGATGGCGCTGGCCCTCACGCTCCACGGCACGCACTACACGGGCTACATCTTCAACGACTACGCCCGCATGCTCGAGATCCTGCGCTGGATCGCGACCCGCATCCCCGCCGATCGCGTGCTCGCCTTCGTTGCGGCCTGGGACGGACGCTACTACTGGAATTACCCGCTCTACCGGGCCGACGACCGCATGGGCGGCGAGGCAGGCTTCCGCGAACTGATGACCGCCGGCCGCGATCTCGGCTTCCACATGATGCCGATGTTCGGCACCAACGCCGCCAATCGCGAGCAGCCCGGCTGGGCGGCCATTGCCGACGCTGCGACCGCCAAAATCGACGGCGACCCGATGTCGCTGAATTGGGTCGACTGGGACAACGACCGCCACATGGAGGGCTGGCTCGCGTACATGAACGTCGGCGTCCCGTCGTGGCGGCGCTGGCTGACCGGGCGGATCGCCGATGCCATCGATCGGTACAATCCCGACGCCTACTTTCTCGACATCGCCGGCGGCTGGACGAACAATCCCAACGCCGACATGCACGAAGGGCTGCGCGCGATGATCCTCGATCTCCGCCGGCGGTATCCGCACGTGGCGGTCGTCGGCGAGATGCACTACGACGCGCTGCTCGAGTTCATCCCGATGTTCCACGCGGGGGGCGGCGGCGCCGTCCAGAAGTACGCGCACTTCTTCCAGCACCTCAGCCATCCGGCGCCCGGGCGCGGCAGTTCCGGCGTGCACGAGTCCGGCTTCGGCCGATGGAATCCGCAGACGCTGTCGCTCACGCCCAACCAGATCCCGACCCTCAACATCGTCGACGACACGTTCGCGAAGTACCGCCAGGAGATGGACGCCGTCGTCCAGGAGGCGCGGCGGAGGGCCGGCCTCTGACGCGCGACCTGTATCTCGGATTCGACGCGAGCACGCAGAGTCTGACGGCGGCGGTGATCGAGGTCGCCGGCGATCGCCGGCGCCTTCGCTTCGAGCACGTCCTGAATTTCGATCGCGACTTTCCGCAGTACGGCACGAGCGGCGGCGTGGTTCGCGGGGCCGACCCGCGGGAAGTGTGGTCGTGGCCGCTGATGTGGGCGGAGGCGCTCGATCGCATGATGGGAGACGTCCGGGATGCGCTCGGCCCCGACGTCAGCCGCTTGCGCGCCGTCTCTGGCGCCGCCCAGCAGCACGGCAGCGTGTACTGCACGGCCGCGATGGCGCCGCGGCTCGCGCGGCTCGACCCTGGCCGGCCGCTGTGTCAGCAGTTGGAAGCGGGCCTCTCGCGGCGGCGTGCGCCGGTCTGGCTCGACGGCAGCACCACGGAGCAGTGTGCCGCGATCGAGGCAGCCCTCGGGGGGGCGCCGGCCGTGGCGAAGCTGACAGGGTCGCGCGCGTGTGAGCGGTTTACGGGTCCGCAGATCCGGCGTTTCTCCGAACGCGATGCCGCCGGATGGGGGACCACGGATCGCGTGCACCTCGTCAGCTCGTTCATGGCGTCGCTGCTCGCCGGCGCGCACGCGCCCGTCGATTGCGCCGACGCCTCCGGGATGAACCTGATGGATCTGCGGACGTTGCGCTGGGCGTCCGCCGCGCTCGACGCCACCGCGCCGGATCTCGAGCGCCGCCTGCCCGCCATCGCACCGTCGTCGACGATGGCCGGCGCGCTGTCGCCGTACTGGAGGGCCCGCTACGGCTTCCCCGCCGCGGACGTCGTCGTGTGGTCGGGCGACAACCCGTCGAGCCTCGTCGGCGCCGGGCTCGTGACGCCGGGACGTGTCGGCATCTCGCTGGGCACGAGCGACACTGTCTTCGCAGAACTGCCGCAACCCTTGCCGGTCTCTACGGCCCGCGGCGCCTCGCACCTCTTCGCCTCTCCCACCGGTGGATACATGGGCCTGACGTGCTTCAGCAACGGATCGCTCGCGCGCGAGGCGGTGCGGGATCAATACGGTCTCGATTGGGCAGGCTTTTCGGCAGCGCTCGCGAACACGCCGGCCGGCAACCGCGGAGGACTGCTGCGGCCGTGGTTCGTCCCCGAGACGACGCCCGCGGCAGACACTGGCGTGCTCCGGGAGGGACTCGACCCCGACGATGCGGCGGCCAACGTGCGCGGGGTCGTGGAAGCGCAGATGATGGCGATGGCGAACCACACGGAATGGATCGCGCGCCCGATCGCGCGCATCCACGCGGCGGGAGGGGCCGCGGCCAATCCGGCGATCCTGCAGGTGATGGCCGACGTCTTCGGCGCCGACGTCTACCGCGCGGCGGCGGTGAACGCCGCCGCGCTCGGGGCGGCGCTGCGCGCCTTCGAGGCAGACGCGCGGGCGCACGGACACGCGTGCCCATGGCCCGACGTCGTGGCCGGGCTCACCGATCCGGCGCCAGGATCCCGGATCCGCCCGGTGCCGGCGCACACGCGGGTCTACGACGATCTGCGACGACGATATGCGGGGTTGGAAGCGCGCCGGGTCTGACCCGGCCTGGCCGCCGGGTCTAAAGACCCGGCCTACGGATCTGACCTACTTCTCGACGCCGAACGTGAACACCGTCTTCGACGAGTACTCCTGCCCGGGACGCAGGATCGTCGACGGGAAGTTCGCGTGGTTCGGCGAGTCCGGAAAGTGCTGGGTCTCGAGGCAGTACGCGCCGCGATGCCCGTAGACGTGCCCGTGCTTCCCTTTGATGGTGCCGTCCAGGAAGTTGCCGGAGTAGAACTGCAGGCCCGGTTCGGTGGTGGTGATCGTCAGCGTGCGGCCGGTCTTCGGATCCGACGCCCGCGCCGCCAGCTCGAGCCCCGCGCCGTGGCGGTTCAGCACCCAGTTGTGGTCGTATCCCTTCCCGTTCTTCAGTTGCACGTTGTCCTCGTCGATGCGCGCCCCGATCGCCGTGGCGGTGCGGAAGTCGAACGGCGTCCCCGCGACGCTCGCCAGTTCACCGGTAGGGATCGCGTGCTCGTCGACGGGCGTGTAGCGGTCGGCGTTGATCATCAGCGTCTGAGCGAGTACGTCGCCCGATCCTTCGCCGGCCAGGTTGAAGTAGCTGTGCTGCGTGAGGTTGACCGGCGTCGCCTTGTCCGTCGTGGCGTGATAGTCGACCTCGAGCGCGTTGGCAGGCGTCAGCGTGTAGGTCACGCGGACGCGCAGCGTGCCGGGATAACCCTCTTCGCCGTCGGGGCTCGTGCGGGTGTAGATCACGCCGACGCCGCCCGCATTCTGGAACGGCTCCCCCGCCCAGAGCCGCTTGTCGAACCCGCGATTGCCGCCGTGCAGATGATTCGGGCCGTCGTTGGTCGCCAGCGTGTACGTCTTGCCGTCGAGCGTGAATCGTCCGTGCGCGATCCGGTTGCCGTATCGCCCGATGATCGCGCCGAAATACGGGGGCGGCGTGGCGACATAGTCTTCGGGGGACGCCAGACCGAGTACGATATCGCCGGGATGTCCGGCACGATCCGGCACCTCGAGCGACAGGATCACCCCGCCGTAGGTCATCGTCCGGATGCGCACGCCGTGCGCATTCGTGAGGGTGAAGATCTCGATCGGCTTGCCGTCGACCATGGCGGACGTCGTCGTGCGCGTCACGGAGGCCCCTTTCGCCGGCGCGGCCGGCGTTCCCTGTCCGGCGCCCGCCACGCTCTGGACGGCGAGGGCGGCTCCGGCGAGCAGCAGCCAGGGGGACCGACGTGCGGGATGGCGATGCATCGGCGGATTGTAAACGATCGGCCGGCGGGTATGATCGGATCAAGGAGAACACATATGAGACGGCTTCTCGTTGGCATCCTCTTGTCGGGTGTGATGGCGATTCCGGCGTTCGCCGCGTTGAAGACAGGTGAAAAGGCGCCGGACTTTTCGGCGGAGGCGTCCCTCGCCGGCAAACAGTTCAGCTTTTCGCTCCAGGACGCGCTGAAGAAGGGGCCGGTCGTGGTCTACTTCTACCCGTCCGCGTTCACGGGCGGCTGCAATCTCGAAGCCCACACGTTTGCCGAGAACAAGTCGAAGTTCGATGCGGCGGGCGCCTCGATCATCGGCGTGTCGCGCGACAGCCTCCAGCGGCTCAACGCCTTCTCGGCCGACCCGCAGTACTGCGCCGGCAAGATTCCTGTCGCCTCCGACGCGAACGGCGCGATTGCCGACTCGTACGGCCTGAAGAAGATGGCGCTGAAACCGGGCATGAAGGACTCGCGCGGCGTGACGATCGATCACGACTTCACGGAACGCACCACGTTCGTCGTGCGCCCCGACGGCACGATTGCCGCGGTGTTTTCGAGCGCCGCCGACAAGATCAATCCGGCCGAGCACGTCATGAAGGCGCTGGCGGTCGTCCAGCAGCTCGCCGGCGCGGCCCGGTAGCGGCAGTCTCGCACGGCCGGGGGACCCCGCCTCCGGCCTGTCGGGATTGGCGCGCGAACGCGCTCCTCACGTAACATCTCCGCACCGATCATGCCCGGGCTGGCCTTTCATGCGGTGACGAAGTCGTTCGGCGCCGTCCGGGCGCTGCGGGGCGTCTCCTTCTCGGTCGACGAGGGGGAGGCGCACGCGCTGGTCGGGGAAAACGGCGCCGGCAAGTCGACGCTGCTGAAAATCCTCGCGGGCATTCAGCGTCCCGACGCCGGCGAGGTGTCGTGGCAGGGGCTCCGGCTCGATCTCGCGACGCCGCGCGAAGCGCTCGAGCGCGGCATCGGCATGGTCTATCAGGAGATGCTCTGCTTCCCGAACCTCACGGTGACGGGCAACATCTTCGCCGGGCGCGAGCTCACCCGCTTCGGCCGTCTGCGGCATGCGGCGATGCACGCGCGCACGCGCGTTCTCCTCGACGACCTGCACCTGCCGGTGTCTCCCAGGGCCATCGCCGGCGGCCTGTCGGCGGCGCACCGGCAACTCCTGCAGGTGGCGCGCGCGCTCGCCTTCGAGTGCCGCATCCTGGTTCTCGACGAGCCCACCACCGCCCTCACCGACGCGGAAGCGGACCACCTCTTCGCGATTCTCGAGCGCCTCCGGACGCGCGGCGTCACGCTGCTCTACGTCTCGCACCGGCTTCCGGAGGTCTTCCGCCTCTGCGATCGCCTCACCGTCCTGCGGGACGGCGCCCTCGTCGGCACGTTCGCGCGCGCCGACGTCACGCCGGACGACATCGTGCGCGCGATGGTGGGGCGGGACCTGCCGCCGCGCACCGCCACGACCGCCGCGGCGAGTGACGGCGGTGTGCCAGCGCTCGCGCTCGATCGCCTGACCCGTCCGCCGGCCTTCCGCGACGTCACCTTGTCGGTGGCGCGCGGCGAGATCGTCGGGTTGTTCGGGATGGTCGGCTCGGGACGCTCGGAGCTGCTCGAAACGGTCTTCGGCCTGCATGCGCCGCGCAGCGGCACGATGCACGTGGACGGCGCCGTCGTGACGCCGCGATCGCCCCGCGACGCCGCCCGGGCGGGGATCGCGCTCGTGCCGGAGGAGCGCCAGCGCCAGGGCCTCTTCTTCAACCTGAGCCTCCGGCACAACCTGGTGCTGCCCGATCGAACCCTGCACGGGCGCGTGCTCGTGCACGCCGGACCCGAGAAGCGCGAGGCGAGCGACCTGCTGCGCGACTGGCACATTCGCGCGCCGGGTATCGAGGCGGCGCCGGACAGCCTGAGCGGCGGCAATCAGCAGAAGGTCGTGCTCGCCAAATGGCTCGCGACCCGGCCGCGCGTCCTCCTGCTCGACGAACCGACGAAGGGAGTGGACGTCGGCGCCAAGTTCGAGATCCACGAGATCGTCCGGCGCGAGGCGGCGCGCGGCGTGGGTTGCCTCGTCGCCTCGAGCGATCTGCCCGAAGTGCTCTCGCTCGTCCACCGCATCGTCGTCATGCGCGAGGGGCGCATCCAGGGAGAGATGTCCGCCGCCGCCGCCACCGAGGAAGCCGTGATGCGGCTGGCGACCCACGAGGCGAGGCACGCCTCGTGAGCAAGCTGTGGCAGGTTCGCGAACTGAGCACTGTCGCGATTCTCGCCGTCGAAATCATTTTCTTCACGTGGTATCTGTGGCCCGCCGGCGATCGCCCGCACCCGTTCCTCAATGCCGGCAACGCGCTGCTGATCCTGAAGTACTCGTCGATCTACGGGATTGCCGCGATCGGCGCGGCGATGGTGATCATCGCCGGAGGGATCGATCTGGCCCCGGGGGCCGTCATCGCGCTGACGAGCGTGGTGACGGGCGGCCTCTACGTCTCCGGCGGCTGGTCGCTCGGCGCGTCGATGACGGCGGGGCTGCTCGCCGGGCTCGCCTGCGGCCTGCTGAGCGCCGTGCTCGTCACCGCGACGCGCCTGCCCCCCTTCATCGCCACGCTTGGCGTGATGGGGATCGCCCGCGGCGCCGCGTTCATCATCACCGAGGGGGCCTACTTCGACGTCTCGAGCCATCTCGTCGGCGGCTGGCGCCCGCTCGGCCTTCCGGCCGACTGGGTCGCGCCGATCGCGATGTTCGCGCTCGCGCTCCTGTTCCAATGGCTGATGACCGCGTTTCAGTGGGGGCGCGCCGTGTTTGCCATCGGCGGCAACGAGACCGCCGCGCTCTTCTCCGGGATCGCCGTCAACCGGGTCAAGGCCTCGGTGTACGCGCTCGCCGGCCTGCTGGCGGGCGTATCGGGCGTCGTGCTCGTCGTCGTGCAGGGACAGGGGAAGGCGGATCTCGCAAACGGCTACGAACTCGATATCATCGCGTCGGCGGTGGTCGGCGGCGCGAGCCTCTCGGGCGGCCGAGGCTCGGTGATCGGCGCCGTGCTCGGGACGCTGATCTTCGGCGTCCTCCGGAACGCCCTGCCCCAGATTCCGGGCGCGACGTTCTACGATCGCCTGATCGTCGGCGTGGTCGTGATCGTCATCGTCGTGATGGACCAGATGCTGCTGACGCGACGGCGCACGGGATAGGCTTTGGGCTTTGGGCTTTAGGCTTTAGGAGATCGCATGAAACGCGCAACGTCGATGTGTGGCGCCCTGCTCCTCGCGGGTGCGGTTGTGGCGTGCGGCGGACGCAGCGCGACTCAGGGACCCCGGACACTCAGGTTCGCCGTGATTCCGAAGTCGCTCGACCTGCCCGTCTTCAATTACGCGAAGATTGGCGCGGAACGGGAGGCCAAGGCGCTGGGCAACGTCCAGATCCTCTGGAATGCTCCGACCAGCGCCGACCAGCTCGCCCAGAAGGAGATCCTCGAATCCTTCATCACGCAGCACGTCGACGGGATTGCCATCTCGTCGCTCAACGGCGACTTCCTGGCGTCGACGATCGATCGGGCTGTCGATGCCGGCATTCCGGTGGTGACGTGGGACTCGGACGCCCCGACGTCGAAGCGCCTCGCGTTCTACGGCGTCGACGACGTGGCGGCGGGACGGATCATCGGGGAGCAGGCGGTCAAGCTGCTCGGGGGCAAGGGAACGGTCGCGATCATCACGAGCCTCGGCGCGACGAATCTCGAGCGGCGTCTGAACGGCATCAAGGAAGTGCTCGCGAAGAACCCCGGCATCCGGGTGGTCGAGACCTACGACATCAAGGAGGATCCGGTGCGCTGCGCCGAGATGATCGCCGCCGGCACGAACCGCTATCCCGATCTGGGGGCGTGGCTGTCGGTCGGCGGCTGGCCGGTGTTCACGCGCAACGCGCTCGCGCCGGTCGACCCGGCGAAGACGAAGGTCATCTCGTTCGATACGATCCAGCCGGCGATCGACCTGCTGAAAGCGGGCAAGGTGCAGGTGCTGATCGGCCAGAAGTACTTCGGCTGGGGACGGGAGCCGGTGAAGCTGCTCTACGACGCGGTCCACGGCAAGAAGCCGGCCTCGCCGATCATCGACTCCGGCGTGGACGTCGTGACGAAGGACAACGTGGACGCGTATCTGCAGCAGTGGACGAAGATGGAAAGCGGAAGCTGAGGCCCACCGATTGCACGGATGACACGGCTTACGTCGCCGGCGGCTGCCCGCGTCCGTCCATGAGGATACGGTCGAACGCGTCCGGCGGCAGGTCGGCCAGCGAGCGCGCGAACAGATCGGCGTCGAGCGTGTGGGTGCGATTGACCCCGATGCTGCGCATGCCGGCGCGGCGCGCGGCCTCCACGCCCGCCGCGGCATCCTCGACGACGACGCAGTGCGACGGCGGTACGCCGAGCCGCGCAGCGGCGGCCTGGAACACCTGCGGGTCCGGCTTCCCCATCGTCACGTCCTCGGCCGAGACGATGGCGTCGAAGTACGGGGTGAGGCTGAGCACGCGCAGCATGACGTCGACGTTGAGGCGCGGCGCCGACGAGGCAATCGCCTGCCGCCAGCCGGCCGCGTGCAGCCGGACCAGCCAGTCGGCCGCCCCGGGCAGCGGCGTCTGCCCGCGTGTTTCGACGAGCCGCCGGTACTCGACCTCCTTCGCCTCCCCCAACCGCCGCACGCGATCGGCCGGCGCCTGCTCGCCGAGCCAGGCGTGGAGGATGCGGTCGTTGCGCTGGCCGAAGCTCGCCAGGAACTGCGCGCGCGAGATCTCGACGCCGTCGGCGTGCAGCGCGTGGCGCCACGATAGCCAGTGAAACTCCTCGGAATCGATGAGCGTCCCGTCCAGATCCCAGAGTACGGCGCGTGTCATTTTTGTCCGTAGTAGGCGTCGGGGCCGTGCTTCCGCCGGTAATGTTTGTCGATCAGGAATGCGTCGGGCCTGTCCCCCCCGGCGCCGAGCGCCCGCACGCGCCACTCGACGCGCGCGAGATATTCGAGGACCTGCGCGTGTTCGATCGCGGCAAACGGATCGCGCCCCCACGTGAACGGCCCGTGGCTGGCCACGAGCACCGCGGGCACCTGCTCGGCGGTCACGGACGCGTCGCGGAACGTCTCCACGATCACGAGTCCGGTGTTCCGCTCGTAGTCCCGGGCGACCTCCGCTTCGGTCATCGGGCGCGTCACCGGAATGTCGCCGCAGAAATAGTCGGCATGCGTCGTCCCCATGCAGCGGACCGGCTCCCGCGCGTGCGCGAACACGGTGGCGAACTCCGAGTGCGTGTGCACGACGCCGCCACAGGCGAAGGCGCGATACAGCTCGAGGTGCGTGGGCGTGTCGGACGACGGACGCAGATCGCTGTCGACGACCTCCCCCGTCGCGAGCGAGACCGGCACCATGTGCGCGGGTGTGAGGTCCGTGTAAGGGACACCGCTCGGCTTGATGACCATCAAGCCCGCCGCGCGATCGACGGCCGACACGTTGCCGAACGTGCCCATGACGAGGCCGGTGTCGGCCAGGGCGCGGTTGGCGCGGTGCACGAGGTCGCGAAGATCGGCGGCGATCACGAGGTGGCGCGATCCTTGACGTCGAGCAGCCGTTTCATCATCCGTCCCAGGTCGAACGGCGCGCCCGCCACCCCGCCGAACGCGTCGTGCAGTTCGCGGTAGAGCCGGTACAGCTCGTCGTACACGGCGTGCGCCCCCTCGTCCGGGTCGAACCGTTTCTCCTTCAGCGTCGTCATGCGCTGCTGCGCCTCCGTCCAGTCGCCGTAGCCACCCGCGGTGGGGCCGGCCGTGACCGCCGCCGAAATCGCCGCCCCGAGCGCGGGCGTTTGCGGCGAGCCGGCGATCAGCATCGGCCGGCCGATCACGTCGGCGTAGATCTGCAGGAAGACGTCGTTCTTCCCGGCAATCCCGCCGCAGCACACCACACGCTCGATCTCGATGCCGTACTCTTCGAGCCGCTCGATGATGGCGCGCGCGCCGTACGCCGTCGCCTCGATGAGCGCGCGGTACAGCTCGGCCCGCGTGGTGTGGAGCGTCTGCCCGAGGATGAGGCCCGTCAGCCTCGGATCGACGAGGATCGTCCGGTTGCCGTTGTTCCAGTCGAGCGCGAGCAGACCCGACGCACCGGGCGCGACCAGGGCCGCGCGCGTGGAGAGCTGCCCGTGCAGTGCGTCATCTCCTTCGCAGACCCGCTCGACGAACCAGTTGAGCAGGTCGCCGACGGCGGATTGCCCCGCTTCGATGCCGAAATAGCCCGGCAGAATCGAGCCCTCGACGATCCCGCAAATGCCCGGGACGAGGGCGGCGCCAAGGCGCTGGCCGGCGGCACCCGCGCGGGAGGTCGTGGCGGCATCGCGGCCTGGCGCGCCGATCGGCTGGCCGACCGGCGCAATCGCGCAGTCGCACGTGGAGGTCCCGATGATCTTGACGAGCGTGCCGGGCCGGACGCCCGAGCCGATCGCTCCGTAGTGCGCGTCGAATCCGCCCATCGCGATGACGATGCCGGCGGGCAGCGCCAGGCGTTCGGCCCAGACCTCCGCCAGCCGGCCGGCCGGACGCCCTGCCGGATACGCCGTGTCGTACAGCCGATCGCGAAGCGCCGCGAGACGCGGATCGAGCGACGCGAGAAACGCCTGCGAGGGCAACCCGCCCCAGGCGTCCGCATAGAGCGCCTTGTGCCCGGCCGCGCAGATGCACCGGACGATGTCGCGCGGCGTCGACACGCCGGCGAGCACGGCGGGGATGAAGTCCGCCAGCTCGACCCAGCTCGCGGCGGCCTCGAAGACGTCAGGCGCGACGTTCAGACAGTGCCAGATCTTGGACCACCACCACTCCGACGAGTACGTGCCGCCGACCACCGCCAGGTACGCCGGGGCGGTGCGGCGCGCCATGTCGGTGATTGCCGCGGCTTCGGCCGCGGCGGTGTGGTCCTTCCACAGCCAGGCCTGCGCCGCCAGATTGCCGGTCCATCGCGGATCCAGCGCGAGCGGACGCGCCCGCGCGTCGAGCGGCAGCGGCGTGGAGCCGGTCGTGTCGACCCCGATTCCGATCACTTCGCGCCGCGAGAAGGCGGTCGAGCGCTCCGCGTCGGCGAGCGCCGCGAGCACGGACTCGCGCAGGCCGTCGAGGTAATCGGCCGGGTTCTGGCGCGCCAGGTGCGGCTGTCTGGGATCGAGCAGGACGCCGCGGTCGCCGCTCGGATAGTGGAACACGCCCGTGCCGGCGGCTTCCCCATTCGCGCAGTCGACCACGACGGCGCGGACCGAATTGGTGCCGTAGTCGATCCCGATCGTGAAGGGCATCAGCCGACCAGAATGGGGGAGACGACGTCGAGGACGTCGGGGCCGGTGCCGGCGGCGCGGGCGCGATCGAGCGCCGGCTGCTGCGCGAGCACCCGGACCGCCTTGAGCGCCAGGTTCGCGAAGTTGACGAGGCTGCGCTCGATCGCGCGCGTCGGATCCTCGCGATAGGTGAACTGATCCTGGCTGTACCAGCCGCCATACTCGCGGACGAACGTCGTGTACAGGTATTCGACCGATTCGGGAATCGAGACCGTTCCGAACATCAGGTCCTGATCGTTGCGCCCCTGCCGCGCATCGTTGACGTCGAATTTGTGCACCGGGACCCCCGCGTACGCCGCCAGATCGCACGAGGTCGACGCCGTCGTCCCCTCCATTTTCTGATGCCCGTAGTCGATCGTCAGGCCGCAGTTGTCGCCGCCGCAGATCTGGTTCACCTGGCGCGCCACGAGAATGGCCGACGCGGCGGTGGGGACGATCATGTACAGCTCGCGCGGCTCGTACGGCTTCGGCTCGATCGCGAGCTTGATCCCATGGGGCGCGCACGCGCGGTTCACCGCCACGAGCGCTTCGGTGAACCACTCGAGCGACTGCCGGTAGTCGATCTGGAAATGATAGTCGGCGCCGTCGGACCCGGGCCACACGCTCAGGACGGGGATCTTCAACTGACGGCAGATCTCGACCCCTTTGAGGATCTCGTCCAGCGCCGCGCGGCGCAGCGCCGGGTCGGGATTGCAGGGGCCGCCGAGGCGGAACTTGGGATGCGTCCACGTATTGATGTTGCACGCGGTGATCGTCAGGCCGAGCTCGGCCAGGAAGCCGTCGCGCGCGCGCGTCATCGCGCCGGCGTCGAGGTCGGCGTTGAGCGTCTTCTCGAACACGCTCTGGTGGATTTCGATGGCCGTCACGCCCGCCGCCGCCGTCCGGCGGCACTGTCCTTCGAACGTGTTGACGAACCGGGGATCGTCGGAGTGATAGCCGGGCGGCGCGAACCTGTCGCAGAAGTCGCCGGCGGACCAGTGGCCCACGCTCATCCGGATGTCCATCCGCTCGAGAAACTCGAGCGCGGCGCCGCGATCGAGGTAGCCCCTCTTCGACGCGGCGTACGCCATCTGCTCGGCCGTGAAGCGACTCATCCTGTCCTCCGCTGAAGCAGCGTACCACGGCGCGCAATACGGGGTCAGATCTTGTTCTTTGCAGAAATGTCCACTTTCGAGGGCAGCGCCGCGCGTGCCGCGCTGCCCTCAGAAGTGGACAATCGTGCAAAGAACAAGATCTGACCCCGGCGTTGCGGCTGACCCCGGACTGCGGCTGGCCGGAGCGCGCAGGCGTGTTATGGTCGAAGGGACGTCTGCACGTCTGGAGGTTCGATGATTGCTTTTGTGATGGCGCTCGTTCTCGCGGGGCCGCCGGCGCAGCAGCCGCAGGAGGCGCGGCCGAAGGTGCCGAAGGATTCGGTTCAGCTCGTCATCGCCGGCTGTTTGAAAGGCCGCGTGCTCTCCGCCTCCAGCGTCCGCAAGACCGACGTGATGAGCGGCCCGGAGGTGTCGGTGCACACGTTCCGTCTGGCCGGCAAGAAGGACGTCATGAAGACGGTGAAGGCCAACGACGGCCGATTGGTGGAAGTGACGGGGCTCGTCCGCAAGGCGGACGTCACCGCGCCTCCGGGCATGCGGATCGGCAACACGAAGATCGTCGTCGGAGGGGGCTACGGCAGCGCGGATCCGAATCGCCGGCCGGATCCGGCCGAGGGGGTCGTCGTCATGGACGTCGACGCGGTCACGGCGACGGGCGGGAGCTGCAGCGGCGGGAACTGACGCGGCGGACGCCGGGTCTGAAGACCCGGCCTACAGGTTGCCGGTCTAAAGACCCGGCCTACCAGAGGACAGATACTGCCGGCACCAGTCGCCGGCGAGACGGGCGACCTGCTCGAGCGCGCCCCGCTCCTCGAACAGGTGCGTCGCGCCGGGGACGATCGTGATCTCGACATGCGCCTGCATCCGGCGCATCGCGTCGCGATTCATCTCGATGACGGCCTCGTCGCGCCCGCCGACAATCAGCAGCGTCGGCGCCTGGACCTCGGGCAGCGCGCCGTCGGCAAGATCGGGCCGGCCGCCGCGCGACACCACCGCGCTGACGTGATCGGGACGGCCCGCCGCCGCAATCAGGGCCGCGGCCGCGCCCGTGCTCGCGCCGAAGAGCGCGAGCGGCAAGGCCCTCAGATCGGCGCGGGTCCGCACCCAGTCGATCGCGCCGATCACGCGGTTTCCCAGCAGGGCGATGTCGAACCGGTATTCGCGCGTGCGCTCGTCGAGCGCTTCCTCGCGCGGCGTCAGCAGATCGAGCAGCAGCGTGCCGAACCCCGCGTCTTCGAGCACGCGCGCCACGGCCCGGTTCCGCGCGCTGAACCGGCTGCTGCCGCTGCCGTGCGCGAAGATCACGAGGCCGGTGGCGTGATCGGCGACGCGCAGGTCGCCATCGACGGCGCGCTCCCCCAAATCGACGTGAACGGCTTCAGCTAACGTGTCCTGTGGCATGGGTCCCTCACGTCCCGAGGGATACGTCTCGGGAAGATCCACTTCGTCGAACGCCCACCGCTCGAGCGTTTCCATCATGTGACGATCGCGCAACCTCGCCGATGCGCACGAGCCGCGCGTCGCCGATCGCGTCGATGAGCGGATGCCGTTCCGCCGCCGCAGGCTCGAACCACACCGCCTCGCGCCGGACGGCCTCGAGCGCCGCACCCGGCCTCATCGCGCGCCCCACCCGGCCCGGTTCGGGCCTTCATGGCTGAGAATCGGCGGCTGCTGTGGCACGGGAGCGTCCTCCGTCGTGATGGTGGTCATCCACGAGATCGGCTGCAAGCGTGGTGCCTGCGGGGCCGCCCCGGCGCAAAAGTCTGGCATGATCGGAGGGTATGTCCGACGTCGCTCGATCCGCCGCCCATGAGGCCCTGGTGGTGGTCGACGTGCAGCGGGACTTCTGTCCGGGCGGGGCCCTGCCCGCCCCCGGCTGCACGCGCATCCTGCCGGCGCTCAACCGCGCGCTCGCGACCGCCGATGCGCGCGGAATGCCCATCTACGCCACCCGCGACTGGCATCCCGCCGAGACGTCGCATTTCGCCGCGTACGGCGGCGAGTGGCCGCCGCACTGCGTGCAGGACACCGACGGCGCCGCGTTTCACCCGGACCTGCGGCTGCCGCCCGACACGATCGTGATCAGCAAGGGAGACGATCCCGATCGCCCCGGCTATTCAGCCTTCGACGGCCACGCGCCCGGCGGCGCGTCGTTCCTGGCCGATCTCCGCGCGCGCGGCATCGAGTCGTTGTACGTGGGCGGCCTGGCGACCGACTACTGCGTGAAGGCGACCGTGCTCGACGCGCGACGCGCCGGGCTGCACGTCGTCGTGCTGCCGGAGGCGATTGCCGCCATCGACGCGCATGCCGGAGACGGCGAACGCGCGATGGCGGAGATGAAGGCGGCGGGCGCGGCGTTCGCGCACGAGGTCGCGCCGCCCGCTGACGCCGGCTAGCCCTTCTGCATCGAGGAGAGGAAGTCCCCGTTCGACTTCGTCTTCCCCATCTTGTCGAGCAGGAGTTCCATCGCCTCGGTGGGCGACAGCGGCGCGAGCACCTTGCGCAGCACCCACACGCGGTTCAGGTCTTCGCGCGGCAGCAGCAGCTCTTCCTTCCGGGTGCCGCTCTTCTGCATGTCGATCGCCGGGAAGACGCGCTTGTCGGACAGCTTGCGATCCAGGTGGATCTCCATGTTGCCCGTGCCCTTGAACTCTTCGAAGATCACGTCGTCCATGCGCGAGCCGGTGTCGACGAGCGCGGTCGCGATAATCGTGAGCGAGCCCCCCTCTTCGATGTTGCGCGCCGCGCCGAAGAAGCGCTTCGGCTTCTGCAGCGCGTTGCTGTCGAGGCCGCCCGACAGCACCTTGCCCGACGGCGGGATGACGGCGTTATAGGCGCGCGCGAGGCGCGTGATCGAGTCGAGCAGGATCAGCACGTCCTTCTTGTGCTCGACGAGCCGCTTGGCCTTTTCGATCACCATTTCGGCGACCTGCACGTGACGCTGGGCGGGCTCGTCGAAGGTCGACGAGATCACTTCCCCCTGCACCGACCGCTGCATGTCGGTCACTTCTTCGGGCCGCTCGTCGATGAGCAGGACGATCAGGTACACCTCGGGGTGGTTCTTCGCGACCGACTGCGCGATGTTCTGCAGCAGCATGGTCTTGCCGGTGCGCGGCGGCGCGACGATCAGCCCGCGCTGTCCCTTGCCGATCGGCGTCATCAGATCCATGACGCGCGCCGACAGATTGTCGGACGTCGTTTCGAGGGTGACGCGCTCTTCCGGATACAGCGGCGTGAGGTTCTCGAAGAACAGCTTGTCGCGCGCCTGTTCGGGCGCTTCGAAGTTGACCGCTTCGACCTTGATCAGGGCGAAGTAGCGCTCCCCCTCCTTCGGCGGCCGAATCTGCCCGGAGACCGTATCGCCGGTCTGCAGATCGAACTTGCGAATCTGCGAGGGAGACACGTAGATGTCGTCGGGGCCCGGCAGGTAGTTGTAGTCCGGCGCGCGCAGGAACCCGAAGCCGTCGGGGAGCACCTCGAGGACCCCTTCCGAGAAGATGAAGCCGCTCTGCTCCGTCTGCGCCTTCAGGATCTGGAAAATCAGCTCCTGCTTGCGCATGCCGGTGGCGCCGGCGACCGCGAGGTCCTTGGCGATCTGCGTGAGCTGCTGGATGCTCTTGTCCTTCAGGTCGGTGATGTTGAGGCCGCGGCCGCGCCCGTCGCGTCCGTCGCCGCGTGGGCCGGGGGCCGCGGGAGCGGTGGTCTCGGGGCCGGTCTGCGGGGTCTCGGCCTGGGGATCGTTGGTCGCGACAGCGGCCGCCTGATCGGCGGAGGGCTGGCGCCCGGAAGTACGCTTGTGATTGGGCATGTGAACTGCTGACGATTGAGTGATGTGTGATTTCGAACTGATGATCTATCGCCGGTTGGGCATTCGAGGCCGCCCAGGTCGGGGGGCTCGGTGTCGAGAGGAACTCACTGGAGCGTGCGCGCTCTCGCGAGTATAGGCGGCGGTGGCGATCGTGTCAACAGGCCCCCCTCAATATCGCGACGGACTGTCGCCGATGCCGACGATGCTGCAGGCCAAGGTCGGCTCGAGGCCCAGTTCGCGCGCCCGCGCCACGACGGCCTCGCCGTCGGCCCCCGGGTTCAGCCAGACTTCCGCGATCCCCTTCGCGGCGAGGTCGCTCATCACCGCCACCCCGACGTTTGCCGGCACATACACCGTGGCCATGTCGATCGGACCGGGCACGTCGAGCACCGATTTGTAGGCCGGGTGCCCTTCGACTTCGGTTGCGCCAGGATTGATCGGGATCACGCGGTAGCCGTGCCGTTCAAACGCCCGCAGCGCCTTATTGCCGAACTTCTGCCGGTCGTTCGACGCGCCGATGACGGCCACGGTCTTCATCCGCCGATTGTGACAGAGACGCGCACGGCACGCGACTGGCTTTGGTGAGGCCCCAGGGCGGGACGAACCGCGCCAGGAGGAACGCGCATGCACAGGTTTTCCATTCCCATGCTCACCATCGGCATCCTGTCCGCCGCCGCGGTGGCCGCCGCCACTCCGATCACGATCACCAGCGGGACGCTGATCGGGGACTCGCAGGGGGCGAACGTGGCCATCTACGGCGATACCCACGGATTCGCGCTGTTCGGCTCCGGCGACAAGGTGGGCGGCATCTACGCGCCCGCCCAGCAGTGTTTCTTCGGATGCGCGCCGGGGGCGGTCGAGCCGCTCGACGCCTTCTGGAGCGACAGCGATTTCCCCGGCGCCGCCGTCGTGGACGGGACCGGCTTCCTGCTCTCGGGCGGCAACTCGGCGGGCGCGTCGGTCGACTTCACGGGGACCTGGACCGTTCCGGCGTCCAACAGCACCGGCCTCGCCTCGGTCACCGCTCCGTTCCTCTTCTCGGGGCTGTTCCACTATCCGGCGTACCAGGGCTATCCCGACGAGTCGCTCTCCCTCATCGGCCACGGCACGGCGCGGTTGGCACTCGCGTGGGACAACACGACGGGCGGGTGGGCCTTCCAGAGCGCGCGCTACGAGTTCGACGACCGGCCGGACCTGACGCCCGAGCCCACGAGCTGGCTGCTGTTGTCGACGGGGCTGTTCGGATTGCTCTTGATTCCCCGGCGGCGCGCACGCGCCCGCGCGCGATAGCGCGGTCTACTCCGGGAACATCTTTCCCGGATTGAGGAGCCCCTTCGGATCGAAGGCCTGCTTGACGCGCTTCATGAGCGCGATCTCCTCGGGCGACAGCTCGATCGACATGTACTTCGCCTTGGCGAAGCCGATGCCGTGTTCGCCGCTGATCGATCCCTCGAGCGCGACCACCCCCTCGAACAGCACGCGCTCCGCCTCGTGCGCGCGCCGCGCTTCGTCCTCGTCGCCGGGCGTCACCATGATGTTCACGTGGATGTTGCCGTCGCCGGCGTGGCCGAAACACGGGATGCGCAGCCGATAGTCGCGCCGGAGGCGGTCGATCAGCTCGAAGAGCTGCGGGATCCGCCCCTTCGGCACCACGACGTCGTGGTTGAACTTGATCGGCGTGATCACCTTCAACGACGGCGACAGCTCGCGGCGCACGCGCCAGAGCTCCTGCCGCTCGGCCTCGTCGCGCGCGCGCAGGATTTCCGTCGCGCCGGCATCCCGACACGCCTGCTCCACCCGCCTGGTCTCTTCGGCGACCGCTTCTGCCAGGCCGTCGCACTCGAGCAGGAGCAGCGCCGCCGTGCCGGCAGGCGCGAGCGATCGGACGTCGAGATAGCGCGCCACCGCCTCGAGCGAGTCGCCGTCGATCAGCTCCAGCGCGGCGGGCACCACGCGGTGGCGAATGATGCTCGCAATCGCCTCCACGGCGTCGTGCACGCTGGCGAAGGTCGCGCGCAGCGTGGACTGCACCGGCGGTTTCGGTACGAGCCGCAGGACGATCTTCGTGATGATCGCCAGCGTCCCTTCGGAGCCGACGAGCAGGTGCGTCAGGTCGTAGCCGACGACGTTCTTGACGACCTTCCCGCCGGTTTCGACGACGTCGCCATTCGGGAGGACGGCCTCGAGGCCGAGCACGTATCGCGTCGTGGTCCCGTACTTGAACGCGCGCGGGCCGCCGGCCCCTTCGGCGACATTGCCCCCGACCACCGACTGCTTCAGCGAGGCGGGATCGGGCGGATAAAACAGTCCCACCCGTTCGACGGCCGCCTGCAGATCCCCCGTGACGACGTTCGGCTCGACGACCGCGACGAGATTGGCCTCGTCGATCTCGAGGATTCGGTTCATCCGCTCGAGCGAGACGACGAGCCCGCCCCGGACCGGGACGGCGCCGCCCGTGTAGCCCGTCCCGCCGCCGCGCGGCACCAGCGGCACCCCGGCGCGATCGCACAGCCGCACGATGGCCGAGATCTGCGCGGCGCCGTCCGGCAGGACGACGGCGTCAGGAGGATGGCCGCGCTTGAGGGCGTCGAGGCCGTAGGGGGCGACGGCCTCCGCGTCGGTCCGGACGTACTCGTCGCCCGCGATCTGGCGGAGCGAGGCAACGAAATCGGGCGGCAGGATCATGGAGTGAGGTTGATTGTCCCGGTTCAGGGTTCAGGGTTCAGAGTTCCGGGGTGGGTTCATGGTTCTGGTTCGACGGACCTGAACCCGGAACCAGACTCTGAACCCGGAACCCCGAACCCGGAACGACAGCGTCAGCTCTTCACGGGCTGACGGGCCGCCACTCTTTCTGCGAACGCCAGGAGCCGGCGGGAGCCCTCGCGCAACTGGTCCATCGACGTCGCGTACGAGAGACGCAGGAAGCCGGGCGCGTCGAACGCTTCGCCCGGCGTGACGGCGACCCGCGCCTCGTCGAGCAGCGCCTGCGCGAATTGTGCCGACGTACGGATCCCGTCGGGAGACAGCAGCGCCGAGACGTCGGGGAACAGGTAAAACGCGCCGGCCGGTTTGTGGACCGCCACGCGCGGATCGGCCGAGAGCCAGTCGACGAGCTGGTCGCGGCGCCGCCGGTATTCGTCGAGCATCGTCGTGACGGTATCCTGCGGGCCGCGCAGGACGGCTTCGGCCGCCCGCTGGCTGATCGAGCAGGCGTTGGACGTCGTGTGGCTCTGCAGCGCGTTGCAGGCGGCGATCAGTTCGGCGGGCGCGAGCGCCCAGCCGCAGCGCCAGCCGGTCATCGCGTACGACTTCGACGCCGACCCGCAGAGCACGCTGCGGTCGCGCAGATGCCGCGCCAGCACGCCCGGCAGATTGTGCGGCACCGGATCGTAGATGAGCCGTTCGTAGCAGAGATCGAGCAGGATCCAGACGTCGCGCCGCGCCGCTTCTTCGGCCAGCGCCGCGAGCTCGCGTTCCGGCATCAGCGCGCCGGTCGGATTGCCCGGCGAGTTGATGATGACGCCGCGCGTGCTCGGCGTGAACGCGGCCAGGAACGTGTCGGCGCGCAGTTGAAAGCCATTCTCCTCGTGCGCCCGGACGACGACCGGCGTCGCCTCGGCGAGCTTGATCTGTTCGACGAGGGTCGGCCAGCCGGGCGCGTGCGTGATCACCTCGTCGCCCGGGCCGAACAAGGCGAACACGGCGTTGAACAGCGCCTGCTTGCCGCCAGCCGTGATAATCGCTTCCGCGGGCGTGTACTCCACGCCGTAGTCTTCGCGATACCGGTAGGCGACGGCCCGCTTGAGGTCGTCGGTGCCCGAGTTGGTCGTGTACTTGGTGAAGTGCTCGTCGATCGCGCGCCGCCCGGCGGCCGCGCCGTTCTCCGGCGTGGGAAAGTCCGGCTCCCCCGCCCCGAGATCGACGATGTCGACCCCCTGCGCTTTGAGGCGCATCGCCTCGGCCGCCACTTTCATCGTCGGCGAGACGCCAATCTGCTTCGTCCGGGATGCCAGTCGCACGTCAGGCCCTCAGGGTTTCGCGCGCGAGTTTCTTGTCGCGCAGCAGCGCTTCGACACTGGCCGGCACGAGCCCCGTGACGGAGCCGCCGAGCGCGACCACTTCCTTCACCAGCCGCGAGCTCACGTACGTGTAGGGTTCGGCCGGCATCATGAACACCGTTTCGACTGCGTCGTTCAGGCGCCGGTTCATCAGCGCCATCTGCATTTCGTATTCGAAGTCGGAGACGGCCCGCAGCCCGCGCACGATGGCGGTCGCCTGCCGCGTGCGCGCGTATTCGACGAGCAGCCCGTCGAACGTGTCGACCTCGACATTGGGCAGCGCGCTGAACACGTCGCGGGCGACCTCGACGCGCTCGCGGACGGTGAAGAGCGGCGACTTCTCCAGGTTGAGGAGCACGGCCACGATGATCCGATCGAACAGCCGCGCGCCACGCTGGATGATGTCGACGTGCCCGTTGGTCAGCGGGTCGAACGAGCCTGGATAAATGGCGACCACGTCACTCATATCGCCTCGCGCGACGGCTCGCGTTCGTAGAACGAGAGCGCGCTGTCTCCGGCCTTCACCACCCGGCGGCGGATCAGACCGGCCGTCGTCTCCGGCACGGGATCGCGGCGTGCGTGCTCGAGCACGAGCAGTCCGCCGGCCGCGACCGTCTGCGCCCCGGCTTCGAGCGCCGCGCGGGCGGCGCCGACGCCGTATGGCGGATCGAGGATCACGAGGCCGGCCGGCCCGAGCCGCGCCGCGGCGTCCGCAAACCCCGCGCGGATAATAGCATAGCGCTCCGAGAGGCCCACGTGGGCCAGGTTGCGCTCGATGAGCGCGACGGCACGCGGATCGCGCTCGACGAACGTCACCTGCGCCGCCCCGCGGCTGAGCGCCTCGATGCCGATCGCGCCGGTGCCGGCGTAGCCGTCAATCACACGCGCCGCGTCGATCCGCGGTGCGAGGACGTTGAACAGCGTCTCGCGAAGGCGATCCGACGTGGGACGAAGTCCGTCCCAGGTCGGCGTCTGGAGCCGGCGCCCCTTGAATTGTCCGGCGATGATGCGCACGGTGTCGATGGTACAGCGGAGGACGGAGGACGGAGGGCGGAAGGCGGAGGGCGGAAGGCGGAAGGCGGAGGGCGGAGGGCGGAGGGCGGAGGACGGAAGGCGGAAGGCGGAAGGCGGACGGCGGAGGGCGGAGGGCGGAAGGCGGAGGGCTGTAGGCCGGGTCTTTAGACCCGGCGCCGCGGGATGGCTGCGCAGGTTCACTCCGCGCGCAGAGCGATCAGCGGATCGACGCGAGCGGCGCGACGCGCCGGCACATAGCTCGCCGCCACGGCGAGGAGCACGAGGACGGCAGCCGCGGCGCAGAACGTAACGGGATCATCGGGCGAGATCTCGAAGAGGAAACGCCGGAGCAGCCGGGTCGCCGGCATCGCGAGCGCGACCCCCGCGAGGACGCCGACGGCGGACGTCAGGAGCGACTGTTTCACGACGAGCCCGACGACGTCGGTGCCGCGCGCCCCGAGGGCCATCCGGATGCCCATCTCGCGCGTGCGGCGCGTCACCGTGTAACCGACCACTCCAAGGATGCCGATGGCGATCAACCCGAGGGCCGCCCCGGCGAAGCCGGCGAGCAGCACGGCCCGGAAGCGCGGCTCGGAAACCGAGTCTGCGAGCAACTGCGACATCGCCGCGAGGCGTCCCACGGGCAGAAGCGGATCGACCTGATGAATGGCGTCGCGGATCGCTGGCGCGGCGGCCCGCGCATCGCCCCCGGCGCGGACGACGAAGCTGAGATCGCGCAGGAGGAACGGTCGGGGCGCCTGCGCGATCGGGACGTAGAGAGCCGGCATCGCTTCGCTGCCAAGGCCGCTCTGCTTCACGTCGCCGACGACGCCGACGATCGTCCGCCAGGGATCCTGCTCGGGCGGCCCGAACCCGAGCCTCACGCGCTTCCCCACCGCGTCGGAGGTCGAGGACCAGAAGCGGTGGGCGAAGCCGGTCGTCACGATCATCGCCAGCGGCGCGGCATGGGTGTCGTGGTCGTTGAAATCGCGGCCCATGACGATCGGCACGCCCATCGTCGTGAAATAGCCGGGACTCACCGCCGGTTTGAACGCGCTGAACCCTGGCGCTTCCCGCTGCCCTTCCACGGCGAAGTCGCCCATCAGCAGGTTGCCCCCGATGGGCAGCAGATTGACGGCGCCCGCCGCCGCGATGCCGGGCTCGCGGCGCAGGCGGCTGAGGACCGCGGTCGAAAAGCGTTGCATGGACTCGAGCGTTGGATAGCTGCCCTCCGGCAGTGCGACGTCGCCCGCTACCGCATCGCGCGCCCGGAATCCCGGATCGACGCCCGTCAGCCGATCGAAGCTGCGCAGGAGGACGCCGGCGGACGCGACCAGAACGAACGCGAGCGCGACCTCCGCGATCACGAGCGCCCCAAGCCGTTGCCTGGGCGAGGTCGCCGCGGTATTGCCTGCCTTCAGGGGAGCAGCCTCCCCGCCGCGGCCGGCTCTGCAGGCGGGCGCGAGCCCGAACATCAGGGCCGTCAGGACGGACACGACGACGGCGAAGAGCAGGACGCGCGCGTCGATGTGGATCGCGTCGACCCGCGGCAGACGACCGCGGGGAATCAGCGCCGCGACGCCGCGCACGCCGAAGACCGCGACGACGAGACCGCCGGCCCCCCCGAGCACGCCGAGCAGCACGCTCTCCGTGAGGTACTGCTGGATCAGGCGGCCTCTGCCGGCCCCGAGGGCGCGACGAACCGTGAACTCGCGTTCGCGGGCCGCACCTCTCGCGAGCAGCAGGTTGGCCACGTTCACGCACGCGATGACGAGGAGCAGCAGCACGGCCGCGAAGAGCGTCAGGAGCAGCGGCCGGACCCCTTCCACAATCCGCTGCTGCAGCGGGACGATGACCACGCCGCCCGTCTCGCGATCGATCGCGGCGCGGCCGGTCAGCGTCGGGGCGAGCCTCGACATTTCCGCACGCGCTTGCGCGACCGTCACACCAGGCGCGAGTCGCCCGATCACTTGCAGGTACGCGTTGCCACGGTCGCCCGGCCGAAGCGGCAGCGGCAGGAGGAGCGCGACGTCAGGCAGCGCCCGCGCTCCGCCGGAAGAAAACAGGTCCTGCGGAAAGACGAACCGATCGGGCATGACCCCGACGATCGGAACCGGACGGCCATCCAGCGTGATCGTCCGTCCGAGGATCGACGGGCTGGCCGCAAATCGCTCACGCCACAGGTGCGCCGTCAGGATGACGGCCGGTGGATGTTCCTCGTCGGCCTTCTCGTCCGCGATCGTGAACGAGCGACCGAGCTGTGGCGCCATACCGAGCGTCTCGGCGAAACGCGCGCTCACGACGCCGGCCAGAAGGCCTGCCGGATCGCCGGCACCCGTCAATGTCGTCTCGCCGATGGTGAAGGCGGTCATGTTCTCGAAGGCGTGATTCGTCGCGCGCCAGTCCAGGAAATCGCCGGGCGTCACGGGAACGGGCGATCCCCTGAGGCGCGACGAGAGCATCACCAACCGTTCGGGTGCCGGATAATCCAAGGGTCGCAGCAGCACGCCGTCGACAACGCTGAACATCGTCGTCGTGGCGCCGATGCCGAGCGTCAGGGTCGCCGCCGCGGCGGCCGTGAAGCCGGGATTCCTCCGCATCTGCCGGACGCCGTACTGCAAATCGCGGAGGAGGGCTTCAACGAGCGGAAGACCCCGCCGATCTCGATACGCCTCCTTCATCCCTTCGACGCTGCCGAAGTCGCGCCGGGCGGCGGTCTCCGCGTCGGCCGCCGAGAGGCCGCGCCGGCGGTAGTCCGCCGCCAGGAGATCGAGGTGCGCGCGGATGTCGTCGGCGAGGTCGGCATCCGATCGGCCGCGGCGGAACAGGCCGAGGAGACGCGAGAGGATCACGCGAACGCTCGTCACGGCTCCCCCTGCAGCAGCCGGTTGACGAGCGCGACGGTCCGGGCCCAGCTCTCGGCCTCCCGTAGGAGCTGTCTCCGGCCCGCGCGAGTGATGGTGTAGAACCGTGCGCGGCGGTTGTTCTCGCTGGCGCCCCACGTGCTCGCGATCCAGCCCTTCTGCTCCAGGCGGAGCAGCGCCGGGTAGATGGTGCCCTGGTTGAGCGCGAGCGATCCTTCGGCGGCCTGCTCGATACGGCGGGCGATGCCGTACCCGTGGAGCGGGCCCATGGCCTCGAGGGTCTTGAGGACCATGAGATCGAGGGTGCCGTACGGCACATCGGCAGGGGTCATGTTGCCCGTCAACAGGAGACTACCGCGACTCATGTTGGAAGTCAACAGGGCGTCGCCCGTCCCGCGTCCCGCGTCCCGCACGCCGCGCCCCGCACGCCGCGCCCCGCGCTCCGCCCCCCGCTACCCCACGCCAACGAGGCCGAAGCGGTGCTCCCAACTCGTATCGACGAGCGCGGTGAGCGATGCGGCGATGGCCGGATCGTCGAGTGCCGCCACCGCCTCGCGGCGCGCCTCCTCCATCACGAGGTGATCGCGCAGCAGGTCCCCCACCCGCAGCGTGGGCAGCCCCGACTGCCGCGTGCCGAAAAAGTCGCCGGGGCCGCGCAGCGTCAGATCGCGTTCGGCGATCACGAAGCCGTCCGACGTTTCCGTGAGCGCCTTCAGCCGCTCGTGGGCCTGATCGGCCAGCGGCGCCTGGTACAGCAGCAGGCAGTACGACTTGTGCGCGCCGCGTCCGATGCGCCCCCGGAGCTGATGGAGCTGCGAGAGGCCGAACCGCTCGGCGTGCTCGATCACCATGACGGTCGCGTTCGGCACGTCCACGCCGACCTCGATGACGGTCGTCGACACCAGGATCTGGAACTCTCCTCGCACGAACCCGCCCATCACGCGATCCTTGGCGTCCGACTTCATGCGTCCGTGCAGCAGGGCGACGCGATACTCGGGGAAGACCTCCTGCGAGAGATGGTCCGCCATCTCCGTGGCAGCCTTCAAATCCACCTTCGCGGACTCCTCCACGAGCGGATACACGATGTAGGCCTGCCGACCGGCGTCGAGCTGCTGCTTCACGAACCGATAGACGTCGTCGCGCCGGGACTCCGGTTTGGCCGCGGTGCTGATCGGCTGCCGCCCGGGCGGCCGCTCGCGCATGATCGACACGTCGAGGTCGCCGTACGCCGTGAGGGCCAGCGTGCGCGGGATCGGCGTGGCGGTCATCACGAGCACGTCGGGGTGCAGCCCTTTGGTGCGCAGCGTCGCACGCTGGAGGACGCCGAACCGGTGCTGTTCGTCGATGACGACGAGCCCCAGCTCGCGGAACGCGACGTCCTCCTGCACGAGCGCGTGCGTCCCGATCACCATGTGCAGCGAGCCGGCGGCGAGCTCGGCGAGCGCCTCGCGGCGTTTTCGCGCGGGCGTCGCGCCGGTCAACAGCGTCAGCCGGAACCGCGATGGTTCGAGCAGCCGGCGGATGTTCATATAGTGCTGCTCGGCGAGGATCTCGGTCGGCGCCATGAAGGCGGCCTGCATCCCGTTTTCCATGGCCACGAGCGCCGCCATCAGCGCGACGATCGTCTTGCCCGACCCGACGTCTCCCTGCAGCAGCCGGTTCATCGGCTGCGGACGACGCATGTCGTCGACGATTTCGCGGATCGCCGTCTTCTGATCGCCCGTGAGCCGGAACGGCAGCACCTGGCGGACCGCCTCGCGCGTCGCGTCGGTCACGACGACCGGACGCGGCTTGCGATCGGCATCCGAGCGGCGGCGCCGCAGCAGGATGCCGAGCTGGAAGAGGAAGAACTCTTCGAAGATCAGCCGATGATGCGCGGGCGAGCGAAAGGCGTTCAGCGCGGCGAGATCGGCGTCAGGCGGCGGGAAGTGTACTTCTTCGAGCGCGCGGCGCCGATCGATCAGCTCCTGGCGCGCGCGGACCGCCGCCGGCAGCGGGTCCGGCAGCGAGGCCGGCAGCTGTTGCAGCGCGGCGTGGACGAGCGCGCGCTGCAGCTTGGCCGTCAGGTGCCCCGTCTTCTCGTAGATCGGCACGATGCGGCCGGTGTGGATGGTCGCTTCGTCCTCGCCGTCCTCCTGATCGCCGTGGATGATCTCGTACTGCGGGTTCTGCAGTTGAAGGCCGTGGGAGGTCAGCTCGAGCCGGCCGAACAGGATGACGCGCTGGTGCGGGCGGAAGACATCGTTGAGGAAGGGCTGATTGAACCAGACCGCGCGGAGGCTGGCCGTGGCGTCCCGCACGAGCATTTCGAAGATCTTGAATCGCGGGCGCCGCGTCGGCCGCACGCCGCTGCTGATCACGTCGCCGACGATCGAGGCGGCCGCGCCGGGCTGGAGCGACGCAATCGTCTGGAAGCGGCCGCGGTCCTCGTACCGGGTCGGAAATCGATAGAGCAGATCTTCGACGGTCGACAGGCCCGCGCGGTGCAGGTCGGCCGCGCGGCGCGGCCCGACCCCCTTCAGGTACTGCAGCGACCCCTGGAGCGGATCCGCGTCATGGTTCGGCATGCCGGCTACTGGACGATCGTCGCCTGACCCTGCCCGATGCGAATCTCCCGGATGCCCGCCGGCAGCGCGAAGGGATCGTCCATGTCGATGCCCTGCGGATTCTCGGGCGTGCGCGAATAGTAGCTGAGGAGTTCCTGCAGAACGCTCTTGGGAATGGAGACGCCGGAAATCGTCGCCGATTCGAGCTGGAAATGGCCGACGCCGTTGGTGGTCGTCAAGGTGCCGGCCGCGGTGAGCGGCACGCGCCCTCCCAGATAACCCATCGGGTCGCTCCAGGTCCGCGGTTTCGCGTTCCGGACGGCGTCGAGATCCACGACCGCCTGCGCCGACACGCGGCCGTTGCCGTCGGCGTTCAGCATCGGATCGACAATGCCAACAGGGATTTCGCTCGCCGCCTTGTACCTGAGGTACGAGTTCACCTCGCCGTCGGTCACCTGGATGGCGTGCGCCGTGTGCGCGCGTGCGGCCGGCGCGGCGAAGTGGGCGATCTCGAGCAGCTTGTCCTGGAAGCGGTTGGCGGCCTGCGGCGTGAGCGACGGCTGCGCCAGCACGGGCGCGGCGATGCAGACGGCAATCGTGGCGAGGCGAACGAGACGAGACACGGCGGCGGGCATGCGCATGGCCGGCGACCGGCGACCCTCTCTATTGTAGCGCGCCGCGCCGCGCCGCGTCCCCGTCGCGCGCCAGTTGACTTTCGCTTTTTGTTTGCGTATAGTGCCGCGCATGCTGCCATTGACGAAGCGCCAGCGCGAGATCCTCGATTTTCTGAACGACTTCATCCAGCAGCACGGGTACGCCCCGAGTCTGGAGGAGATCGGCCGGCGCTTCGGCCTGTCGTCGCTCGCGACGGTGCACAAGCACCTGACGAATCTGCAAGACAAAGGCGTGATCAAACGCGCCTGGAACCGCAGCCGCTCGGTCGAGCTGGTGCCGGCCCGGCTGGGCGGCCGCGCCATCGAGCTGCCGTTGCTGGGGTACGTGGCGGCCGGCCGTCCGATCGAAGCCGTGGCGGGCAGCGAAACCATCGCCGTGCCGGAGGATCTGGTCGGGAAGCGCGACACGTACGTGCTGCGGGTCAAGGGGGATTCGATGATCGAGGAGCAGATCCGCGATGGCGACTACGTCATCGTCGAGGATCGCCGGACGGCCGACAACGGCGAGATGGTCATCGCGCTGCTCAACGGCTCGGACGTGACGCTCAAGAAGCTGTACCGTGAGCAGGGGCGCATCCGCCTGCAGCCGGCGAACCCCGCGATGCAGCCGATCCTCGCCGATCCGGACCAGGTGCAGGTGCAGGGGGTGGTGATCGGCGTCATGCGGCGGTACTGAGCCCACCGCGCAGAAGAACCTTGGGGATTCGAAGCAACACGCCTAGTATTTGAGATACGAGCGAGCCACGCGATCGGAGTGAGCCGGGCGACGCCGGCGAACGAGACCGCGTGTCGGGGAGTCCGAGGGGCGAAGCCCCTCGGTTAAATATGCAATGAACGACCGTAAACAGATCAACTTCACCATCGTGCCCGACGAGGCGCCCGAGACCGCGCAGCAGGCGCCGCGCACCTACGCGAACTTCTGCGCGATCGCGCACACGCCGTTCGATGTCACCATCACCTTCTGCGAAGTCCAGCCGCTCTCGCGCAAGGATCTCGAAGCGGCCAGCGGCTCCGCCGATCCGGCCGAGCACGTCATCAAGGCGCCCGTCCGCGCGCGGATCGTCTTGCCGCTGCAGGTGCTCCCGAACCTGATCGGTGCGCTGCAGGAACAGATGCGGGTCATCTCGGAATCCTCCGGCGGCAGCTGGGAGCGCGGGCCGGTGCACTGAAGGGGAGGATGGTGCGCGCGCGTCAGCCCGTAAAGGGCTGACCCACGGGCGTCCGCCATCCGCCATCCGCCATCCGCCATCCGCCATCCGTCATCCGTCATCCGTCATCCGTCATCCGTCATCCGTCATCCGTCATCCGCCATCCGCCATCCGATGATCGCCCACCTCGACCTCGACTCGTTCTTCGTCGCGGTGGAGTGTGCGCGCGATCCGGCGCTCTATGGTCGGCCTGTCATCATCGGCGGCCGGCCTGGAGGCCGCGGCCGTGTCGCCGCCGCGTCGCGCCCGGCCCGCAAACGGGGGGTCCGGATCGGGCTGCCGCTGTCGCAGGCAGGCGTGCAATGTCCGGAGGCGGTCTTCCTCGAGGGCTCCCTGTCCGTGTACCTCGACGCCTCGCGGCGCGTCGACGCGATCGTGCGGCGCTACTCTTCGCTCGTCGAATGGATTTCCATCGACGAGCTGTTCGTGGACCTGACCTGCCGTCACCCGGGCGGCATCCCGGACGCCGGCGCCGTGCCGGCGGTGCAGGCGCTCGAAACCATCCAGCAGGAGGTGCACGGGCTCGGCCTGTCGGCCGCCTGTGGGCTCGCGCGATCGAAGCTCGTGTCGCGCATCGCCTCGCGCCTGGCGCATCCGCGCGGGATCGTGCACGTGCTCGGCGGGTACGAGTCGCGCTTCCTGTCGCCGCTCAAGATCGAGCTGCTGCCCGGCGTCCCGCTCGCCGTCGTGCAGCGGCTCCGCCGCGCCGGCGTCCGCCGGCTCGGCCAGCTCGCGCGGCTCGACGAAACACAGATCACCGCGCTGGCTGGCCGCGGCGGACTGGCGCTGTCGCGGCTGGCGGCGGGGATCGATCCCGCGCGCGTGCGGCGTGTGCCGCCGCCGCCGTCACCGTTGCTCGACGAGAACCTCGCGTCTCCTTCGACGGATCACGAGACGATTGCACGGGCCGTGGAAGCGTGCGCCGAGCGGCTCGCCCGCGATCTGCGGGCACGCCGGCTGCTCGCCCGCGCCATCACGCTCCGGCTGCGCTACGCCGACGGACGGATCGATTCCCGCACGGCGTCGCTCGACGGCCCCTCGTCGCTCGACACCGTCCTCGCGTCGGTGGCCGCCGATCTGCTGGATCGTTTGCCCGCTTCAGAGCGGGCGGTGGTGGCCGTCGGCATCAGCAGCGCCGGCTATGCGGTGCCCGCCGCCGGCGACCCCGAGCTCTTCCCGCTGTCGTCGGCGTCCTGAACCCGCCGCGATTGCTTCCGGCATTCCCGCGGTGGCTCTCGCAATCGGCCGCCGCCGTTCGGGTAAGATTGGGCCGTGGCCCGGCGCACCGCTTCCCTTCCTCAGCCAGCCAAGCGACCCGCCGAGACGCGCCGCATTCTCGCGAAGCTCGAAGCGCAGCATCCAAACGCCGATACCGAACTGCATTTTCGGACCGCCTACGAGCTGCTCGTCGCGACCATCCTGTCGGCGCAGTGCACCGACGAGCGGGTGAACCGCGTCACCCCCGCGCTGTTCGAACGTTACCCTGACGCACGCGCGCTCGCCCGCGCGACGACGGCGGCGCTCGAGCCGCAGATCCAGTCCACCGGCTTTTTCCGCGCGAAGTCGAAGTCGCTCGTCGGCATGGCGACGGCGCTCGTCGAACACCACCAGGGCGAGGTGCCCCGAACGATGGCGGCGCTCGCCGAGTTGCCGGGGGTCGGACGGAAGACCGCCAACGTCGTGCTCGGGCACGCGCTTGGCGTGCCCGGCCTGCCGGTCGATCGCCACGTGCTGCGCGTCGCCAACCGGATCGGGATCGCCCGCTCCGAGGATCCGGTCGTCGTGGAAACGCAGTTGTGCGGAGCGCTGCCGCCGGCCCAGTGGACGCGCGCCTCCGACACGCTGATCCTGCACGGACGCCGGATCTGCAAGCCGCGGCCGCTGTGCGACCGCTGTGCCGTCCGCGGCGACTGCGATTATTACCGCACGGTGCTTGGCGCCGTGGCGCGCCCCTCGAAGGGACGCCCGCCGAAGCCCGCCGCCGCGGCGGCAAGGAAGAAGACGCGACCGGCCGCCGCGCGGCGAAAGTAACGAAAGTAAATGGAGCGCGATCGCTTCGAGAAGCTCGTCGAGGAAGCGTTGCGCGGGATTCCGCGCCGCTTCCGCGAAGCCATGCGGAACGTCGCGGTCGTCGTCGAGGACGAGCCCTCCCCGGCGACGCTGCGCGAGATGCGGCTCGGCCGGGGGCATACGCTGCTCGGCCTCTATCAGGGCACGCCGCTGACCGAGCGCGGCTGGGGCTACGGCAACGCGCTGCCCGATCGCATCTCGATCTATCGCCGCCCGATCGAGCAGCAGTGCCGCACCGACGAGGAGGTGCGCGGCTGCGTCGTGGAAACCGTCGTCCACGAGTTCGGCCACCACTTCGGCATGACGGAAGACGAGATTCAGGCGATCGAGGAGAAGTTCTGGCGAGGCGAGTCGATCGAGGACGCCTAGCCGGCTCCCGCAAGCGCTTCGGCCAGCACTTCCTCGAGCCCGCCTGGGCCGACAAGGTCGTGGAGGCGATCGAGCCCCGGCCGAACGACCGTCTGCTCGAGATCGGCCCCGGCCGCGGTGTGCTCACGCTCCGGCTGGCGCCGCGCGTGCGGGAGCTGATCGCGGTCGAAATCGATCGCGATCTCGCCAGGCGGTTGACGCCGGCGCTTCCGCCGTCGGTCACGCTCGTGACCGGCGATATCCTCGAGATGGACCTGGCGCGCCTGAGCGCCGGACGTCCGCTCCGTGTGGCAGGCAACCTGCCCTACAACATCTCCTCCCCCATCCTGTTCGCGTTGATCGGCGCCTACCGGCAGGGGGTCCCGCTCACCGACGCCACCGTCATGCTGCAGCGTGAGTTCGCCGAGCGGCTGCTGGCGCAGCCGGGCAGCGGCGATTACGGCGTGCTGACGATCCTGACGCGGCGCCATGCCGACGCCCGGCCCTGCCTTCAGCTTCCCCCCGGCGCCTTTCGCCCGATGCCGCGCGTCGATTCGGCTGTGGTCCGGCTCACGTTCCGGCCTCCCGCGATTGCCGTTCGCGACGAGGCGCTGCTCGAGCGCATCGTGAAGTCGGTGTTCACCCAGCGCCGCAAAACCGTCCTGAACGCCTTGCGGCCGCTGACCACCGGCCTCGGCCTCGACGCCCGGCAGGTGCTCGGCGCGGCGGGGGTCGACGACACCCTCCGGCCCGAGGCGCTCGACATCGCCCAACTTGCACGAATGGCTGACGTTGTTGCTGCGCGGCGGCGAGGAGCTGTGCTATAGTTTGCGCGTTTCTGCATGATCCTCGGCTGTCGCGCGGACGCGCGGTGGCGGGGGTGATCGGTCCCCGGCCGTGCCGTCCCAGCGGTGCTCCGGGGGATGCGCATCGGCGCGGCGCCAGCCGCGCGCGGGCGGTGCCGTTCGCCAGAACGGTCCAGCGTCTGCCGGCGCATCCTTCGACCATATTCAGGTCCTGACGCCGAGGCGTCCTTTTTCGAATGTCCGACGCAGTGGCTGTTGTTCCGTCCGGCGCGCCGCCGCTCGAGCTGATCCCGCTTGGCGGCCTCGGCGAGTTCGGCATGAACATGATGGTCGTCGCCTGCGGCGACACCGCCATCGTCGTCGACGCCGGCGTGATGTTCCCGGACCCGGAACTGCTCGGCGTGGATCTGATCATTCCCGATCTGCGGCAGTTGCAGCAGTACCGGATTCAGGCGCTCGTGCTCACGCACGGGCACGAGGATCACATCGGCGCGGTGCCGCACGTGCTGAACTACATCGACGGCCCGGTGTACGGGACCGCGCTGACGCTCGCGCTCGTCGAGCCGAAGCTCGAGGAGCACGGCGAGGCCGCGAAGCAGCGCCTGAAGGTGGTGCGCCCGCGCGATCGGGTGCAGGTCGGCAGCTTCACGATCGAGTTCCTGCGCGTGACGCACAGCATTCCGGATTGCGTCGCCGTCGCGATCCATACGCCCGCCGGCGTGGTGCTGCACACGGGGGACTTCAAGATCGACCAGACGCCGCTCGACGGCGAGTCTGTCGATTTCCACCGGCTGGCCGAACTCGGGGCGGCGGGCGTGCTGGTGCTGCTCGCCGACAGCACGAACATCGAGCGGAAGGGCTTCACCGGCTCGGAACGCGACGTCATCGACGCCTTCGAGGAGATCTTCACCAGCGCGGCCGGCAAGATCGTCGTGGCGGCCTTTGCCTCGAGCATCTATCGCGTCCAGATCCTGTGCGACCTGGCGGCGCAGTTCGACCGCAAGGTGGCGCTGGTCGGCCGCGGCATGATCGAGAACGCCGCGACGGCGGAGCGGCTGGGCTATCTGCGGATCCCTGCCGGGGTGCAGATCCGCGATGCCGACGTCCGCAATCACCCCGCGCAGGACGTCGTCTGCATTTGCACCGGGTCCCAGGGGGAGCCGCCGGCGGCGCTCCCCCGCATCGCGATCGACGATCACCGTCACGTGAAGCTCGAACCCGACGACGTGGTGGTGTTCTCGGCGCGCGAGATTCCGGGCAACGAGAAGGCGATCGGCCGGGTGATGAACCACATCGCCCGGCGGGGGGCGGAGGTCGTGCACGACGGCATTCGTCACGTGCACGTCTCGGGGCACGGCAGCGAGGAAGAGCTGAAGCTCATGCTGTCGCTGGTCAGGCCGCGCTACTTCGTGCCGATACACGGGGAGTACCGGCAGCTCGCCCGCCATGCGCGGGTGGCGGCGCGGGTGTCGCGGGGCACGCGGGTCGTGCTCGCCGAGAACGGCGACCTCGTGCGGATCGACGCCGAGGGGGCCCGGGTGGCGGGCCGGGTGCCCGCCGGACGGATTCTGATCGACGGCACGCGGAGCGGCGAGGTGGGCGACGAGGTGCTGCGGGATCGCCGTCATCTGGCCGGAGACGGGCTCGTCGTGCCCGTCGTGGCGATCAGCAGCCAGTCGGGCGCGCTCGAAGAGCGGCCCGACGTGATTACCCGGGGGTTCGTGCTGGACGCCCGAACCGAGGCGCTGCTCGGCGAAATTCCCGGCCTCGTGAGCGCGGCGATCGACGCGGCGCCCCTCGAGGAGCGAACCGATCAGGGGCTGATCAAGGAGAGGATCCGCGTGGATCTGCAGCGGTTCTTCCGCAAACGTTCCGGGCTCCGGCCGCTCGTGCTGCCGGTCGTGATGGAGATCTGACGTGGCGTCCTCCAGGCTCTCGCGGCGGCTGAGCGAAATCATCGGCGTGGCGCTGTTTGCCGCGGCCGTGATGTGGCTGATCGCGCTCGCCAGCTACAGCGCGTCGGATCCGGTCTGGTTCTTCAACACGGGATCCGCCCTGCCGCCGGCGAACTTTGCCGGGCGGGTGGGCGCCTTCGTCGCCGAGCTCTCGTTCCAGCTCTTCGGCTACGCGGCCTATCTGATCCCGATGGTGCTCGTCGTGCTGGGCTGGCACTATTTCTGGTGCCGGCTCGTCGACGCGGGCTACACGAAAGTGGTCGGCGCGCTGCTGCTCTTCGGCTGCATTTCGTCGTTTCTGTCGCTGGCCTTCGGGACGCTGGATGCCGGCGGCAAGGAGTTCCGCGCCGGCGGCTACATGGGCGAGCGGCTCGCGGCGCTGCTCGCCTCCTATCTGAACCGCACGGGATCGATCGTCCTGATCCTGACGCTGCTCTTCCTCGCGATCATCCTGTCGACGCAGTTCTCGTTCGGGCGGCTCTTTGCCGCGATCGGCGACATCGTGCGCGACCGGTGGATCGCGGCGCTCGCCTCGTACCGCGAGTGGCGCGCCGCGCGCCGGCGCGAGAAGCAGCGCCAGGAAGTCCTGCAGAAGCATCTCGCGCGGGAGCCCCGCGACGCGAAGGACGCCAGGCCGGCCGCCGGCACGGCGGCGGCCGAGCGGCCGGTGCGCGTCGAGGCGAGTGCGGAGGCGCGCCGCCAGACGCCGCTGACGCCGGCGGAGACCCCGAGGCCCGCCGAGCGGAAGGCGTCGAAGACGGCCGCGATGGTCAGCGCGGCCGCGGCGGCGCTCAAGGCGGCTTCGTCGAAGCCCACGCCGCCGGCCATCAGGCGTCCGGTTCCCACGCCTCCGGCCGCCAGCCTGCCCCTGTCGGACCCCGATCGCTCCCCCGCCGAGCGGAAGAAAGGGGCGTTCACGCTGCCGCCGATGGCGCTGCTCGACGCGCCGCGGAGCGAACGCAAGATCGACGAGCGCGAGCTGATGGAAGGCGCGCGCCTGCTCGAAGACAAGTGCCGGGAATTCTCCGTCGAGGGCACCGTCGTCCAGATTCATCCGGGCCCGGTCGTCACGACGTACGAACTGAAGCCCGACGCCGGCGTGAAGTACAGCAAGATCACCGGCCTCGCCGACGACCTGTGCCTCGCGATGCAGGCCGAGTCCGTCCTGATCGATCGGATTGCCGGCAAGTCCACGGTCGGGATTCAGATCCCGAACCCGAACCGCGAGCTCATCTCGCTGCGGGAGCTGCTCGAGTCGGATGCCTATCGCCGCTCGTCGTCCAAGCTGACGTTCGCGCTCGGCAAGACCATCCACGGCGAACCGTTCGTGGCCGACCTCGCCACCATGCCGCATCTGCTCATCGCCGGATCGACCGGCACGGGCAAGTCGGTCAGCGTGAACGCGATGCTCACCAGCATCCTGTTCCGCGCCACCCCCGACGACGTGCGGCTGATCATGATCGATCCGAAGCGCCTCGAGCTGGGGATGTACGAGGACATTCCGCATCTGCTCACGCCCGTGGTCGTGGACCCGAAGCTGGCGGCGAACGCGCTGCGGTGGGCCGTCCGCGAGATGGAAGAGCGCTACAAGCGGCTGGCGGCCGTCGGCGTCCGCAACATCGATCAGTACAACCGCAACCTGCGCGCGATGCAGGCCGAGAGCAAGTCCCCCATCACCGACGACGAGGGCAACGAGGTCAAGACGCTGCCCTTCATCGTCGTGCTGATCGACGAGCTGGCGGACTTGATGATGGTGGCCAGCCACGAGGTCGAGGAGTCGATCGCGCGGCTGGCGCAGATGGCGCGCGCGGTCGGGATTCATCTGATCCTCGCGACGCAGCGGCCGTCGGTCGACGTCATCACGGGGCTGATCAAGGCGAACCTGCCGGCGCGCATCTCGTTCCGCGTCTCGTCGAAGACCGATTCGCGCACGATTCTCGACGGCAACGGCGCCGAGCAGCTGCTGGGCAAGGGAGACATGCTGTACCTGCCGCCCGCCTCGTCGCGGTTCGTGCGGCTGCACGGCCCGTACATCTCCGAGCAGGAGAGCGCCCGGCTGGCCAGCTTTCTCCGGAAGCAGGGGCGCCCCACCTACGACATCACCGTCACCGAGGACGACAAGGCGGGTCCCGAGGGGGTGGCGTTCGACAAGGACGAGTTGTACGACGAGGCGGCGCGGATCGTGGTGTCGACGGGACAGGCGTCGATCTCGTACCTGCAGCGGCGGCTGCGAATCGGGTTCAGCCGCGCGGCCCGGCTCGTGGACATGATGGAAGCCGACGGCCTCGTGTCGGCCGCCGCAGGCGGCAAGCCGCGCGAAGTGCTGGTCAAGAAGGACTATTTCGACGAAGTGGACGCGCAACTCCGATAGGCGGACCGCGATGAAACAGCGAATCTGTGTGGCTCTTCTCCTCGGAACGATCGCCTTCCCGGCCGCGGCGGTGTCGGCGGCGGGTACGAGCGCCGAGACGCTCTACACGCGCGCGCTGGCCCGCGAGCGCGTCGTGCGCGACGCCGCCAACAGTCCCTCGCGCGCGGCGATCCGTCGCGTGGTCGCGGCGTACGAGGCGATCGTGCGCCGGTACCCGACGAGCGGCTACAGCGACAACGCGCTGTGGCAGGCGGCCAATCTGTCGCTGCTCGCCTACGATCAATTCGGCAACCAGGCGGATCGCGAGGCGGCGGCGCGGCTGCTGGACTCGTTGAAGCGCGAGTATCCGACCAGTTCGCTGATCCGGCGGATCGACGCCGTGCTTGCGCAGGCCGACGAGGCCCGTGCGTCGGCCTCGCCGCCCACCGCGGTCGCGACCTCCTCCACCACGGCGCCGCCCGCGCCCACGGCGAGTACGGATGCCGCGGATTTGCCGGCGGACAGTCCATCGGTGCCGCTGCTCCGCGCGATTCATCGGACGGTGATGCCCGACGGCGTGCGCGTGACGCTCGATCTCGACAGCGAGGTCGCCTATCACCAGGAGAGTCTCGAACACCCGCGGCGCCTCTTCTTCGACTTGCGCGGCGTCCGGACGGTCCCGGCGCTTCAGGACGTCACCCTGAACTATGACGACAGCGCGGTGAAGGAAATCCGGCTCGGGCGTCACCCGAAAGACACCGTCAGAGTGGTGCTCGACACCGAAGGCACCGACGGCTACACGGTGTACTCGCTCTACAATCCCTATCGTCTGGTCGTCGATTTCCATCGGCCCACGGCCGCGCCATCCGGGGCCGCGGCCGCCCCGGCTCACACGGCGTCGATCGAGCCGGCGACGCGCCGCGACGCGTCGGTCACGGTGCCGGAGGCCGGCCCGGTCGAGGCTTCATCGGAGAAGAGTGCGGCCGGGAGCCGTCCGAACGCGCCGCTGCCGTCGAAGCCGTCGGCCCCCTCCGTGCTGCCGGCGCCGGCGGTCCCGAATGGCAACGGATCGTTTTCGCTGTCGCGCCAGCTCGGTCTGGGCGTGTCGCGCATCGTCATCGACCCTGGGCACGGCGGGCACGACCCCGGCGCGCAGGGGCACGGCCTCAACGAGGCGGACCTCACCCTCGATGTCGCGCTCCGGCTGCGGAAACTGCTCGAGAAGCAGCCGAATTTCGACGTGGTGATGACGCGCGATACCGACGTGTTCATCCCGCTCGAGGAGCGCGCGGCCATCGCGAACCGCGACGGCGCCGATTTGTTCCTCTCGATTCATGCGAACGCGAGCCGCAATCCGAAGGCGCACGGCATCGAGACGTACTTCCTCAACTTCGCGACCAATCCCGATGCCGAGGCGGTCGCCGCGCGCGAAAACTCGGGGTCGGGCCAGTCGATGCACAGCCTGCCGGACATCGTGAAGGCGATCGCGCTGAACAACAAGATCGACGAGTCGCGCGACTTCGCGGACATCGTGCAGAAGTCGATGGTGCGCCGGCTGTCGACGCGGCGCCGCACCGTCCGGAATCTCGGGGTCAAGCAGGCGCCGTTCGTGGTGCTCATCGGCGCCGCGATGCCGAGCGTGCTCGCCGAGATTTCCTTCGTGACGGACCGGCAGGAGGCGCAACTCCTCGACACGGCGGCCTACCGGCAGCAGATCGCGCAGGCGCTGTGCGACGCCGTCGTCGCCTACCAGCACACGCTGAAAAGCCGTCGGGTCGTGGCGGCCAAAGGGGCGGCATTCTAAAGTAAAATTGAGGAGCATCATGCTCCTTCAGGCGGCTCAGCCGATCATCGTGCGTGTCGCGGACCAGCCCCAGCAGCTGGCTGCCACCTCGATGGTCGATCTGCTGCTGACGGCGCTCGGCCTCACGGGCGTGCTGTTGCTGGCGGCGGCGCTTCTCGGCGTGGCGCTTGGCGGGGCGCTGATTGGCATCAAGCTGCTGCGATCCCGCTACGGCCTCGAGCGGCCGTCCGACGCGGACCTGCTCCGCGTTACCCCCACGTCTTCCACGTAAACGGCAGTTCCGCCAGGGTGCGGACCGCGATCCCCGTCGCCCCTTTGGGCTGGTACGGACGGGCGTCTTCCGCCCACGCGGTGCCGGCAATATCGAGGTGCGCCCACGGCCGGCCGCCGGCGAATTCCTTCAGGAACATCGCCGCCGTGCACGCGCCGGCCGGCCGGCCGCCGGAATTCATCACGTCGGCGATCTCGCTGCGCAGCTGGTCCGCGTACTCGTCGTAGAGCGGCAGCGGCCAGCAGCGATCGCCGGCGGTCGCCGCGACCCCCTGAATGGTGTCGCGCCAGGCGTCGGGCTGGCCGAAGAGGCCCGAGGCGGCGCGCCCGAGCGCGATCATGCACGCGCCGGTCAGCGTCGCGACGTCGACGAGATGCGTGGCGCCGATCTGCCGGGCGTACCAGAGGCCGTCACCGAGCACCAGCCGCCCCTCCGCGTCGGTGTTGATCACCTCCACGGTCTTGCCGCTGGCGCCGGTCAGGACGTCGCCCGGTTTCACCGCGCGCCCCCCCGGCATGTTCTCGGTGGTCGGGACGACGCCCACGACCTTGATCGGCGCCTTCAGCTGCGCGATCGCGCGCATGGCGCAGATGACGGCGGCGCCCCCCGCCATGTCGTCCTTCATCCGCTCCATGCCGTCGGCCGGCTTGATCGAAATGCCACCCGTGTCGAACGTGATGCCCTTCCCCACCAGGCCCAGGACGGGGGCGGCCGGCGCGCCCGCCGGCTCGTGACGCATGACAATCAGTCGCGGCGGCTCCGCGCTGCCGCGCGCGACGCCGAGCAGCAGGCCCATGCCGAGCTGTTCGATCGCGCGCTGATCGAGCACCTCCACCTGGACGCCGGCCTCTCCCGCAATCGACATCGCCCGATCCGCGAACACAGATGGGGTCAACACGTTCGACGGCTCGTTGCACAGCGCCCGCGCGAGATTGCACGCCTCTCCAAGAATCCGCCCGCGCTCGAACGCCCGTTCCACCTCGGCCGGCGGAGCCTGCGCCGCGACGACCACCTGCACCTCCTGCGGCGGCGGACCGATGCGCTCGCCGGTCTTGTACTGATCGGAGCTGAACGCGGCGAGCATCAGGCCTTCGGCGATGGCCTGGACGGCGGCCGGCACCGGCAGGAGTCCGCGGCACACGAAGGCGATCCGGGCGACGCGGCGCTGGCGGCCGGCCAGCGCCGCTGCGGTCGCGATCCGGCGCAGCCGCTCGAGATCGAACCCGGCCCGCGGGCCGGCGCCGATGAGGGCGACGCGCCCCGCGCGCCAGCCGGCGGCGCTCGACGGCGTCATGAACCACTCGTACGGGCAGCCACGGAATTCGCCGCGCACGGCGCGCGCAATTTCTCCGCCGGTGGCGGCATCGAGACCGTCCATGTCCACCGCGCCGAGGATGTCTTCGTCCTCGAACGCGAGGACGATGGCGAGGTCGGTGTCGACGCGCGCGAGCGCGTCCCGGGTCACACGGAGCGTCGGCGACGAGGCAACGGGCATCACCTCGGAATTATAGTCTGCTAGAATGGGTACGCGCCCTCCCGGAGGTCAGTATGCTCCGATCCGTTGGTCCCCGCCTGCGATTCGTCGTTCCGGTTCTGTTGGCCTGCGCGGCGGTTCCGGCATTCGTGCTGGCCGCGAGCGGCGACAAGGATCGCCCCTCGATTTCGGTCAAGGCCTCGCCGATGATCGCCTTCTCGCCGGCGCGCATCGTCCTGACGGCGGATCTCAAGGGAGGCGCCAACGATTACGCCCAGTTCTACTGCTCGACCGTCGAGTGGGATTGGGGCGATGGCACCGTGTCGCAAGAGAGCAACGACTGCGACCCGTACCAGGCCGGCAAGAGCGAGATCAAACGCCATTACACCGTCGACCGCGTTTTCCAGACGTCGGGCAACTATCGCGTGGAGTTCCGGCTGAAGAGGAACGACAAGGTGATCGCGTCGGCCGGCACGCTCGTGAAAATTCAGCCGGGCGTGCACGAGATCGGCGGCGGCGGCGGCCGGTAGTCAGCCACGGATTTCACGGAAGACACGGAACAGGCACGAGGGCCTGCCACAGATCAGCCGTCGCCGGCCGGGTCCGCGTCGAGGCGAAACGCTGCGGTGGGCCCGGCGATGTCTTCGATCACCAGTCTCACCGGCGCGAACGCGCCATCTTTCCATCGGAACGCCTGCACGTCCGGCCTGTCGCGCAGCGAGACGATGACGTACAGCAGCGAGGGGTCGTTCATCTCGGCCGCATCCGTCGCGGACGGCTGCGCCGGCGCGCCCGGGTGGGAGTGATAGGCGCCGCAGACGCGCAGGTGCCGCACACGCGCGCGCCGCAGCGCGTCGACGTGATCGCGCGGGTCGATCTGATAGCGCGTCGGGCTCCGCCGGACGTTGGCGGCGGGCACCGCTTCCACGATCCGGTCGCGCGTGCCGATGCACAACCCGCAGCACTCGTCGGGAAGCGACGCGCGCGCGTGCGCCACGATGGCGTCGCGCACGTCGCGAGGCACGCGCACGACCGGCGCGGGCCCGGCGGTCACACGGCTTCGACGATCATGGCCGTCCCCATGCCGCCGCCGATGCAGAGCGACGCGGCGCCGCGGCCGCCGCCCCGCGCCTGGAGCGTGTGCACCAGCGTCGTGAGGACGCGGGCGCCGCTCGCGCCGATCGGATGGCCCAGCGCGATGGCGCCGCCGTGCACGTTCACCTTCGCGGGGTCCAGCTTCAGCTCGCGCATCACGGCGACGGACTGCGCCGCGAACGCTTCGTTCAACTCGATGACGTCGAGATCCGCCAGCGCGAGGCCCGCCCGTTCGGCCGCCTTGCGCATCGCGCCGACCGGCCCCATGCCCATGATCATCGGGTCCACCCCCACCGTGCAGTACGAGAGGATGCGCGCGAGCGGCTTGCGTCCTGTTTTCTTCGCGCGCGCCTCCGTCCCGACGACGACCGCGGCGGCGCCGTCGTTGATGCCCGAGGCGTTGCCGGCCGTCACCGTGCCCTCTTTCGCAAAGGCCGGCCGCAGCTCGGCCAGCTTGCCGGCGGTGGTACCGGGACGCGGATATTCGTCGCGCGTCACGACGACGGGCGTCCCTTTTCGCTGCGGCACCGGCACGCCCACGATCTCTTCATCGAACGCGCCGGACTCGATCGCTTCTGCGGCGCGCCGCTGGCTCTCGGCCGCGAACGCGTCCTGATCGGCGCGCGACACGCCGAAGCGCTTCGCGACCTCCTCGGCCGTCATCCCCATGTGGCACCCTTTGATGCCGCACGTCAGCCCCTCGTGCAGCATCGAATCGATCGCCTCGGCGTTGCCCATCCGGTAGCCCCACCGCGCCCCCTTCAACAGATAGGGTGCGTTGCTCATCGATTCGGTGCCGCCGCACACGATCAGGTCGATGAAGCCCGCCTTCACCGCCTCCACCCCGTGCACGACCGCCTGCAGCCCGGATCCACACACCCGGTTGATCGTCTCGCCGGGCACCTCGACCGGCACGCCGGCCTTGATCGCCGCCTGGCGGGCCACGTTCATGCCGTTGCCCGCCTGCAGCACGCAGCCCATGATGACGTCGCCGACGCCGGCGGGCGCGACGCCGGCGCGCGCGATCGCCTCGCGAATGACGATGGCCCCGAGATCGACGGCCGACACGTCCTTGAACACGCCGCCGAATGATCCAATGGGCGTCCGGCAGGCGGAAAGAATGACCGCGGTATCCATGAGTGCCCGCTCTCCTCTCAATCGCGCAGTTCGGGGCGATTGCGAAACTGGTCGAGAGCCTCGGGATTGGCCAGCGCGTCCCGATTCCCGATCTCTCGACCGTGCATGATGTCGCGGACGGCGAGTTCGACGATCTTGCCGCTCTTCGTCCGCGGAATGTCCGTGACCTGCACGATCCGCGCCGGCACGTGGCGCGGCGTCGTGTTCTCGCGGATGCGCCGTCGAATCCGCGCGCGAAGGGGTTCGTCGAGCGTGATCTCCGGACGCAGTCTGACGAACAGGACGACGCGTTCGTCGTTCTCCGTCCGCTGGCCGACGACCAGGGACTCGAGCACCTCCGGCACCTGTTCGACCTGCCGATAAATCTCGGCCGTGCCGATCCGCACGCCGCCCGGGTTGAGGACCGCATCCGACCGGCCGTAAATGACGATCCCGTCGTGCGGGGTCAGTTCGACGTAGTCGCCGTGCGTCCAGACGCCTGGGAACCGCTCGAAATAGGCCGCATGGTACTTGCGTCCGTCGGGGTCGTTCCAGAAGCCGACAGGCATCGACGGAAACGGCATCGTGCAGACCAGCTCCCCTTTCTGCTCGCGCACGGGCTCGCCGCGCGCGTCGAACACTTCGACCTTCATCCCGAGCGCCCGCGCCTGGATCTCTCCGCGCCAGACGGGCCCGATCGGATTGCCGCCGACGAAACAGCTGATGATGTCCGTCCCGCCGGAGATGGAGGCGAGGTGGATGTCGCGCTTCACGTGCGCGTACACGAAATCGAAGCTCTCCGGCGCGAGCGGTGATCCGGTGGACGTCATCGTCCGGACGGTATCGAGCCGGTGGGTGTCCATGGGGCGCAGTCCGGCTTTCGCGACGGCGTCGATGAACTTCGCGGACGTGCCGAACAGCGTCATGCCGGCTTCGTCGGCGAAATCGAAGAGCACGTTGCCGTCGGGGTGGAAGGGCGACCCGTCGTACAGCAGCAGCGTCGCCTCGGACGCGAGCGCCGAGACCAGCCAGTTCCACATCATCCAGCCGCACGTGGTGAAGTAGAAGACGCGGTCTCCGGGGTGGATGTCGCAGTGGAGCTGGTGCTCTTTCAGGTGCTGGATGAGCGTGCCCCCCGCGCCGTGCACGATGCACTTGGGGACGCCGGTCGTGCCCGACGAATACATGACGTAGAGCGGATGATTGAACGGGAGTGGCTCGCACGCGAGCGGCGCGTCGCGATGCGGCCCGACGAAGTCGTCCCAGCTCACGCCGCCGCGCAGCGCGCGGGCCCCGGCCGGCTCACCCGTGTACGGCACCACGATCGCGCGTTCGACCGTCGGGAGTCGTGCCAGCGCGGCGTCGGCCCGCTCGAGCGAATCGAAGCGGCGGCCGCCGTAAAAGTAGCCGTCGGCCGTCACGAAGACGCGCGGCGCGATCTGGCCGAAGCGATCGAGCATCCCCTCGACGCCGAAGTCGGGCGAGCACGACGACCACACGGCCCCGACCGCCGCGGCCCCGAGCGCGGCCGCGATCGCCTCGGGCACGTTGGGGACGTAGCCGGCCACGCGGTCGCCGGGCCGGATGCCCATCTCCCGCAGCGCGCCGGCGAAGCCGGCCACCTCGCGCCGCAACTCGGCGTGCGACACCACCCGGCGCACGCGATCTTCCCCCCTGAACACGATCGCCGGCCCGGCATCCTCGCGCCGGAGGACGTTCTCGGTGAAGTTCAGCGTCGCATCCGGGAAGAACCGTGCCCCCGGCATCCTGTCGAAGTGCTCGACGACGCGCTCGCCGCGATCGGAGGCGCGGATGCCGCCGAAGTCCCACATGGACGTCCAGAACTCGGACGGCTTGGTGATGGACCAGTCGTACAGTGCCTCGTACGTGGGAACGTGCGTCCCCCACGTGTTGGCGACCGTCCGCATGAGCGCGGTCAGGTTGGCGTGCGCGACGCGCTCCGCCGACGGCGTCCAGAGGGGCCGGTCCATCTCCCGATTATAATTTCGCGTCCAGTGTCCAGGAGGTCCGGGTATGCGCCCTTCCGTCCGGCGGTTCGCTTTCGTGCTGTTGACGCTCGTCTGTGCGGCTCCCGAGGCCAGAGCACAGTACCAGCGCGTCCCGACCGTCGACGACGTGCTGGACATGGTTCAGGTCGCTGGCGTGCAGATCTCGCCTGACGGGCGGCGCCTGCTCTACACCCGCTCCGACCTGAAGGTCTGGAAGGACAACAAGCGCGTCTCGAGCGTCTGGATCGCGGACGTGGATGGCAGCCACGCGTTCCAGTTCCTTGGCAGCGACAAGGATCGCGATCCGAAATGGTCCCCCGACGGCACGCAGATCGCCTTCCTCTCGACGCGCGACGAGAAGGCGGGCGACCAGGAGGCTGGTGCCCAGATCTGGATGATTCGCGCGGGCGGCGGCGAGGCCTGGAAGCTGACGGACCACAAGGGAGGCATTCGCAGCTTCGCGTGGGCGCACGACGGCTCCGAGCTGGTGTTCACCGCGGCCGACGCCGTCAGCGAAACGGAACACGCCGCCGAGAAGGCCGGCGACGATGCGATCTTCGTCGACGAGGGGCCCAACGGCCAGGAGCGGGAGCACTACGTGAATCTATGGCGGGTGACGCTCGCCGACCACGCCGAACACCCAATCACCCGCGAGCGCATGTTCATCGGCGGCTTCGACCCCTCGCCCGACGCGCAGCGCATCGCGTGCGTGTACCGGACCGACGCCACGCGCAACGGCCAGTATCACGCCGAGGTGGCAGTGATCGATGCCGCCACCGGCCACAAACGCGACCTCACGAAAAACGACGCGCCCGAATCCGACGTGCAGTGGTCGCCCGACGGCAAGTGGATTTCCTTCCAGGCGCCGAGCGCCGTCGACTGGGACCTCGCCGAAAACAAGCTCTGGCTGATTCCCGCCGACGGGGGAACGGCGCGCGAAGTCTCAGGGCAGTACACGGGAACGATCGCCCGGACGGTGTGGGGAGCGGATGCACGGCACATGCTGTTCGGCGGCATGCGGAACGGGCGAGGCGGCATTTTCGAGATCGACACCACGTCGGGCGACGTGCGCGCCATCGCGACAGGCGATCGCGTGGTCGGGCTCGATTCGGCGACTCCGGATCTCCGCCTCGCCGCCGGCATCCTCAGCAGTCCATCCGCGCCTCCCGACGTCGCCGTCACCACCGTCGGCGAGGGCAAGACGAGCACGGTCACGCACCTGAATCCCGAGGTCGCATCTCTTCAGCTCGCCCAGTGCAGGCCGATCACCTGGAACAGCCGCGACGGACGAGCCATCGAGGGGCTGCTCTGGCTGCCCGCCGGCTACAAAACGGGCACGCGCCTCCCGCTGCTGCTGAGCATCCACGGCGGTCCTGCCGGCGTCTGGTCGATGGCGTTCCGGGGGATCGATCACGTGTACGCAGGGCTCGGGTGGGCGGTGCTGGAGCCCAACGTCCGCGGAAGCAGCACCTACGGGGACCCCTTGCTGCGCGGCAACATGAAGGATATCGGGGGCGGCGACTACGAGGACCTGATGACCGGCGTCGATGCCGTGATCGCGCAGGGTATCGCGAACCCGAACGAGCTGGCGCTGCGCGGGTGGAGCTACGGCGGCATCCTGGGCGGCTGGACGCTCACGCAGACGAAGCGGTTCAAGGCGGCGTCGCTCGGCGCGATGGTGACCGACTGGTCGTCGGAGTACGCGATGGGCTTCAACCACGACGTGCGGCTCTGGTACATCGGCGGCACGCCGTGGGACGACGCCGACGCCTATCGCCGGCAGTCGTCGTACACGCACGTCGCGCAGGTGAGCACGCCGACGATTCTCTTTCACGGTGAACGCGACACGACCGATACGATCGGCCAGAGCATGATGTTCTATCAGGCCCTGAAGGATCGGAGCGTGCCGGTGCGCTTCATCCGCTTTCCGCGCGAGCCGCACGGCTTTCGCGAGCCGCATCACCAGCGAATCAGGGACACCGAAGAAATCGCCTGGCTGATGAAGTACACGCGCGGGGTGGCGTGGACGGCGCCCCCGCGGCCGGATCGGGCGACGAAGACGGCGATTACGGGCGCCCCGAGCCATTGAGACGCCGGCCGGACGGCCGGACCACCGATCGCACGTCCGCCCGCGCCGGCGGACCGCCGGCGATCGGCGCGATTATGTGTTCGGGAATTCGAGCAGCCGTTATCGCGGGCGCGGGTGCCGGGGCTCACGCCTCGACGGCCAGAGGGTTCTCCCACTTCAGGCCCGGAAATCTCGCGAAGTCGCTGTCACTCGAGCAGCAGGTGAGCCCGTGCTCGATGGCCAACGCCGCCAGATGCGCGTCGGGGACGAGTCGGCTCGTCATCCAGGGCTGCTCGACGAAACGGGTGAGAATCGCCTGGTGTTCCTCACCCGGCCCGGGAATCCAAGCCGATACGCACGCCAGCCATTCGCACGCCTGGCCCCACGCCTCCTTCGGCGAGACGGGTCGGCGAACGACGAGAGGGTTGCTCACGAGCCGCACGAACGCCAGCAGCGACGTCCACGGCAGCCCGACGCGAGCGGTCCCGTTCAGGCGATCGTCGAGCCATGCGCGCGCCCTTGCGTGTTCGGGCGACGCCGTGTTGGCCGCGTACACGAGCAGGTTCGCGTCGACCAGGATCACCGATGGGCCTCTCCTTCGACGCGCGACAACACGTCGTGTACGTTGTCGAGGCTGCCTACCAGACTCGGGCCGAGATTGAACCCGGTGGTCTGATGACGGGTGCGCGGCTGATGCGAGTCCACCACCGACAACCCGGCTCGCAGTGTTTCGTTGACGACCGCCCGAAACGGCCGGCGACGCGTGCGCACCAGCCGCTTGAGCCGTGCCGCCACATCCTCGTCGAGCGTGATCGTCGTTCTCATGACCACATGATAGCAGATGATGGCGTGATGCTCATGATGTGATGCCATGATGCTACGTGGCCTGTCGTCATGTGCGTCGGCAGCTCTTCCGTTCTGACGAGAACCATTGTTGACAATGGCACGGTGCGTATGCTCCAGCCGCTCGGCAGGCCTCAACCGCGGCTCTCGTTGCCAATCGAGCCGAAACGCCTGCCGTTCAGAGAGAGAGAGGTGTGCGGTGCGGACTCGACGTGCGTTGCTGGCGACCGGCGTCTGTGCGATCCTCCTCGTGACCGCTCCGGCGGCTCGGCGGGTGGCGGCCAGTACACTGGAGATCGGGATCGACGAGAACATGTTCACCGTCAACGGCGTCGACAAGTTCCTCGTCTTCGTCTCGTATTTCGACGCCATGGACGTCAGTTCGACAAATCTGCATTCGGACTTCCAGTACCTCAAGGCGAGGCACGTGGATGGCATTCGGATTTTTCCGAACTGGTGGGACGTGCGGCAGGATGTCTGGAATGCCTATCCGTACCCCACCTACTACTTCTCTCCACGGACCTTGTTCGCCTCGAATGGCACGGTTCAAAGCGGCCCGCTGAGCACGTTTCTCAACGTCCTCAGCATCGCCAAGAGCGAGGGGCTGCTCGTGGACGTGTCGTTTTCGGCCGAGAGCGTGTCCGGTCTGAGCTTCAGCGAAGACGCCAGCGCAATCGGCTCGATCACGACTACGCTGGCGAACGGCGGGTCCGCCTACAAGCATGTGTTGTTCGACCTGCAGAACGAATACAACGAGAATGGGCCGGGTGGTCCGGCCTTGACGGACTCGCAGGTGCTGTCGATTCGGAATACCGTAAAATCCTATGATCCGGACCGGATCGTTACGGCATCGATCTCGCACTCTGACCCTCCGGGCTCGGCGGCAAGTCACGAGGCGAGTGCAGGGGTGGACGCGATCGCCTGGCACGAATATCGAGACAATGGCTTCTGGACTCGTCTGGCCGGCGATATCCACTCCATCCAGACTGCCGAGCCTGATCCGCCGATCTACTTGCAGGAACCGGCGCGCCTCGAAAACGATGGTAATGACAACAACACGGCGTGGCTGACCGCGGCGGGGTTCGGCGCTGACGTTCGCAGCGCGTACGTGAACGGCGCCGCGGCCTGGTGCTTCCATACGGGCGGCAGCTTCCACATGGACGGATCCAAGCTCCAGTCGAAGCTGCAGCCCGTCGAGACGACGTTCCTCACGTGCCTCAACAGCTACGTTCACACTGGCGGATGCTGACATGTCGCGGCGTCTCTCATTCATCACGGCACTGTGTGCGCTTGCTGCTGCCGGTGCCTGCGGTAGCAGCCCAACCGGGCCGAATTCTCCACGCGCGCCTGCCCTGAGTCTCGATCGCACGACGCTGGTCGTGCCTCGCCATGAGACGGGCCAGATTCGCGCCGCCTTCGGTATGCCCGGCGCTCAGCAAGACGTGACGTCGGCGGCGGCGTGGACGTCGTCCAGTCCTGCCATCATCAGTGTTGAGGCCGGACTTGTGACAGCCAAAGCGATCGGCACCGCCTCAGTGACGGCCGAGTACCAGGGAATGCGTCAGATGGTGACGGTGACCGCCCGGCGCAGGACGCGTCTCATTGGGACAATCAGGGTGAGCGATGCCGACGGCCGCCAATCGATGGGGAGTCTCCACTCGTACGTGGATGGCCAAGAGACGGGCGATGATGGTACATCGCACGCCCAGTCGTCCATGAGCGTCACATGGGGCGGGGGCCTCGGGTGGATCGTTGATCCGGTTGTCGATCCGGGGAGCCACACGGTCTCCGTAGCCGTTGGGGTACTCAACCCGCCCAACGTGTACACGAGCGACGGCTCGTCGCACGTTGCGGTCACGGACATCGATACTGGCGAGTCGCTCGCAACGATCTCGCTGCCGGTCCAGTCGAAGTCGCTCGCGGACATCCGAACGGACCGAATCACCTGGACCGTGGAGGTTCAGACGTATTCGTCGTGACGTTTTCGGTTCGCGGCCTACAGCCGTCACTCGGGCCAACGACTAGGATCGCCGGCTGACGCGCAGCAGCGCCTCGCGCCACCGTGCGGCGGACGCGAATATGCGCTCGAGCACGTCGTCGTCGGCGGCGAGGCTGGCCCGCATCGCCGTCAGCGTCGCGACGATCGCATCAATCAGGGCGCTGATCTCGTCGGCGTTCGTGCGCGCGATGTCGCGCCAGATGCCGGCAGGGCTCGACGCCAGCCGCGTCGTGTCCAGCAGGCCCGCGCCGGCCAGCTTCAATCCCTCCTCGCCGGCCGCGCTGCCGACGACGTCCATCAGCGCCGTGGCGACCAGCTGCGGGAGATGACTGACGGCCGCCGCGATGCGATCGTGCTCGCCGGGTGAGATACGGTACGGCGTCGCGCCGAGCCCGCGCACGAACGCCTCGACGGCGCCGACGCCGGCATCATCGGACGCGGTGAGCGCCCACGGGTGCCCCTGAAAGAGATCCGCGCGAGCCGACTCGAGTCCCCCTCGTGAATCCCCCGCGAACGGATGGCCCCCGATGAAGGTGATGTGGGCTGGCATGTCGCGCGCGGCGACGTCCATCGCGCGCTTGGTGCTTCCGGTGTCGGTGACGAGCACGGGGCGCGTCACATACGCGGGCAACTCTCGAAGCAGGCCGACGTTCTGCAGCACGGGCGCGGCGAGCACGACGAGCTCGGCATCGGAGGCCAGCGCCAGCGACTCCCCGGCTTCGTCGGCGATTCCTGCCGCTTTCGCACGCGCCGCAACGGGCGCTTTGTCGATGACGACGATCGTGCGCTCCGGCCATCGCGCGCGGGCGGCGAGCGCGATCGACCCGCCGATCAGGCCGCAGCCGGCAATCGCGATCCGCCGAATGTCCCCACCGGCCTTGTCCTTCGGACTCCCCGACACGCGCGCGGGCTCAGCGCTCCGCCCGCTCGAACGGCTCGGGGCGCCGGCTCGCTCCGATCGCGTGCCCGGATCGTTCACCGGCGCTCAGAAGGCCCAGCCCCGGCGGGCGACCGGTTCGAGGCAGATGCTGCGCCCGATCGCCGGCGCAATGATGCGCAGCTCGGCCATCAGGCGATCGAACTGCGCGGGGAACATCGATTGTGCGCCGTCGCTGAGCGCGTGATCGGGATCGCAGTGCACCTCGATCAGCAGGCCGTCGGCGCCGGCCGCGACCGCGGCGCGCGCCATCGGGGCCACCTTGTCGCGGCGCCCGGTCCCATGGCTCGGGTCCACCAGAATCGGCAGGTGACTCAGCTTCTGGACGACCGGGATCGCGCAGAGGTCGAGGGTGTTGCGCGTATAGCTCTCGAACGTCCGGATGCCACGCTCGCAGAGGATCACGTCCGTGTTGCCGCCGGCCAGGATGTATTCGGCCGAGAGCAGCCACTCCTCGATGGTCGCCGAGATGCCGCGCTTGAGCAGCACCGGTTTGCGCACGTGCCCCAGTTCCCGCAGCAACGTGAAATTCTGCATGTTGCGCGCGCCGACCTGCAGGATGTCGGCGTAGCGATCGATCGTCTCGAGCTGGCTGATGTCCATGATCTCGGTCACCAGCGCGAGATTGTGGCGGTCCGCCGCGCTCTTCAGCAGCCGCAGGCCCTCTTCGCCGAGTCCCTGGAAACTGTAGGGACTGCTGCGCGGTTTGAAGGCGCCGCCGCGGAGCACCTTGGCGCCGGCACGCCTGACGGCCGCCGCCGTCGCCTCGACCTGCTCCTCGTTCTCGGCGGAGCACGGGCCGGCCATGACGATCACCTCGTCGCCGCCGACGCGCACGTCGCCAATCGTGACGACGGTGTTCTCCTGACGAAACGTGCGGCTGGCGAGCTTGTACGGTTCGGTAATCCGCAGCACTTCCTGCACGCCGTCGAGCACTTCGACCAGCCGCGGGTCGAACTGCCGCGTGTTGCCGACGGCCCCAAGCACCGTCCGCAGCGCGCCTGTCGATCGGTGCACGTCGAAGCCCATTTCGACGAGCTGGGCGATCACTTTCTGCACCTGCTCGTCGGTCGCACGTTCCTGCATCACTACAACCATGGCTGTTTCCTGTTCGATCTATTCATTCTACCGACACCGTCGTCTCGTTGGCGACAGGGAGTCTCGAGTACGTTCAGGATTCCGGGTTCAGGGTTCGGAGTCGGGTTCAGGGTTCCGAGTCGGGTTGAACGCGGAACCCGGTCATTCGCGAACGCTTTCAGGGCTCGCGCCCTCCTGCCCGTCGGCAATCCGTTCCAGCCGCCGCGCCTCGTCGATAATGCGCTCGAAGAGCCGCCGTACGGCGGCGGCGTCGAGCGGACCCGTGTTCACGCGGGCCACGTGGTCCAGCACGGCGGTCTCGCGGGTCGGCTGGTAAATCTCGAGCCCGGCGTGCCGCTTCACACGCCCGATCTCCAGCGCGCAGGCGGACCGCGCGTTCAGCAGCCGCACCAGGTGCTCGTCGATCAGATCGATCCGCCGGCGAAGGTCGTCCATGGGCTCCGTGCCGGTCATGCCTCCCCCCTCAACCAGCGCACGTACGCGCCGGCCCGCACGTCGGCCCCCTGCGGCTGCCGGCCGACGACTTCGACGAGTCCGCTGCCGACGACGGCGGCATCCGCCCAGCGCGTGACCTGCGCGACGTGATCGGGATGCGAGATGCCGAAGCCGACAGCAATCGGCAGCGGCGTGCGGGCGCGGACCCGCCGCACGAGCGCTTCGACGTCGGCGGCCATCTCGGTCCGGGCGCCGGTGACGCCGAGCCGCGAAATGACATAGAGAAACCCGCGCCCGAGCGCCGCCGCCTGGTCGAGGCGGGCATCCGTCGTGGTCGGGCTCAGAAGGAAAATCGGATCGATGCCCGCCGCGACGACCCGATCGCGAAACGGTCCGGCCTCCTCGATCGGCAGATCCAGCACGAGGACGCCGTCGACTCCGGCGCGTGCCGCGGCGTCGACGAACGCGGCCTCGCCGAACCGCACGATCGGGTTCGCATACGTGAACAGCACGACGGGCGCCGTCAGCCGATCGCGCACCGACCGGATCATCTCCAGCGTCCGGCGGAGCGTCGTCCCGCCCGCGAGCGCCCGTTCGGAGGCGCGCTGGATCACCGGGCCGTCGGCGAGCGGATCGGAAAACGGCACGCCAACTTCCAACACGTTCGCGCCCGCCTCGCACAAGGCGACGAGAATGCCGGCGGTCGAGGGCAGGTCGGGGTCGCCCGCCGTGACGTAGGTCACCAGGCCCGGCGTTGCCGTGTCCCGGAGCTTCGCGAACGTCTGCGCGAGACGGCCGCTCATCGGACGGCTCCCGCCGCAGGATTGATGAGCGCCTGCACGCTCGCGACGTCCTTGTCGCCGCGGCCGGAGAGGTTCACGAGCAGGATGCTGTCGCGAGGCATCGAGGGGGCCAGACGGCAGGCGTGCGCGACGGCGTGCGCTGATTCGAGCGCGGGCAGAATCCCCTCTTCGCGCGCGAGCCGCTGAAACGCCTCGAGCGCCGCGGCGTCGTCGATCCAGGTGTACTCCGCGCGTCCCTGCTCGCGCAGCCAGGCATGCTCCGGCCCGACGGCAGCGTAGTCGAGCCCGGCCGAGATCGAATGCGTCGGTTCGATGTTGCCGTCGGCGTCCTGCAGGACGAAGCTGCGCGTCCCCTGCAGAATTCCCGTACTGCCGCCCGCGAAGCGCGCCGCGTGTTCGCCGGCCCGGATGCCGCGTCCCCCCGCTTCGACCCCGATCAGGCGGACGGACGCGTCGGGGATGAAGGCGTCGAAGATGCCGAGCGCGTTGCTGCCCCCGCCGATGCACGCGACGATCGCGTCGGGCAGACGGCCGGCGGCGGCCAGACACTGCTCGCGTGCTTCGCGGCCGATCACCGACTGGAATTCCCGCACCATGAGCGGGTAGGGATGCGGTCCGAGCACCGACCCGAGGAGGTAATACGTGCGGGTCACGTTCGTCACCCAGTCCCGCATGGCCTCGTTGATCGCGTCCTTCAACGTGCGGGCGCCGGCGTCCACTTGCGCGACTTCGGCGCCGAGCACGCGCATGCGGAAGACGTTCAGCGCCTGGCGCGCCATGTCTTCGGCGCCCATGTAGACGCGGCACTCGAGGCCCAGAAGCGCGCAGGCCGTCGCGCTGGCGACGCCGTGCTGCCCTGCGCCGGTCTCGGCGACGACGCGCGGCTTGCCCATGCGGCGCGCCAGCAGCGCCTGCCCGAGGGCGTTGTTGATCTTGTGCGCGCCGGTGTGCGCCAGGTCTTCGCGCTTCAGGAATACGCGCGCGCCGCCGAGCGACGCGCTCAGACGGCGTGCCTCGTACAGCGGCGTCGGCCGGCCGACGTAGTCGCGCAGCAGCCGCGACAGCTCGTCGCGGAAGCCGGGATCCTGACGCGCGTCGAAGTAGGCCTGCTGCAGCTCGTCGATCGGGGCCACGAGCGTCTCGGGCACGAAGCGGCCGCCGTAGGCGCCGAAGTAGCCGCGCGCGTCCGGGTCGCGCAGGCCGAAGGCCGGGGTCACAGTACTCATACGCGTTCCAGCGCCGCGAACAGCGCGCGCAGCTTTTCGGGATCCTTCCGGCCCGGCGACGATTCCACGCCGGACGACAGGTCGATGGCGTAAGGAGACACGGCGGCGATCGCCGCGGCGACGTTGCCGGCGTGCAGGCCGCCCGACAGGATGACGCGACGTCGGGCGGCGATCGCCGCGGCGACGGTCCAGTCGATCGCCCGGCCCGTTCCGCCGCGGTCGCCGGGATCGCGCGCGTCGAGCAGCACGGTCGTCCCGGGCGGCACGGCCTCGGCCGCCACCGCATCCGCCGGGCCGCCGATCCCGACGCTCTTGATCACGCGGTACGGCAAGTCCGCGTAGTCCTCCGGCCGCTCGTCGCCGTGAAGCTGAACGGCCTCCAGCCTGACCAGTTCCGCGACGTGCCTGACGTAGCTCGCCGGCTGGTTGACGAACACGCCGACCGCCGGCAGAAACGGCGGCAGTTCGCAGACGATCTCGCGTGCGTCCTGCGGATCGACGAAGCGGGGGCTCTGCGGCCAGAACACGAACCCGATCGCCGACGCGCCGAGCGAGGCGGCGAGCCGGGCGTCCTCGGCTCGTGTGATGCCGCAGATCTTCGTCGGAATCATGCCGGGCTCCCCCTCAGCCGCCGGAGCGCCTCTCCGGGATCGGCCTCGACGATGAGGCGCTCCCCCACGAGAAAGGCGTCATAGCCGATCTCCTGGAGGCGATGCAGGTCGCCGCTGGCGCGCAGGCCGCTCTCCGCCACGCGTGTAATGGATGCCGGCACCGCGTGCGCGACAGCGTCGTGCACGGCGGGATCGACGCTCAGCGTCCGCAGATTGCGGCTGTTGACGCCCACGATGGCCGCGCCGGCATCGATCGCGCGCTGCGCCTCGACGGTGTCGTGGACCTCGACGAGTACGGCAAGGTCGGCCGACGCCGCCTCGCGCAGGAGCCGCGCAAGCTCTTCCCGGGACAGCGCGGCGACGATCAGCAGCACCGCGTCGGCTCCGGCCGCGGCGGCTTCGTGGACCTGATACGCCGAGCAGATGAAGTCCTTGCGCAGCAGCGGCACCGAGACCGCCGACCGGACGACCCGCAAATCGTCCAGGCTGCCGTCGAAAAACGTCGGCTCGGTCAGGACGGAAATGGCGGCCGCTCCGGCGGCGGCGTACGACGCGGCATGTGCCGCGGGCCGGTAATCGGCCCGTAATACGCCGCGCGACGGCGATCGCCGCTTGCACTCGGCGATCACGCGCGGCGCCCGGCCGTCTCGAAGCGCGGCCGCGAACGCCGCCGCGCCCCGACGTCCGGGGGCCGGCTCCAGCCGGGCGACGGGGACTCGCGCCTGCCGGATTTCCACGGCGCGCCGCGTGGCCGCGAGGATCGTCGCGAGCAGATCCGGAGCCGCAGGGGCGGACATCATGCCGTCGCCGCCTCCCCGGCATTCGATTCGGCCACCAGCGCGTCGAGCGCGCTCGCGGCCGCGCCGGAATCGAGGGCGCCGGCCGCCGCCGTCATCCCATCGGCCATCGACGACGTCCGGCCGGCAATCAACAGTGAGGCGGCGGCGTTGAAGAGCACGATGTCGCGCGGCGCCCCTCCCTCCCCTTCCAGAATGCGGCGGGCGATCCGGACGTTGTCGGCGACGTCCCCTCCGCGCAGCGCCGCGGCGGACGCGCGCGGCAGGCCGACATCGGAGGGATGCAGGTAGAACGTGTTCACCGCCCCGTTGCGGCACTCCGAGACCTTCGTGTAGCCGGTCGTCGAGATCTCGTCGAGGCCATCCGCGCCGTGCACGACCCACGCGCGCTCGGCGCCCAGGATCGCGAGCGACCGGGCGACCAGTTCGGTCAGCTCCGGGCGCGGCACCCCCACGAGCTGCCGCGCCGCCCCGGCCGGATTCGTCAGCGGCCCCAGCAGATTGAAGGCGGTCCGGACGCCCAGCTCGTGCCGTGTCTGCGCGACGTGCTTCATGGACGGGTGAAACGTCTGGGCGAACAGGAACGCGATGTGCGCGTGCTCGAGGCAGCGGTGCGCGACGACGGGCGGCGCCGCGATCCGGACGCCGAGTGCCTCGAACAGATCCGCGCTGCCGCACCGGCTCGACGCGCTGCGGTTGCCGTGTTTCGCCACGCGCAGGCCGCATCCGGCCAGGACGAGAGCCGTCACGGTCGACACGTTGAAGGTCCCCGACCGATCGCCGCCGGTGCCGCACGTGTCGAACACATCGGGCACCTGCGCGGGCAACGCCGTCGCGCGCTCCCGCATCACGCGCGCGAACCCGACGATCTCGGCCGGCCGCTCCCCTTTCATCGCGAGCCCGATCAGCAGGGCCGCGATCTGGGAGGGCTGCGCCCGGCCATCCATGATGGTCTCCATCGCGGCCGCCGCTTCCTCCACCGTGAGGTCCTGCCGGCGCTGCAGCTTGTCGATCAATCCTGTGAACACACCAGCTCCACGAAATTCTGCAGAATCCGCCGCCCCTCCCCCGTCAGGACCGACTCGGGATGGAATTGCACGCCGTGCACCGGCCAGCGGCGATGCCGCAGCCCCATGACGATGCCGTCCTCGGTGTGCGCGCTCGCCTCCAGTTCCGGCGGCAGGTCCGGCGACACGACGAGCGAGTGATACCGGCCGGCCACGAACGGCTGCGACACCCCCGCGAACACGCCACGCGCATCGTGCACGACGCGCGACGTCTTGCCGTGCATCAGCGACGGCGCCGCCACGACGGCGCCGCCGAACGCGGCGCCAATCGCCTGGTGCCCGAGGCACACCCCGAGCACCGGGACGCGTGGTCCAAAACAGCGGATCGCCTCGATGCTGATCCCCGCGTGCTCGGGCCGGCCCGGTCCGGGCGACACGACGATGTGAGAGGGCGCGAGCGCCTCCACCTCGCCGATCGTGATCTCGTCGTTGCGCCGGACGAGCGGCGCGTGTCCCAGCTCGCCCAGATACTGCGCGAGGTTGAACGTGAACGAGTCGTAGTTGTCGATCAGCAGGACCATGGTCGCTACAGTTCGGTTTCCGCCATCTCGATCGCCTGCAGCAGGGCGCGCGCCTTGTCGCGCGTCTCCTGGTACTCCGCCGCCGGATCCGAGTCGGCCACGATCCCGGCGCCCGCCTGCACGCGTGCGCGCCCGTCGCGAATGGTGATCGTCCGGATCGCAATGCAGAAATCGAGGTTGCCGGCGAAGTCGATGTAGCCCACCGCCCCCGCGTACAAATCGCGCCGGGTCGGTTCGAGCCCCGCCAGGATCTGCATCGCGCGGATCTTCGGCGCGCCCGACACCGTCCCGGCCGGGAAGCAGGCCACCAGCGCGTCGAGGCGATCGCGGTCGTCGGCCAGTTGCCCTTCGACCGTCGAGACCAGGTGCATCACGTGCGAGTAGCGTTCGAGCGCCATGTACTGCGGCACCTTGACGCTGCCGAACGAGGACACCCGGCCCACGTCGTTGCGTCCGAGGTCGACCAGCATCACGTGCTCGGCGCGCTCCTTCTCGTTCCGTTTCAGCTCCTCGGCCAGCCGCAGGTCCTCGTCGTCGTCGTGGCCGCGCGGCCGCGTCCCGGCAATCGGATGGGTCTCGACGCGGCGCCCTTCGACGCGCACGAGCATCTCCGGCGACGAGCCGACGATCGCGAGGCCTCCCATGCGGATGAAGTACATGTACGGCGACGGGTTGACGTGCCGCAGCGCGCGATAGATGGTGAACGGCTCCGCGTCGACGTCCATCTCGAACCGCTGCGACAGCACCGCCTGATACACGTCGCCGGCGGCGATATGGTCCTTGATCGTCCGCACGCCCGACTCGAACGTGTCGCGCGTCACGTTGGACGCGACGACCGGCGCGCTGCGGGCCGCCGGCTCGGCGTGCGACAGCCCGCGCTCGAGCTCCCGCTCCAGGAACTGGATCTTGGCGCAGGCGAACTGGTACAGCGCGTCCAGATCCTCACCCGGCGTCACGCGGGCGTTGGCGACGACGAGGATGCGGTGTTTGACGTGATCGAAGGCGAGCACCGTATCGAACAGCATGAACCCGGCATCGTCTTCCGCGGAGGGCGCCCAGTCGGCGCTCTGCCACGCGTCGAGCAGGGCCGGCTCGAAGCGGACGGCGGCATCGTAGCCGATGAATCCGACCGCTCCGCCGGTGAAGCGCGGCAGACCGGGGACGGACGGCGCGCGGAACTCCGCCATGAGGCGGCGCAGCACCGGGATGAAGGCCTCGCCGGTTTCGGTCGTAACGCCCGAGCGATCCAGCGTCGTCCGACCGCCGCGCGACCGCAGCACGAGAAAGGGATCCTTGCCGAGAAACGAGTAACGCGCGATCCGTTCGCCGCCTTCGACGCTCTCGAACAGGAACGCATAGTCGGAGTGCTCGGCAATCTTCAGGAACGCGGTGACCGGCGTCAGCAGGTCCGCCATGATCTCCTTCACGACCGGCACGAACGTGCCGCGGCGCGACAGATCCGCAAACTCCTCGAACGTCGTCTGCTTCATACGTGTTCACCTCTCGAGCGTGGCCCCGCTGCCGCGTCCGGCAGCGCGTCGGCGCCCTCGGCCGACGGGGCGCGAGCGACGGCCGCCGCGAACAGGCCGCGGGCGGGCGGCTGCCCGGTCCAGAGTTCGAACTGCCGTTCGGCCTGCGCCACGAGCATCTCGAGACCGCCAATCGTCTGGCACCCCGCGCGGCGGGCCGCCGCGAGCAGCGGCGTGACCGGCGGCTCGTAGACCAGGTCGTACACGAGGCGCCCGTCGACGGCCGCGATCGGCAGCATCGCGTCCGGTGCGGCGACGCTCCCGGCGGGCGTCGCATTGACGAGAATGTCCCACGAGCCCGGCGGCGGCGGCCAGACGCCCGCGCGCACACCTTCGCGCCGCGCCAGCGCGTCGGCGGCCTCCCGGCGCCGCGCCGCCACCGTGACGACCGCCCCGTCCTGAACGAGCGCGAGTGCGACGGCGCGCGCCGCCCCCCCTGCCCCGAGAATCGTGGCACGCAAGCCGTTGACGGACATCCGTTCCTGGAGCGGTGCCAGGAACCCATCGACGTCGGTATTCGTCCCGATCCAGCGGCCGTCGCGGACGACGATCGTGTTGACGGCGCCGACCGCAGCCGCCATCGGCAGCACCTCGTCCAGCAGTTCCATCGCGTCGATCTTGAACGGCGCGGTGACGCTCGCGCCGCGGAGGTCGATGGCGTCGGCGAAACGCCGGAAGTCCGCGACGTCGCTTGCCTCGAGCGGCACGTACGCCGCGTTGAGGCCCAGCGCGGCAAAGCCGGCGTTGTGCATGTAGGGCGATCGCGAGTGCGTCACGGGGTGGCCGAGCACGCCGTACACCGCCGTATCGGGGCGGATCCGGCGGAAGCGGTACTCGTGCAGCAGGTGCGCGGCGGGAATCTGTCCGGGCGCGACCGCGTCGCCGGCATAGGTCCAGCGCGATCCGAAGCGCGCGGCCAGCACGCGCGACGGGAGGCCGGCAGGGCCCATGCCAATCGCGACCGTTCCCGACCCCTCGTGCCCGCCGCCGATGGCGAGCAGCGGCAGCAGGTCGGAGAGGCCTCGGGCCCGGACGGCCACCTTGACGACGTCCGCCCCCGTCGACCGCATCGCGCGCACCCGCGCGGCGAGATCCGCGGGCACGCCGTCGAAATCGTGCATGGAGACGACGACCCCGCGCGCATCGCCTTCCTGGAGGAAGGCACCGGCCGCGCGCGATTCGATGTCGACGAACTCCGCGCCGAGCGTCCGCGCCTCGCGCAGGATGCGCAGGCGATCTTCTTCGGCGCCGTCGAACCCGCCCCCCTCCCACGCCGGCCGGCAGGTGACGATGACCGGCCGGGACCGTCCGGCCAGGGCCGCGGCGGCCTCCGGGCGCTCCATCGAGTCGAGCCGCACTTCGACCAGATCCGCATCGCTGGCCTCGTCGCGCGCACGCCGGATCGCGTCGGGGGTCTTCCCCGTCACCGTGACGCAGATCAGCGGAGCGGTTGTCGTTGCCGTGATCGAATGCATGCGGCCCACAATAAAAAAGCCCCCTCAACAACAGGGTTGAGGGGGCCGAAACTGGCTCGTGTCGCGCGGCTGAAATCCAGGCTAGCCGTTCGCCCCCTGTGGACGCGCATACCACCACCAATACGACGCAACGGTCGCTGGACGGTGGCGCGGAGTCAGCCGGGGGGACACGATGAACTGACGATACCAGACCGTGACGAAAGCTGTCAAACCGCCGCCGTTCGATCGATACTGCAGCGCATGAGACATACCGTCGCGGCGGCCGGCTGCAGTCTGCTGCTGTTGTTCGCGTCAGGCGCCCTCGCCGATACCTATCCTCGTCAGACCGGCGTCGACGCGCAGCACTACGTGTTCAAGCTGACCCTGAGCGATGCCAGCCCGGAGATCACCGGCGAGGCCACCGTGGAGCTGCTGGTCAAATCGGACGGCGTGCGGGAGGTCGCGCTCGATCTGACCTCGGCGCACGACGGGAAAGGCATGACCGTGACGGCGGTCAGCCGCGACGGGGTCCCGGTCACGTACCGGCACACTGACGATCGCCTCGTGCTTCCCCTCGCGCCGGGATCCCACGCCGGCCAGCACGTGGCGTTCACGATCGCGTATCACGGCGTGCCCGCGCCGCCGGCTGACGCGCCGCCGCCGCCGGCCGGCCGGGAACCGAACACGGGACTTCGGCTCATCCCCAACAAGTACGGAGAGTGGAGCGCGTTCAGCGAGAACTGGCCGAACCGGGCGCGCCAGTGGCTGCCGATGATCGACCATCCATACGACAAGGCCACGAGCGAGTTCATCGTGACGGCGCCGTCGCGCTACCAGGTCGTGGCGAACGGGCTGTTGCAGGAGTCGCTCGATCTCGGCGACGGCCGGCGCCTGACGCACTGGCGCGAGTCGGTCCCGATCGCGTCGTGGCTGAACGCGCTCGGCGTCGAGCAGTTCGCGGTGCACTATGCCGGACGGGTCGAGGGGGTCGAACTCGAAACCTGGGTCGCGCACCAGGACGATCGGGCCGGACGCGTGTACTTCGAGCAGCCGGCCCGGCAGGCGCTCGAGTTCTACAGCGAGCGGATCGGGCCGTATGCGTACGAGAAGCTCGCCAACGTCGCGGCCGCGGGGCTGAGCGGCGGCACCGAGCACGCCAGCGCCATCTTCTACGGCGAAACCGGCATTCGCCCGGATCGGACGACCGGTCAGGTGATGCCCGCCAACGGCCTCGTCTATCACGAGGTCGCGCATCAGTGGTTCGGGGATGCGGTCACCGAAAAGGATTGGGACGACGTGTGGCTGAGCGAGGGGTTTGCCACCTACTTCGCGCTGCTCTGCACGGAGCACTATGCCGGGCACGACGCGTTCATCGCGGGGCTCGACGCCAGCCGCGATCGCATCTTCAGGCTCGAGCAGCAGAATCCCGGCGTCGCCGTCATTCACCAGGATCTCGCCGACATGTCCAAGGTCCTGAACCAGATCATTTATCAAAAGGGAGGCTGGACGCTGCACATGCTCCATGGCCTGGTCGGCGACGGCGAGTTCTGGGCCGGCATCCGCGAGTACTACCGCCGCTACCAAAACGCGAACGCCACGACGCCGGATCTCCAGCACGTCTTCGAGGACGTCTCGGGCCAGCGGCTCGACTGGTTCTTCGACCAGTGGCTCCGGCGCGCGGGGTCGCCGTCGATCGGGGGAACCTGGGCGTACGACGCCGCCGCGCACCAGATCGACATCGAGCTGGACCAGCGGCAGCCGGGAGACGTGTACCGCCTGCCGCTCGACATCGGGATCACGACGGGCCAGCGCACGCGCGTGGAGCACGTCGAGTTCGCGGAGCGCCACCAGGTCGTGCATCTGCCGGCCAGCGCCGCCCCCTCCGCCGTCGTGCTCGATCCGGACACGCGGCTGCTCTTCCAGCCGGCCGGGTTCAGTGGACGCTGACGCGGCGCAGAGCGCCCGCTTCTCCTTGACCGGGCGCGACTTCGCCGCTATAAAGGTTGTAAGCCCTCCCGTGCAATCGCGGTTCGCGGAATCGACATGAACATTCGGGTGCTCCTCTCGACGGTCGCGCTCGCCGGCGTGGCCTGGGTCGCGGTGCCGGCCTCGACGGCCCTGATGCCGCTCGACCAGATCCAGCCTGGCATGGTGGGCACGGGCGAGACCGTGTTCCAGGGCACGGATCTGCAGCCGTTCAAGGCGCACATTCTCGGCATTCTGCGGAACGTGCAGGGGCCGCGGCGCGATCTGATTCTCGCAAAGCTCGAGGGGGGGCCGCTCGCCGACACCGGCGTGATTGCCGGCATGAGCGGCAGCCCGGTCTACATCGACGGACGACTGATCGGCGCGGTGTCGTACTCGATCGGATCGTTCTCGAAGGAAGCGATCGCCGGCATCACCCCGATCGCCGAGATGATCGACGCGACCGCGGGCAGTCAGGCGCGCACGGTGCCGACGCAGGGACGGATCGATCTGCCCGTCACCCGGGAGACGCTCGCGTCGGCGATCCGGACCGCCTACGCGCGCATCGCGCCGTTTGCGGATCGCCCGGCCGACATCCAGAGCATCGGCATGCCGGCGGGCGCCGGCGCGCAGATCGGCGCCATGCTGCGGCCAATCGCGACGCCACTGGTGATGACCGGTCTCGACGCGTCCACGGCCGACTGGGTCGCCTCCACGTTCCGCGACGCGGGGTTCGCGCCGGTGCTCAGCGGCGCCGCTGGAGGCGCCATGCCTGCGGCCACGGGGCCGATCCGGGCCGGTGATGCCGTCGGGGTCTCGCTGATTGGCGGCGACGCGGAGATGGGGGCGACGGGCACGGTCACCTACGTCGACGGCACCCGCCTCTACGCATTCGGCCACCCGTTCTTCAATCTCGGCCCGGCGTCGTTCCCGATGACGCGCGCCTACATCTACGCGTCGCTGCCCAGCCTGATGTCGTCGTTCAAGATCGCGACGCTCGGCGACGTGATCGGCACCGTCGAACAGGACCGCGCGACCGCCATCGCAGGCACGCTCGGCAAGGGGCCCGCGGTCGTGCCGATTGCCGTGACGCTGGCGGGGGACCACGGCCCGAGCCGCGAGTTCCACTACACCGTCGTCGACGATCAGCTCTTCACCCCGCTGCTCACCTACGTCGCGCTCTTCAACACCCTCGGGTCCTACGAGCGCTCGTTCGGCGCCGTCACGTTCCACGTGCACGGCCGCGCGCAGTTCGACCAGCAGCACGCCGATCTGTCCTTCGAGGACATCTTTACCGGCGACAATCCCGCGGCCGGGGCGGCCGCCTACGTGGCGGGCCCGCTGACGATGCTGCTCGGCAACGACATCGAGCCGATTTCGCTCCGGAAGATCGACCTGACGATCACGACGAGCGAACAGCCGCTGAGCGCGACCATCGAGCGGGTCTGGCTCGACGAAATCCGGCCGCATGCCGGCCAGACCGTTCCGCTCAAGGTCCTCACCCGCAGCTATCGCGGCGCGGAGAAGGTGTCGACGATTCCCATTCAGATTCCGGCCAACGCGTCCGGCTCGCTCTCGATTCTCGTGACCGACGGCCGTCAACTGAACCAAATCGAGCAGCGCGACCTCCGCCGCTCCGTCCAGCCGCAGAGCGTCACGCAGATGATCCGGCTGTTGAACGACACGCGCCGCAACAACCGCATCTACGTTCGTCTGCTGGCCGGCACGCCGGGCGCCGTCGTCAACGGCGAGGCGCTGACGTCGCTGCCGCCGTCGGTGCTCGCGGTCCTCGAAGGAGACAGCAACGGCGGCGACTTCACCCCGATCCGCAACGCCGCGCTGGGCGAATGGGAGCTGCCGATGGATTCGGCGGTGACCGGCTCGCGGGTGCTCACGATCGACGTCGACAACCGCTCGTTCTGAACTTCTGATACGTTCTTGATCTCATGTTGACACGCTTTCCCCCGGCGGGGCGGCATCCCCGCCGTCGCGCGGTGCTGCGCGGCCTCGTCCCCCTCGCGCTCGCGGCCCTCGCGGCGCCGCTCGTGCTCCGGGCCTCGACCCCGACCTTCTGGACGGTGTCGACGCAGGCGGACTTCCTCAAAGGGGACGTCCGCAATCTGTCGATCGACAGCGACGGCCGGATCTTTCTCGGGCCCTCGGCGACGCAGCTCGCGGAAACCTCGGCGCCGTTTCTCTGGACGATGGTTCCGGGGCCGGACGGCAGCCTCTGGGTCGGCACCGGCAACGAAGGGCACGTGCTCCGCGTCGCCCGCGACGGGAAGGTGTCGACCTTCTTCGACGCGCCGGAACTGGAGGTGCACGCGCTCGCCCCCGGACCCGGCGGGAGTCTCTACGTCGGCAGCTCGCCGGACGGCAAGATCTACAAGGTATCGCCGGAGGGGACGGCCACCACCTTCTTCGATCCCGACGACAAGTACGTCTGGGCGCTCGCGGTCGACAACGACGGCACCGTCTATGCGGCGACGGGCGAGAAAGGGGTGATTTACCGGATCACCCCGGACGGCAAGGGCAGCGTCTTCTACAAGACGAACACCACCAACGTCGTCAGTCTGGCGTTTGACGGCCACGGGAACCTGCTGGCCGGGACCGATTCTCCCGGGCGCGTGTTCCGGATCGATCGGACCGGCAAGCCGTTCGTGCTGCTCGATTCCCCCTTCAAGGAAATCCACGCGATCCGGCTCGCCGCCGACGGCACGATCTACGCTGCCGCGTTCAGCGCGGGACCCGGTGGGAACGATCGATCGACGGCCGATCACATTCTGCCCGCCGAGCCGCCCAAGCCGAGTGTGGCGAACGTCTCCACGGAAATCACCGCCATCTCCGTGATCGACAACGCCGGCGGAGCGGCCGTCGCCTCGCCGGGCCACCGTGAGGCGCGGCCGCCCGCGAAGGGGGCTATCTACCGCATTCATCCCGACGGGCTCTGGGAGACCGCGTGGGAGTCGTCCGACGATCTGCCCTTCGACCTGCTGATCGAGAAGGACGGCACGCTGCTGATCGCCACGGGGACCGACGGCAAGCTGTTTCGCGTCAGCGGCGATCCGTCGCGCGCGACGCTGCTCGCCCACGCGCAGGCCCGGCAGGTGACGGCGCTGCTCCAGGACTCGAGCGGTCGCATCGTGGGGGCGACGAGCAATCCGGGGAAGGTCTTCACGTTGTCGACGGCGCGATCGACGGAGGGGCGGTACGACTCCGACGTGAAGGACGCGGGAACGGTCGCGACCTGGGGGGCCATCCGCTGGCGCGCCACGGCGAAAGCGGGGGAAGTGCAGTTGTTCACCCGGTCCGGCAATACGGCGACGCCCGACGAGACGTGGAGCCCGTGGTCGAACCCGTACCGGGCGTCCGACGGGGAATCGATCGCCAGCCCGAAGGCGCGGTACCTGCAGTGGCGGGCCAGGCTCGAGACGTCCGACGCGAACGGCCAGGGGCCCGTGCTGACGTCGGTGACGGCCGCCTTCCTTCCCCGCAATCTGCGGCCGACCGTCACCAGCATCACCGTGCACCCGCCGGGGGTCGTCTTCCAGCGGCCGTTCTCGACGGGAGAGCTCGAGATTGCGGGCTTCGAAGACAACACGTCCGACGGGCGGCAGGCCAGCCCGCAGACGGCGTCGACGGGAACGCCGCTGCCCACGATTTCGCCGGCGCTCGGACGCCGCATCTATCAGAAGGGGCTGCAGACCTTCGTCTGGAAAGCGGACGACGACAACGACGATCGTCTTCAGTACGACGTCTTCTATCGCAAAGAGGGAGAGACCACCTGGAAGCCGCTGAAGCGCGGACTGTGGGATCCGATCTTCGTCTGGGACACGACCTCCGTGCCTGACGGCACGTACTACGTCAAGGTCCGGGCGTCCGATGCGCCGTCGAACTCGCCCGAGGCGGCGCTGGCGGGAGAACTCGAGAGCGTCAGCTTCGACGTCGACAACACGGCGCCGCGCATCGAACTCGAGCCTGGCGCCGCCGGCCCGTCCCGGGGCCCGATCGAGTTCGTCGTTCAGGACGCGCAATCGCCGGTGCAGCGCGTCGAGTATTCGCTCGACGCGAGCCGCTGGCAGATCGTCTATCCGGTCGACGGCATTCCGGACTCGCGGCGCGAGGAGTTCGCGATCACGCTCGATCAAGGGGAGACGGGGGCCAACGTGATCATCCGGGCGACCGATGCGATGAACAACGTGGCGACCGCCGTGGCGCGCCGCTAGGGGCGTCCGGCGCGGATCAGATGGCGGGGGCGCGGCGCGGCGTGCCCTTGACGGTCATGTGCTCGACGAGCCAGACCAGGTTCACCGCGATCGGGCTGTTGCCGTAGCGCGCCGGTTCGAGGCGCGCCTGCGAGATCGCGTCGAGCAGCTGCGAGACCTGCCGGCGATCGCGATCGTTGGCGAGCACTTCGAGGCCGGAAATCCGCCCTTCGCGCGTCACCACCGCCGCCAGCGCCAGCACCAGCTCCCCTTCCGATCCGGATCGTTCGAGCGTCGACGACACCACGCCGTCTTCGGGCACGGTCGGGACTTGAATGCTGCCGTCGAGGCGCATCGGATTCAGATCGGATCCCGAGGGGGCCGCGAGCGTCGCGATGATGGCGGCGAGCGAATCGGCGCGTTCCGGGGAGGCGTAGTGCAGCAGCCCGAGCGCGACGGTGCCGCAGACGACCGTCCCCGCCGCGGCCGCGAGCGCGATCCACACGAGGTGCATGTCGTCGAACAGCCGGCCGAGGCAGGCCGGCCAGGCTTCGTGCGCTTCGGCCCGCATGCGGCTGATCACGCCCGGCTGCAGGCCGGTCCAGTCGTCGGCCGGTCCGGGGGCCGCCGCCTGACGCAGCCCGTCGCCGACCGCCTCGAGTCCGCGCAGTTCCCGCAGGCACGGCGGACAGCCGTCGAGGTGCGTCTGCACGGCAATCCGCTCGCGAATCGGCAGCTCGTCGTCGTGAAACGCCTCCAGACGCCGCTGCACGCTGGCGCAGGTGAGCACCGTCATGGCTTCCTCAGTTCGGCGCGCAGCGCCTCGCGGGCCCGCGCCAGTCGCGACTTGACGGTTCCGACGGCGATCCCGAGCGAGAACCCGATTTCCTCGTACCGCAAGCCGTCGATTTCGCGCAGGACGAGAGCGGTCTTCTGCTCGAACGGGAGTCGATCGAGGGCGATCCGCAGCCGCGCCGCCAGTTCTTTCCGCCCGAGCACCAGGTCGGGTGCGCTGTCGTCGCGCACTTCCGGCAGATCCCCATGGTCCTGGATGTGCTGATCGAGCGAGACCTGCTGCGCGCGATGCCGGCGCCGCCACCACCGCTGGCGGTTGCGCGCCTGATTGACGACGATGCGGTAGATCCAGGTGCGAAGCGTCGAGTGGCCACGAAACGCGTGAATGGTGCGGAACACCCGCAGGAACACTTCCTGGGAGAGGTCCAGCGCTTCGTTGTGATCGTTGAGGAGGTTGAGCGAGAGCTGATACACCATCCGCTGGTGTTCAGAGACGAGTTCGGCGCACGCGTCTTCGTCGTGTGCGGCGCAGCGCTGGATCAGCAACGCCTCGCGGCCGCCTTCGGCTGCCCACGTAATCGCTCGGACAGGTTTCACGGAGAGTCCCTGTGTCATATTTTAACACTCCGTTCGCCCACACCCGTCTGACAGCTTGGATCCCGTTTGGCGGCAAAAGTTCCGCTTGTGGCACCATGGACCCGTGAAACGCTTCATTGCCGGGGTAATCCTGCTCGCCCTGGCCGGTCTGGCGGTGTATGGCTACACGGTGACGCGGCGCGAGCAGACCTACCGGGCGCTGATCGGCCAGGGGGACGCTGCCGTGGCCCAGGGCAGCGCGTTGACGGCGATCGAAGCGTTCAGCGGCGCCATCGCCCTCAACGGGACGGCGATGATCGGCTATCTGAAGCGAGGAGACGCCTACCGGCGCCGCGGCGACCTCGAGCCGGCGCGGCGGGATTTGCTGCGCGCCGCTGAGCTGGATCCGACGGCCGCCCGCCCGCGCGAACTGCTCGGCGACGTCGAGTACGCGCAGAAGCGCTACGCGCGCGCCGTCCAGCGGTATCGCGAATACGTGCGGCTCGACGACCGCTCGCCGCGCGTCCTCTACAAACTCGCGCTCGCGCAGTTCAGCGCCGGCGATTCGACGGGCGCCATCGGGGCGCTGCGGCAGGCCATCGCGATTGACGACCGCTTCGCCGAGGCCTACTACCTGCTGGGTCTGTGCCTGCGCGACAGGCAGCAGCCGGACGGCGCGCGCCGTGCGCTCGAACGGTCCGTCGCGCTTGCGCCCGCGACGCTGCACGCGCGAGAGGAACTGGCGGATCTGTATGGCGCGATCGGCCGAACCGACGATCGACTCGCCGAGCTGGAGGCGCTCTCCGCGCTCGATGCCGGACCCTCGCGCGAGGTGACGCTCGGGCTCGCCTACGCGCGGGCGGGTCAGCCGGACCGCGCCGTGCTCACCCTCAGCGACGCGGCGCGCCGGTACCCCGACCACACGTATACGTACGTGGCGCTTGGGCGTGTGTGGCTGGAACGCGCCCGGGCCGGCGGCGGCCGCATCGCGCTCCGCAAGGCGCTGGGCGCGCTCCAGAACGCGGTCGGCAACGACGACAGCAGCGAAGCGATGATGCTGCTCGGACGCGTGCTGCTGATGCTCGCCGACAACGACTCGGCCGAACGGGTGCTGCGCGAGGCGGCCGGGAAGCAGCCGGCGGATCCCGCGGCCTTTTACTATCTGGCGGACGCCGCCGAGCGGCTGCACCATTGGGACGTGGCGCGCCAGGCGCTGCTCGACTATGCCACGCTGCGCGGCGTCGAGCGCGAGCCGCGCCACCGCGCCGCCGAGGCCACGCGCCTGGGCGATCTCTCCCTGCGCCTGGGGGACGCGGACGCGGCGGTCGGCTACTTCCAGCACGCACTGGTGGACGAGCCGGGCGCCGCGCTGCTCCCCCGCCTCGCCGACGCCGAATGGCGCGCCGGCGAGAAGGGTGCCGCCAGAGCCACCCTCGCGCAGGCGCTCGAGAAGGACCCCCGCAACCCCCAGGCGCTCGCGCTGCGCGCGCGATTTCGGCGTTGACGGCAGGGGGCAGTCTCCAGTTACCAGTTACCAGTTACCAGTTACCAGTTGCCAGTTGCCAGTTGCCAGTTGCCAGCTTCCAGCCGTGCTGAAGGCTCGTTCGGAACCTACCTGGAACCCCGAACCCTGAACCCAAAACGACGCGGATCATGGTACCTCGACGATGCCCAGTCGTTTGATCATCTTCGCGAAACCCTGACGCGTGAGGCCGAGTTGGGCCGCGGCGGCGCTGCGGTGACCGCCGGCGCGGGCGAGCGCGGCCCGGATGAACCGCCGTTCGAACTCGGCGCGAGCCTCTTCGAAGCCAACGACACCCGACGCGGCTAGGGAGGCCACGTGAACCGGCAGCGCCGCCGCCGGCACCCGGCCGCGGCGCGGCGCGGCGACCGCGAGCGCCGACAGCACGTTCTGCAGCTCGCGCACGTTCCCCGGCCAGTCGTACCGGGCGAGCGCCGCCATCACGTCCGGCCCCAGCGTCGCGCGCGTGCCGACGCGCGCGGCCGCATCCGCCCAGAACCGCGCCGCCAGCCACGGCACATCGTCGGGGCGATCGCGAAGCGGCGGAATCCCGATCCGCACCACGTCGAGGCGAAACCGGAGGTCGGGACGAAAGCGCCCGGCCGCCGCTTCGGCGGCGAGCGGACGGTTCGTCGCCGCAAGCAGGCGCACGTCGACGCGTCTCGAGAGGTTTTCGCCGACGCGGCGGATCTCCCCTTCCTGCAGCACGCGCAGCAGCTTGGCCTGCGCGCGCGGCGAGAGCTCCGTCACTTCGTCGAGGAACAGCGTTCCGCCGTCCGCATCTTCGAACAATCCCGGCCGTTCGAGTGCCGCCCCCGTGAAGGCGCCGCGCGCATGCCCGAACAGTTCGGCCTCGAGCAGGTCGTCGGCGAACGCGGCGCAATTCACCGCGCAGAACCGGCGCGCGCGCCGGGCGCTGCGCGCGTGCAGCGCGCGGGCGACCAGCTCCTTGCCGCTGCCGCTCTCCCCTTCGATCAGGACGGGGTAGGGTGCCGGCGCCGCCCGCCGGATCGCTTCGCGAACGGCCCCGGCCTGCACCCCCGGACCGAGCCGCTGATCGGGGAATTCGTCCGCGCCCGTGACGGCGTCCGGATGGTCGAGCAGCGCCCGCACGAGCGGCGCGGCCGCGGCGGCCGCGATCCGGAGATGCTGCGCGATCGCCGCCGCCGACGACGAGCAAACGGTCCAGCGGCCCACGATCGCGGCGATCGTCGATCCCGCGTACCGAACGGGGGCGCCCGCCTGCCGGACGACGCCGTCGTGCAGCACGGGCGCGCCGCTGTTGGTCACCTGCTCGGCCAGTTCGCGATCGCCGGGCCACGATCGTCCCGCGCAGACGAGCGGCGGCCGATCGACGCGCGCGAAGATGGCGATGCCGCCGGCGTCGAGCCGGTCGCGCACGTGATCGATGATGGCGGCGAGCGCCCGCGCTTCGTCGTCTTCGCGGTAGATCCCTTCGAGCAGCGTTTCCAGCAGGTCGACCCCGGTCGTGGACGACGCGGGGGGGACCAGGCCATCGGCGCCCGTCCGGCGGACGAAGTCGGCGACCTCGCCCCCGCGGTCGCCGAGCGCGACGCGCACCTCCATCATGCGCAGCACCGGCAGCGCGGCGGCGGCGCGGCGCAGACGATGCTCGCGAAGCAACCGGGCTGGTTCGCCCTCGCGCGCCGTCGCGCGGAAGTGAAGGGCGCGCGCGAGCAGAACGGCCGGCGTCCGGCGTGCGCGTCGCGCGTGGCACACCGCGGCGGCAGCATGCCTGCTCGATCCGGCGGCATCGCCCAGGTGCTGCTGCACGGCGGCGGCCACGAGATGGACGTCGGCGCGCCCGCTTTCGTCTTCGTCGTCGCGTGCGACGGCCGCGAGGGCCCGGGCGATCTCGCGCGCGGCCTCGGCGTGATCGCCGCGAACGAGCCACGCACGGGCCGCGAACGTCGCGTGTCGGGCGTTCACCGTCGCGCCGTGCGCCGCACGATGCGTCGCGAGGCAATCCAGGGCCAGGTCGGCCCGGCCCGTCCAGCACAGCACTTCAGCGAGCCCGGCAACCGCGTCGCCGGTGGTCGAGGATGCGGGTGACGCGAGCACGGTCCTGAATGCCGCTTCCGCCTCCTGGAAGCGCGCGCGATCGAGTGCCGCGCGGCCGGCGCCGACGAGCGCGCGCATCGCGAGCGCGGGTTCGGCGGTCGAGGCCCGCGCGCGTGCGAACGCGTCGGCGGCGGCGTCGGCGCGGCCCGCCGACAGCCGCACGTCACCGAGCCGGCACGCGGCGAGCGCCGCCTGCTCGGTGGCGCCCCGCACCTCGAAGGCGGCCACGCAGCGCCGCAGCACGCGTTCGGCCGCCAGCCGGCGTCCGTGTTGCGCCAGCTGCGCGCCGCGCTGCAGCGCGCGCTCGAGCCGCGCGACGCCGGCCGCCGGTCGCGCGACGCGTCCGGGGGGGACGGGGGGCGACGGCAAGTACGCCGGCGACGTCTCGTGGACCCACGAGACGCCGGTCGCGCGCGGCCGCCGCGCGGCGAGCGCGTCGACGAGCAGCCCCGGCAATCCGCCCGCCTCGCGCGCCGCCCGCGCGATCCGGTCCGCCGGTGGACCACAGATCGCGTCCACGTACAACATGTCTATCATCTCCGTCTCCGTGAGCGGTTCGAGCCAGTGCGCTCCCGGTGCCGGCGAGCGCAATCGCCGGAACTGGATCCACAAATGCGGGCGTCCGTCGCCGATCGCCGCGCGCTGGAGCACGCCGGGGAGTTCGTCGGACGCCGGTCCCCAATCCACGACACACACGTGATGCGGCGCCGCCAGATCCGCGGCGGGATGCCAGCCGTCGGCGACTCGCCGATCGAGCACGACGTATCCCGCGAGGCGGCCAGCCCGCGCGATCTGCAGGTGCGCGGTGCGCAGGCCGCTCCCGCGTGGTCCCGCAAGACAGACGCGGCGTACGCCGGGCGGACCGCCGTCGAAGGCGGCTGCCACGCAATCGACGCTGCGGCGCGCGAGCAGCCGCCAGCCGAGCGGACGCGCGCTCCCGGAGGCCGACTCGATCGCCGGCCGTATCGCGCGAGCTGCCGCCTCCGCGCCGAGCACGACCGCCTCGGCCCTCAGAAAACGCGCCAGGTGCAGCGCCGCCCGTCGAATCTGCGGCGCCGGCGCACGCACCGCCGGCCAGGCGGGATACGCTTCGAACCAGCGCCCTTCCTCGGATCCGTAATCGATCGGCGGCAGGAGCAGCGGGTGCCTGAGCAGTGCGACGGCGTCGCACGCCGCCGCGCGCGATCGATCGTCGCGCGCACCGGCGTCGAGCAGCCACAACCGGACGGCTGCTCCCGTCGCGAGGTCGACGGCCACGTCGCTGTCGATGAGGAACCGGCGCGCGAACACGCGCATGGCGCCGCCGGATTGCAAATTGAGCGCCGCGCGGAAAATCACGGCGCCGCGCGCGATGCCGCGCGAGCGTGTGCAGAAACTTCGTATAGAATTTCGAGTCGATGCTGCGGTTTCTCACCGCCGGTGAATCGCACGGCCGCGCGCTCGTCGCCGTGCTCGACGGCATGCCGGCCGGCTTGACGATCGATCCCGACGCGATCGCGCGCGACCTGCGCCGGCGTCAGGGGGGCTACGGCCGCGGACGCCGGATGGCGATCGAATCCGATCGCGCCGACATTCTCTCCGGCGTGCGCGCCGGCCAGACGATCGGCGGACCGATCGCCCTCGCGATCGAGAACCGCGACTGGGTCAACTGGCAATACACGATGCGGGTGGCCGCCGAGGCGCCGCCCGACGCCGGGGGGGCGCATCGCGCGGCCGTCACGCGTCCGCGTCCCGGCCATGCCGATCTGTCCGGAGGCGCCAAGTACGAGCGCGACGATCTGCGCGACGTCCTCGAGCGCGCGAGCGCCCGCGAAACCGCCGCGCGCGTCGCCGCTGGCGCCATCGCCCGGCAGCTGCTCGCGCACGCCGGCATCCGGATCGCCAGCCACGTGTTCACGATTGGCCCCGTGTCGCTGCCCGATCCCTCCGCCGTCGGCTTCGATCGGGCCGCCGCGCTGCCCGACGACTCGCCCGTCCACTGCGTCGATCCGGCCGTGAGCCAGGAGATGATCGCGGCCATCGACCGCGCGCGGGAGGCCGGCGATACGCTCGGCGGCGCCTTCGAGGTGATCGCGAGCGGCGTCCCGATCGGCCTCGGCAGCTACGTGCAGTGGGACCGCAAGCTCGATGGCCGCCTGGCCCAGGCGTTGATGTCGATTCCGGCGATCAAGGCGGTCGGGATCGGCGCGGGCGTGCGCGCGGCCGAGCGGCCGGGCTCGACGGTGCACGACGAAATCGTGCCGGGGTCCGGCGACGATCGCGCGACAGGGCTCGCGCGTCCCACCAACAACGCCGGCGGTCTCGAAGGGGGGGTCACCAACGGCGAGGCGGTGCGCGTCACCGCCTATATGAAGCCGATCTCGACCCTCATGCAGCCGCTCCGCTCCGTGGACCTGACGACGATGACGGAAGCGCGCGCCGCCATCGAACGCAGCGACGTCTGCGCGGTGCCGGCGGCCGCCGTCGTCGGCGAAGCGATGGTCGCGCTCACGCTCGCCGCCGCGCTCCTCGAACGCTTCGGCGGCGATTCGATCGCCGCGCTCGATCGCGCGATGCACGGCACCCGCGCCGCGCTGCGCACGCGCTTCAGCCCGCCATGATCAGGCCGATCCTCCGCTACGGCGACCGCACCCTTCACGTGCAGGCAGCGCCGGTCACCGCCTTCGACGACGAGCTGCACCGCCTCATCGACGACATGATCGAGACGATGTACGCGGCGCCCGGGATCGGGCTCGCCGCGCCGCAGATTGGCGTGCCGCTGCGCGTCTTCGTCGTCGATCTGTCGGTTGGACGCAAGAGCGGCGACCTGATCGTCATGGCAAATCCGGTGTTCGTCGAGCGCGACGGCGATCAGCTCGAAGAAGAGGGCTGCCTCAGCGCGCCGGGGTTCAACGCCACCGTGCTCCGTCCCGGGCGCGTGGTCGTCAAGGGATGGGATCGGAACGGCGACGAGCACACGCGCGAGGGGACCGACCTGCTCGCACGCGCGTTTCAGCACGAGATGGATCACCTCGACGGCATCGTCTTCATCGATCGCCTGCGCGGGATCAAGCGGGATCTGATCGTCCGCCGGATCCAGAAGCTCAAACGCCAGGGGCAATGGTAGACGGCGCGTCGCTGTCGATCGTGTACTTCGGTACGCCGGCGTTTGCAGTGCCGCCTCTCGAGGCGCTGATCGCCTCGCGGCATCGCGTCGCGGCTGTCGTGTCGCAGCCGGACCGGCCGCGCGGCCGCGGCCAGCGAGTCCTGCCGACGCCGACGAAAGAGGTGGCGGGGACCCGCACGATTCCCGTCCTCCAGCCCCAGCGCGTGCGCGACGAGGCGTTCCTCGAAGCGGTGCGGGCGCTGTCGCCCGACCTGGGCGTCGTGGCCGCGTTCGGCCGGATTCTGCCGGACGCGCTCCTCGCCATTCCCCGGTTGGGCATGATTAACGTCCATGCCTCGCTGCTGCCCGCCTACCGCGGCGCGGCGCCGGTCGCGCGCGCGATTCTGGCCGGCGACGACGAAACCGGGGTGACGATCATGCGCGTCGTCCACGAACTGGACGCCGGCCCCACGTTCGCGGCGCGGGCCGTCCCCATCGCGCCCGACGCCACGACCGGTGCGCTCGAAGCGGTGCTCGCGGGCGTCGGGGCCGAACTGCTCGTCGCGGTCGTCGAGCAGATTTCCGCCGGCCAGGCCGTCGAGACTCCACAAAACGAGTCGCAGGCGACGTATGCTGCAAAGATGACCAAAGAGGAAGGCGCCATCGACTGGTCGCGGCCCGCCCGTACCGTCCACGATTTGATCCGCGCGGCCCAGCCCTGGCCGCTCGCCTCGACCACCGTGACGGCGGGGGTGGCGGGCGCATCGAACCGGTTCGTCATCCGGCAAAGCGCGTTCGGCGAAGGGCGCACGCAGGAACCGCCCGGCACGATCGTCCGGGCCGCCGGGGACGATCTGCTGGTCGCCTGCGGCGGCGGCAGCGTGCTCCGGATCCTGGAAATCCAGCCGGACGGCCGTCGTACGATGACGGCGCGGGAGTTCATGGCGGGCCGGCGGCTCACAGCGGGTGACCGGTTCGGCGCATGATCGCGCCGGCGCGGCTGGCCGCGTACGACGTGCTGCAGGCCGTCGCCGCGGGTCGCGCCGACCTGCCGTCCGCCCTGCTCCGCGGGCGTGACCGTCTCGCCGACGAACGCGATCGCGCCCTGACCGGCGAGATCGCGACCGGCACGCTCCGGTGGCAGGCCGCCTTCGACTTCCTCATCGCGCGGTTTGCCGCGCGCGGTCCCGCCAGCCTCGATCCCGAGATCCTCACCATCCTCCGCGCCAGCATGTTTCAGCTCCTGCACCTCGACCGCGTGCCGGCCTCCGCCGTCGTCGACGACGCCGTGCAGATGGCCCGGAGGGTGCGCAAGGGCAGCGCGGCCGGGTTCGTGAACGCGCTGCTCCGCCGCGTCTCGCGGGAGCGCGGCCACCTCCCGCTGCCGGCCGCTCCTTCGTCCGGAGACTCGCGCGAGGCCGCCCTGAATTTTCTGTCGGTCACGCTGTCGCATCCCCGCTGGCTCGTCGAGCGCTGGCTCGATCGCGTGGGTCTGGAGCAGGCCGCCGCATGGGCGCGCTTCAACAACGCGCCGGCCGCGCTCACGCTCCGGGCCAACGTGCTCCGCGGATCGCGCGACGCCCTGGCGGCGGCGCTCGCCGCGGCCGGCGTCGACACGGTCCCGGGGCGGTATGCGCGCAACGCCCTGATCGTCACCAAGGGGAATCCGCTCCTGACGCCGCTCGCGCGCACGGGGCAATTCGTCGTGCAGGACGAAGCCTCGCAGCTCGTCGGGGAGTTCGCTGCTGCGGGGGCGGGCGACGCCGTCCTCGATACGTGTGCCGCGCCAGGCGGCAAGACGCTCCAGCTCGCGGCCGCGGCCGGTGACGGGGGACGCGTGGTCGCCGTGGACATGCGCCCGCGACGCGTCGCGCTGCTCGCGCGCACGATCGCGGACGCGGGCGTCTCGACCGTTCGCGTCGTCTCGGCCGATGCGCGCGCGCCGCTGCCGTTTCGACGGGTGTTCGATACCGTGCTCGTCGACGCGCCCTGTTCGGGTCTGGGGACCATCCGGCGCGACCCTGACGTGAAGTGGCGGCGCGCCGAACGCGAACTGGCGGAGCTCGCCTCGATGCAGCTCGACCTGTTGACGCACGCCGCCGCGTGCGTGGCGCCGGGCGGCCACGTCACGTATGCGACCTGCTCCAGCGAACCCGAAGAAAACGAGCAGGTCGTCGCGGCGTTTCTCGAGCGTCACCCGGCCTTTGCCGCGGCACCGTCCGCCGAATTCCCGTTCTCCGCCCGGCGCGCCGCCCTCGTCGGCGGCGACGGCTGGTTGCGGACGCGGCCGGATCGCGACGGGCTCGAAGCCTTCTTCGCCGCGCGCCTCGTGAAGTCGGCGGCCGTGGTACACTCTTGAATTCATGGCCTTATCGACGCGCGTCTGGGGCGCGGGCAAGCTGCTGCTCCTGGGCGGCGCCCTGCTCCTGACGTACGTGCTGTTTGCCGCGGCGGCCATGCGGGTCGCGCTCAGGACGCGCAACGTGGTCGTTCCCTCGGTCGCGGGCCGCACCGTCAATCAGGCCAGCGCCGTTCTGACGCAGTCCGGCTTGAACCTGAAAGTGGTGGAACCGCGCCGGATCGATCCGCACGTGCCGGCCGGCGCGATCGTGCTGCAGGATCCGCAGGCGGGCACGCAGACGCGCCGGGAACGCAGCGTGAAGGTCTGGGTCAGCGCCGGGCCGCGCGTCACGACGGTGCCCTCGCTCGTCGGCGAATCGGCGCGGACGGCCGAGCTGCAGATTCAACAGGACGGCCTCACGCTCGCGGGCGCGATCGAGTTCCGATCCGGCGACTACCCCGCCGACGTGGTCGTCGCGCAGGAGCCGCCCGCCAAGAGCCACGCCGCCGACGTGGCGCTGCTGATCAATCGTCCGGAGCAGGGGATCTCGTACGTGATGCCGGACCTGATTGGCGTCAACGGGGATCGCGCGGCGGACCTGCTCCGCGCGCGCGGATTCCGGGTCTCGGTCGTCGGGGATCATCCGTATCCCGGCGTGCCCGCGGGCATCGTGCTGCGGCAGCGCCCGCAGGGGGGGTTCCAGGTGTCCCCGGGGGACCCCATTTCCCTCGAGGTGAGTCGATAATGGGGGCCGCCGGGCGGGTCCGCATCGCGGCGTCGATTCTCGCCTCCGACTTTGCCGCCCTCGGGGCGGCGGCCGCGACGGCCGAACGCGGCGGCGCCGACTTCATCCACGCCGACGTCATGGACGGCCACTTCGTGCCGAACATCACGCTGGGCCCAGCGGTCGTCGAGGCGCTTGCCCGCAGCGTGCGTCTGCCGATCGACGTGCACCTGATGATCGAGGAGCCCGATCGCTACATCGAGGCGTTCGCCGAGGCGGGCGCGTCGATGCTATCGGTGCACCTGGAGGTGCTCCCCCACCTGCACCGGACGGTGCAGTTCATCAAGAGCACCGGGCTGAAGGCGGGCGTGGCGATCAATCCGGCCACGCCGGTCGCGGCGCTCGAGGAGATTGCCGGCGACGTGGACCACGTGCTCGTGATGTCGGTCAATCCGGGCTTCGGCGGCCAGACTTTCATTCCGCACACGACGTCTAAGCTGCGGCGGGTACGCGAGCTGCTGCAGCGCGCCGGCAACGACGCCCCCATCGAGGTGGACGGCGGCGTCGAAGCGCACAACGCGGCGCGCATCGTCTCGGCGGGGGCCGACATCCTCGTGGCCGGGAGCGCGATCTTCGGCCGGCCGGATCCGGCGGCGGCGGTCCGCGAGCTGCGGGCGGCGGCGTCCGCGCCAGTGGCCTCCTGATGCCCTCGTCGGTGTGCACGGTCCGGGTGCGATACGCCGAGACCGACAAGATGGGGGTCGTGTACTACGCGAACTATTTCGTGTGGTTCGAGGTCGGTCGCACCGACCTGCTGCGGTCGCTCGGCTGGACGTATCGCGAGATGGAGCTGGCGGGGATCGCCCTCCCCGTCATCGAGGCGCACTGCGACTATCATCGCCCGGCGCGGTACGACGAAGAACTGAACGTGACGACCGAAGGACGCATGCTCTCTCCCGTACGGATGGAGTTCCAGTACCACGTGGTCCGGCGCGACGATCTGGCGATCGCCGCGTCGGGACGGACGGTCCACGCCGCGGTCGACGCGGCCGGGCGGCCGTGCCGTCTTCCCGAACGCATTCGCGAGGTATTCGCATGAAGGCACTCGTGACCGGCGCGGCCGGCTTCATCGGGTCGCACCTGAGCGCGGCGCTGCTCGACCGCGGCGCCGACGTCGTCGCGATCGATTGTTTCACCGACTACTACCCGCGTCCGATCAAGGAAGCGAACCTGGACGAGAACCGGCGGCGCGAACGGTTCCACTTCGTCGAAGCGCGGATTCAGGATGCCGATCTCGCGGCGCTGCTCGACGGCGTGACGCACGTCTTCCACCTGGCCGCGCAGGCCGGGGTGCGCAAGAGCTGGGGGCGCGATTTCCGGACCTACACCGAGAACAACATCGAGGCCACGCAGGTGCTGCTCGAGGCCTGCGTGGGCCAGCCGATCGAGCGCGTCGTGTATGCCTCGAGCTCCTCCGTCTATGGCGAGGGAGTGGAGATCCCGATGCGCGAGCATTCCGTCCTTCAGCCGGTGTCGCCGTACGGCGTCACGAAACTGTCGGCCGAGCAGCTCTGTTACCTCTATCACGTGAATCACGGCGTGCCGACGGCCTCGTTGCGCTATTTCACCGTGTACGGTCCGCGGCAGCGCCCCGACATGGCGTTTCACAAGTTCATCAAGGCGGCGATCCAGGGGCAGGAGATCGCGCTGTACGGCGACGGCGAGCAGACGCGCGACTTCACCTTCGTCAGCGACGCGGTCGCCGCGACGGTGGCGGCGGGGGTCCGCGGCGTGCCGGGGCGGGTCTACAACGTGGGCGGCGGATCGCGCGTCTCGATGAACGACGTCCTCCGGATGCTCGAGCGCGCGGCCGGCCGTCCGCTGCGGGTGCGGCGCGAGGCGCCGCAGAAGGGGGACATGCGGCACACCTACGCCGACACGTCGCTGGCGCGGGCCGACCTGGGCTTTGCCCCGGCGGTCACGCTCGAGGAAGGCATTCAGGCGGAGTTTCGATGGTTGTCTTCGTCTTCGGTTTCCGCATGACGCGGCGGCTGCCGGTGCTGGCGCGGTGCGGCGCCGCGCTGCTGTTCCTGCTCTGCCTCGGCGCGTGCGCCTCCACGGCGGCGAAGAAGCCGCCCACCGGCACGCCGCAGCCCGACAAGTTCCTCTTCGATCGGGGCACCGAGGCGCTGAACGCGAAGCGCTGGGTGGTCGCGCGCGAGTACTTCCGGCAGCTCACCGACAGTTATCCGCAGAGCCCGTACCGCGCCGACGCCAAGCTCGGGTTGGGCGACACCTACCTCGGCGAAGCGACGCCGGCCGCCGACCTGCTCGCGGCCAACGAGTATCGCGAATTCCTGAGCTATTACCCCACGAGTCCGCGCGCGGATTACGCGCAGTTCAAACTCGCCATGGCGTCGTTCTATCAGATGCGCGGGCCGGAGCGCGATCAGACGCAAACGAAGGACGCGATCCGCGAACTGCAGACGTTCCTGCAGCGATTTCCAAACAGCAAGCTGCGCCCCGAGGCCGAGCAGCACCTGCGCGAGGCGGAGGACCGCCTCGATGAATTCGATTACCGCGTCGGCCTCTTCTATTTCCGGGCGCACTGGTATCCCGGGGCGATCGATCGGTTCAAAGGGGTGCTGACGCGCGATCCGAAGTACACCAACCGGGACGCGCTGTACTATTACCTTGGAGAATCGCTCGTCAAGGTCGCGCGCCCGGCCGAGGCGCTGCCCTATTTCGAGAGGCTGGTCGAGGAATTCGAGCAGAGCGACTACCTCGAGCGCGCGAAGAAAGCGGCGGCGGAGATCAAGGCGCAGCTCGCTGCGAAGACCGGAGGAGGCTCACGATGAAGCTGTCGCGGTCGTTCCCGTGCATCCTTTTCTTCGCGCTCGTCCCGGTCGTGGCGTCGGCACAGCCGGCATCCGAAGCCTCCGCTCCCGTCGTCGGGCCGCCTCTGGTCTGCGCGCCGCTGCTCCTGCCGGCACTGCCCGCGTCGCCCGCGCGCGTGATCGGCGGCGAGGCCCCCGCCCGCTATCTGCTCGGCCCCTCGGACGACGTGGTCATCGATGCCGGAACGGCGGAAGGGATGCGCGACGGTCAGCCGTTCTTCGTGCGCCGCCTCGTCCACGATCGCTTCATGCCGCGGAGCGTGCACGGCCTGGCGGTGCACACCGCGGGGGTGCTCACGATCGTGGACGCCCAGCCGCACGTCTCCATCGCGCGGATCACGCAGCCCTGCGACGGCGTCCTCGCCGGCGATTATCTCGAGCCGTTCGTGAGCCCCGTCGTCCCGGCGCCTCTGGCCGACGGCGTCGCGGATTTCCACGAGACCGCCCGGCTCGTGCTGGCCGACGAACGGCAGCACACGGGCGCGTCGGGTTCTCTGATGGTTCTGGATCGAGGCACCGCCCGTGGCGTACGCCCCGGACAGGCGTTGACGATTTTTCGCGAAGCGCTCGACGGCGCCGGCCCGGTGCTGGAGGTGGGGCGCGCCCGCGTGATGCTCGTGCGTCCCGACACGGCGCTGGTGCGCATCGAACAGGTGAGCGACGCGGTCTACACCGGCGACCTCGTCGCGCTGCATCGTTGATTCGTGTGGTTCAGGGTTCAGGGCTCCGGGTCGGATTCCGGTTCGGGGCTGGACCCCAACGGTGACGTATATGCCGGGGACGCGGGACTCCGAACCCCGAACCAGGAACCGGCCTGGAACCAGGACCCTCGAACCAGACCTGGAACCCCCAACCAGACCCGGAATCCTGAACGCGGAACCCGCTCACCGCGTCCCGGCGACCTTTGGATTGGTCAGGACGTGGTTGAAGCGGACGTAGTATTCCATCCCCGACGCAATCGCCGTGACGACGGCCACCCACAAGGCGACCTGCCCGACGACGAAGAACCGCTGGAGCTGATCGCGCCCGAGAATCAGCGCGAGGATCGCGACCACCTCCGACAGCATCTTGAACTTGCCGAGGGGCGACGCGGTGATGACGGTGCCGCGCGCGTGGGCGATGCTCCGCAGCACGGTGACCGCGAACTCTCGCCCCAGAATGACGGCCACCATCCAGGCCGGGGCCAGATCCATCTGAACCAGCGAGACCAGCGCCGCGGTGACCAGCAGCTTGTCGGCCAGCGGGTCCATCAACTGCCCGAGCGTCGTGATCTGACGCCGCCGCCGCGCCAGGTAGCCGTCGAGCCAGTCGGTCAGCGACGCCACGCCGAAAATGGCGGCGCCGACGAGTTCCTTCCGGACGCCGAAGATGAGGTGCCCTTCGAATTTCGTCAGCAGCACCACGACGAGCAGGGGCACGAGAAAGATCCTGCCGATGGTGAGCGCGTTGGGCAGATTCATGGCGTGTGCTGAGGGAATCTTAACAGACCCCGGCCGGCAGCCGCCGCGGCGGCAATCGCGATAGAATCCAGGGCTGACATGAAAGCCATCCTGCTCGCCGGAGGCAAGGGCACGCGGCTGCGGCCGCTGACCGTCCACACGCCGAAGCCCATCGTCCCGATTTTCAATCGGCCGTTCCTCTACTATCAGATCGATCGCCTGAAGCAGGTGCCGGAAATCGACGAGGTGATCCTGAGCCTCAACTATCAGCCCCGGCGCATCGAGGAAGTGTTCGGCGAAGGAGAGACGCTCGGGCTTCGGCTCCGATACGTCGTCGAGCCGATGCCGCTGGGGACGGCCGGCGCCGTCCGCTACGCCGGCGACTCGCTCCAGGAATCGGTCGTCGTGTTCAACGGCGACGTACTGACCGAGGTCGACCTCTCCGCCGTGCTGCGGCTCCATCGCGCGCGCAAGGCGAAAGCGACAATCGTGCTCACGCCGGTCGAGAATCCGCGGGCCTACGGGCTGGTCGAAACCGACGACGAGGGGAACGTCCGGCGGTTTCTCGAGAAGCCCGGCGAAGACGAGATCACCTGCAACACGATCAACGCGGGCATCTACGTGCTCGAGCCCGACACCTTCGACCGCATCCCGAAGGAAACCGCCTGGTCGATCGAGCGCAGCTATTTCCCGTCGCTGATCGAGCGGGGGGAGACCTTCGTCGCGTACGTCCACGACGGCTACTGGATCGACATCGGCACGCCGGCCAAGTACTTGCAGGTCCATCGCGACATCATGAACGGTCTCTATGCCGCGCCGCCGTTCAACGGCTCGGCCACGCCTGTCGCGTGGGTGTCGCCGGAGGCGCGGGTGGAAGAAGGGGTCGAGATGCACGGGCCGTGCTTCGTCGACGACGGCGCCGTCGTGAAGGCGGGGGCCCGCGTGCTGCCGTACTCGGTCGTGGGGCGGCAGACGCACGTGGAAGCGGGCGCCGTGATCGACGGGTCGATCGTGTGGCCCAACGGCTGGATCGGCGCCGAGACGACGATCCGGGACGCGATCCTCGGCCGCAACTGTCACGTCGGCCGCAACGTCACCATCGAATCGCCCGTCGTCGTGGGGGACAAGACCGTCATCACGGATTACAGCCGCCTATGAGCATCAACCCGTCCATCTTCAAGGCGTACGACATCCGCGGGCTGTATCCGTCCGAGGTGAACGAGGATGCCGCGCGACAGATCGGCCGCGGCTTCGTGGCGTTCCTCGGGGCCAAGCGGATTGCGGTTTCGCGCGACATGCGGCTGTCGTCGCCGTCGATGGCGGCGGCCTTCATCGAGGGAGCCCGCGCGCAGGGAGCCGACGTCGTCGACTACGGCATGATGGGCACCGACATGCTGTATTTTGCGGTCGCGCGCGATGGGCACGACGGCGGCGCGCAGATCACCGCGTCGCACAATCCCAAGGAGTACAACGGCATCAAGCTGGTGCGGCACGAAGCGTTCCCCTTGTCGGGGGACGCGGGCATCGGCGAGATCCGCGACACGATCGCCGCCGGCCGGCTGCCGGCGCCGGCCGCCGCCCCGGGCCGGCTGACGCAGGCCAACATCGTCGACGAGTACATCGCGCACGTGCTCTCGTTCATCCACCCGGCGGTCATCGAGCCGTTCGATGTGGTGCTCGACGCGGGCAACGGCATCGCGGGATTCGTGGCGCCGATGCTGTTCGCGACGCTGCCGTGTCGCGTGACCGCGCTGTGCTTCGAGGTCGACGGCACGTTCCCGAACCACGAGGCCAATCCGCTGATCGAAGAGAACCGCCGCGACATCACCGCGCGCGTGATCCAGGACAAGGCCGATATCGGCATCGCATGGGACGGCGACGCCGACCGCTGCTTCTTCGTCGACGGCGCCGGCGAGTTCATCGCGGGCGATTTCATCACGGCGCTGCTCGCGGAGGCGTTCCTGAGCCGGCACCCGGGCGCGAAGGTCGTCTACGACGTGCGCGCGAGCTACGCCGTCAAGGACATCGTCGCGAAGTACGGCGGAACCGCGCTGATGAACCGCGTCGGCCACGCATTCTTCAAGCGACGGATGCGCGAGGAGAATGCGATCTTCGGGGGCGAAGTGACCGGCCACTACTACTTCCGCGACAACTTCTACGCCGACAACGGCTTCATCCCGGCGCTCCTGATTCTCGAGCTGATGTCGCGCAAGGGGCAGACGCTGCGCGAACTGCTCGCGCCGCTGCGGGAGCGGTACTTCATTTCGGGCGAGATCAACACCCGCGTCGGCGACATGCATACGGTCAGGGAGAAGATCGACGCGCTGGAAGTGCGGTATCAGAACGGCCGCGTCTATTCCCTGGACGGCATCTCGGCGGAGTTCCCCGACTGGCACTTCAACGTGCGCGCCTCGAATACGGAGCCGATGCTGCGCCTGAACCTCGAGGCGACGACGGCGGCGGAGATGGAGCGCCGGCGCGACGAAGTCCTCGCTTTGATCCGGGCCTGAAGGCGGAGGGCGGAGGGCGGAGGGCGGAAGGCGGAGGGCGGAACGTGGATGGCGGAGGGCGGCTTTGCGAATGCCGATTCCGATTGCCGATGCGCGATAGCTGATTGGAACGGGCACCCAGCACCACAGCAAGCCCGCAACGGCGCGGCCCGAAGCGCGGCGGCAGCTTCACCATTCGCGATGCCCCGCGAGTGAGCGTGTCAGGGGTCTCGGGGCGAAGCCCCCAGATCAAGATTGGAGCGGGCTACGGGGATCGAACCCGTCTAACTGGCTTGGGAAGCCAGGACATTACCACTATGCTAAGCCCGCGCCGAACCTCGATCGTATCACGATCGGATCGGCGCGGCACCTCCCCGCGCGGCACCCGCTCGCCCACGCCGTCGCCGGTACAATAACGTTCGATGCGTCGAATCCGTGTCTGGATCGCGACGAGCGCCGTGGCGGTGCTCGTCGCTGGCTGGGGACCTGCGCGCGGGGCCGGAACCATCACGCACCCGTTCGTCGGGGTGACGTATGTGGACCGCCTGGTGACGTCGCCGCGCGCGGAGCACACGCACGTCGTGCAGGTCGACCTCCGCGCGCCGGGCATTCGAGTCGAGCTGTCGCCCCACGCGGGGCCGCGCGAGACCCTCCGCCAGACGACGGTGCAGTTCCTCGCCGACGAGCACGCGCAGGTGGCCATCAACGCCCATTTCTTCCTGCCGTTTCCGTCGCACGATCGCGGCGCGTGGCTAGTGGGGTTCGCGGCGTCGGACGGCCGCGTCTTTTCGGCGTTCGAGACGCCCGAGCAGCGGTTCGCGCTCGTCGCCGACGCGCCCGCGCTCAACATCGATCGCGACAACCACGCCAGCATCGTGCACGCCGATGCGGCCGCCTCCGACGGGCGGCACGTGCGCGAGCACGTCCCGCTCTGGACGGCGCTGGCGGGCTCGGCGCAGATCGTCACCAATGGCGCGGTCACGATCCCGGCCTATCGCGACGCGGCGCATCCCGACGGCGCCTTGCGGCCCGGCGGCGACCGCCACTATTCGAACGCCAATTCCTGGTACGACGTCGAGACGGCGCGAACCGCGATCGGCGTGTCGCGCGACGGACGGACGCTGACGCTCTTCACCGTCGATGCCCGCGGCGGCAGCACGGGGATGCGGGTGGCGGAGGTGGCCGCCACGCTGATTCGCGAGTACGACGTCTGGAATGCGCTCAATCTCGACGGGGGCGGCTCGACGTCGCTCGCCATGCAGGACCCCGCCACCGGCCGCGACGCGCTCGTCAACACCTCGTCCGACAGCGTCGCCGGCCGATCGGTAGGGAGCTCGCTCGCCGTGTTCGCGCGAGTCAGGTAAGTTCAGGTGTCTTGGCGGGTCTAAAGACCCGCCCTACATCCACCTTCCGCTATCCGCCTCCGCCATCGGCAATCGCCAATTCACTCGGCAATCGCCAATCGCCACTCCAATCGCCAATCGCCACTCCAATCGCCAATCGGCAATCCGTCAATGGACCATTCGGCATTCGACCTTTCAATCCCCAATCGGCAATCAACAATCGGAAATCTACTGGGTGACCCGAACCCCCGTCAGCACTCGGGTGGTCTGTGCGCCTCGTACAGTCAACTCGACGACGTAGTCGCCGGGGCCGAGCGGGGCGAGCACGAGGGTGCCGGTAAGCCACTGCTGACCGGTAGCCGCGTCTGTGCGCCGGCCGATCGTGACGGGAATCGGGAGCGCCTGTCCTTTGCGATCGAGCAGCCGGCCGGAGAGTACGTCCGTGCCGTGCGCGGGCACCTCGAGCACCACCCGCTCGGTCCGCGAGAACGTCTGGCTGGCGGCGGGCTCCAGCTTGTTGCCCGTGTAGGGACCGCGGTGGAACAGGTGCGGCGCGTCGGGCGCCGGCCGGTACGTGCCGCGGCGATCCAGGTCGGCGAGCGCGGCGTCGAGCACGCGTGTCGTGTCGGGCGCGGGGGCGGCGGAGGCGGCGCGCGCCGCGGCCACGTCGGCCTCCGTGGCCGCACGGTAGCCGTTGCGGTTCCGGACCGCGACGCCGGGCCGCTTGACGCGCACCTTGATCGTCCGGAACGTCCCGTCCAGTTTCGTGTTCGTCGAGTAGTACCCGAGCAGGTAGTACGACGTCAGGTCGTCGCCGAGACGGCGGAGCTGACCGGCGAGATCGTTGTCGTTCAGAATCGCGAGCCCGTCCGTGTTCTCGGCCAGCTCGCGCATCGTGTCCTGCCGCGAGCGCAGGCTGGCGAGGTCGGCGTTGACCGGCAGCGGCTTCTCGGGTCCGATCGGCGTATCGAACACCGGCAGCCCGCGCGGATCGATCGGGTAGAAGCTGACGTTGGTGCGGTTGGCTTCTCCTTCGATGTCGCGGAAATACCGGCGGTCATCGATGTCGCCGAGCCGGAGCCGATCGGCGTCGCAGTCCGTCGTCGGTCGCTCGGGCGTGACGGCGTCCCGTCCCCCGGTGCGCGGCGGCTGCAGCGTGCCCCCGGGCGTCAGGACGTCGGTCGCCTTCGCCTCGCCCATGAGGCCGGTCTGCGGCTGATTCAGGAGCGCCTCGTCGTGCCCGTACAGCGCCCATCCTTCTGTAATGGCGAGCACCGCCTTGCGCTCGTCGCGCATGTCGCGCAGGTGGACGATCAGATCGTGCAGACTGTCGAGGACCATCTGTTCGCGCCGGCGGGCGATCAGATCGGCCGCAATAGGAGAGACCATCTCGCCGATTGACTTCGGCGGATAACACGCCAGGTACTCCGACTCCTTGTCGTCGTAGCGTTCGCCAAACCGCCGTCCCCACGTCCACTGGTTCCGCAGGGCCGATTCGATCACCTCCGTCTTGCGCGCGAAGACCAGCTGGCTCGGCGTCATCTCGGGGGTCATCACGCCGACCAGATCGTCGGGGCCGATCACCTGATTGAGCAGTTGAATCAAGGGCTCGGCGATATTGTGGGAGCCGTCGATCGACGAGTGCAGCGTATCGAGGAACAGGACGAACACGCGGCTGCGCGGGTTGGCGGCCATCTGATCGCCTTCCTCCTGCGTGTTCGGTTCGATGCGCGCGTCCTGCGAACCGGCGGGGCGCACCACCACGTGTTCGAACGTCTCGATCTTCTGAGGCTTGCCGTCCTCGAGGACGTCGAAGTCGCTTGCGCGCAGATCGCGGACCGGCACGCCGTCGCGCGTCGCGTAGACGTCGACGCGAATGAAGTTGGCCTCCGACCGGAACGGCGCCTGTTGTGCGGGAACCTGCGCGGGCGAGGGGCTCTGCGCGGCCGCGATCGTCAGCCCGATCGCGAGGAACGCGGCAGCCGTGCATCCGGCACGGATCCGACTGCTGTGGGACACGGAGACTCCTTACGAGGGCTGGCGCCTTCAGTCTACCCCTCGGACAAGGAAAGCGGCAGGAAATCCGCTTCTCGGGGGCGTGTTGCGAATCCCTACGGGGCCGTCTTGAAAGCAGGCGGTCCCGGCGGCCGACCGCGACGAAACTGGCCGAAACGGCGGGGCTGGCCCTTGGCGTTCTTCTTGCCTTCGGTCCGCTATCCAACTCGGAGGACAGCGTGGAAAGGTTCAAGCCGGCGAACTGGACGATCGATCGTTGGCGCGTGCAACCGCGTCCGACGCCGCTCGAATTCAGCGAGCCCGCGAGCCTCGACCAGGCTCCCCCTCTGTGGAAGGACCTGACCCTCGCGTCCGCGGTTGCCGCCCTGCTCTGGGTCGCCGCGGCCGTCGCATTCCACTGATGCTCAGTCAGGCCGACGTCGGCTCGGCCGGACTGTCCTGCCATCCCTGGGCGCGCAGCCGTTCGCGGTAGACGCGCGCCCAGTTCATCGCCATCCACTCTTCCTGAAAGAGTTCCGCCACGACGACGTCGCGGTCGTGGAGCACCTGCACTTCGATCGGCATCGACGCCGAATACAGGATGCAGCGCACGTCTGTCCTGCGCCGGCGCACAGACCACAACAGCCGTGCCCCGGGCGGGACGCAATACGTCGACACGACTGGCTCCCCTCCTGCCAGATCAGGACAGAGTGTGGAATGAAGCGGCCAGTGTACGTCACACGCAACGCGCCGCGTCAAGCCCGATGTTCGCCGCAGCCTTGGACGGGGTACGCTGGATCGCCATGTCCGCGGCAGCCGGCGATCCTCTCCCTTCTTCGTGCGATATCGCCATCGTGGGGGGTGGCGCCGCGGGCGTTGCGACGGCGATCTTCGCCGGCCGGGCGCGCTCGGGGCTGGACGTGCACGTCTTCGAAGGGGCGGTCCGGCCCGGCGCCAAGATTCTCGTGAGCGGCGGCGCGCGCTGCAACGTGACCAACGCGGTGGTCGTCGAGCACGACTTCAATGGCGGGCGCCGCACCATCGTGCGCCAGGTGATTCGGGCGCTCTCGGTTCCGCAGACGCGGCGGTTCTTCGAAACGCTCGGCGTCCCGCTGCACGAAGAAGCTGACGGCAAACTGTTTCCCGATGCCAACCGCGCCCGGAGCGTGCTGGAGGCGCTGCTGCGGGAGCTGGCGCGGATCGGGGCAGGCCTGCACACCGCCGCACGCGTCTCGGACGTGCTCCCTGACGGCGACGCCTTCGTCGTGCGGACTTCGCGCGGCAACGTGCGCGCGCGCCGCGTGGTGCTCGCCACCGGCGGCCGATCGCTGCCGAAGAGCGGGAGCGACGGGCACGGCTATGACCTCGCGCGTGCGCTGGGTCATCGAATCGTGCCGACGACCCCTGCGCTGGCGCCGCTGGTCCTCGACGGGGACGTGCATGCCGGGCTCGCCGGCGTGTCGCATCGCGCCGTGCTGACGCTCTGGACCGACGGCCGGGTCGCGGTGCGGGTTGCCGGATCGATGCTCTGGACCCATTTCGGGATCAGCGGGCCGGCGGCGCTCGACATGTCGCGCCACTGGGCGCGTGCCGCCGTCGAAGGGCGCTCGCCGTCCCTCACGCTCGCCATACGCGAGCAGCCCTTTGACGTCGTCGATCGCGAACTGATCGACGCGGCTGCGGCGCGTCCGGCGACAGCGCTTCAGCAGGCGCTGGCCTCGACGTTGCCGGCGGCGGTCGCCGCTGCGCTCCTTCGGCGCGTCGGTGTGGCGCCGGACGGTCCGCTCGGGCAGCTCTCGCGCGCCGATCGTCGCGCCGTAGCGCACGTTCTGACCGCTTGTCCCCTGCCCGTCGTCGACACGCGCGGGTACACGTACGCCGAAGCCACCGCCGGGGGCGTCGACCTCGGGGAGGTCGATCCGAAGACGATGGCGTCGCGCGTGCGTGAGGGGCTGTTTCTCGTCGGGGAGATTCTCGACGTGGACGGCCGCCTCGGAGGGTTCAATTTTCAGTGGGCCTGGTCGAGCGCGTACGCCGCCGGCACGGCACTCGCGCGCGAGAACGCGCCGTAGCGCTCAGCGCGCAGGCGGGCGCAAACGCGCCAGCAGATCGACGAAATCGCGCGGCAGCGGTGCGTCGAACGTCAGCGTGCGTCCGCCGGCCGGGTGACGGAACGTCAAGCGCCACGCGTGCAGCGCCTGCCGGCCGAACGGGATCGGCCTGAGTGTGTCCGGCCCAAAGACGTAGCGGCGTTCGCCGACGAGCGTGTGCCCGCGCAGCCGCGCCTGGATCCGAATCTGATTCCGCTTACCGGTCGTGAGCCGCACCTCGAGGAGCGACGCGTCGCGAAACGTCTCGAGCACGCGGTACTCGCTGATGGCTTCCTTGCCGCGCGGGTCGTGCGGATGGGTCTCCTTCTGGATCAAGGCGGTCGTATCCCAGACGAGGATGTCGCGCCACGTCCCGGCGGGCGGATCCGGATGTCCGTACACCACCGCCTGGTACACGCGGTCCGGTTCCCGGCGCTTGAACTGTTCTTTCAAGCGCGCCTGGGCGTGCGCCGTCTTCGCGAACACGACCAGCCCGGACGTGTCGCGATCGATGCGATGGACGACCAGAGGCTGCCGCTTGCCGTGCGGCCGGAAGTGATCGTCCACGAGATCGTAGACCGACGGCGCGGCCGCCCGCCGTTCGAGCGGTACCGACAGCAGGCCGGCCGGCTTGTTGACGACCACGAGATCGCTGTCTTCGAACACGATCTCGAGGGCGCCGTACGTCCCGGGCTGCACGCGTGGCTTCGCGCTGCCGGGACGATCCATCCAGACGCGCACGCGGTCCCCCGTCGCGACGCGCCCGCCGCCGTCGGTCGCCTCGACGTCGTTGACGAACACCTTGCCGCGCGCCAGCGCGCCGGCCGCTCGGCCGCGCGACCCCAGGCGCCCCTCACCGGCCAGGAACTTGTCGAGACGGACGCCGTCGTCCTCCTCGGCGACCGTCCAGTGCGGGTCGGGCCCGGGGTGCGCGGGTCCTTCCGTCATGGGCGCCGGGCCGTCAATCCGTACTGCTTCATCTTCCGCCAGAGCGTCACCGTGCTGATATTGAGGGCCTTCGCCGCGCGCTGCCGGTTGCCGCCGAACCGCTCGAGGGCGCGCTGGATCAGGTCGCGTTCGTGGGTCTCGAGATCGAGCGTGTCGCCGGAGACCGCATGGGCGTGGGGCTCGAGGAGCTCCGGCGGGAGTTCCCGGAGGCCGATGGTGCGGCCGTGCGCCAGGATCACCGCGCGTTCGATCGCGTGTTCCAGCTCCCGGACGTTGCCGGGCCATCCGTAACGCACGAGGGCCGCCATGGCGTCGGCGGACACGCCGGTCACGTCCTTCTTGACGCGCTGCGCGGCGCGCCGCAGGAACTCGTGCACCAGCGGCGGCACGTCCTCGCGGCGGTCGCGCAGCGGCGGAACGCTGATGATGAACGCCGCGAGCCGGAAGTACAGATCTTCGCGGAACGCGCCGGCGGCGACCGCCGCCTTCAGATCGCGGTTCGTCGCGGCGACGACGCGCGCGTTCACTTTGATCGTGCGTTCGCCGCCCACGCGGCGGATCTCGCGCTCCTGGAGCGCCCGCAGCAGCTTGGCCTGGATGGTCGGGGCGACGTCGCCGATCTCGTCGAGGAACAGGGTGCCGCCTGTCGCGACCTCGAACAGGCCGGCCTTGTCGCGCACGGCGCCCGTGAAGGCGCCACGCACGTGGCCGAACAGCTCCGACTCGAGCAGCGTTTCGGTCAGCGCCGCGCAATTCACCGAGACGAAAGGGGCGCTGGCGCGCGGGCTCTGGTCGTGGATCATCCGGACCACGAACTCCTTGCCGGTCCCGCTCTCGCCGTAGACGAGCACGGTCGTGTCGAGCGGCGCGACGCGCGCGGCCAGCTCGAGGACGTCCCGCATGGCGGCGCCGCCGGCGATGAAGTGCCGCGCGGCGGCATGTCGGGCGATCCGTTCGCGGAGCACGTTCAGTTCGCGCTCGCGGCGCTCGATCAGGCGCTCGCGCCGGGCGAGGGCCTGCATCTGCCGCTTGACGGCGGTCCGCAGGCGTTCGACTTCCTGCTGCAGCACGGCTCCCTGGAAATCGAACCGGATCGCTGCCAGCGCCTCGCCCCACGCTTCCGCGTCGCGGCCGTGGACGTCGCAGTGCGCGGCTCCCTGCCCGGCGCAGGCGCGCTCGCGAAAATAGACCTCGCGCCCGACGCACGCGCTCGCGAACCCGCTCACGTACCCGACGAGCGACCAGCACACCGGTTCCGCGCTCCGGCCATAGTGGTGCACGTGCTGCTCGGCCTCGTACGATCCGGTCCATCGCGCGACCGCCTCGAACCGTCCCGAGGCTTCGTCGAACGACGCCTTCTTCAGCTCCGCCCGGACGATGCCCTCGAGCCCATGCAGGACGGCGCCGCTGCGCAGCACCTCGAGGGGATTGGCGTCCGGCGTGCGGTCGCGCATCGCGACCGCGTCGTGATAGCCGTCCGCGTAGCCGAACCGCATCAGCAGCCGGCGCGCCGTGGCGCCCCCGAGCGTGTCGATCAGCTCCTTGCGCAGCAGCCCCATCGCCGCGGCGCTCAGAATGACGACGCGCTGCCGGTGCAGACGGATGGTTCCCCGGTCAGAATCGAAGTCGAGCAGCTCGGAGACGTGCGGCGCCACGCCCACCCACTGTATCGCACGTCCCTTGGCCCTGACGGCCCTCTGGGGTCAGGCCCTGAAGGCCTGACCCGCAGAGACGAAGCGCCGCGCCGATGGGGCGCACCGCGGCGCACGCCCCGCCGCGGCGATCGCGGGTCGCGGAGTCAGAAGACGATTTGGGACAGCGCCCAGACCATCGCGATCAGCAGAAGGATGCCGACCATCGGCTTGGCCCATTGGAGCATCAGGTCCGTCATGACGACCTCCTTTCGGGAACGAGGGCCTCCGTGTCGCTGGCCGGCGCTGTTGCGCTGACGGTCGAGAGCCCCGCCTCGCCGGCACCCAGCGGGCGGAAATGCCGGTGATCTTCGGTGTACCACGCGGGCACTCCGACGTGCGCCGCCAGGCGGACCCCGAGCGCAATGGCCCGCCGTCCGCCTCGCACTTCGAACACCGGCGCGTGCGGAACGCGGCTCAGCGTGTAGCGATCGCGTCGAGCGGATCGTTTGGTGACGAGCAGATCTCCGGCCCGGGGGCCGCGAGGTCCCGGCCCGGCGCGCGACTCGAGTACCGCTGTTGTGCTGCGTAACATGTCTGCCTCCTTGGGTTGTTGTTCGCCTGTCTTCATCGCAAGGGAGGGACCATCGCGCAGGCCTCGGAACGCCCGTGATCCGGCGTCGGCGCGAAGGTGAGGCGTTTCAAGATGCAATGCCCATTGCACATTGAAAGGCCGGCGTTGTCGGCGCGATTGTGATGGAATGTGGGGTGCTCTCCTCCCTCGCCGGCGTCGCTCCCCTCTGGCTCTGGATCGTCTTCCTGGTCGTGCTGGCGGCCGCCCTGGCCGTCGACCTCGCGGCCCATCGCGAAGCGCACGAGATCGGCTTTCGCGAGGCGCTGTGGTGGAGCGTCGGCTGGATCGTGCTCTCCCTGGCGTTCGGGGCGGTCGTCTACGGCGTCTTCGGGACCGAGCGCGCGCTCGAGTTCCTCGCCGGCTATCTCGTCGAGAAGTCGCTGTCGGTCGACAACATCTTCGTGTTCGTCCTCTTGTTCGAGGGATTCGCCGTGCCGCGCCGGCTCCAGCACCGGGTGCTGTTCTGGGGCGTGTTCGGCGCGATCGTGATGCGCGCCGGCTTCATCTTCGCGGGCGCCGCGCTGCTCGCCCGCTTCGAGTGGGTGATGTACGTCTTTGGCGTCCTGCTGCTCGTCACCGGCTGGCGGCTGCTCGCACGCGAGCACGCCGCGGACGAGTTCGAAGAGAACGCGATCGTCCGCGGCTTCCGCCGGGTCGTGCCCGTGACGGCGGACTACCGGGGGGCGCGGTTCTGGGTCGTCGAGAACGGCCGGCGCCTCGCGACGCCGCTGCTCGTCGCCCTCGTGGCGGTGGAGACCGTCGACATCGTCTTCGCCATCGATTCCATCCCGGCCATCTTCGCGATCACGCGCAATCCGTTCATCGTGCTGACGTCGAACATCTTCGCGATCCTGGGGCTGCGCGCGCTGTACTTCCTGGTCGGCGGCGCGCTCCTGCGGCTACGGCACCTGCGAACGGGGCTGGCGCTCGTGCTGCTGTTCATCGGCGCCAAGATGCTGCTCGCCAGCTTCTACCATGTGTCGGCCGGCGTCTCGATGCTCGTGATCGTGGTGCTCATCGGCGGGGCGGCGTTGCTCTCGCTCAGATCGGCCTAGCCGCGGTACGGAATTCATGGACGTGGGGCCGTCAACGGAATCGATGTCGCGCTAGAATCGGGCCGTGCTGGAACTCCGGGCTCGCCTTCGTGAGTTCCGTCGAACGCCGGGATACGTCCTCTCCGTGCTGTTCTCCCTCAGTGCGGGCATGGCGGTGTGCGTCGCGGTGTTCTCGACCGTGAACACGCTGATCTTCGCGGAGCGGCCTGGGATTTCCGACAGGGCCAGCCTGGTGCGACTCACCTGGTCGGACGGACGGCCGCTCTCACGCGCCGATGTCGAGCCGTTCGCCACTGCCCCGCCTCCCTCTCTCGGGACAGTCGCGGCGGAAGGGGACCGCGAGGTGGGCGTCGTGCTGCCGTCCGGGGCCGCTCTGCTCCCGGCGGCGTTCGTCTCGAGCGATTTCTTTGCCACGCTGGGCACCCGGGCGGTTCTCGGCCGGTTGCTCACGCCCGCCGACGAGCGCGCCGCGAGTCCACCGGTCGTCGCGATCAGCGAGACGTTGTGGCAGTCCGCCTTCGGCGGCGAGCGTCGGGTGATCGGCCGCCCGCTCGTGGTGGCCGGACGCGCGTTCACCATCGTGGGCGTCCTGCCGCACGCCTTCCCTGGCCTGGTCGTCGCCGATGTGGGCGATCAGGCATCTCAACTGCCTCAGATTTTCGTGCCGCTCCGGTTTATCGCGATGTGGCCCGACACGGCATCGCCTGCGGCACGGTTCCTTTCCGTGGCCGCACGCCTCGCGCCCGGCGCGCGACTCGCGGCCGCGCGACAGGAAGTGGCCGCCATGAGGGACCGGCTGCCGAAAGAGACCAGCGCCAGCGGACGATCCCCGTCGCTGCGGGCGTTTCGCATGGGACTCGATCTGTGGGATGCGCCGGCCGAATCAGCGCTCGTCGTTCTCCTGTTCCTCTTCGTGCCGCTTGGTGTCCTGGGCATCGGATGTGGGAACGTCGTCAATCTCCAACTGGCCCGAGCGGTCGAACACGCGGGCGAATTGAGCGTGCGCCTGGCGCTGGGCGCGTCGGCGCGCCGCATTTTCTGGTCGTTGACCGTCGAGATTGTCCCGATGGCGATCGTGGCGGGCGCACTCGGGTGGGCTGGGGCGCGGATGCTGCTCGCGCTGGCCGGGACGGTCGTGCCCGTACGCTTTGCGCTCGACACGCGCGCCGCATGGTTCGCGGCGGCGATCGTATGCCTTTCCACGTCGGCCGCCGGTGCCTGGCCAGGGTGGCTCGCGTCGAGGGACGTCGTCGCCGCCGGCCTCCGGGCGCGCCAGGGTACGCCGGCACGGACGCGAACGCGCCATGTGCTGGTGGTCGCGCAGGTCGCCGCCTCGGTCGCGCTGATGGCGCTGGCCGTCCTCGCCGCGCGCACGCTGCAGGCACGCGCGCCGGACGTGCCGGATGACGCCCGCTCGACACTGGTCGCCGAAGTCAATCTCAGGGACGCGAATCCGGGCAACCCGCGGGCGGCCCTGTTCGTCCGCACCGTGCTCGATGCCCTGGCCGCTGAGCCCACCGTTCGGGCGGCGGGATTCGCCGACTTCTTTCTGAACGGCTATCCCATGACGTACCGCGACGCCGCCAATCCTGCCGGCGCGCCGCGAACGACGTTGGGGGGCATCGTGTCGCCGGGCTGGTTCGAGGCGACGCGGACGAGAGTGCTCGCGGGCCGGACACCAGTGGCGACCGGCGCGCAGATGTTCGAGGCGGATGTGAACGCCGCGTTCGCGGCCGGCGCGGGCCTGAACGCGACGACCGCGCTCGGGTCGCGCCTCCGCGTGCATCTGCCCGGCGGCGAGCAAACGGTCGAGGTCGTCGGCGTGGTCGCTGACGGACCTGCCGGACCGGATGGCCGGCCGGCGCCGATGCTCCTCTTGCCGATGCCGGCGACCCCACCGACGTCGCTCGTGCTGACCGTACGCGCTACTGACGTCGAAGTGGCCAGGGCCGCGATCACGCGAGCGGTCGAACGGTTCGACCCGACGATCCCGTTCGTGCGCATCCAGACGCTCGATGCCGCGCTGGCCGACATGTTTCAGAGTCTCGAACACGTGACGATGTTCGCGGCCGCGCTCGCCGGCCTCGCGCTCTTGTTGGCGTGCGTCGGGCTCTACGCATTGACGTCCTACACGGTGCGCCGCCGGACGCCCGAGCTGGCGATCCGTATCGCGATGGGTGCGCGACCGGCACAGATTCTGGCGCTGGTCGTGCGCCTCTCGGCGACCCTCGTGCTCGTCGGCGGCGTCCTGGGTCTCATCGTGGCGACGCCCATCGCGCTGCTGATGCGATCGGCGTTCTTCGGGCTCTCGCCGTGGTCGCCGTGGGCCGGGCTGCCGACGATCGGGCTGCTGCTGGTGGTCTCCGCCGCCGCCACCGCGGTGCCCACCTATCGTGCCGTCCGCGTCGATCCCCTCACCGCGCTGCGCGAGGCGTAGGGGGGGCGGACGCTGTTCCGTTCAGGCGGCACTCGCGCGATGTGGGCTGGCTTGCACAAATCTCGCACACGACGCGCAACCGCCGCGAAGCTATCCGATGGTATTGGGGAGAAAGTGGTCGGGATGACTGGATTCGAACCAGCGACCCCCTGACCCCCAGTCAGGTGCGCTACCAGGCTGCGCTACATCCCGATTCTTGACGTCGTCGATCAGCGGCTGGCGCCGCGGCGCTTGGGCTTCGCCGTCCGGGCGGGCGGCGGTGCGGGACGCGCCGGAGCCGGAGGCGCCAGCTCGAACTCGGCCCCGCCGTTCGCGCCGGGGGCCCTGGCCAGCATCGCCGCCACTTCGCGCAACGACTGCCGCACGTGCAGGATCCGTTCGCGCACGTCGGTCTTCAGAAGATCGTCGAGCGACGGCGCGTCGGGTGTCACCTCGCCGCGTTCGTCCTGCAGCCGCCGCCGCACGCCCGCCAGCGTCAGCCCTTCGACGAACAGGAGCTGCCGGATCCGCAGCACCCGCTCGACGTCCGGCCGCCGATACACGCGCGGCCCCTGCCCTTTCGTGACCCCCAGGTCGGGAAATTCCGCTTCCCACGACCTCAGCACGTACGGCTGGACCTGCGCGAGGTCGCAGACCTCGCTCTGCCGGAACAACGATCGGTTCGGAATCTGAACGGTGTCCGCAGACGGCATGGGCAGTGCTGGCGCCAGTATAGCAAACACTGAGCAGCTGGCGGCTGGAAGCTGGCCGCTTCCAGCTAGTCTCATTCCCTCCGTCGCACGTGCAGCCGTATCGGCGTCCCGATCAGGCCGAACGACTCGCGCAACCGGTTGATCAGAAATCGCTCGTACGAGAAATGGAACTTCGTCGCCACGTTGGTGAAGAAGACGAAGGTCGGCGGCGCGACGCCGGTCTGGGCGGCATAGAGGATACGGACCTCACGCCGGCCCGGGCTCGCCGGCGGGTGGACGGCGGTGACCGCCTGCACGAAGCGGTTCAGTTCGGCCGTCGGGATGCGCATCTGCCGCGCGTCGGCCACTTTGTCGATCCACTCGAGCAGCTTGGGCGTGCGCTCCCCCGTCGCGGCCGACAGGTGCAGCACGGGCGCGTACTCCAGGAACTTCAACTGCTGCCGCAGCGCATCGTCGAACGTCTTGACGTACTCCGGCCCCTGCGCCTTCATCAGGTCCCATTTGTTGGCCGCCACGATGATGCCGCAGCCGGTGCGATCGGCTTCGCCGGCGATCGCCGCGTCCTGATCGGTCGCCCCCTCGACGGCGTCGATCACGAGCACGGCCACGTCGGCCTTCTCGATCGCGCGCCGCGCCACGATCACGCTCAGGCTCTCCACCTGCGCGCTCCGCGCCACGCGACCCGGCCGCCGAATCCCTGCGGTGTCGACGATGCGGAAGCTGCGCTTGTGCCATTTGAGCAGCGCGTCGACCGTATCGCGCGTCGTGCCCGGCATGTCGCTGACGATGGAGCGCTCCTCCCGCAGCAGACGGTTCAGCAACGAGGACTTGCCGACGTTGGGGCGCCCCACGATCGCGACCGCTGTTTCCTGCGCGGCCGCCGACGCCCGGCCGTCGGCGGTGTGCGCCGGCAGCCGGCGCAGCACTTCGTCGAGCAGGTCGCCGACGCCGTCGCCATGCTCGGCCGCAATTTCGAACACCGGATCGAACCCGAGCCGGTAGAACTCGAGGGCGCGACCGCGCGCGCGGCGGTCGTCCGTCTTGTTCACGGCGAGGATCACCGGCCGCGACGCCTGACGCAGCGCGGCCGCGATCTCTTCGTCGGCCGGGACGAGCCCCTCGCGACCGTCCACCACGAACACGACCACATCCGCCCGGGCAATGGCGCGCCGCCCGTGCTCGTAGACGAGCGTGTGCAGCGGATCCTCGCTGAAGCCGAACATCCCCCCGGTATCCACCAGGGTGAAGGGCGTCTCCTCCCACTCGGCCGGCTGCGCGATGACGTCGCGCGTCGTGCCGGCGACGCTCGTCACGATGGCCCGGCGCGACCGGGTGACCCGGTTGAACAGGGTGGACTTGCCAACGTTGGGCCTGCCGACCAGGACGACGGTCGGGCTGCCAGAGGGGCGCTTCTGGGTCATGGGACAAGGTCACTTACGGCGCAACTTGACAGCGTAAGTGACGGTAGCTATGCTATTTAGACTTCCTTAGGAGCGCCTAAGCATGATCAAGGTCGACATCGTCAACGAGGTGTCGCGCGTCGCCGATATCACCAAGGTCAAAGCCGAGGTGGCCGTCGATGCCGTATTCGAGGCGATGCGGCTCTCCATGCAGCGTGGCGAACGAATCGAGCTCCGCGGCTTCGGCGTCTTTCAGGTGAAGCCCCGGAAGCGGGGGATCGGCCGCAACCCCCGGACCGGCAAGGAAGTGCGGATCCCCCCCGGCCGGACCATCCGGTTCAAGCCTGGCAAGGATCTGCAGAACATCGGCGGCTGAGTTTCGCCGTCATCGCTTTGTCCGAAACACCCGCGTACCCGCAAACCAGGCACGAGCCGGCGTTCCCCGACGGATTCGTCTCGAGCCCCTACGAGCCGCCGTTCGTGCCCGCGGCGCCCCCGCGGCGTTTCCAGGGGAGGCTGTGGGTCCACCTCCTGCTCCTCGGCGTGACGCTCCTCTTCACCACCGCCGTCGGAGCGCTACATTATGACTCGTTCCTCTCGAATTTCGACCGGGCGCCTGTCGATCTGACGTCGGGCGCCCTCGCGCTGCGAGGGTTGTGGTACAGCGTCACGCTGCTCGCCATCCTCGGCGCGCACGAGATGGGGCACTACCTCTGCTGCCGGTACTACGACGTCGACGCCTCGATGCCGTACTTCATCCCCGCGCCGATTCCGTTGACCGGCACCCTCGGGGCGGTGATTCGCATCCGCGAGGCGTTCCCCACCCGCACGGTGCTCTTCGACATCGGCATCGCCGGCCCGATCGCCGGCTTCGTGGTGCTGGTGCCGGCGCTGTTCATCGGGATGCTGATGTCGCACGTCGTTCCTGAACCCACGCAGGGCGCCGGCTTCGTGCTCGGCGAACCGCTGCTGTTCCAGTGGGCGACGCGAGCCGTGCTCGGCGTCGTTCCCGACGGCTACACGGTGAACATCCACCCGATCGTCTTCGCGGCCTGGTTCGGGATGCTCGCCACCGCGCTCAACCTGCTCCCGTTCAGCCAGCTCGACGGCGGCCACGTCACGTACGCGACGATGGGGCGCGCCGCGACGCCGATCTCGATCGTCACGGTGACCGCCGCGGTGGTGATGACGTTCGTCTCCCGAAGCTGGCTGGCCATGACGCTCCTGATGCTGGCGATGCTGTTCTTCCTCGGCCCGCGGCATCCCCGGGTCATCTATGAATACGAGCCGCTCGCGCCCGGCCGCCGCCTGCTCGCGGTGTTTGCGCTCGTGATGTTCGTGCTCTGCTTCACCCCGGTCCCGCTCGAGCCGTTGCAGTTCGTCGGACGCTGACGCGGCGGAATACGGGTTCCGGGTTCCCGGGTTCAGGGTTCCGGGTTGGGTTCGCGTTCGGGGTTCGGGGTTGGTTCGAGTTCGGGGTTGGTTTCAGTTCGGGTTCAGGGTTGGTTCGCGCCGAACGGAACCCGGAACCTGACCCGGAACCCAGAACCCAACCCGGAACCCGGAACCCTGAGCCCCGAACGACGACGATCACAGCACCGACATCGGGTCGACGTCGACGATCGTGCGCCGCTTCAGGTCGGGTCGGTCGTTCAGCGCCGCCACGAGCGCCTCTCGCATCGCCTTCCGCTGGCTGCCCTTCAGAAAGAGCTGTGCGCGATGCTCTCCCTTCAGGCGGCCCAGCGGCGCCGGCGCAGGGCCCAGCACGCGATAGACCTGCCCCGTTCCGCTGCGCAGCACGCCTGCGAGCGAGCCGGCGTCCGCCATGGCCGCTTCGCGTGTTCGCGCCTTCACGATCACGTTGACGAGCGCGACGCCCGGCGGATAGCGCATCGCCGTGCGGAACTTCAACTCGTCGTCGTAGAAGCGCGCATACTCCTGCAGGCAGGCGTGCCGGATGCTGTAGTGATCGGGATGAAGCGTCTGGACGATCGCCTCACCCGCGAGCGCGCCGCGGCCGGCGCGGCCGGCCACCTGGGTCAGGAGCTGGAAGGTCCGTTCGGCCGCGCGGAAATCGGCGAGCCCGAGCCCCACGTCGGCGCTGATGACCCCCACGAGCGTGACCTGCGGGAAATCGTGCCCCTTGGCGATCATCTGCGTGCCGACCAGGACGTCGAGCTGCCGCGCCGCGAATCGTCCGAGCAGATCGACGATCGCGCCGCGGCGCCGGATCGTATCGCGGTCGACGCGGCCCACGCGCGCGTGCGGCAGCAGCGTCGTCAGTTCGGCCTCGACCCGCTCGGTGCCGAATCCAAGCTGCTCGAGGTACGCGCCGGCGCAGTGGCCGCAGGTGCGCGGAATGGCCGTCGAGTAATTGCAGTAGTGGCATCTCGCCCGCCGCGCGGCGCGATGCACCGTGAGGGAGACACTGCAGTTCGGGCACTCCAGCGTGTCGCCGCACTGACGGCAGAACACCGCGCTCGCGAAGCCGCGGCGGTTGAGCAGCACGATCGCCTGCTCGCCGCGGGCGACACGCGCCGTCAGCGCCTCGCGCAGCGGCGCGCTCAGGATCACGTCGGGCCCCTCGGCCGCGTACTCGGCCCGCATGTCGACCAGGCGCACCTGGGCGAGCGGCCGATCGAGCACCCGCCGCTCCAGCGTGATCAGCCGGTAGCGTCCGCTGCGGGCATTGCGAAAGCTCTCCATCGACGGCGTGGCCGAGCCGAGCACGACCATCGCCCCGGCATCGCGCCCCCGCACGACCGCGACGTCGCGCGCGTGATAGCGCGGGGTCTCTTCCTGTTTGTACGATCCGTCGTGCTCTTCGTCGACGACGACGAGTCCGAGATCGGCGAGCGGCGCGAATACCGCGCTGCGCGTCCCGACGACGACGTCCACCGCGCCGCGCCTGATGCGCTGCCATTGATCGTACCGCTCGCCGTCGGAGAGGCCGCTGTGCTGGATGGCGATGCGTTCGCCGAACGCCGCGCGGAACACGGCAGCGGTCGCCGGCGTCAGGGCGATCTCCGGCACCATGACGAGGACGCGGCGTCCCGACGCGAGCACGTGCCTCGCGAGCCGCAGGTACAGCTCGGTCTTGCCGCTGCCGGTGACGCCGTGCAACAGCACGGGTGCGAAGCTCCTGGCGTCGCTGAGCTGGCGGAGCGAGTCGAGCGCCGCACGCTGCTCCGAGGTCAGCTCCAGCGGCGTCGGGGGCGCCGCGGGCGCGGCGTCCGTGAAAGGATCGCGTTCCACGCGGCGGCGCTCGATCGTTACCAGTCCCAGACGTGCCAGCGACCGGAGGGCGGCGGGATCGGCACCCGCTTCGGCGAGCGCGGCGGCGGCGAGACCGTCCGGCGCCCCGCTCAGCCGCTCGAGAACCGCGCGCTGGCGAACGCCCAGCCGCAGCCCGGCGAGGCGGTCGGGCTCCAGCGCCTGCGCGGTGGCCTGGACGAAGCGCCGCGTGCGCGACGCGTCCGCCTGGCCGCGCAGCGGCTGGGTGCGCGTCACGAATCCGTCGTGCTCCAGCGTGGCGAGCGCCTTGAGCGCCCCGCGCGACTGCCGCGCCAGCGCCGACACGCGCAGCACGCGGCCGCCCGTCAGCCGGTCCAGGATGTCGCGCCGCACGCCGCGTTCGTTCAGCCGCCGCGCTTCGCCGGCGTCCGTGATCGCCGCATGCCGCGCGCTCTCGATCCACGCCCGCGGCGGCATCGCGGTCGCGATCGCCTCCCCCACGCCGCACGCGTAGTACTCCGCGAGCCATCGCGACAGCCCGACGATCGCTTCCGGCAGGAACGGCTCGTCGTCGAGGACGTCGATGACGTCCTTCGCGGATGCCGCCGGGTCGGACGCGGGCGTGGCCGCGGCGGGGTCTGCCGACACCACCAGGCCGGTGACGGTGCGCGTCCCGAGCGGGACGAGGACGCGTGCCCCGGCGGCCGGAAGCGGCAGGCCGTCGGGCACGCTGTAGGTGAGCAGATCGAGCGCGGGAACGGGAACCGCGACCTGGATCAGGCGCACGGGCCTACTCGCCGGAGCCGGCCAGCAGCGCGCGGACTTTCTTCATGTCCTCCCAGACGTCGCGCTTGCGTTCGGGGCTGCGCAGGAGGAACGCCGGGTGGAAGGTCGGGATCAGCTTCGCCCCGCGGTACTCGTAGATACGGCCGCGCAGCCGCGAGATCGGCTCCTGCGTGCGCAGCAGGGTCTTCGCCGCGAACGTGCCGAGCGCGACGATCACCTTCGGCTTCACGACGTCAATCTGGCGGAACAGGAACGGCTCGCAGGTGTCGACTTCGTCCGGTTCGGGATTCCGGTTGCCGGGCGGACGGCACTTGATTACGTTGGCGATGTACACCTGGTCGCGCGTCAGCTCGATCGCTTCGATGATCTTGGTCAGGAGCTGGCCCGCCCGGCCGACGAACGGGATGCCCTGCAGGTCTTCGTCGGCGCCGGGCGCTTCGCCGACGAACATCAGGTCCGCGGATGGATTGCCGACGCCGAAGACCACCTGCGTGCGGCCGAGCCGATGGAGTTTGCAGCGCGTGCAGTCGCCGATGTCCGCCTGGATGGCCGCGAGGCGCGCGGGATCGCCGGCCGCCTCGTCGAGGACGGGGGCCGCCGCGGCGGCAGCGGCCGGATCCGCCGGCGGTGGCGCGTCCGCGGGACGTGTCCTCCAGGCCTTGTCGCGGCTCACGCCCACGACACCGAGATCGCGATAGAACCCGAGATGGCCGGCCAGCTGTTCGCGCGCATCCGACACGGCGTCACCGGACGGGCGCGGGAGCGCGCGCCCCGAGCAGGCGCTCGACGCGATCGAGAATCGCCGACGCCAGCTCCGTCTTGAGTTGCAGGGGAAGCGCCTCTTCGCCGTCGCGCGAGATCAGCACGGCAGCGTTCGTGTCCGATTCGAAGCCGGCGCCGGGGCTCGAGACGTCGTTGGCGACGACGAGATCCAGTTGCTTGGCTTTCAGCTTCTCGCGTCCACGCGCGCGCGGGTCCCCCGTTTCGGCCGCGAAGCCGACGAGGACGGGCACCGGCGCGTCGCCGCGCGCGCGCCCCAGCGATGCGAGGATGTCGTCGGTGCGCACGAGCGTCAATTCCAGCGGCGCCTCGCGCTTGGCGATCTTGACGTCGTGCCGCTCGGCGGGCCGGTAGTCCGCCACGGCGGCGGCCATCACGATCGCGTCCATCCCCGTAGCGTTCGCCTCGAGCGCCGCCGCCATCTGGGCGGCGCTGCGGACTCGTTCGATCCGGACGTCGGCGGGCGGTTCCAGAGCCGTAGGGCCGGAGACGAGCACCACGCCGGCGCCGCGGCGCGCGGCTTCGGCGGCGATCGCGTAGCCCATCCGTCCACTCGAACGGTTCCCGATGTAGCGCACCGGGTCGATGTCTTCGTAGGTGGGGCCGGCCGAGACGAGCACCCGCCGCCCGAGCAGTGTACCGGCCGGCCGCACGGCGCGGTCGGCCGCCTCGACGATTGCGTCCGGTTCGGCGAGCCGCCCTTTGCCGGTCCATCCGCAGGCGAGGAATCCGACGCCGGGCTCGATCATCTTCACGCCGCGCGAGGCGAGCACCCGCAGGTTGTCGTGGACGGCCGTGTGCTCGAGCATGTTCGTGTTCATGGCGGGGGCGAGCAGCACCGGCGCGCGCGTCGCGAGATACAAGGACGAGAGGAAGTCGTCGGCGAGACCGTGCGCGAATTTGGCGATGAGGTTGGCGGTGGCCGGCGCGACGAGGAGCAGGGCGATATCGCCGGCCAGCGCGATGTGCTCGATGTCGGCGTTGCCGCCGCGCGCGAACTGGCTCGTGATCACGCGACGGCGCGTGATGGCCTCGAAGGTCACCTCGCCGACGAAGCGGCGGGCCGTGCGCGTCATGATCGCCACGACGTCGTGCCCCCGCTGCTGCAGGCCGCGGGCCACTTCGACGGCCTTGTAGGCCCCGATGCCGCCGCACACCCCGAGCGCAATCAGCACGCGATGCACCCTCCCGCCTCGCCGCGCGCGGCGCGGCTATTCGCGGATCTTCTCGACCTTGCCTTCCTTCACTTCCTTGACGGCGAGCCGGATTTTCTTCTCGGGCCCGGTCGTCCGCGGCGTGCAGCCGCGCAGCAACTGATGGGCGCGGGCGCCCGACACGACGACGAACTCGAACTTGTTCGGCAAGGCCTTGCGATCGATCACACGATTTCCTTTCTGGAGAAGGTTTCGACGATGGCGCGGGCGGCCGTCGTCATGGCGCGCAGCCGGGCGCGCTCGGCGACCACGATGGCGCGCAGGCGTTCCACGCAGGCGTCGAGCTCGTCGTTGATCACCACGTACTCGTATTCGCCGAACGCGGCGATTTCCTCGCGCGCCGTGGCCAGCCGGCGGCGGATGGCCGTTTCCGAATCCTTGCTGCGCCCCCGCAGCCGCTGCTCGAGAATCTCGAACGACGGCGGCATCACGAACACGCCGACCATCTCGAGGCCGCTCCGCCGCACCGAGCGCGCCCCCTGCACGTCGATCACCAGCACGAGGTCGCGGCCGCCGGCCAGCTCCCGCTCCGCGTCCCGCGCGCACGTGCCGTAGTAGTTGCCGAACACGTCGGCGTGCTCGAGGAACGCCCGCGTCCGGATCATCTCTTCGAAGCGATCGCGTGTGACGAAATTATAGTCTACCCCGTCGGATTCGCCGAGCCGGGCCGTTCGCGACGTGTACGACCGCGACATCACGAGGCCGGGGACGACCTGCACGAGCCGCTCCACGACGGTCGTCTTGCCGGTGCCGGACGGGGCCGACACGACGAAGAGGAGCCCGCGGCGGGGCTCATTCGACATTCTGCACCTGCTCGCGCATCTTCTCGAGTTCCGCCTTCAGCGAGACCACCAGCTCGGGGGCGCCCGGCCCTTCGGCTTTGGACCCGAGCGTATTCACCTCGCGGTTCATCTCCTGTAGCAGGAAATCGAGCTTGCGGCCGCACGGTTCCGGGGCGTCGCTGAGCGCCTGCCAGTGCGCGAGATGGGCCCGGAACCGGACCAGCTCCTCGGTGATGTCGGAGCGGGCGGCAAACCGCACAATCTCCTGGGCCAGCGCCGCTTCCTCGACGAGGCCGTCGGCGTGCAGCTCGCGGACCCGATCGGCGAGCCGCGAGCGGAAGGCGTCGATGCCGGCTTCCGCCGCCGCGGCGGCGCGCTCGAAGAGCTCGCTGAGCTGCGCGCGTCGCCCGTCGAGCTCGGCGCGCAAGTGGGCCCCTTCGCGCACGCGCATGGCGTCCAGTTCCTCGAGCGCGGCCCCCAGCGCCGCCTCGACGGCCGCCTGCACGCGTTCGTCCGCCTCGGCGTCCGGCGTGGACCGGTCGCGGACGGTGATGGCCTGCGGGATGCGCAGCAAGTCCCCGGGCGCCAGCGCGCCGGTCACGAGCCCGCGCTCGCGCGCCCGCTCGAACGCCGCGGCAAACGCGTCGAGCACCGAGTCGTTCACCTCCACCTCGACGCCGCCCGGGGTGCGCGACTGCACCGACACCGAGACCTCGACGCGACCCCGCGCGACGCGCTGCTGAATCAGCGCCCGCAGCCGGCTCTCGCTGCCCGCCAGCCCCGACGGCATCCGCAGCTGGATATCCAGGAAGCGATGATTGACCGCCCGGACGGTCAAGGCGACGATCCCCGGCTCCTCGTCGCGAGTCAGCGAGGCGAACCCCGTCATGGACTTAATCATGAAACCCCGCCACCCGGGATCACGCAACCCGGGGTCAGATCTTGTTCTTTGCACTTTTGTCCTCTCAAGAGGACACTTCTCCGCCAGGCGGAGAGTGTCCTCT
>DASUKM010000045.1:0-30284 GCA_036278735.1 Vicinamibacterales bacterium
CAGGTACACCTCGTGCACCAGCGCCGTCGCCTGCAGCGTGTGGTCGCTCCGCTCCCGGCGCAGATAGTGGTGCGCGAGCCGCCGCAGTTCGGTGTACACGAGCGGCAGCAGCCGCTCGGCGTCGAACCCGTCGGCCGGCGGCGCCGGCCGGACCGCGGAATCGAGATCGTCGTCACCGTCGGACATGGAGCGGGCTATTCTATCTGGCCCGAGCAGCCGTCATGCCTGAAGATCTCACGCCGGAACGGTGGGCGGCCATTACCGAGCATTTCGGGGAGGCGATCGATCTGCCGGCCGATCGGCGCGACGCCTTCCTCGCGGCGCTGCGGCGGCACGACGCGGACCTGGCGCGCGAGGTCGCGTCGCTGCTCGAGGCGCACGACGCGCCGGGCGAGCCGCTGCCCGAGGTCGGCCTGTGGTCGCCCGCGGATCTGATGGGCACGAGCGTCGGCGCCTATCGCCTGACACGGCTGCTCGACGAGGGGGGAACCGGCGCCGTCTACCTGGCCGAGCGCAGCGACGGGGCGTTCACCAAGGAGGTCGCGCTCAAGGTGCTGTCCCCCGCGCTGTTGTTCGCGCAGGAGCGCTTCCGCCAGGAGCGCGACTTCCTGGCCCGCCTCGAACATCCCAACGTCGCGCGTCTGCTCGACGGCGGCACGACCCCTGCCGGCCTCCCCTACCTCGTCGTCGAGTACGTGGAGGGGAAGCCGATTACCAGGCACTGCGCCGAGCGCGCGCTGCCGCTGGCGGATCGGCTCGATCTGCTGCTGCAGCTCTGCGCCGCCATCGACCATGCCCACCAGCGGTTCATCGTGCACAGCGACATCAAGCCGGGGAACATCCTCGTGACCGCTCGAGGCACGGTCAAGGTGCTCGACTTCGGCATCGCGACGTTTCGCGGTGCGATCCGGGACGGCGTGCACGCCGCCACACCCGCCTATTCCAGCCCCGAGCAACTGGCCGGCCAGCCGTTGACGACCGCCTCCGACGTCTATGCGATTGGCGTCGTCGCCTACGAGGTGCTCACCGGCCGGCTGCCGTACGCGTTCCGCACCGCCGACTTCGACGATGTGCGCCTCGCCGTCGCCCGTGTCGAACCGGATCCCCCCAGTCGGGCGCCGCACCTTTCGCGCCGCGAGACGCGGCAGCTCCGCGGCGATCTCGACCACATCCTGCTGCGCGCGCTCGCCAAGGAGCCCGCGCGGCGCTACACGTCCGCCCGGCAGTTCGCCGACGACATCGAGCGCCATCGCGGCGGCTTTCCCGTGCGGGCACGGCCGAACACGGTGGGATACCGGCTCGGGAGGTTTCTCGGCCGGTATCGCCTGCCGTCGGCGCTGGCGGCTGCGGCGGTCGTCTGCGTCGCGGCCGCGGCGGGCCTGACGATCTGGCAGGCGCGTGTCGCGCGCGGGCGGTACGACGACCTCCGCGGCCTCGCACACGCGGTCGTCTTCGACGTCAACGACGCGCTCGCGCCAATCCCCGGCACGACGAGCGCGCGCGCGCAGGTGGTGCACACCGCGCTGGAGTACCTCGATCGCCTGGGCCGCGAGAATCTGTCCGACCCGGTGCTGCGCCAGGAACTGGCCTCGGCCTACGTCCGCATCGGCAAGATTCAAGGGGGCGCCTTCCTCGCCAACCTCGGCGATTCGGCGGGTGCCGCCGCGAGCTTCCGGAAGGCGATCGACGTCGCGGGCCGATCCCGCGCGACGCCGGGGCTCGAGCGCGTCGCGATTGACGCGCACAACAATCTCGCATTGCTCGCCACCGATCCCATCCGCGCGCTGCCGGACTTCGATGCGGCCATCCGGGCGGCCGAGCGCCGCCTCGCCGTCGATCCCGACGACGTCGAAACCATGGCGCTGATGGCCGACGCGTGCCACGGCCGCGCCACCGTGGATCACCTCACCGGGCGGATCGCAGACGAAGAAGCGTTCAGCACGCGAGAAATCCGGTTCCGCGAACAGGCGCTGCGGCGCTCGAGGCACTGGGAACAAGAGGTCGCGCTCGCGGGCGCCCTCGCGCAGCACGCGCTGGCGCTGGAACAGACAGGGGACTATCCCGGTTCGGTTGCGGAACTCGACCGCGCCGCCGCGCTGATCGACGCGTCGTTGACGCGGAACGCCGGCAACCAGGTCCTCACGCGCGACCTGGCGGACCTGCGATCCCGCCGCGGATCCGTCCTCCTCGCGATGGGCCGGACGCACGCCTCGGTCGCGGCGCTCGAAGACGCGATGCGGCTGCTGGCGCCGCTCGTCGCCGCGGATCCCGGCAACGCGCAATCGCGCGGCGACCTGGCGTACACGTGGTTTCGTCTGGCGGAAACCCTGCGTGCGCAAGGCGAGGTGCGGCGCGCCCTCGAGCTGCACGAGCGCGCGCTGGGCGTCCGCCGCGCGCGCGTCTCGCACGATCCGTCGCTCACGTTCATCAGGTGGGATCTCAGCCGCAGCTTGAATGCGGTCGGCGCTTTGCGGCTGTCGATCGCGCCGCGCGATCCGCAGGCTGCGGCGGCGCTGTTCGACGAGGCCCGCGGCCTGGCGCTGGCCTCACTGGAGGCCGCTCCCAGTTTTCTGGAACTGCAGCGCGAGGTCGCGAGAGCCGACGAGGGGCTGGGGCGTGCCGCGCTCGTCCGCCGGCCGACCCGGCGTGGCGACGCGCGCTTCTTCTTCGAGCGCAGCCTGCGCACCTGGGAAGCGGTGCTGGCGCGCGCACCGGAGGACCGCCGTGATGCCGGCGCGCCGGACCGGCTCCGGGCGCTCCTCGCCTCGGTCGTCCCCTAGCGGGTGACGACGAACGTCTGGGCGGGACTCCACGCCGAAATCGCACTCGTGGCCCAGACCTGCGCCCAATACGTGTAGGTGCCGGGGGCCGCGCTCGCCGGGACCTTCCACGTGAGCAGGAACCACGCGTCCTTTCCTGGCGCGAGCGGGCCGGCGGTGGTGCCGCCCACCCAGTGGGAGCCGGTCCAGGACGGACCGTCGACAAGGAACCAGACGCTGGTGCCGGCCGGCAACGGAACCGTTCCGGTGTTCTGCACGTGGGCCCACAGACTCGCGGCGCCGGCGGAGGCCACGCGCCCGCCATTGACCGGATACAGCGCGAGCACGCGAGCGGCTGGCACAGGCGCCGCCGAGACGCTGAAGGACTGCGTCGGGCTTGCGCCGGAGATGCGATCCCCGGCGTAGACGTACACGGTGTACGTGTACGCGCCGGGGGGCAGCAGTGGCGGCACGGACCAGTCGAACGATGCCCACACGCTCGACCCCGCCGTCAGCGCGCTCACATCCGAGGCGCCGACCCAGTGCGTACCGGACCATCCCGGGCCGTCCACGTAGAACCATGCCAGCGTGCCCGCCGGAAACGGCAGATCGCCCGCGTTGGTGACGTGCGCCCACAAGCGCGCGGCCGAGCCCTGCACGGCGCCCGCGACGCCGTAGAGCGCGAGGATCTGCGCAGAGGACACGCGGGGGACGCTGAACGGCGCCGCCGCGCTCCACGGCCCCGTGCCCAGCACGTTGTTGGCCTGCACGTGAAACTGCGCGGTTCCCGGCGCGAGCGACACACCAGGGGCGACGCGGCAGACGTCCAGTCCGCTCGCGCATCCCGCCTGACGGGCGGAGAACCACTGATGCAGCCGCGTGCCCGTGGAGTCGTCCACGAGGAGGTCGTACCAGACGGCGCCGGCCACCGGGCTCCAGTCGAACTCGGGCGTGATGTTGGCGCTCGTGGCGGCTCCCATCGGCGCCATCGGTTCGGGGGCCGCCGGCACCGACAGCAGCGAGCGAACGGCGGCGTCCACCTGGATTCTGGGACGGGTCACGCCGGCGAGCGCATCGGGAATCGGCACGCCGGTGTCTTGCAAGGCCGCGAGGATCGTACTGACGCCCGCCGACGGATCCGCGGCGCGCACGAGCGCCCAGGCGCCCGTCACGTGCGGCGCGGCCATCGACGTGCCGCTCATGTAGGCAAAGCTGCCGCCGGGCACCGACGACAGGATGTGCTCGCCCGGCGCGAACAGCGCCAGCGACGCCGCCACGTTGCTGAACCCGGACACGACGTCGCTCTTGTTCGTCGACCCCACGCTGATGGCCGACGACAGGCACGCCGGAAACGAGAGCGACGCGGTGGCGCCGGCATTCCCGGCGGCGACGATGGTCGCGATGTCCGCCGTCCGCAGCTTCTCGATCGCCGCTTCGAAGGCGGTCGAGACGCTGTCGCAGGGCGCGTCGTACGGTTCGGCGCTCCCGATGCTCAGATTGACCGCCGCGATGTGGTAGGTCTGCCGGAGATCATAGACGTGTTCGAGGGCCGCAATCATGTCGGAGTCGAACGCGCCGAGTGAATCCGTGGCGGCCTCGTAGCTGAAGACCTGAATGGCGAGCACGCTGGCGTCCGGCGCCACGCCGGTCATGTTGACGCCCGCGCCCGCCGCGATTCCCGCGACGTGCGTGCCGTGCTCGCAGGTGCCGGTCACGGTGCAGGGCTGCGCCGATCCCGGCGCCGTGGACGTGGCAACGCCGCCGGGGCACAGGCTCGTGTAATCCCCAATCGAAGACGAGTAGCACGCCTCCGCGACGACCTTCCCCGCGAGGAACGGATGCGTGCGGTCGACCCCCGTGTCGAGGATCGCGACCGTCCATCCTCTGGCCGTGTAGCCCATCGCCGTGACGGCTGGTCCGCCGATGAGGGGCACGCTGTCCATGAGCTGCAGGGGACGCGGGCGATCTTCCTCGACGCGCTCGACGTCGGCCGAGGCGGCCAGTTGCTGCAGCCCCGCCGCATCCACCGTCGTCGCGAAGTAGGGAATGAACGCGAAGGTGCGCGCCCTGGTGCGGGCGCGGACCGGCAGCCGTTCGAGCACGCGAGTGCGGATGGCCGCGAGCTTCTGTCGGGCGACGGCCGACACCCCGAGCTGACGCCCTTCCGCGGGGTCCATCCGGAGGCGCACGATCACGCGCGCGCTGCCGGCGACGGCCACCTGCCGGGTCAGCGACGCCACCACCGTCGGCCGCGACTGCGCCGCCGCGGGCGTGACCAGCAGGCACACGAGTGCCAGCACCTGCACGACGCGCCCGCCGGTGGTGACCTTCGGCGTCCTCACATCAGCTCCGGGTGGTGAAGTGCGTCAGCACGGCGGCGGCACACCTGGCGCCGACGGCGGCGACCAGCTCTTCGCGGGTCGCGCGCCGGACGCCAGCGAGGCTGCCGAACACCGTCAGCAGCGTCTTGCGCCGGCGCGGCCCGACCCCTGGAATGTCGTCGAGCGCCGAGCGCAAATCGCGCTTCGCGCGCGACTGCCGGTGGAACGTCACGGCAAACCGGTGCGCCTCGTCGCGAATGCGCTGCACCAGCAGCAGCGCCGGGCTGTCGGGCCCGAGCGCGATGGGCTCGACGTGATCACGGGTGAACAGCAACTCCTCTTTTTTGGCAATCCCGGCGGCCACCAGGTTGGCGAGCCCCAACTCGGTCAGCGCCGCGTACGCCGCCGAGACCTGCCCCTTGCCGCCGTCGATCAGGATCAAGTCCGGAAACGGGCCCCCGCGCTCGAGGGCCTTCCCGTACCGGCGCCGCACGACCTCGTGCATCGACGCGAAGTCGTCTAATCGCGCACCGCGGATTCGGAACTTCCGGTAATCCGAGCGCTTCATCCGGCCGTCCTCGCATACCACCATCGAGGCCACCGTCTCCGCCCCCTGGATCGTCGAAATATCGAAGCACTCGATCCGCCGGGGCACGGCGGGGAGCGCCAGCACGGACCGCAGCGTCTCGAGCGCGTCGTAATGCGCGGCCACGTTCTCGTTGAACCTGGCCTGATAGGCGACCTGCGCGTTGCGCGTCGCCAGATCCAGCAGGCCCCGCTTCTCCCCTCGTTTCGGGACCACGAGGCGCACGCGGTGCCCGGCGCGCTCGGACAGCCACGCCTCAAGCAATTCCGATTCCGCGGACGGCAGGGCCAGGGGCACGTGGATTTCCGGCGGCGCCTCCCGGTCCGCATAGAACTGCTGCAGCGCCGCCTGAACCACGTCCAGTTCGGTCTGTTCGGCGCCGGCCCCTGCCCGAGCCTCGCGGACCGCTTCCGTCACCAGCTCGATGCGTTCGACCACCCGGCCGCGGCGCACCTGGAAGACCTGCACCACGGCGCCGGCGCCGCCGACGGTGAGGCCGAACGCGTCGCGGTCGCCCAGGGCCGTGGAAACCATCTTCTGCTGACGCTGGCGCAGCGTCTCGATGGTGCGGATCGCGTCGCGGAGCTGCGCGGCCTGCTCGAATCGCTCCGAGGCGGCCGCCTCCGTCATCTGGCTCTGCAGCCCCGCCAGCAGCTCATCGCTGCGTCCTTCGAGGAAGAGCCTGGTGTGCCCGACGGCGGCGGCATAGTCGGCCTCACTGCACAGCTCGCGCACGCAGGGCGCGATGCACCGGTGGATGTCGTATTCGAGGCACGGACGTCCGCGCGTCCCGGTAATGACTTCGTTGCACGAGCGGATGCCGAACAACCGGTGCGTGAGCGCCATCGTCTTGCGCGCGAGCGAGGCGGGCAGAAACGGGCCGGCGTAGAAGTGCTCGTCGCGCTCGACGCGGCGCGCGACCAGCACGCGCGGGACCGCCTCGCCGGTCGTGAGCTGCAGGTAGGGATAGTTCTTGTCGTCGCGCAGGAGGATGTTGTACCGGGGGGCGCGCTGCTTGATGAGGTGGTTCTCGAGCGCCAGCGCCTCCACCACCGAATCGGTCAGAATCACCTCGAGGCGGGACGCCTCTTCGAGCAGCGCGTCAATCCTGGGGCTGCTTCCCTGCGCCCCGAGATAGCTGCGTACGCGGTCGCGCAACACGCGCGCCTTCCCGACGTACAGCGTGTCGCCCGCCGCGTTGTAATACAGGTACACGCCCGGCTGTTCCGGCAGCCGCGCGATCTGGGTCTTGAGGTCCCGAATCGGCATGGACTACACTGTGCCTTTTCCGTAACGATCCCGAACCGTCGATTATATCAGCGCCATGACGTTCACCGGCCTCATCGGGTGGATCTGCATGTTCCCGCTGCGCGCGATCATCCGGACGTGCGTGCGGCTGCAAATCCATCCCAACGTGCTCACCTTCGTGGGCGTGCTCATCAATTTCGCCGCCGCGACCGCCCTCGCGCTCGGCCGGTTCGTGACCGCCGGGGTGATCATGGTGATCGCGAACATCTTCGACTTCATCGACGGCAAGGTCGCCGTCGAGCTCGGCGCGGTGAGCAAGTTCGGCGGGTTCTGGGACTCCGTGATCGACCGCTTCTCGGACATCGCGCTCTTCATCGGCCTGATCTACCTGTATTCCGAACTGCGCCGGACCGATTACGTGATGGTCGCCTCGCTCGCGATGATGTTCGCGATCATGACCAGCTATACGCGCGCGCGCGCCGAATCGCTGATCCGGAAGTGCAAGGTGGGATTCATGGAGCGGCCGGAGCGGATCGTCCTGTTCATGATCGGGGCGTTCACGAACCGCATGGCCGCCGTGCTCTGGGTGATCCTCGTGCTCTCGGTCTTCACCGTCGCGGACCGGATCATCCTCACGTATCGCGAACTCCGGACCGCCGGCCGCGAGGCGGTCGCATGAAGCGGGCCGCCACCGTCCCCGGCCGCGTGCTCTGGCATGCGTTCTTCTGGACCTACGAACGCGCCAGCTGGCAGTACGACGTGATGGTGATCGCGATCCTGGCGTTCGTGTGGCTCGTGCCCCCCGGCTGGCTGGGCGACCCGGTCGCCCACGGCTCCGGCCCAATCGGCTGGCTCATCGCCCTGCTCCGCCGATGAACCTCCTAAAGCCCAAAGCCTAAAGCCCAAAGCCCAAAGCCTAGACGTCGTCCCGCTCGTCGTGCCTTTCCAGATCCAGGGTGGTGCCGCTGAAATGAATGCGGTGGGCGGCGATCTTGTCGCGCAGCAGGCGGCGCGCGGCGCCGTAGTGCGCCTGCGGGACGCTGAGCCGCCGCGCGAAGGCCCGCATGCGGTAGATCAGGACGAGCGTCAACGGCTCCCCCTCCCGCTCGCGCCACGTCAGGCCGCCGATGCGCGAATAGGGGATGAACCCGCCGTCCGACCAGATCCCGTCCTCGTAGAAGCCGCGCGCGATCCGCCCGCTCAGGGGCATCGCGTAGACGTAGTAGATGAGCATCATGAACTCGCCGAAGACCTGCACGGGGGCCATGCGCAGGAAGACGAGCTTGTAAATGATGAGGAGACCGAGCACGGCGCCCAGCCCGAGCGCGAGACCGTAAAACGGCGGCCGCCGGCCCGGCCAGGTCAGGATCGCCGACGAGCGCAGCCGCAGGAACCGGACGAATTGGTACCCGACCCGGACGCTCGCGACGAAGAACCCGACCCCGAGCACGAAGAGCAGACTCGACAGCAGCGGCATGGGCACTCCGGACCGGCGCGCTGACCGCCGGCCGCCGATACTCCGATCTTACTGCCCGAGGCGGGGGTCGAAGCACTCGCGGCATCGCGCTTCGTACGTCCCCTGCGCCCCGACGAGCACGCGTTCGCTGCTCGCGACGAGCCGCTGGGTGTGATTGGCCGGCGCGCCGCAGACCATGCAGATGGCCAGGGTCTTGGAAATGTATTCGGCGATCGCCAGCAGCTGCGGCATGGGCTCGAACGGCTTGCCGAGGTAGTCCTGATCGAGGCCGGCCACGATCACGCGACGCCTCTGATCCGCCAGCGTGTTGCACACCGCCGGCAGCTGCGGGTCGAAGAACTGCCCTTCGTCGATCCCGATCACTTCCGTGTCTCCGGCGACCCGCGCGAGCAGCTCGCGGGAGGAGGCGACGGTGTCGGCCTCGATCCGCATCGCGCTGTGCGAGCTGATGTGGTCCTGGCTGTAGCGGTTGTCGATCGCCGGCTTGAAGATCTGGACCTTGCGGCGCGCGATCTGGGCGCGTCGCAACCGGCGGATCAGCTCTTCGCTCTTGCCGCTGAACATGCTGCCGGTGATCACTTCGATCCACCCGCGGCCCGGGCTGTGAGGCAGGTCGTCCATGCGAATGCGGCCGGCTGAACGGAAGTGCTGGTAGCGGAGGCCGGAACCACGCCGGCCGCGCTCAGCACTTCTTCAGGTACTCTCCGGTGTCGGTGTTGATGCGGATCAGGTCGCCGGTGTTCACAAACGGCGGCACCTGCACGACGAGGCCGGTTTCGAGCGTCGCGGGCTTGACCTGGGCGCTCGCGGTCGCCCCTTTGATCCCCGGGACCGTGTCCTCCACGCGGAGGTCCACTGTCGGGGGCAGCTCGATCCCGACCGGCTCGGTGCCGTAGAACTCGACCCGAATCGTCGCGTCGGGCACGAGATAATTCACCGACTCGCCGAGCGTGCCGGCGGCGATGTGCAACTGCTCGTAGGTGGACGTGTCCATGAAGTGGAACGCGTCGCCGTCCTTGTACAGATACTGCATCTCGTGCTCGTCGAGCACGGCCCGCTCGACGTCGTCTTCGGAGCGGAACTTGTGATCCGACAGCGCGGCCGTCCGGATGTTGCGCATCTTCGCCTGCACGAAGCCGCGCTTGTTCCCCGGGGTAAAGTGCTGCAGATCGAGCACGCGATACAGATCCTCGCCCAGCTTGATCAGCATGCCCTTCTTGAGACGGGTCGCCTGAATCGAACTCATACCTGTAGGAGACGGCGCCCGCCGGGGCGCGCAGATCCTGCCGATCGTATCACGGCCACGGCCACCACGGAGGGCCACGGACAGCCACGGATTTCACGGAGGGCCACGGCCACCACGGATTTCACGGAGGCCACGGCCACCACGGAGGACCACGAACAGCCACGGATTTCACGGAGGCCACGGCCACCACGGAGGACTACGGACAGCCACGGATTTCACGGAGGCCGTGGCCGCCGGCGTTTCCGTGTCGTCCATGGTAGCCGTGGCCTCCGCGTGTCCGTGTAGTCCGTGGCCGTCCGTGTAGTCCGTGGCCCTCCGTGGTAGCCGTGGCCGTCCGTGGTAGCCGTGGCCGTCCGTGTGTCCGTGTAGTCCGTGGCTTTGTGGTAGCCGTGGCCTCCGCGTGTCCGTGTTGTCCGTGGCCGTCCGTGTAGTCCGTGGCTTTCCGTGGTAGCCGTGGCCTCCGCGTATCCGTGTAGTCCGTGGCCGTCCGTGGTAGCCGTGGCCGCTTTTGCGTTTTTCCGTCCGCGTTGACTACCATCGAGGGATGGCCTGGGACCCGTTCCACGATCTCCGCGACTGGCAGGAGCGGCTCGAGCGTCTGGCGTCCCATCACGGCGCCTCGTGGGCCCCCTCTGTCGACGTGTACGAGACCGCCGATCGCTACGTGGTGACCGCCGAAGTGCCGGGCCTGGCGCGCGAACAGATCGATCTGGCGCTCGAGGACTCCCGGCTCACAATCCGGGGGGAGCGGCTCGGCCGGCCCGCCACGGCCACCGAAGCCCGCCATTATCACCAGGTCGAGCGCGGACACGGCGCGTTCGCGCGAACGTTCGAGTTCGCGCACGTCATTCAGGTCGACGCCGTGACGGCCGATCTGCACAACGGCGTGCTCACGATTACCCTGCCCAAGAAACCGGCGGCGCCGGTGCGCCGCATCGAAGTGCAATGAGACGATTGTCGCTCGCGCTCGTATTCGTGCTCGCCGGATTCGTCGCCGGCCTGGTCATGACCGGCCATCTGAAGTCCGCCGGGGAATCCGCCGCCGCGCCCGCCGCACGGGCGCCCGTCGGCGTGCCGGTCCGTCCCGCTCCGGCCCAGACGCCGGCCCCCGCCGCCCCGCTGCCCGACCTGTCGGGCGTCGCGGCCCGCACCGTCGGCAGCGTGACGAACATCTCGTCGCTGCAGGTGGTCCGGACGCCGAATTCGCCGTTCGCGAGCGATCCGCTGTTCCGCTATTTCTTCGGCGATCAGGACCAGATGTTCGGCTCTCATACCTCCCAGAGCCTCGGCTCCGGCGTGATCGTGTCGAGCGACGGCTACATCCTCACCAACAACCACGTCGTCGGCGACGCGCGCGCGGACGTGTCGGTCGTGATGCCCGACAAGCGGAAGCTGCACGCGACGATCGTCGGGGTCGATCAGTGGACCGATCTCGCGGTGCTGAAGATCGACGCGAAGAACCTGCCGGTGCTGCCGTGGGGGGATTCGTCGAAACTGAAAGTGGCGGAGTGGGTGCTGGCGATTGGCAACCCGTTTCAGTTGAATCAGACGGTGACGCTCGGGATCGTCAGCGCGCTGGGACGCAGCCTCGAAGGGCGGCTGGCGACCTACGAGGATTTCATCCAGACCGACGCGGCCATCAACCCCGGCAACTCCGGTGGCGCGCTGATCAACGCGCGTGGAGAGCTGGTCGGCATCAACACGGCCATCTTCACCGAAAGCGGCGGCTATCAGGGGATCGGATTCGCGATTCCGAGCAACCTGGCGCGCCACGTCATGAACGACTTGATCGAATACGGCCAGGTGCAGCGCGGCACGATTCGCGGCATCGAAATCGCGGCGCTCACCTCCGACATCGCCGATCAGCTCGGTGCACCCGATACCCGCGGCGCGCTCGTCGTCACTGTCGATCCAGGCTCGGACGCCGCCGGCGCCGGCCTGCGCCGCGGCGACGTCATCGTGGGCTTCAACGACAGCTCGATCGATGACCCGTCGCAGTTCCTGCGGCTGCTCTCGGATGCGAAGATTGGCAGCACCGCCCGGCTGCACGTGCTGCGACGCGGGCGCGCGGTGAACGTGTCCGTCCCGGTCGTGCGATCGACGGCACGCCGCCGGCAGTGACGCGTCAGCGTCGCGGACGCCGCACGGGTCCGGACACCGCCGGACTCGTGACGTCGGCGACGCGCCACTCCTTCTCGACGCCCACGTTGATGCCGATGCGCCGGCTCCAGCGCACCTGCCGCGGCGGGCCGCCGCGGTCCTCGATGCGCAGCGCGCTCGCGGTGAGATCGCGCCGGTTCTGACGCAGCGTGATGCCGAGCGCCCGGCTCAGATTGCCCGGCCCGCGGCACAACTCGATGTCGCTGAACGCCGCGGCTGGCCGTGTCCCGTACCGCGCCCGGCGCTTCCGCATCAGATCGAATCCTTCGACAGGCTCCAGCGCCCGAATGAGGACGGCGGCCGGGGACCCGGCCGGCTCGGTGACGGCGTTGACCAGGAAGTGCAGGCCGTAATTGATATAGACGTAGGCGATGCCGGGCAGCCCGTAGAGCGGCGCGTTGCGCGCCGTCGGCCCCGGCGCCGCATGACAGGCCGGATCGGACTCGCCGACGTACGCCTCGACCTCGACGATGGCGCCCGCCGCGGGGCCGGCCGGCGTGTCGTGGACCAGCACCTTCCCAATCAGCTCGCGGGCGACGTCGAGCGTCGGCCTCGCATAGAACGCACGCGGCAGCACACGAGCGGACGACACCGGTCTTGATTATGACGTCGTGAGGCAGAGCCGATCGAGCGCCCGTTTGGCCGCCGCCGCGACGTCCGGATCGGAATCCCCCGCCGTCTTCTGCAGCGCCGTCATCGCGGTCTGACCGCCGATGAACCCGAGCGCATTGGCCGCCGCCATCCGGATGGCGGCGTCCGGATCCTGGAGCGCCGCAATCAGGGGCGGCCCCGCCGTCGGCCCCAGTTCCAGCAGATACGACTCGGCCTGCGGCATGAGGCTCGTGGTCGCCATCTCGTCCACGATCCGCTGTACGTAATGGAGCCCGAGCTTCTGCAGCGCGAACGCCATGGCCATCCGGACCATCCGTGACGAATCGGTCGTGACGGCCATCGACAGGTCCGCCCTGACGGACTGGTCGCCGGCGCGCCCGAGGCCTTCCGCGGCCGCGCGCCGGATGTTCGGATCCTTGTCCGTGAGGTGCGCCTTGAACACCGGCACGCTGGCCGGCTGCCCCAGTTGCGCCAGCGCATCGAGAGCGGACGCCGCCCCATCGCCGGTGCCATAAAACTTCAACTGTTCGGTGAGCGCCTCGACCGCGCGGACGTCGTGAATCTCGCCGAGCGCCCGCATGGCGGCGTGCCGGACGTCCGGGCTCGAGTCGTTCACGGCCCGCAGCAGCGCGTCGCCCGCGCTGGCGATCCGCAGGCGGCCGATGACCTCCGCGGCGGCCGCCCGGACGGCCGGGTCGGAATGATCGAGGGCCTTGATGAGCGCGCGGCTGTCGTCGGGCGCCAGCGGCGGCTCCGCTACGACGCCGACCGCGTAGACCGCCTCGAGGCGCACGCGCGGCTGGTCGTCGTCGATGGCGGCGATCAGCCCTTTGACGAGCGACGGTGGTGCCGGCCGTCGCCAGCGCGCCGACGGCGGCAGCTCGAAGGCCGCCCGCGCCACCGCCGGGGTGCGCCGCTCGATGACGAACCCGACGTGCCGCCGCGTCTTCAGGTCGTCGACGACGAAGAAGGACAGCTCCGCGGCAATCGATTCGAGCTGCACCTGGTCGACCGGATCGGTGACCAGCGCGGCGATCGGCCCGATGGCCTCCGGGTACCTGGCCTGCCGGAGCAGATGGATGGCATCGACCCGGACCTTCGGGTCCGGATTGCGCAGGTTGCGCACGACGTCGTCGAACCGGAGCGGCTGCGCCGCCGCCACCGCCACGGCGCAGGCGAGCAGAGACACGAGGACCACGGCTTTTCGCATCGGGATATTACCGGGGGAGTAGCGGTATTGTAACGCATGCGCGTCCGGTGACGTGCACGGATTGGCACAGGACGGCCACGGAAACGCCGCCGCGCACGCGCTTACCCGGTCTGTGTCGTCCGTGGCGCCCCGTACGCGTTCGCGCGGCCGGTGGCCAACGCGTCCCGGAGATAGCGGCCGGTGTGCGACTCGGCGTGCTGCGCGACCTGTTCGGGCGTCCCGGCGACGACGACCGCGCCGCCGGCCTCCCCTCCTTCGGGTCCGAGGTCGACAATCCAGTCGGCGGTCTTGATGACGTCCAGGTTGTGTTCGATCACGAGCAGGCTGTGGCCCGCCTGCAGCAGCTTTCTGAACGCCGCCAGCAGCTTGGCGATGTCGTCGAAGTGGAGCCCGGTGGTCGGCTCGTCGAGGATGTACAGCACGCGGTCGCCGGTCTGGGTCGCCAGGTGCGCGGCAATCTTGATCCGCTGCGCCTCGCCGCCGGAGAGCGTGGTCGCCGGCTGGCCGAGCCGCAGATAGCCGAGGCCGATCTCGTCGAGCACGTGCAGGCGCCGCAGCACCTTCGGCGACGTGCTGAAGAACGTCAGGGCTTCACGGACCGTCAGGTCGAGCACTTCGTCGATGCTCCGGCCGCGGTACTTCACCTCGAGGACCTGCGCCTTGAAGCGCTTGCCTTCACAGACCTCGCACGGCACGAAGACGTCGGCGAGGAACTGCATCTCCACCTTCACTTCGCCTTCCCCTTCGCACGCCTCGCAGCGTCCGCCGGGCACGTTGAACGAGAAGTGGCTGGCGGTCAGGCCGTGCGCCCGCGCGTCCTTGGTGGCCGCGAACAGCTCGCGAATCGGATCGAACGCCTTCAGGTACGTCACCGGGTTCGATCGCGGCGTGCGGCCGATCGGCGCCTGATCGACGAGGACGACGTCGGTGACGAACTCGGCCCCTTCGAGCTTCCGGTGGGCGCCGATGCGGCGGTCCCAGTCGCCCTTCGCGCGCTTGAGCGCCGCATACAGGACGTCGTGGACGAGCGTGCTCTTGCCCGACCCGCTGACGCCCGTCACGCAGGTCAGCATGCCGAGGGGAATCTCGACGTCGATGCCGCGCAGATTGTGCTCGGCGGCGCCGAGCACGCGGAGGCGCTGGGTGGTCGGCCGCCGCCGGGTCGCCGGAACCGGGATCGCCAGCTCGTCCCGCAGGTACTTCGCCGTGAGCGAGCGCGGCTCCTGCAGCAGCGCCGGGAGCGGCCCGGAGAAGATCACGCGTCCCCCCTGCTCCCCCGCGCCGAGCCCCATGTCGACGACCGTATCCGCCACGCGGATCATGTCGGCGTCGTGCTCGACCACGAGCACGGTGTTCCCCTGGTCGCGCAGCTTGCGCAGGATGGCGATCAGCCGTTCGTTGTCGCGCGAGTGAAGGCCGATCGACGGTTCGTCGAGTACGTACAGCGTGTCGACGAGCGCGGAGCCCAGCGACGTGGCCAGATTGATCCGCTGCGACTCGCCGCCCGAGAGCGTCGACGACAGCCGATCGAGCGTCAGGTAGTCGAGCCCCACATCGCTCAGGAAGCCGAGCCGCTTGCAGATCTCGCGCAGCACCTTCTCGGCAATGGCCGCGTCCTTCTCCGAGAGCACGAGCGACCCGAAGAACGTCTGCGCGTCGCGCACGGTGAGGCCGCACACCTGGTCGATGGTGCGTCCACTCACCTTGACGTCGCGCGCTTCGCGGCGCAGCCGCGCCCCGCCGCATTCCGGGCACGTCAGGTAGCCGCGGTAGCGGCTGAGGAACACGCGAACGTGCACTTTGTACTTCTTGCGCTCGAGCCAGCGGAAGAATCCCTTGATCCCTTCCCAGCCCGCCCCGTCCCCCTCGACGACGAACTGCCGCTCGTCGTCGCTGAGCTGCGACCACGGCACGTCGAGCCGCACCCGGCCGCGTGCGGCCCGCTTCAGATCCGCGAGCTGCGCGCGGTAGTGCGGCTTGCTCCACGGCTCGATCGCGTTCTGCTGGATGGATCGCGACGGATCCGGCACGACGAGACCCATGTCGAGCTCGATGATGTTGCCGAACCCATGGCAGACCGGGCACGCGCCGAACGGGTTGTTGAACGAGAACAGACGAGGCTGCGGCACCTCGTAGGAGAGATTGCACTCGCGGCACTCGAAGCGTTCCGAGAAACGATGGACGGTCTGCGGCTCGCTCGACCCCTCCGCTCCCGGCAGCGCGATCGCGAACGCCGCTCCGCCGCCTTCGGCGTATGCCGTTTCAATCGAATCCGTGAGCCGCGCCCGGACGTCGTCGCCGACCTTGACGCGATCGACGAGGACGTCGATCGTGCCGTGCTGCCGGAGCGCCGCAGGGTCCGCGTCTTCGAGCGCGACCGCGCGTCCGTCGAGGTAGAGGCGCCCGAACCCTTTCCGGCGCAGCGCCGCGAGCGTCTCCGCCACCGGGTCGGACAGATCAGGCAGGTCCGGCTGCGCCCGGGTGCTGTCGTCGTCGACCACGTCGTCGAGCACTTCGTCTTCCTCCGAGTCCGCCTCGCGCGGCGTCAACGACGAAGAGGAGGTGACGATCGGCATCTCGAACCCGATGAGCAGCCGGGTGCCGGACGGGAGCGCCGCGAGACGTGCCGCCACGACGTCGGGCGTCTCGCGGACGACTTCGCGTCCGCAGGACCGGCAGTAGGTCCGGCCGATGCGGGCGAACAGCAGACGCAGGTAGTCGTGGATCTCCGTCGTGGTGCCGACCGTCGAGCGCGGGTTGCGGATGCTGTTCTTCTGTCGGATCGCGATGGCCGGACAGATGCCTTCGATCACATCGACGTCCGGCTTCTCCATCCGCTCCAGGAACTGGCGCGCGTACGCAGAGAGCGACTCGACGTAGCGCCGCTGTCCTTCGGCGTAGATCGTGTCGAAGGCCAGCGACGACTTGCCCGACCCGCTGACGCCGGTCATCACGACCAGCGATCGGGTGGGGAGCGTCAGATCGACGTTCTTCAGATTGTGCGTGCGGGCGCCCCGAATGACGATCCGGCCGCGCCCGGCGATGCTCGTCGGCATGTACTGTGCAGATTTCCGGGAGACGCTGAACTATCCATGGTAACGCGGCGGGACAAGGGGTTCAACCTCGACGGAGGGGGCGTCCCGCAGCGGGCGCCTGAAACCGTGCTATTTTGTTGGGGCTGTCGGCCGGCGCCGGCGGCGAAACGCTGAAGGGCGGGCGGCCAGAGCCGCTCTGGGGAAGGCGGGTGATGCCACCCGCCGGTCATCAACGAGGGAGCTGTGTCAGTCCGTCTGTTCATCGGCAATCTGCCGTATGCCGCGACCGAAGCCGAGTTGCGCGCCCATCTATCGAGTATTGGCGATCCCACGTCGGTCGTGCTGCCCGTCGACCGCGAAACGGGACGGCCGCGAGGCTTCGCGTTCGTCGACTACGCGGATCGCGCGGTCGCGGAAGAGGCGATTCGCCGATTCGACCAGCAGCCGTTCAAGGGACGGCCGCTGGCGGTCAGCGAAGCCCGACCGCGTGAGGAACGCGGCCCTGGCGGCCCGCGCCCGGGGGGCTTCAGCGGCCCTCGCCCCGGAGGGTTCAGCGCCCCGCGCCCTGGCGGGTTCGCGCCGCGGCCCGGCGCGCCGGGGGGCTTCAGCGGCCCGCGCCCAGCCGACGGCGGCGGTCCGCGCAGCCGCAACTTCGGTCCTGATGCTCCGCCCAAGGGGAAACGCAAGGGGCACAAGGATCGGACGGATCGCGGGCCGCGCGGTCCCATCAAGGAACGTCCGGTCGGACGCCTGTACGATGCCGACGAAGACTGGCGCGCGCAGGAAGAAGATCCCGAAATCGACAACATCGCGACCAGCAAGCCGGCGGCCGATGAAGAGGATGCCGCCGCCGACAACGTCGCCAGCAGTACACCGGCCGACAAAGACGACGCCGACGACGAATAGGCCTGCAACTTGCAGTTCGACGCGGCATGGCGGACGCCGGTGCGAGCCATCGGTCTGCCCCGCACATCGCCACGGGTCAGTGGCAGACGTTCGAACTGCGCATGCGTCGGCGCCGCGCGGACGGGTGTCTGCGGCGGGCTGAGGCGGCGCTCGCGGCCGGACGCCTGGACGACGCCCGCGGCGCGGTCGCGGAAGCGCGCGGACTCGATCCCGACAGTACGCAGGCGGCTCTGATCGACGCCCGGCTCGCCGCGTGGACGCCGCCCGTCGCGCCGGCACGGTCGGCCTCGACAGGGCTTCCTCTCGTCGTGATCCTTCTGCTCGCGTGTTCGGCCGGCCTCGGCGCATGGCTCGTCCTGACACGTCCGACCTCGCCGGTGCGAATCGCCCCGATACGCTTCGCGCCGCTCGCGACCAGCTCGGGTGTGCCCTCGTTGCCAGGCTCCGATTTGCCGCTCGCGCCGTTGCCGGAGCGCCGGGCGGCACCAGCATCCGACGCCTCCTCCACGCCCGGGCCGTCTGTGGCGCCGGCGGCCGCGACCATACGGAACGAACCGGCGCCGCAATCGCATGCCGACTCAACAGAATCCGAGCGCCCGTCCCGCGTCACCACGGCTCCGCCTGTGAATGTGAGCACACCGGATCCACGACCACCCGATGAGGCGTCGACTGAGCCACCCGCCGTCACACAGCCTCTGCCGCTGGCGACCGTCGCGCCGCCGCCCGCTCCGGCGCCCGCCCAGCCGCTGCCCGTTTCAGCCGTGCCCGCGCCTCCCTCGGCGGTGCCGTCGACGACCGAGACGGAAGCGCAGGTCAGGCGGGTGCTGGCCGCGTATGCCAGCGCGTACGATCGTCTCGACGCCGCCGCGGCGCGCGCGGTGTGGCCCGGCGTCGACGCCGCCGCGCTCGCGCACGCCTTCGAGGGGCTCGCCTCGCAGCACGTCGCCCTCGGGACCTGCCAGATCGATCTCCACACCGCCGGGGCGCGCGCGAACTGCCGCGGAACGGCTACGTGGAGCCCGCGGATCGGCGGCGGCTCGCAGACGCAGGCCCGACGCTGGACGTTCGAACTGGCTGGGGGAAACGGCGCCTGGCACATCGTGTCGGCGCGAACCGAATCTCGATGACCGCGGCGGGCGCCGCGATCAAAACAAATAGTCCAGCCCGATCGTCGGCGTCAGCGGTGCGGTCAGGCCGTCCTGGCGAAGCGACCAGAGCACCTGTCCCGAGAGGACCATGCGTGCGTGCACGTTCCACTTGATGCCGGCGACCGCCGACGACAGCAGCGTCGCGTCCGGACCCGCCACGAGCCGGAAGGTCTCGACCCCTTCGACCGCGGGATGTGGCGCCCCGACGGAGACGATCTCGTGGAGATCAGCGAGACGCCGGACGAGCAGCTCTCCGGCGAGCGTGAGCCGGGGACGCACGGAGTACGTGACGGCGCCCGCCGCGTCGAGTTCGTCGGACGCGCCGCCGCGAACGAACCCCGCATTGCCGTGCACACCCCAGCGGGTCCGCTCCGCCGACGCAATCGCGGTCACGCGAAGCGCAGCGCGCCCGGCGCCGAGCAGATTGGCGGCATCGCCTGTGGGCAGCCGCCATTCCCCCGCCACGGCGAAGCCGGCACTCCCCGTGCGCGCCAGCGTGTACTTCGCGCGCAGTGCCACGTCGGCGATGCCGCTCGCGTCGGCGCTGCCGCCAGCCTGCACGTAATTCTGGCCGTGATACACGTTGAGGCGGCTGCCCTCGACGTGCAACTGCACGAAGGGGACGGCGCCGCCGATCTCGAGGCGATCGGTGAGCCCGTACGTGCCGAAGACGGTCATCGTGCTCGATCGCATCTTCAGCGTCAGCGATTCGACGTCGAACGGCGCGCTCTCGTCGGTGAACTGGTTCGCGACGGTCACGAGCGTCCCGTCGCGCAGGTCGAGGCCATCGAGCCGGTCGAATCCGGCCGTCGTCCCCGACACGCCCAGGGAGAAGCGGTTGCGGCCGCTCGAAAGGGCCCGTTCGACGAAGAACGTGCCGAAGCTGTCGCTCACACGCTCCATTGTTCCGAGCTCGGGGTTGAGACGGTACGTGAAGCCGCTCGACGCGGACGGAATCGGCGTCGAACTCAAGTTGACGAGCAGCGCCCGTGCGATCGTGTCCCGAGTCGCTGCCGCGGCCGCGGCATCCTTCTGGAAGTCGCCGGTCGGCACCGACTCGTTGGTGACGAGGAAGGAGATGACGCCGGAAACGGTCTGCTGCGCGGCGGCGGGGCTCGGGCAGAGAAATACGCCGGCACAGACCACGCGCACCGCGCATCGAAGAGTGATTCGCGCCAGTCGCGTCATCGCCCGATGACCACTTCGGCCGCGATCAGGACGCCATCGTGGCGCCGCGCGCCGGTTGCCGTGACGTGTCGCTTCTCCTTCACCGCCTGGCAGGATCCCCTGGAGAAGTGCGTGGCGCCGGTCGTCATCACCACGTCGCTGCCGATCCTGAACCGCAGCGACGGACATCGCCCACGCAGGTGATGGACGGATCCCTCGATCTGCACTGACGGGTTCGGCGCCGGCGGCGGTGTTGGCGGCGGCTGCGGCGTCGGCAACGGCGCGGGCGGCGGCGTTGGGGGCGGCTGCGGCGTGGGGTTCGGCGCGGGCGGCGGTGTTGGCGGCGGCTGCGGCGTGGGGTTCGGCGCCGGCGGCGGCGTGGGCGGCGGCGGTGGCGCGCTGGACTGCCGGATGGGCACTTGCTCGCCGTTGATCGCGATTGCGGCCTGGCGCGCCACGGGATCCGGGTTCGCCGTCACGCGATACGCGACAGTCCCCTCACCCTGGCCGTTCTGGCCGGATGTGAGCTCCACCCAGGCGGCCTGGCTCCTGGCCGTCCACGTACACTCGCGAGACACACCGACCGACACGGTGCCGGTCCCGCCGGAGGCCGTGAAGCTGGACGACGGCGTCCCCACCGAAATCTGGCAACGCGTCGCCGTCGGACCCGTGACGGTCGTCTTCGCCGACAATCCGCCGCACGCCGCCGCGATGGTGGCCAGGACGCAAACCAACAGACGAGGTGCGTACTGCCGCACGCGTCACACCATGCATGGCGCGCACCAGCACTCGCGCCGCACCCCGGAGGCTTGCGCCATACTGAGCGAGGCTGGCGCGGTACGCGGTTGCCGAATGTGATCCATCGACTTCACCTTGTGACGCTCGCGGTGCTTGCCGTCTTGGCCGGCGGCTGTGCGCATCAGGTCGCGCTCGTCCCGATCGCGGAACCGCCGCACTGCGCCGCCATGTCCGCCGGCGCGCCGATCGCCTGGTTGAACCCTCGAGAGGATCGCCGTGCGCTCGACGCCTGGTGCGCCGCCGTCGGCGCGCCCATCGTCCGCACGGCGGACCGGCCCGCCCGGCCTGTCGATCGCCTCGCGGTCGTTGCCTGGAATCTGCACGAAGGCGCTGGCCGCCTGCCCGTGTTCCTCGCGGATCTGCGGTCCGGACGGCTGACCGGCGGTACACCGGTGTCGGATTTCGTCCTCCTCGTGCAAGAGGCCTATCGCTCGCGTCAGGATGAGCCGGTCGGCGTGCCCGGTGCGAGATGGGCCGCGCCGATCCAGCCGGGCGGCGCGCGAGAGGGGATCGTCGGCGTCGCCGGGGCGCTGCACCTCTGGCTGTTCTACGTGCCGTCGATGAGCAACGGACCACCGGCGCTTCGCGAAGACCGAGGCAACGCCATCCTGTCGACGCTCCCGCTCGACGGATTCGAGGCGGTCGAGCTGCCGATGGAGCGGCAGAGGCGTGTCGCCGTCGCCGCCCTGATTACCGGGCGGAGCACCCTTGGACGACCGTGGACGCTTCGCCTCGTCTCGGTGCATCTGTCGAACATGGTCGCGCATCACCTCTGGATTTTTTCCGAAGCCGGACGCGCCAGACAGGCGCATGCGCTGGCCGGGGCGTTTCCCGATCGCGTCCCGACGGCGCTTGGGGGCGATCTGAACACGTGGTTCGGGTTCTCGGATGGCGCGCTCGGCGCGTTGTCCGCCCGCTTCTCGGCCGGCCCGGAGCATCAGGATCGGCGACCGACCTTCTGGATCGAGCGTCTCGATCACCTCCTCTTCGATGTGCCGCCGGGCTGGGAGGTGCGGGTGCGGCGCGCTTCGTCACGGTATGGATCCGATCACTATCCGCTGATCGCGCTCATCACGCCCGCCGGATGAGTCTGGGGCGCCGCCGCGCGTGGGTGCGCACGGTATAATTCGCGATGCCGATCCCCCCGGATTCCCAGCTGGGTCCGTACACGATCCGACGTCTGCTCGGCGCGGGCGGCATGGGGGAGGTGTACCACGCCTACGATCCGCGGCTGGATCGTGACGTCGCGATCAAGCTCATTCGCGACGAAGCCGGGCCGGGCTCTCGTCCCGACAGCCGCTTCGATCGCCTTCTGAGCGAGGCGACGCTGGCCTCCGCGCTGAATCACCCCAACATCGTCACGATCTACGAGACCGGCGTGGCGGCCGAGGGCCGGTACCTCGCGATGGAGCTGGTCCGCGGAGAGACGCTGCGCACCCTCGCGCCGCGCGTGTCGATCGATCGCGCCGTCGAGATCGCCCGGCAAGTGGCCGAAGCACTGGCCGTCGCACACCGCGCGCAGATCGTGCACCGCGACATCAAGCCGGAGAACGTGATGGTGCGATCCGACGGCTACGTGAAGGTGCTCGACTTCGGCCTGGCGCGCGTACAGCCGGGCGCCACCGCCGACGGCACGACGCGTGCGGGAACGGGCGCCGGCGTCGTCACCGGAACCATCGGGTACATGTCGCCCGAACAAGCGCGCGGCGCCGGAGCATCGCCCGCCTCCGACATTTTTTCGCTCGGCGTCATGGTCTACGAGCTGACCACCGGCCGTCACCCGTTTGCCGCCGCGTCGGTGCTCGGCACGCTGCACGCGCTGCTCGACGAAACGCCGGAACCGCCGTGCGTCGCCAACCCCGACGTGCCCCGCGCCGTCGAGCAGTTGATCATCGAGATGCTCCACAAGGACCCGCGCCTGCGTCCCGGCGCCGAGGAAGTGCTGTATCGGCTCTCGATGGTGCGCGAGGGATCCGTCGCCGTCGCGCTGTCGTCCGTTGCGGTTCGACGCGCCTCGCGTGCGGCGAGCGGGCACGTCGTCGGACGGGAGCTGGAGCTGGACGGACTGCTGTCGGATCTCGATCGTGCCGCGCGCGGGCGCGGCGGGGTCGTCGTCATCGCGGCCGAAGCGGGCATGGGCAAGACGACGATCGTCGAGGCGTTCCTCCGGCATCTGGAGGAGCGGGAAGACGGCGTCCGCGTGGGACGCGGCCGGTGCTCGGAGCGGCTCGCCGGCAGCGAAGCCTACCTTCCCGTCATCGAAGCACTGGACAGTCTGCGGCACGACGAGCAGCACGGCAGCCTCACGCGCCTGATCCGCACGCTGGCGCCGACGTGGTACGCGCAGATCGCGGCCGGCAGCGAGCGCGAAGCGGCGGGGCGCCGCGTCGACGCGGATGCCTCGCAGGACCGGTTCAAGCGCGAGATCCTGTCGTTGCTCGAGGAAGTGAGCCGTGCGCAGCCCCTCGTCCTGTGCCTCGACGACATCCACTGGGCCGACCCGTCGACCACCGAACTCATCGCGTATCTCGCGCACCGCCTCGCCGACCTGCGGATCCTGCTCGTCCTCACGTGCCGGCCGTCCGAGCTGGCCCAGTCGCGCCATCCGTTTGCGGGCCTCACGCTCGATCTCATCGCGCACGGGCTGTGCCGCGAGGTGACGCCGGGACTTCTCGATGAACGCGCGGTGGAGCGCTACATCGCCCTCCAGTTCCCGGAGCACACGTTCCCAGCCGCCTTCACGGCTATGATCCATCGGCGTACGGGCGGGCATCCGCTGTTCATGGCCGATCTGCTGCGGGATCTGCGGCGACGCGGCATCATCGAGGCCACCGGCGGGCGGTGGGCGCTGGTCGAGGATCTGTCCGGCATCGCGCGCGGCCTGCCGGAATCCGTGCGCAGCCTCGTACAACGGAAGGTCGATGCGCTCGAGGACGAGGACCGCCGGCTGCTGACGGCTGCCAGCGTCCAGGGGTTGGACTTCGACTCGGCGATCCTCTGCGCCGCGCTTCGCCTGGACGCCGAAGACACCGAGCGGCGGCTGGAGCGGCTCGAACGAGAGCACGCGCTCGTGCGCTTCGTGCAGGAATCGGAATATCCGGACCGCACGCTCACGCTGCGGTACCGGTTCGCCCATCATATTTATCAGCACGCGTTCGACACGGCGCTGCGGGTCACGCGGCGCGCCGCGCTGAGCGGAGCGATTGGCGACGCGCTCCTCACGCGGCTCGGCGCGAACGCACCGGCGGCGGCAAACGATCTCGCGCGGCTGTTCGAGGCGGCGCGCGACACGGCGCGCGCCTGCGAGTACTACGCCAGGGCCGCCGAGAACGCCCTGCATCTGTACGCGCACGACGAAGCGGTCCGGCTTTCGACGCGGGGCCTGGCATTGCTCGCCGCCGAACCGGACGGGCCTGGCCGCGCCTCCCTGGAGCTGCCGCTCCAGATGGCGCTCGGCCTGGCGATGAAGACCGGCCGCGGCTATGCCGTCCCCGAGGTCGGCGCCGCGTACGCCCGCGCCCGTGAGCTGTCCCGGCAGGTTCAGGATCCTCGCCGCGTCGTACCGGTGCTCGTCGGCCTGGCCGCCCACCACGTCGTCTCGGGCGAGATCGAAACCTCCCGCGATGTCGCGCTCGAGATGCTGGCGCTGTTCGAACGGCTGGGCGATCCGAACCTCGAGATGCTCGGGCAGTGGTCCCTCGGGGCCGCGCTCTTCCATCTCGGCGAACTCGAGGTCGCGCACGCCCATCTCGCCCGCGCGATCGAGCTGTACGACCCTGCCTTTCACGCGGCGCGCGTGTGGGAGACCGGTGTCGAGCCCGGCGTCTTCGCGCAGGGGGAGATGTCGCGGACGCTCACGCTGCGGGGATACCCCGACCAGGGGCTGGCGTGCGCGCGCGACGCCGTCGAACGCGCCCGCGCACTCGACCATCCGCAGCCGCGGGCGTTCGCGCTCCTCTTCGAAATCTTCGCGCACCTGGCGCGCCGCGAGCCCCGCGACGTGCTCCGCACGTTCGCCGAGCTCGAGACCCTCTGCCAGGCGCACGGGATTGCGCAGGAGCTGCAATGGGCGGCGCCGCTGCGCGGTCGCGCGCTCGTGGAGCTGGGGGACGTCGATCGCGGCGTCCGCGATCTCGCCGACGGGCTCGAGGCTCACACCATCACCCGGTCGGCGCTGCTGCGCCCGTACTATTTCGTGCTCTACGCGGGCGCCCTCCTGCGCGCGCGGCGCTTCGACGACGCGCAGCGGGCCCTCGACGATGCGCGCCGCATTGCGGACGCGACGCGGCAATTCGCGTACGATGCCGAGCACGATCGCATCCAGGGAGAGTTGTTCGTGGCGGCCGAGCGGCTCGATGACGCCGAGGCCTCCTTCCGGCGCGCGATCGCGGTCGCCACAGAACAGGGAGCCCGCTGGTTCCTGCTGCGCGCCTCGCGTGCCTGCGCTCACCTGCTGATCAGGCTGGACCGGACGGACGAGGCGGACGCCGTGCTGCGTCCTGTGTTCGATTCGATGACGGAAGGCTTCGATACGCCGGACTACCGCTTCGCCGAGGCGCTGCTGCGCACGTTGTGCGCAACCCAAAGCCCAAAGCCTAAACCGTGCATGCGCCGAGCGCCGCCTGGCCGAGGCTGATGCCGCCGTCGTTCGGCGGCACTTCGCGGTTGGTCCACACCGGGACCGGACTCCCGCTCAGCGCGCGCGCGAGTTCGCGCAGCAACAGCATGTTCTGAAAGACGCCGCCCGAGAGCACGATCGCCTCGGCGCTGTGGGGGCCGGCCAGCTCCAGGACGGCGCGGGCGACGGTCGCGGCCAGGCCGCGATGGAATCCACGGGCGATGTCGCGGATCGCGTCTCCTCGCTGGCGCGCCGCCACGATCTCGACGAGGGCCGCCCGGTAATCGATCGCGCCGCCATCCCAGTCGAAGGGCAGCGCGCCGCTCCGCGTACTGCCCCGGGCGCGCTGCTCGAGCCACATCGCCGCCTGCCCTTCGAACGTCACGGGCCGCGTGAACCCGAGGAGTGCCGCCGCCGTATCGAACAGGCGTCCCACCGAGGTCGTCGTGAACGTCCGCACGCCGGCATTCGCCAGGCGGCACGCGGCGGTGTATTGCGGCGGCAGACTGAACGGCGGCGACGTCAGGTCCGGCAAGCCGTCGATCGACGCGAGGAATCCGGCGGCCGCCTGCGCCGGCATCCGCGCGGCGGCGTCCCCTCCCGGGAGCTGCGCCTCGCGCAGGTGCGCCACCCGCGTCAACCCCTCGCGGACGCTGCCGGCGAAGATCTCCCCTCCCCAGATCGTCCCGTCGTCGCCGTAGCCGGTGCCGTCGAAGGCCACTCCAATCACGCGCGCGTCGAGCGCGCCCCGCTCGGCGAGCACGCTGGCCACGTGGGCGCGATGATGCTGAACCGGAATCCGCCGGTACCCGATCGTCCCCGCCCGCTCCGTCGATCGATACTCCGGATGGAGATCGTGGACGACGACGAGCGCGGCTGGATCGACGTCGTACATCGCGCTCAGATCCCGGACCGTGGCGTCGAACGCCGCGGCCGCCGCCTGGTGATCGAGGTCGCCGATGTGCTGCGAGACGAACGCCGCGCCGCCGACGACGAGCGTGATGCTGTTCTTCAGGTCGGCTCCGACCGCCAGCAGCGGCGTCGTCGCCGGCAGCGCCGCGACGGCCAGGGGCGCATACCCGCGCGAACGCCGGACGATGACGGGACCGAACGGACCGTCCTGCACGACCGAGTCGTCGACCCGCCGCGCGATCGGCCGCTCGCCGACCAGCAGCGCGTCCGCGACGCCCGCGAGACGCGCCGTCGCGTCATCGTCTTCGTACGCGATCGGCTCGCTCGAACGGTTGCCGCTCGTCATCACCAGCACCGCCGGCGCACCGGCCTCGAAGAGCAGGTGGTGGACCGGCGTGTACGGCAGCATGACGCCAAGGTCGGCATTGCCGGGGGCGACCCCCGGCAACCGCACCTGCGCGGGCGCGAGAACGATCGGCCGGGCGGGGGAGCCGGCGAGCGCCTGGGCGCCCGCCGACGCCTCGATCAGGACCCGCAGCGCCGCAAGATCCTTCACCATGACCGCGAAGGGGCGCTCCTTTCGGAACGTGCGCGTCCGCAGCGCGTCGACGGTGTCGGCCTGGCGCGCGTCGCAGGCGAGGTGATACCCGCCGATGCCTTTGATGCCGACGATCCGTCCCTCGCGCAGCAGCCGCGCCGCCTCGGCAATCGCGGCGCCGTCGATCAGCTCGCCGTTGGTCGAGAGCCGGTAATGCGGCCCGCACTCGGCGCAGGCAACCGGCTGCGCATGAAACCGCCGATGGCGCGGCGCCTCGTACTCGCGGCGGCATCGCTCGCACATCGGCCAGGGCGCCATCGTCGTGTGGGGGTGGTCGTACGGCAGCGCCTGGACGATCGAATACCGCGGGCCGCAGTTGGTGCAGTTGATGTACGGGTAGAAGGCGCGTGGGTCTGCGGGATTCAGCAGTTCGCCGAGACACGCGGGGCAGATCGACAGGTCCGGCGTCATCCGGACGGTCGGCTGCGCGCCGACGCCGCTGTCGCGAATCTCGAACGCGGTAAACCACGCGACCGGCGCCGGACGCGCCTCGATCGACGCGATGCGCGACGCCTGCGGCGGGTCCGCGCCGAGCGCCCGCTCGAACGCCAGCAGCCGCCGGGCGTCCGCCTCCGCGTGGATGTCGACCCCCTCGCCGTCGTTGATCACCCAGCCGCAGACGCGGTGCGTATCGGCGAGCCGATACACGAACGGGCGGAAGCCGACGCCCTGGACGACGCCCCGCACCCGGAACCGCCGGGCAATTCGACGATCGATCGCCGCTCGGTCGGCGGCCGCCACGCTACACCATGCAGCCGTGGCCGCGCCAGCCCACCGAAATCACGCGGCCGGCCTCGACGAGCGCCGGGACCATGCGGCCGCCGGTCATCTCGATGAGACGCGCGAGCGCGGACGGATCCGCCTCGACGTCATACTCGACGAACGGCCGCCGCTCCCATTCGAGCTGGTCGCGAAGGTCGGACGTAAAGGGACAGGACGCCGTCCCGTACAGCTCGACGACGCCGCTAATCACGCGTTCTTCAATCGCCATCATCATCCATCGTGCCGGGTCTGAAGCCCGGCCTACACCGATCCGGCCAGGGCGTCGATCAGGGTGTGGTAGATCGACGCCTGGATTTCCTGGATTCTCGGAATATAGTCGCAGTTCACCACGATCGCGACGTCGGCCAGGCCGCGCCGCGCGATTTCGCCGCCGTTGTAGCCGAGCAGCGCGACCGTGAGCATGCCGCGCTTGCGCGCCTCCCCGAGCGCCGCAATCACGTTCGAGGATCCGCCGCTCGTCGAGATCGCCATGGCGATGTCGCCGGGCTTGCCGTGCGGGATCAGCTGGCGGAGGAAGATCGCGTCGCGGCCGATGTCGTTCGCAATCGCGCTGATGTTGGCCGGCGCCATCGAGAGCGAGATCGCCTTGATGGGTGCGTGCGGCTTGGCCGGCGCGGCGCAGTCGATCGCGAAATCGTTCGCATCGGTGGCCGAGCCGCCGTTGCCGAACGTGATGACGGCGCCGCCGCGGGCGAGGCGCTCGCGCATCCGGACCGCCGCTTCGGCGATCGCGGGCGACGTGCCGGCGGCCGCGTCCTCACGCAGCTGTTCGTCGGTTCGCGCCTTTGCGCGGATCGACGAGGCGACATCGGCGAGGATCGCCGTCGTGCGCGACACGGTGTTGCGCGCCAGCAGAGAGGCCGCAATCGTGTCGGCGAGGCCGTGAACGTCGAGCGCGGATGCGGGAAGTGCCATCGGGATTCAACAGATGCGCGGCAACGGATCGCCGGCCCAGTAGCCCTCCTCTTTGATCGCCTCGTTGGGGATCGACCCCTCGACGACCAGCACGAGCGGATCGAGGTCGCCCTCGTCCGCCTTCCAGAACCACTGCATGAAGTCGTCGCCGACCCGATAGTCGACGAGGGGCCAGTGCACGTCGACTTTCGGCAGGCCTGGAATCGCCCCGATGACGAGGTCTTCCACGCTCGGACGCTGGGCGTTCGTGAGCGACACCGAATCGCCGTCGCAGCTCAGGCCCGCGTTGATCCAGAGGATGTGGACGGTCATGTCGGCAGGCCTGGTCGGCTTGTCGGCGGTCGGCATCGGGGTGATTCCCTTCCTGTGCGGAGGAGACGCGCAACAGCGCGGTGCATAGCAAGTGCCACGGATGTCGCCCGGGGTGGAACACGCCTTGCGATGTGGCGGGGCGGCACCCCCCGTTCGCCTGAGCCGCCCGTCTGTACGCCGGCCGCCGCGGGCCGCCGTACTGCATCCGTCCAAACCGGCAACAGCGAGTGTTCGGATCGGATGCACGAACTATCGATCGCCATGATCGAAGTGTCGGCCAAACGCGGGACCGGCATGGACGCCTGGCTCGCGCCCCTCGACGCCGGGCGCGCTCGTAGGGCGGGTCTTTAGACCCGCCTTCAGGTGTAGGGCGGGTCTTTAGACCCGCCTTCGGATGTAGGGCGGGTCTTCAGACCCGCCTTCGGATGTAGGGCGGGTCTTCAGACCCGCCTTCGGGTGTAGGGCGGGTCTTCAGACCCGCCCGCGTGCGTCTCGGCTGCCGGGCTCCCACGGGCCGCGCGTGGGATAATGCCCGCGCGATGCCCGCCGTGCGTTGTCCCTTCTGTCAGGCTGACATGGCCCCCGTGACGCTCGAGCACACAGAGGGCGGGCCCCTCACGCTCGACGTGTGTCGCGGCTGCGACGGTCTCTGGTTCGATGCCGGCGAACAGTTCAGACTGACGGCCGACACGACGCTGCGGCTGATCAAAGAGGTGCAGGACCACCGCGGGGCGCGGCGGTCCCAGACGTTGGTCCGCTGCCCGTGCCCGCGCTGCGGTCTGCCGCTCGGCAGCACGTACGACCTGGTCCGCGACGTCCGCTATCAGTACTGGCGCTGTCCCGATCGCCACGGCGTGTTGTTCGGCTACTTCGATTTCCTGCGCAGCCAGGGACTCGTGCGCGGCCTGACGGACGTCGAGATGGCGGAGCTGAAGGCGCATGCGGCGACGGTGAACTGCGCGAACTGCGGCGCGCCGGTCGCGGTCGGCAAGGACGCCGTCTGCGCGCACTGCGGTGCGCCGCTCTCGATGATCGACATGAACTATCTCGGGCGCGCGCTCAAGCAGATGCAGGTGGACGCCGCGACGCCGGCCGCTTCGGCGCCGCTCCCCGCGGCCTGGCCGGATCCGGATCGTCTGCTCGACAACGAAGCCGCATCGAGCCCATACCGGATGGTCGGCGGCGGCACCGCGGTCAACCTGCTCGAGGCGGGCCTGTCGATCCTGATGGCGCTCCTCAGGTAAGACCCGGCGAGCCGGGTGCGGTCCGCTCGACGTCGTGCTAAAATACGACGTTTTCCTGCCTGTGCCGGCGTAGCTCAGTTGGTAGAGCAGCTGATTCGTAATCAGCAGGTCCTCGGTTCGAGTCCGAGCGCCGGCTTTCTGAATTTCCCTCTTGCTTCGCCCCGCTGCGCGCTTCGCAGTAGGATCACGTCACCCTGGCGGCGACATCGGTGAAGCGGATTCAGAGCCT
>DASUKM010000046.1:0-66481 GCA_036278735.1 Vicinamibacterales bacterium
GGTTGTGTCAGGATTTTTTGTGTGAGGCGTATTCGCCTGGTTCTCTCCCAGTCACTGGATGAGTGTGGGCGCTGTGGGAAAGGGCGCGCTGTGCGGTTTTCCAAGGAGCGGTGAACGCGATCTGGGCGTCCACGGCTCCGGCCGCGTACATGCGCGGTGGCATTTTACGCGGATGTCGGAGTAAACCGATCGCGATAGAGGATCGCGCATTGGTTCATCGCCGGCCGCCAGATGTGCGACATGCGCGTCCACTTCGCCGTGATGTTGCGCAGCGCCAGGCAGATCAGTTTCGTGGCGCCCGCGTCCGTGGGCAAGTGCCCGCCCGTCTCGATGATCTTGCGCAGCTGGGCATGCACGCTCTCGAGGACATCAGGTGGACGATACAGGTCGGCATTGTGGTCTGCGGATCGATCACCGCGAGCGCCTCGACATCCCTTTCAGGCCATCGGTCATGGCGATGAGGATGTCCGGGCACCCGCGCGTTTTGACGTCGCTCGAGCCTTTCATCCAGAATTTCGCACCCTCGGTCTGCTCGATCCAGAGGCCGAGCATGTCGCGGGTCCCGTCGGGCAGGATCGCGAGCGCGAGGTAGACCGCTGTGCTCCGGACGATGGCCTCCTCGCGAATCTTGACGCGCAACACATCGAAGAACACCGCGGGATACCGGGGCTCGAGCGGCCGATTTTGCCGGGCCATCACCTCGGCGACGATGCCGTCCGTCACGGTGCTGATCAAATCGGGCGAGACCTCGACGCCGTACATCTCCGCAAGGAAGGCCTGAATCTCCCGAACCGTCATCCCGCGCGCGTAGAGTGCCAGGATCTTGTCGTCAAACCCGGTAAACCGGCGCTCGTGCTTCGGGATCAGTTGCGGCTCGAAGCGGCCGTCACGATCGCGGTACGTCAATCGTCAGCGGACCGTCGTCGGTGAGCACGGTCTTGCCGCTCGTCGCGTTGCAGTGATTCGTCGACTCGTTCGAGGATTTCAGAGGGAACGGGCGCCAGCGCCGCCTCAGACGACGATTTCGGCTTCCGGGGCATGAACACTCCTCATGGTATGCCCCACACACAAATTTTCTGACAGACTCGAGAACCCGAGAACCCCGAGAACCCGAGAACCCCGAGAACCCGAGAACCCGAGAACCCGAGAACCCGAGAACCCGAGAACCTGAGAACCCGAGAACCCGAGAACCTGAGCACCTGACCCCGCCATGAACATCGCCATCTTCGGCTTGTCGATCACGTCGTCGTGGGGCAACGGCCACGCGACCACCTATCGCGCCCTCGTGCGCGCCCTGGCCGCGCGCGGCCACGACATTCGCTTCTTCGAGCGTGACGCCGAATGGTACGCCGAGAACCGCGATCTGCCGTCCCCGCCGTATTGCCGGGCCGAGCTGTACCGCAGCGTGGCCGAACTGGAAGACCGGGCGGCGCGCGCGATCCGCGAGGCGGATCTCGTCATCGTCGGGTCGTACGTGCCCGACGGCATTGCCGTCGGCGATCTCGTGCACCGGCTCGCGGAAGGGGCGACCGCGTTCTACGACATCGATACGCCCGTGACGCTCGCACGCCTCGAGGGCAATCAGAGCGACTACCTGGCGCCGCGGCAGATCCCGAAATACGATCTCTATCTCTCGTTCACCGGTGGTCCGACGCTCGAGAAACTGCAGCGCACCTTCGGCGCGCGGCTCGCGCGTCCGCTGTACTGCTCGGTCGATCCCCAGCTCTATTTTCCGGAGCCGGCCCCCCTCGCCTACGACCTCGGCTATCTCGGGACCTATAGCGACGACCGCCAGCCGGTGCTCGATCGCCTGATGCTCGAGGCTGCGGCTGCCTGGCCGGACGGCCGGTTCATTGTCGTGGGGCCCCAGTACCCGGACGCGATTGACTGGGCGTCGAACGTGGCCCGCACGATTCACCTCGCCCCGGCCGCGCACCGGCGCTTTTACAACTCGCTGCGCTACACGCTGAACGTCACCCGCCGCGACATGGTGATGGCCGGCTATTCGCCGAGCGTCCGGCTGTTCGAGGCCGCGGCGTGCGCGACGCCGATGATCAGCGATACGTGGGCGGGGCTCGATCGGTTTTTCACCCCCGGCCGGGAGATCCTGCTGGCGCGCGACGCCCGCGACACGCTCTCGTACCTCCGCGACATCCCGGAAGAGGAGCGCCGGGCGATCGGGGCGCGGGCGCGCGACCGCGTGCTGCGGTCGCATACCGCGCCGCATCGCGCGGCCGAGCTCGAGCAGTATGCCGCCGATGCCGGCCTGCGCGCGGCCGCCGCGGGACCGGCCGCTCGTCCGGCCGCCATCGCAGAGAGGGCCGTGTCATGAACACGTCGACGATGACCCCGGACGCGATTCGCCACCGCGTCCGCGAGCTGGGCGACTGGTTCCACAACATCAATCTGGGAGGCGTCCAGACGGCGCCCGATCATTTTCTCGGCGACTACCCGGCCGTGAAGTGGCAGAAATTCGCGCACGCGATCCCGGAGGATCTGTCAGGCCGCAGCGTGCTCGACGTCGGCTGCAACGGTGGATTCTACGCGCTCGAGATGAAGCGCCGCGGCGCGGCGCGCGTCGTCGGGGTCGACTCCGACCCGCGGTATCTCGCGCAGGCGCGCTTTGCCGCCGAGGTGGAGGGGGCCGACATCGAGTTCCGCGAGATGTCCGTCTACCAGCTGCCGGCGCTCGGCGAGCGGTTCGATGTCGTGCTCTTCATGGGCGTGCTGTACCACCTGCGCCATCCCCTGCTCGCGCTCGACATCCTCCACGAGCACGTCGCGCGCGACCTGCTCGTGTTCCAGTCGATGCTGCGCGGCAGCGAGCGGCCGTCGGACGTGGCGCCCGATTACGAGTTCTGGCAGTCGGAACCGTTCGACGACCCGGCGTATCCGCGGATGTACTTCGTCGAGCAGCGGTACGCGCACGATCCGACCAACTGGTGGATTCCGAACCGCTCGTGCGCCGAAGCGATGCTGCGGAGCGCCGGCTTCGAGGTCGTCGATCACCCCGAAGACGAGGTCTTCATCTGCCGCCGCCGCGACGACACGGGCGTGCTCGCGCACCTGCGGAAGGAGGAGCTGACGGCGTGGTCGAAGCGGTGATGCTCTGGAACGAGCCGAACAACCTCTCGCACTGGGATTTCGAGATCGACCCGGGCTGGCAGACGTTCGCCTCGCTCGTCACTCGCGCGGCCGGAGCGATTCGGGCCGAGCGGCCCGCGCTGACGCGGGTGCTCGGCGGCATGTCGCCGATCGATCCCAACTTCCTCCGCACGCTGCAGGGGCTGGGCGCGCTCGACCACGTCGAGGTCGTCGCCGTGCACGGGTTTCCGCTCGACTGGAATCACTGGCAGATCCACGAGTGGCCCGACAAGCTGGCGGAAATCCAGGCGGTCACCGCCAAGCCCGTGTGGGTGTCGGAAGTGGGCGTCTCGACCTTCGGGGCCGAAGAAGTGCAACAGTTCGGGCTGCGGCGCACGGCCGAGCTGCTGACGGGGCGCGCGGATCGCATCCATTGGTACAGCCTCTACGATCTGCCGCGCGCCTGGCCGGCGACCACCCGCCATCGCGAAGCGGAAGGCTCGTCGTACTATCGACACTTCTACATGGGGCTGCTGCGCGAAGACGGGCGGCCGAAGCTGGCGCTCGACGACTTCGCGAAGCTGACGCCCGCGCTCGGCCTCTGCCAGTGGTTTCACTTCGAGGACCCTCGCCTCGACGATGCGGTCCGCTGGATGCGGACGCTCGGCGTGAAGCACGTCCGCACGGGCCTGAGCTGGGCCGACAGTCTGCGGCCCCACGCGCAGGCCTGGTTCGACCGCCAGATGCGCGCGCTCGAGCCGTTCGACGTCACCGTCACCTTCTGCTTCACGCCCGAGTGCGAAGGGGTGCGCCCGCATCACACCAGTCCTCCGCGCGACGTCGATCGATTTGCGGCGTTCTGCGCCGCGCAGGTCCGGCGCTACGCGTAACAAAAGCTTGAGCGGCGCGACCAGCCCTTTATAATAGTGATGCGTCGCCTCGACGGCGCGGCACGAAACACTGCTGAGCTGGCGCCCAACGCCGACGCTCGAGCAGGGTGACTCGCACGTCCGGCCTCGCTCAGACACACGATCATTTCGTCGCGTCTTTCCCGATCGCGCCTGCGGGGGCGGTCGCGTGTGAGGGCGCTGGCACGTGACGCGGAGGATTTCAGCGTATGGCGAAGAGCAGACGGAGAACCGACAACGGCGGCGTGGGCGCGATGGCGGCGGATACCCCGCGCCCGGACAACGGCAGCACGACACCCCCGGGGCATCCGGCGGTGGATCGCGATCGGATCGCGCGGCGCGCGTATGAACTGTACCTGCGGCGCGGGGGGGATCACGGCCGCGATCAGGACGACTGGTACGACGCCGAACGGGAACTCGTGGGAGGACGCACGGATAGCCGCAAGTAAGCGCGGGCGCATCGCATGATGCCGGATCTGCAGCGCCGCCGACGATTCGTGCTCGTGGCCGACGACGACCGCGACACGCGCGAGTTGTACCGTGCGTGCTTCGACACGAGCGGCTACCGTACGGCGGAAGCCGCCACCGGCTCGCAGGCGCTCGTCGCCGCGCTCGAGATCGTTCCCGACGTCCTGCTCACCGATCTCGTGCTGCCCGACGTCGACGGGGTGACGGTCGCGCGCCGTCTGAAGTGCGACCTCCGCACGGCGGGGATTCACGTGTTCGTCGTCACGGGCTACGCGACGGCCGATCTGGAATCCCGTGCCTCGGAGGCGGGCGTCGAGCGCGTGCTCCTCAAGCCGTGTCTCCCGCACGCCGTCCTGCGCGAGGTGAAGCTGGCCCTCGGACGTCCGGCGCGCGCGCCTCTTCGGATGCGCCTGAACGTCGGGCGCCCCGCCGAGCCGGCTGGTGGCGAGAGGCGGCCCGTCGAGCGCGAGCGGCGCGACGTGCGCACCCGTGCGGCGGTGGCCAGCCGGATCCGCGCCGAGTTCGGGTCGCTGCCCGGCCTGCTCCTCACGCCCGAGCAGGCACGCCTGGTGTTCGAGGTGGAGCGCGCCGCGGTCGAGCGGATTCTCAACGCGCTCGTCGAGGAAGGATTCCTCGCGCGCACCGCCGAGGGCACGTTCCTGCGCCCGAGAGACCGCCGCGTCGCCTCCGCCTCATCAGGTCACCCCTAAAGCCCAAAGCCCAAAGCCCGGCGCCTCCCCCCGGTACAGCGCTTGCTGTGCCCGACCCATGGTCCCGGGCCGCGTTCGCGTCGGGTGCTCGGGATGGGACTACCGGCACTGGCGAGGCAATTTCTATCCCGACGACCTGCCGAAGGCCCGCTGGTTCCAGCACTACGCGTCGGTGTTCGACACCGTGGAACTCAACAACAGCTTCTATCGTCTGCCCGAGCGCGCGACGTGCGCGGCGTGGGCGCGGCGGGCGCCAGCGCGCTTTCTGTTCGCGGTGAAGGCGAGCCGGTTCCTGACGCACATGAAGAAGCTGAAGGATCCGGAGGAACCGCTCGCGCGGCTGTTCGCGAGCGTGCGCGGCCTCGGGCGCCATCTGGGCCCGGTGTTGTATCAACTGCCGCCCGGTTGGGGGCTCGATCTCGATCGGCTGCGGCACTTTCTCGACGCGCTGCCGCGCGAGGTGCGCCACGTCCTGGAGTTTCGCAACCCGGCCTGGTATCGCCCGGACGTGCTCGCGCTGCTCGAGGGGCACGCGGTGGCGCTCTGTCTGCACGATATGCCGGGGTCGGCCACCGAGCGGTACCGCGTCGGTCCGTTCGTGTACGTGCGATTCCATGGCGCCACGTCGAAGTACGGCGGCGCCTACGACGACGAGCGGCTGCGCGGGTGGAGCGAGTGGTTGAACGCGCAGCGGCGGGAGGGGGCCGATGTGTACGGCTACTTCAACAACGACGTCGGCGGCCACGCGCCGCGGGACGCGCTGCGGCTGCGGCGGCTGATGGAGGAGGCGGGATGACCACGCGACAGCGATTCATGCTCGGACTGGCGGCCGGCGCCGGAGCGGCGGCCATCGGCGCGCGGCTGGCGAGACGCCGTCACGCGATCGCGTTCGGCGGCCGCGTGGTCGTGATCACGGGCGGGTCGCGCGGCCTCGGCCTCGTGCTCGCCCGGCAGTTCGCCGCCGAAGGGGCGCGCGTCGCGCTGCTCGCGCGCGATCCCGCCGAACTCGCTCGTGCGCGGGCGGATCTCGAGGCGCGCGGCGCCGCGGTGCATACGGAGCGCTGCGATGTCCGCCGACGCGCGGACGTCCGCGCCGCTGTCGAATCGGTGCTCGGCCGCTGGGGCACGATCGACGTGCTCGTGAACAACGCCGGCGTGATTCAGGTCGGGCCGTTCGTCCACATGACGCACGAGGACTTCGAAAACGCGATGGCGACGCACTTCTGGGGCCCGCTGCACCTGATGCTCGAGGCCATTCCGATCATGCGCCAGCGCCGGTTCGGGCGCATCGTCAACATTGCGTCGATCGGCGGGCGCATCGCGGTGCCGCACCTCGGTCCGTACAGCGCGAGCAAATTTGCGCTCGTCGGCCTCTCCGACGCCGCGCGCGCCGAGCTGGATCGCGACGGCATCCGGGTCACGACGGTGTCGCCCGGGCTGATGCGGACGGGGTCGCCGATCAACGCGCAAATAAAGGGACAGCACCAGGCGGAGTTCGCGTGGTTCGCGATTGCCGATTCCGTTCCCGGATTGTCGATCCGGGCCGAGCGCGCGGCGCACCAGATCGTCGAGGCCTGCCGGTTCGGCGACCCCGAGCTGACGATCACGCCGCAGGCCAGGCTCGCGGCGATCGCCGATGCGGTGGCGCCGGGCGCGGTCGCGCGGGCGATGATGCTCGCCACCCGTCTGCTGCCGGGACCGTCGGCCGCCGGCGACGAAATCAGAAAGGGACGCGACAGCCGGTCGCGATGGGCGCCGTCGATCGTGACGGCGCTCGGCAACCGGGCCGCGCGCGCGAACAACGAGACGTAGCGGCGTCAGCGCTGTGCCGCCGACTCCTCGACCATCTGCTTGAATCGGCGCAGGTCTTCGCGGATCTCGGTGCCGGCATCCACCGAGAGCAGCCGCGCGGCCGCGGCCCCCGCCTTGCCGCCGGGCGGGCTGTATTGCAGGCGCACCGTGACGCGCGTGGCGCCCCCGCCGGCCTCGTCGAAGTTGACGGACCCGGCGCTGACCACGTCCGCTCCTTCGAGCGACCGCCACCCGATCACCTGGTTCGGCACCTCGTTGATGATCTCGGCGTCCCATTCGAGCGTGGTCCCGGCGGGCCCCTTGGCGTGCCAGCGCGAGATCGTATCGGTCAGGCGCTCGACGGCATCGAGGTGCTGCATGAAGCGCGGCAGATTCTCGAGATTGCGCCAGAAGCGATAGAGCTCCGCGGCGGGGCGCTGGATCGTAATCGATTCGGTCACGTGGACGCCGCCCGCACCGCCGAGCGCGCGGCGCGTGTCGTCCCCCGTGCCTGCCGTATTCAGGCCGAGCGCCTCGTACACCTGACAACGGCCCGTCACGCCGCGCGCGATCAGCGCGCCGCCGAGCGCCGCGGTCAGCCACCCGCCGGGGCCGCGGCGCGAGATCCCGAGAATGGCCAGGCCGGCACCGAGTGCGGTCGAACCCCACCGTTCGGCGCGCCCGACGTTGTGTCCGGTCCGCACCCGCGCTGCCTGCCGGTCACCCGGGACCGTCAAATCCATGCTGCTCATCGCCGGTCACCTCCTCGTGTGTGCCGCGGTGGCGCCCGACGTCGGCGTCCACGACGGCGCGTCGCTCGCCGGGAATGATTCGTCCGAGGCACTGCCGACGACGTCAAGAGCACTGTGGTCGCGCGCGCCGAGGGCGCGCAGCGCCCACTCCCGCGCGGTGCCGAGATCGTGGCGCCCCATCATCGCGCGCGCCGCGAGCGCGCCGCCCAGGGTGGCGAGCAGTCCTCCGCCGATGCCTCCGCGCCTGACGCCAGCGATCGCGAGCGCGGCGCCGGCCGCGGCCGTCATCCATCGTTCGTTGTCGCGCGCCGCGTGACGGGCGGCCTGTTGATCCCAGACGCTCGGCTTCCCGCGCTCCTCGATCAAATTGCTGCGTGTCATCGGGACTCGTCTCCGGCGGGAGGCAGTGCAGGAAACATGCCCGGCCCGCTCAGCCGGGCTGCGCCGCGCCGGCTCGAGCGCGCATACAATGACGCGCAATGCGGATGTTCTCGACAGGCGTCTTCCTGGCCGCGTTGGCGGCAGCATCGACAGGTGTCCGGCACCCGCCTGTCCCGACACCCAATCCGTGTAATTCCGGGCTCTCGCTGGCGCCGTTCGACCTGGTCATTCGACACGCGCGCGTGATGGACGGCAGCGGTAATCCCTGGGTCCGCGCCGACGTCGGCGTGACCGGCGATCGCATCACGGCCGTCGGGCAGCTCGACGCGACGGGGGCCACTCGCGTGATCGACGCGCACGATCAGGTGCTCTCGCCCGGGTTCATCGACGTGCATTCGCACGCCGCCGAAGGCATTACGCGCCCCGCGCTGCGGCAGGCCCAGCCGCTGCTCGCCCAGGGGGTGACGACCTTTGTCGGCAATCCTGACGGCGGCGGCCCGGTCGATCTGGCCGCGCAGCGGGCGAAGCTCGAGAAGGGAGGCATCGGTCCCAACGTGGCGCTGCTCATCGGCCATGGCAGCGTCAGGATCGCCGTCCTCGGCCGCGCGAAACGCGCCCCTTCGAGCGCCGAGCTGGTCCGGATGGCCGAGCTCGTCCGGCAAGGCATGCGCGAAGGGGCGTTCGGCCTGTCGAGCGGCTTGTTTTACGCCCCGGCGAGCTTCGCCACGACGGAGGAGGTGATCGCGCTCGCGAAGGTGGCGGCGGAATACGGCGGCGTGTACACCAGCCATATTCGCGACGAGGGCGATTACAACATCGGCGTCGTCGCCGCCGTCGACGAGGTGATCCGGATTGCCGACGAGGCGCACGTCACCGGCATCGTCAGCCACATGAAGGCGCTCGGTCCCGACAACTGGGGCCTGTCGAGCACGATGATCGCGCACATCGATCGGGCGCGCGCGCGCGGCGTGCCGGTGTTCGCCGATCAGTACCCCTACGATGCGTCGTCGACGAGCCTGCGGGCGGCGCTGCTGCCGGACGCGGCGGCGCCCGACGCGGCGATCGTCCATGCGAATTTGAAGCGCCGGGGCGGGGCCGACAAGATCATGATTGCGTCGTACGCGCCCGACCGCGCGCTCGAGGGTCAGACGCTCGCGCAGATTGCGCACGCCCGCGCCCAGACGGCCGAAGCGGCCGCCATCGCGATGCTGGCCAAAGGCGAGGCGTCGATCGTCTCGTTCAACATGTCGGAGGCGGATATCGAAGCGATCATGCGTCAGCCGTACACGATGGCCTCGAGCGACGGCGCACTGGTCGAGGCGGGCGCCGGCAAGCCGCACCCGCGCAACGACGGCGCGTTTGCGCGGCGTCTGGCCGTGTACGTCCACGACCGCCATGTCGTGCCGCTCGAGTTCGCCATCCGTTCGATGACGAGCCTGCCCGCCCTGGTCTTCGGGATCCGCGACCGCGGCACCATCCGGCCTGGCGCGTTCGCCGACCTCGTGATCTTCGATCCGGATCGGATCCGCGATCGCGCCACGTACACGGATCCTCAGCAGCTCGCGACCGGCGTGTCCTACGTGCTCGTGAATGGCACGATCGTGCTCGACGACGGCCGGTTCACGGCGGCGCTGCCCGGACGCGTGCTCCGACACGAGCTTCCGCGTCAGCCCTGAAGGGCTGACCCACACTCCTCACGCTGTGGGTCAGGGCTTCAGCCCTGACCGGCTGAGACGTCCACATGATCGAATGTCGCGGCGGCGGTCGACGACGTCGTGTGGCTCGACACGCCGAGGCCGACGTACACGTTCGTCCCGATGTCGAACGTGTCGCTGCCGAGCGACGTCCACGCCACGCCGTCTGGCGACTGATACGCGGTGATCGTCGCGCCGGAGCGGTCCAGCCTGACCCAGTAGGGTGCGGTCGCCGCAGCGCCGCTCGCGCTGACGCTCCCGCCGCCCGCCGTGGTGCGGCGCTGGAACGCCACCCCCTTGCCTCGCGACACGAGCATGAACGCCTGCGCCGAATCGGGACTCAGGGAGTCCCGGATCATGACGCCCGCCTTCGTCCACGCTTCCGTGCCCCCGACGCTTGCGACGCGCGCGACGACGGAACCGTCGCCCGACAGCGGCTGATAGACGTACTGCAGCGCATCGGCGGTGCCCCAGACGTCGGCGCCGGCGCCCTGGACGGTGAAGGTCGACGTGTTGGCGTCGTAGCTGGCGGATCCGGCGCGCCCGACGGCGCCGACGTCCTGGTTCACCCAGGGGGCGGGCAGCGACGGCGGCCCCTGGATCGTGCCCGAGATGGTCACGTGATCGAAGGTCGCGATCGCCACCGACGAGTTCGTGTGGCTCGAGACCCCGAGCCCGATGTCGACGTTCGCGGGCATCGAGAACGTGTCGCTTCCGACCACCGTCCACGTCGATCCATCGGGTGACTGATAAGCGGTGATGGTGTTGCCGGATCGATCGAGCCGGACCCAGTAGGGAGCGGCCGCGGCCGCGCCGGCCGTGCTCACGCTCGTGCCGCCCGTCGCGACGCGCCGCTGGAACGCGAGCCCCTTGGTGCGCGACACGAGCATGAAGGCCTGCGCCGATCCGGAGCCCAGCGAGGCGCGGATCATGACGCCGGCCTTCACCCAGGCCTCGCTGCCGGAAGCGGTGGCCACGCGCGCGACGATCGAGCCGTCGCCCGACAGCGGCTGATACGCGTACTGGAGGGCGTCGGCCGTCCCCCAGACGTCCGCACCGGCCCCTTTCAGCTTGAACGTCGCCGTGCCGTCGTCGTAGCTCGCCGAGCCGGCGATCCCGACGCTGCCGATGTCCTGGTTCGACCACGGCGCCGGAAGGCCCGACGAGCCGCCGCCCGACCCGCCATCGCCACGCGGGTAGATGGTCGTGTCGTTCTTCAGCGGGCCGGGCGCCGTCGCGAAGTACTTCGACGGCGAGAACATGATTTGATCGATCGAAAGGCCGTCTTCCCTCGCCTGGATCCGCAACGTCTGCGGGCCCGACGTGAAATAGATCGGGATGGTGGCCGCGTTGTTTCCGTACGCGTTGTCCTGCCAGCCCCAGGCCGCTTCGCCGCAGCCGGCGCAGTTCTCGAGGTTGTACTCGGCGGCGTTCGTGGTTCCGATCCGATAGGTCGGATTTCCGCTCTTGTCGACCGACCCGGAGAACTGGACGAACACGGAGTCGTTGGCCCAGTCGTTGTTCTGCGCGTTGCCGCGCATCCAGAAGTGATACGGCGTGCCGGCGACCGCGGTAAACGTGAACTCCACGTAGCTGCCCGGGGTCGCGGCGGCGGTGGTGATCTTCGCGGCCCCCTTGTCCGGATTCCACAGGCGCTTGCCGTCGGTGGCCGTGCCGTCGCTCGTCAGCGTCCACGCGCTGCCGGTGACGACGCCATCGTCGCCGTACAGAAGGATGTCGCCGGGGCCGAGGACGCCGTTGACCGGCGGCGCCGTGGCGGTGCCGGCCGTGGTGAACGTCCAGACGGGCCCGGTCTTGGTCAGGTTCGCCATCGTGTGCGAGACCACCTGCCAGTAATACGTGCTGCCGGGCTGCAGGTCGTCGACCGTGAAGCTCTGGAACTGGGTGCTGGACTCGCTCGGCCCGAGATCCTTGTTGGCGAGCACCAGCTTCAGATTCGCCGGATCGGTGCCGAGCCAGACGTCGTAGAGGTGTGCCCACGGACCGCCGTACCACTTCAGCGTGACGCTGGCGGTACTCACACCGGTGGCCCCGTTGGACGGCTTCTGGTAGACGGGCTTGTCGGGCGGCAGGGGAACGAAGTCTGTCGTCTCGGTGACACCGCCGGTGTTGTTCCATTTGCGCTCGAACTGGTCGACGAACCACTGGAACAGCGACGGCTTCGTGGTGAAGTAGTTGTGCTCCTGCTGCGACTTGTCGGAAGGGCTGGTCCAGTTCGACGAGCCGAAGATGCTCAACGCCTGCCCGTAGAGGAGGACGAGCTTTTCGTGGGTCAGGCCCGCGTGCGCGCGCATCTTCACGTGCACCCCCGCCATGTACATCCGGTCGACGTTCCAGGAATCCCAGACGCGGGCGGGGTTGCGGTACTCTGCCGGTTCGCTGATGAGGCGGACGGGGATGCCTCGCTGGACCGCGGTGATCATCGCGTTGGTGTGCCGCTGGTCCGTGATGCGGTACATGATGACGTCAATCTTCTGCGTCTCGGCCGCGTACGCCTTCAGCGCGCGGCTGGCGTAGGACTGCGCCGGCGGGAAATTCAGGTCCGCATCCTGGGAAAAGGTATCGTAGCTGCGCGTGAGCGGTCCGGTGATGTTGGCGTAATCGGCGAAGCTGGTCGTATCCACCCACGAGTCGTCGTACTTCGTCTTGAAACTGTTGACGACGGCGGGGTCGTCGGTGAAGTAAATGGCTTCATCGATGTAATTTTCATACGGTGTGGAGCTCAACGGATGCCAGGCGTCGGCGCTGTAGTTCGCGCCGCTGAACTCCACGACGTTCTGGCCGGCAAAGAGCATCATCTTCCAGTGCAGGATGCCGCTGGCGATGCGTTTGCGCATCGGGAGGCCGGCGTTCTGCAGTTCGTCGAGCCGGTCGGCATTGGCCGGCTCCGTCGCGTTGGCGCGCGGATCGACCAGCACGCGAATCTTGACGCCGGCCGCGGCGCGGTTGGCCAGTTCTGCCGTGTAGCGTGCGTCTTCCATGAACCAGAACGCGACGTCGATTTCGACGTTCTCGTTTCTGATGTAGTTGATGAGAATGGCGCGGCAGTCCTCGCCGCCCGGATCGCAGAGGCGATCTAGGGCGAAGGCCGGGGTGCTGCCGGCGGTGAGGGCCAGCAGGACCGTAGTGACGGCGGCCGGCAACAGCCGGCGGCCGAAGAAGCGGTAACTCGACATCAGCGGACCTCAACAAAAACGCGGCTGTGCTTCATTGGCGATCTTCGCAACTGCCAGCGGAGTGCCATCACGGCACAGGCGCGCGTACGGGGCAGGGTCGAGCGATGCCCCCGTAAACCCGGCGGTTGCGTCGGCGACCGCGTGGGAGTATTCGGGTGCCCTTCGAGGGCAGGGCACGGCCCTACCGACATGCGCCGGAAATGTGCCACTTTCCGGTAGCGCGGGCTGCAGGCGCTTGACAGCGGCGCGGCAACAAGCAACACTACATCCGGATATGCGGATGGACCGCGCGCCCGCGGAGGTGTTGGACGGATTGTCGGCGCTGGCCGACGCGACGCGCGGGCGCATTCTGCTGCTGTTGGAACGGCGCGAGCTGACGGTCTCGGAGCTGTGCGCCGTGCTGCAGCTGCCGCAGTCGACCGTCAGCCGCCAGCTGAAGACCCTCGCCGACGCGAACTGGGTCACGTCGCGGCGCGATGGCACCAGCCGCCATTACACGCTCGCCGCCGACGACCGGCATCCGGCGGAGCGCCGCTTGTGGGCGCTGCTGCGCGAGAGCGTCGCGACCATGCCCGGCGCCGCGCAGGACGCGCGACGGCTCAAAGGCGTGCTGGCGCGGCGCCGGTCGAAGTCGGAGGAGTTCTTCGCCGCGTCGGCGGGGCAGTGGGATCGCCTTCGCGCCGAGCTGTTCGGCCACACGTCGTCGCTCCAGGCGATGCCGGCGCTGCTCGACCCGCGGTGGACGATCGGGGACCTCGGGTGCGGCACGGGACAGACGAGCGCGGCGCTGGCCCCGTTCGTGGCCCGGATCGTGGCGGTCGATCGCTCGGGCGAGATGCTCCAGGCGGCCCGCCGGCGGCTGCGCGAGTGCCTGAACGTCGACGTGCGGCGCGGCGAGCTCGAAGCCCTTCCCATCGACGCCGGGTCGCTCGACGCGGCGCTGCTGCTGCTCGTCCTGCACCACGTGTCGGAGCCGGCCGCCGTCCTCTCGGAGGCGGCCCGCGCGCTGCGTGCCGGCGGCCGGCTGATCGTCTGCGACATGTCGCCGCACGATCGAGAGGAGTACCGGCAGCAGATGGGGCACGTCTGGCTCGGGTTCGACGACGATCAGATGCGGCGCCTGCTGGCCGACGCCGGTTTCGCCGACGTCCGCAGCGTGCCCATGCCGCCGGACCCGGCCGCGAAAGGCCCTGGATTGTTCGTCGCATCGGCGACGCGCGCATGAACGACGAGTACGGCGGGCGTTCGCCAGGCGCGAGCAGGCGGAGCGGCGGGGCGAAGCCCCCCGGCAACACAACACGACGAGGAGCATGTTCATGACGACAGCCGTTCGCGACACACACCCCTTCGAGGCCGCGGCCACCGCAGGCCGCGTGCCCTACAAAGTCAAAGATCTGGCGCTGGCAGAACTTGGACGCAAGGAGATCCGCCTGGCCGAACACGAGATGCCCGGTCTGATGGCGCTCCGCGCGCGCTACACGGGGCAGCGCCCGCTCGAAGGAGCCCGCATCATGGGCAGCCTGCACATGACCATCCAGACCGCCGTGCTGATCGAGACGCTCACCGAGCTGGGCGCCGACGTGCGATGGGTCTCGTGCAACATCTTCTCGACGCAGGACCACGCCGCGTCGGCGGTGGTCGTCGGCCGGCCGGAGACCGGCGGCACGCCCGCACATCCCCGGGGCACGCCCGTGTTTGCGTGGAAGGGGGAGACGCTCGACGAGTACTGGTGGTGCACGAGCGAAGCGCTGATGTGGCCCGACGGCGGCGGCCCGACGCAGATCGTCGACGACGGCGGCGACGCGACGCTGCTCGTGCACAAGGGCGCCGAGTTCGAGCACGCCGGCCGCGTGCCCGATTTCAATCCCGACAAGGATCCCGAGGAATGGGGGGTCATCCTGGACCTGCTCCGGAAGGAGCTGACGACCAACGGCCAGCGCTGGACGAAGCTGGCAGCCGGGATCCGCGGCGTCAGCGAAGAGACCACCACCGGCGTGCATCGGTTGTATCAGATGATGGAGGCCGGCACGCTGCGGTTCCCGGCCATCAACGTCAACGACTCGGTCACGAAGAGCAAGTTCGACAATATTTACGGCTGCCGTCATTCGCTGATCGACGGGATCAATCGCGCGACCGACGTGATGATGGGCGGCAAGGTCGCGCTCGTCGCGGGCTACGGCGAAGTCGGGAAGGGCTGCGCGCAGGCGCTGCGCGGCCAGGGCTGCCGGGTGATCGTCGCCGAGATCGATCCGATCTGCGCGCTGCAGGCGGCGATGGAAGGCTACGAGGTCAAGCGCATCGAGGACGTCGTCGAGACGGCCGACATCTTCGTCACCGCGACCGGCAACATGAACATCCTCACCGTCGATCACATGGCGCGGATGAAGCACAACGCGATCGTCGGCAACATCGGCCATTTCGACAACGAGATCGACATGGCGGGGTTGAAGAAGCGCGGGATCGAGCGGATCAACATCAAGCCGCAGTACGACGAGTTCCGCTTCCCCGACGGCCACAGCATCCTGGTGCTGGCGGAAGGGCGGCTGCTGAATCTCGGCTGCGCCACCGGGCACCCGAGCTTCGTCATGTCGGCCTCCTTCACCAACCAGGTGATCGCCCAGCTCGAACTGCACGCACACAACGACAAGTACAAGAAGGCGGTCTACATCCTCCCGAAGCACCTCGACGAGGAGGTGGCCCGGCTGCACCTCGACCACCTCGGCGTCAAACTGACGACGCTGCGGCCCGAACAGGCCGAGTACATCGGCGTCCCCGTCGAAGGGCCGTACAAACCGGAGCACTATCGCTACTAGGCCGCGCTCGGCTCGCTCACGAATGGTCAGGGCGTAAAGCCCTGACCCACATCTCCGCGCTCCGCCTCTCCGCACCCCCCGCCCTTCGGACCATCCTGTGCCGGTTCGGACCCCCCCCCACCCCCACCCCCCACCCCGCGCTCGGCGCCCGGATACTGCTGACCTTGAAATCGCGGCAGCCGAAGTTCACGATAAATGGCCCCATCAACTCAGAAAGGCTCCCCCCCGTGGACAATCGCTCGCTTCTCCGCGCTGCGTCCGTGTGTGTCGTCGCGGCCGTGTTCCTGAGCGCGCCGCGCGCGTCGTTCGCGCAGACGTCGGCCGATCGCCTGTGCGATCCCGCCGCCGAGGACTGCCGCGCCATCCTCATCGACTACATCCGCAACGAGACCGTCGAGATCGACGTGGCGTTCTGGTTCATGGAGGACGCGCGCTACACCGCGGAACTGACGAAGAAATGGCAGGCGGGGGTGCCGATCCGCGTCATCATCGATCCGCGGGCGAACGCCACCGAGCCCGTCAACGTCGATCGCCTCGCGGAACTCCAGTCGGCCGGTATGCCGATGCGGAAGCGCACCGCGTCAGGCATCCTGCACTGGAAGACCATGATCTTCGCGGGACAGGGGGTCGTGGAGTTCAGCGGCGCCAATTACAGCGCCGACGCGTGGCATCCGCTCGCCTCGACGCCCTACACGAACTACATCGACGAAGCCATCTTCTTCGCCCAGACGCCGTCGATCGTCCAGAGTTTCATGACGAAGTACGACGATCTCTGGACCAACACGACCAGCTACGCCAACTACGCCAACGTCTCGGGCCCGCTCACGCGGAGCTATCCGACGTACACCAAGGACCCCGAGCTGAACTTTCCGCCGGGGGAGTCGTACGCCACCCGGGCGATCCAGGCGTACAAGGCGGAGACGCAGAAAATCGACGTCACCATGTACCGCATCACCGACGCCCGTCACGCCGATCAGATGATCGCGGCGGTACAGCGCGGCGTGCCGGTCCGGCTCCTGATGGAACCGGAGGAGTATCGAAACCACACCCGGGCGTGGGACTCGTACAACATCGATCGCATGTACATGGCGGGCGTTCAGCTGAAGCAGCGGGCGCACGCCGGCTTGAATCACCAGAAGACCGTGCTCCTCTACGGACAGGGGATGGTGATCTTTGGATCGTCCAACTGGTCCGAGGCGTCCGACGACTCCCAGCAGGAGCACAACTACTTCACGCACCGCCCCGAGCTGTTCCAGTGGTTCGTCGATCAGTTCGAACGGAAATGGAACAACTCCGCCGGTGTCGTCGAATACGTGCCGTTCGTGCCGCTGCCCCCTGACAAGCCGTCGTACCGCTCGCCCGCCAACGCCGCGGCCGGCGTGGATCCGACCGCGGTGAAGCTGAAATGGTACGGAGGCCCGTGGGGCCAGAAGTACGACGTGTACTTCGGCACGTCGGGTACTCCGCCGCTCGTCGCCTCCGACCTGCAGCTCGGGCCGAGCGAAAGCCAGACCGAGAATCAGGCGTACACGCTGCCCACCACCCTGCTCCCGGGCACCACGTACTACTGGCAGATCGTCACCAAGACGATGGCGAACCTGACGAAAGCGGGCCCGGTCTACGCGTTCACGACCGCCGGCGAGACCCCCGCGCCTCCCGTCAACGGGACGCTCGGGCCCGGCGACGTCCTGCTCTACGCGGCGACGGCAGCCACGAAGGCCGGCGGCTGGACGGTGTTGACCGACGGCTCCGCGGCATCCGCGGCGGCCATGTGGCAGCCCAATCTCGGGGCGGCGAAGGTCACCACGCCGCTCGCGAAGCCGGCGAACTATTTCGACCTGTCGTTTTCCGCGCAGGCGGGCATTCCGTACCGCCTGTGGATCCGCGGACGCGCCGATGCCGACAGCTACCGCAACGACTCGGTATACGCCCAGTTCTCGAACAGCCTGAACGGGTCGGGCGCGGCGGCGTACCGGATCGGCACCACGTCGGCGCTGTCGGTCGTGCTCGAAGACTGTGACGGCTGCGGCGTACACGCCTGGGGCTGGCAGGACGACGGCTACGGCGCCGGCGTGCTCGGAGCCCCCATTACCTTCGACGCGACCGGACCGCAGACGATCCGCATCCAGGCGCGCGAGGACGGGATCCGCATCGATCAGATCATGCTCTCGCCGGCGCTGTACCTGTCCCACCCGCCTGGGACGCCCAAGGACGACGCGACGATTTACGAGCAGCGGCCCGACCCGCCCGACGACCCGATCGTCACGCTCGTCCGCCAGCCGTACTTGCAGCAGGTGACCGCGACGAGCGCCATGGTGGTCTGGACCACGGCGCAGCCCGGTCCCGCGGAAGTCCACTACGCCACGGGTGGGGGCGCCTCGACGCCGGTGCCGGCCGTGACGACGTTCATGCCGTCGTCTGCCACCGGCGTCCCGAACTACTACCAGCACGTTGCGGCGCTCACGGGCCTGTCCGCGTCGACCACGTACGCGTACGACATCCTCGTGCAGGGCGTCGACCTGAATCCGGCCGCGGACCAGTTCACCACCGCGCCGCCGACGGGGACCGGCACCGTCCGGTTCGTCGCGCTCGGCGACAGCGGCGTCGGCTCGACCGCGCAGCAGCAGATCGGCGCGCGCATCGGCGCCGAGACGTTCGACTTCGCGCTGCACGCCGGCGACATCGCGTACGGGTCGGCGGACGGCACCGGCGACGGATCGTTCTCCACGTTCGAGAACTGGTTCTTCTCGACGTACGCCGGCTGGCTGCGATCGCACCCGATCTTCCCGGCCGACGGGAACCACGACAGCCGGCCGTCCAACGGCAACGGGACCGCCTACCTCGCCGACTTCGTGCTGCCGACCAACGGCGCCACGGCGGCGTTTCCAGACGACGCCGAGCGGTTTTACAGCTTCGACTACGGGCCGGTGCACGTGGACGTGCTCGACACCGAGACGGCGTTCCAGGACACCTCGCGGCGCGCGGACCAGCTCGCGTGGCTGGCCGCCGACCTCGCCGCCACCACCCAGCCCTGGAAGATTGCCGTCTTCCATCGGCCCCCGTACAGCTCGGGTGGGGAACACGGGTCGGATCTCGACGTTCGCGCCGCCTTCGATCCGATTTTCGAGCAGTATGGCGTGCAGCTCGCGATCTCGGGTCACGAGCACGACTACGAGCGGACGATTCCGATCGACGTGAGCAACCCGGCGGCCCCCGGCGTCACGTACGTCGTGACCGGAGGGGGCGGCGCGCCGCTCTATCCCGCCGCGTCGAGCGCATGGACGGCGTACGCCGAATCACGGTACGAATACCTGCGGGGCACGGTCGATTCGTGCACGCTCGATCTGGACGCCGTGAACATCGACGGGGCCGTCTTCGATCACGTGTCGTTGTCGCGGTGCGCGTCCGGGCCGGATACGGAGAACCCGGTCGCCGTGATGACCGCCCCCTCGGAGGGTTCGACCATCGACCCGAACTCTCTCGTCGCCGTCGCGGCGAGCGACAACGTGGCGGTGAGCCGTGTCGAACTGTGGGTGGACGGCGCGGCGGCGGCAACCCGCACCGCCGGGCCGTACGATTTCCCGGTCGCCGGTCTCGCGCTCTCGCCCGGCCCGCACACGCTCCAGGCCCACGCCGTGGATGGCGCCGGCAACGTCGGCCTGTCGCCACTGGTCAACGTCACGATGGACACGTCGCCGCCGCCCCCGACCGACGTCGTGCTCTACGCGACCGACGCGTCGGCCATCGCCGGCCGCTGGGTATCGGCTGACGACCCGACGGCGGCCGGCGGCGCGCGCTTGCACAATCCCAACTCCGGGGCGGCGAAGATCAAGACGGCCTCGCCGGCGCCGGCGGACTATTTCGAGCTGACGTTCACGGCGGAGGCCAACGTGCCGTACCACCTGTGGATGCGCGGCAAGGCGGACAGCAACGCCTGGAGCAACGACTCCGTGTTCGTGCAATTTTCCGACACGGTGGACGGATCGGGGAATCCGATCGACCGCATCGGGACCACGAGCGCGACGGACTACAACCTCGAAGACTGCGACGGCTGCGGCGAGGCGGGCTGGGGCTGGCAGGACAACGGGTGGGGCGTCGGCGTGCTGGGGCCGGACCTGATCTTTGCCACCGAGGGCACGCACACGCTTCGCATCCAGGTCCGCGAGGACGGCCTGTCGCTCGACCAGATCGTGCTCTCGCCGGCGACGTACCGCACGTCGTCGCCGGGCGCGCTGAAGAACGACACGACGATTCTGCCGAAATTCGTGACGCCCGATACTGTCGCGCCGGTGGTCTCGATCACGGCGCCGCTGCAAGGGGTCGACGTGAACGGCGTGACCGCGGTGGCGGTTGACGCCACCGACAACGTCGGCGTCGCCCGCGTCGAACTGTGGGTGGGCGGGGTGCTGGGCGGCACCAACGCGACGGCGCCGTTCGGCTTCGCCTGGGACACGAGCACGCTCGTGCCCGGGTCCTACACGATCCTCGCGAAGGCCTACGACGCGGCCGGCAACCCTGGCACGTCGACCCCGGTGACGGTCAACGTGGTGCCGACGCCGCCCGATACGGAGGACCCGGTGGCGGCGATGACCGCGCCGGCCGAAGGGACCACGATCAACAGCCAGTCGTCGATCGGCGTCGATGCCACCGACAACGTGGGCGTGGTGACGGTGGACCTGCTGGTCGATGGCGCGGTGACCGCCTCGACGACGTCGGCGCCGTACGCCTTTGCGGTGTCGGGGCTCGCGCTGACGGCGGGGCCACACACGCTGCAGGGGCGCGCGTCGGACGCGGCGGGCAATACGGGCCTGACGGCGGTGGTGAACGTCACCATGGACACGACGCCGCCACCTCCGTCCGACATCGTCCTCTACGCGGCGGAGACGCCGGCGATTGTCGGCCGGTGGGAGACGGTCGCCGACGCGACGGCGGCCGGCGGGATGCGGATCCACAATCCGAATGCCGGCGCGGCGAAGATCAAGACGGCCTCGCCGGCGCCGGCCGACTACTTCGAGCTGACGTTCACGGCGCAGGCGAACGTGCCGTATCACCTGTGGATGCGGGGCAGGGCCGACGGCAACTCCTGGAGCAACGACTCCGCCTTCGTGCAATTTTCAGACACGGTGGACGGATTGGGGAATCCGGTCGATCGCATCGGGACCACGAGCGCGGCGGAGTACAACCTCGAAGACTGCGACGGCTGCGGCGAATCGGGCTGGGGCTGGCAGGACAACGGGTGGGGCGTCGGGGTGCTGGGGCCGGACCTGGTGTTTGCCACCGGCGGGACGCACACGCTTCGCATCCAGGTCCGCGAGGACGGCCTGTCGCTCGATCAGATCGTCCTCTCGCCGGTGGCGTACCGCACGTCGTCACCGGGCGCGCTGAAGAACGATGCGACCATCCTGCCGGCGTTCGTGGCGCCGCCCGATACGATCGCGCCGGCGGTTTCGATCACGGCGCCGCTGCAAGGGACCGACGTGAGCGGCGTGGCCGCGGTGGCCGTGGACGCCACGGACAACGTCGGCGTCGCCCGCGTCGAACTGTGGGTGGGCGGGGTGCTGGCCGGCACCAATCCGACGGTGCCGTTCGGCTTCGCGTGGAACACGGGCACGCTCGTCCCTGGCGCCTACACCCTCGTGGCGAAGGCGTACGACGAGGCGGGCAATACCGCCAGTTCGACCCCGGTGACGGTCAACGTGGTGCCGGGGCCGCCCGATACGGAGGACCCGGTGGCGGCGATGACCGCGCCGGCCGAAGGAGCCACGATCAACAGCCAGTCGTCGATCGGCGTCGATGCTACGGACAACGTGGGCGTGGTGACGGTGGACCTGCTGGTCGATGGGACGATGGCCGCCTCGACGACGTCGGCGCCGTACGCCTTTGCGGTGTCGGGGCTCGCGCTGACGGCGGGGCCACACACGCTGCAGGGGCGCGCGTCGGACGCGGCGGGCAATACGGGCCTGACCGCGGTGGTGAACGTGACCATGGACACGACACCGCCGCCCCCGTCCGACATCGTCCTCTACGCGGCGGAGACGCCGGCGATTGTCGGCCAGTGGGAGACAGTGGCCGATGCGACGGCGGCGGGCGGCGCGCGCCTGCACAACCTCAACGCGGGCGCGGCGAAGATCAAGACGGCGTCGGCGACGCCGGCCGACTACGTCGAGCTGACGTTCACCGCGGAGGCGAACGTGCCGTATCACCTGTGGATGCGCGGCAAGGCGGACGGCAATGGCTGGAGCAACGATTCGGTGTTCGTGCAATTCTCCGACACCGTGGACGAATCGGCCACGCCGATCTACCGCATCGGGACCACGAGCGCGGCGGAGTACAACCTCGAGGACTGCAGCGGCTGCGGCGAATCGGGCTGGGGCTGGCAGGACAACGGGTGGGGCGTCGGGGTGCTGGGGCCGGACCTGGTGTTTGCCACCGGCGGCACGCACACCGTTCGCATCCAGGTCCGCGAGGACGGCCTGTCGCTCGACCAGGTCCTCCTCTCGCCGACGACGTACCGGACGGTGTCGCCGGGAGCGCTGAAGAACGACACGACGATTCTCGGGAAGTAGGCTCGCGTCCGGCCCCGACATCGACCACCTGCCGGCGTGGCTATGTAGAGTTTATGGTATATAGAGTTTGAATATGGCGCGCTTTCACTTCACCTATCCAACCGCGCTCGTGCTGCAGGCGCTCGCCGACGGCGCCCGCTACGGGTTCGACATCGCCGACCGCACCGGGCTGCAGACCGGCACCGTCTATCCCGTGCTGCGGCGGCTGGACGCCTTGTCGTTCGTCCGGTCGCAGTGGGAGAGCGAACGTACGGCACGGCGCGACCAGCGTCCCGCGCGCCGCTACTACGAGTTGACGGCGGCCGGGTCGGCTGCGCTGGCGGCCGCACAGGATCGCTTCGAGGGACTCGCGACACTCGCGCCGCGCCCGCGTCATGCTTGATCTCCTGCGCCGCTGGCTCGCCCTCGTCTCGCGCCTCGTGCCCCGCTGGGGGCGCCGCGAGTTTCGCGCCGAATGGGACGCGGAGCTGACGACCGCGTGGATGGAGACGCCGCGCGAGGGGAGGCGTTCCTGGCGCGCCTCGATGCGGCTGGCGCGCCGCGCGGCCGGCGCCATTCCCGATGCCTGGTGTCTGTTCCGCCAGCAATGGAGTCTCGACATGCTGCTGCAAGACATCCGTTACGCGTTCCGGCTGATGCGGGAGCGGCACGCGCTCACCGCCATCGTCGTCCTCACGCTCGCGCTCGGCATCGGCGCCACGACCGCGATGTTCAGCGTGGTGGACGGCGTGCTGCTCCGGCCGCTGCCCTTCAAGGATCCGTCGCGGCTGGTGCGCATCTGGGAGAACGATCGGCTGAATCAGAAGCCGCGCTACGACGTGGCGCCGGCCAACTTCGCCGACTGGCAGAGCGGTACGCGGACGTTCGAGCAGATGGCGGCGTTCATGCCGCGAACCTTCGATCTGCGCGTCGGCGCCGAGACCGTGCACGCCGACGCCTGCTGGGTCTCCACGAACTTCTTCGACCTCCTGGGCGTGCCGCCGCGGCTGGGCCGCACCTTCAGGGCAGCCGAAGCGATCCGTCCCCACAATCGCGTGCTCGTCCTCAGCTACACGGCATGGCAGGACCGGTTCGCCGCGGATCCGTCGATCATCGGGCGGTCCGTGAACATCGGCGACGACTCGTACCAGGTGATTGGCGTGATGCCACGCGGCTTCGCGTTTCCGTCGCGCACCACCGAAGTCTGGTGGCCGATGCCGCGACCGGACGCACTCGGCGGGCCGAATACGGATCTGCGGGCGATCCACTTTCTGAACGTCATCGGACGCCTCCGGCCGCAGACGACGTTCGCCCAGGCCCAGGCCGACCTCGAGCGGGTCGCCGTCCGGCTCCAGCAGACGTATCCCCGCACGAACGATCAGCGCGGCACCACGATGGCGCCGCTGCGCGAATCGATCGTGGGGCAGGTGCGCACCCCGCTGTACCTGCTCGCCGGCGCCGTGCTGGTCGTGCTGCTCATCGGATGCGCGAACGTGGCCAACCTCCTGCTCGTGCAGGCGGGTGGCCGCCGCCGCGAGCTGGCCGTGCGCGCGGCCGTCGGGGCCGATCGCTTCCGCATCGTCCGTCAGCTCCTCGTCGAGGGCCTGGTGCTCGCGCTGTTCGGCGGAGCCGCCGGCGTCCTGGTGGCGGTCTGGATGACGAGCGTCCTCGCGAAGGTGGCCGCCGACTACGTGCCGCGCATCACCGGCATCGGGGTCGACGGACGCGTGCTCGCGTTCGCGCTGATCACGTCGCTCGGCACCGGCGTGCTCTTCGCGCTCGCGCCGGCCTGGACCAGTGCCGGCGCCGACGTGCAGGCCGGACTGCGCGACGGGGCGCGCACCGGATCCGGCCGCGGCGCGCGGCGGCTGCGCAGCGGGCTGGCCGTTGCGGAACTGGCGGCGGCGATCGTGCTCGTCATCGCCGCGGGCCTGGTGCTCCGGAGCTTCTGGCAGATCCTCGCCGTCTCCCCCGGTTTCGCGGCGGATCATCTGCTCACGGCGGATGCCAGTCTGCCCGGCCACTACGAGACCGCCGCCTCGATGCAGCAGTTCTACGCCACGCTCTTCGAGCGCATCCGGGCGGTCCCCGGCGTGACGGCGGTCGGGGGAGTGGACACGCTGCCGATGGCCGGCAGCGGCAACACGACGTGGTTGACGCTCGAGAATCGGCCGCGCCCGGCCGGTGAACCTCCGGAAGTCGGATACCACGCCGCCACCCCCGGGTATTTCACGGCGATGCGCATCCCGCTGAAGCGCGGCCGGCTGATCGCCGACATGGACACGCCCAGCTCGTTGAAGGTGGCGGTGGTCAACGAAGCGCTCGCGGCGCGGTTCTTTCCGGGTCACTCCCCGATCGACCTCCGGGTGCGCATCGGTCCGAACCCGAAAGCGCCCTGGCGCACGATCGTCGGCGTGGTGGGGGATGTCCACGAGCAGGGGCCCGCGTCGGGCGCGGCGCCGGCGATCTATCTGCCGGAAGCGCAGGATACCTTCGAGTTGTCGCTGGCGATCCGGACGGCCGGCGACCCCGTGCCATTCGCTTCGACGCTGCGAGCCATCGTCGCCTCGATCGACCCCGGCGTTTCGGTGTACCACGTCGTCGCGATGGACGACGTCCTCAGCGATCAGCTCGCGCCGCGCCGTCTCGCGATGATGCTGCTGGGAGCCTTCGCGGCGGTGGCGCTGGGGCTCGCGCTGCTGGGCATCTACGGCGTGATGAGTCATGTCGTCGCCCAGCGCACGCGCGAAATCGGCGTGCGCATGGCGCTGGGGGCGCAACGCCGCGAGATCGCCCGAATGGTCATCGCCGACGGCACCACGCTGGCTGCCACGGGGCTGGCGATCGGGATCGGCGCGTCGATCGCGCTGACGCGCACGGCCCAGAGCCTCCTCTTCAACGTCACGCCGACGGATCCCGCGACGTTCGTGGTCGTGTCCGCGGGAGTCGGCGTGGTGGCCGTGATGGCGTGCTGGGTGCCTGCCCGGAGAGCCGCGAGGGTGAATCCGCTGGACGCGATCAGGGCGGAGTGAGAGGGCGGAGGGCGGAGGGCGGAAGGCGGAGGGCGGAGGGCGGAAGGCGGAGGGCGGAAGGCGGAGGATGGCTATGATTGTGGGTCAGGCCTTCATGGCCTGACGAACCCGCTGGAGGCTGGACGCTGGCAGCTGCCCATTCTGTTCTGCACGTGCTCAACGGCGATTCGGTACGGGTCGGACTGGAGCAGTCAGGCGTGCCGGGCACCTTCTCGACGTGGGCGGACGTGCTGCACGAAGGGCCGGTGCCGTACGTCTGGGGGGACGAATGGTGCCGGGCGCGCGCGGGGTATCTGGCCTCAGCCGGGTACGCACCCGAGCCGCAGGCGCTCGACCGATACCGCGCGACGGATGCCGCGCTCGAGCGCTTCGCCGAGTACGGCGAGGTCGTCTTCTGGTTCGAGCACGACCTGTACGATCAACTGCTGCTCATTCGTCATCTCGGGTGGCTGTCCCGTCTTCCGAAGCGGCACGACACGCGCTTCACTCTGATCTGCATCGGCTCGTTTCCGGGCATTTCCGACTTCGTCGGGCTCGGCCAGCTCACGCCTGCGCAGCTGGCGCCGTTGTTCGACACCAGACGTCCGTTGACGCAGGGGCAGATCGATCTCGGCGCCCGCGCATGGCGCGACTTCTGCGGCCCCGATCCGCGCGCGCTCGAATCGCTCGCCTCCGAACCGTCTGACGAACTGCCGTTTCTTGCCGGCGCGCTGCAGCGGCATCTGCAGGACTTTCCGTCCATCGTCAACGGACTCGCGCGCAGCGAAGCCCACATCCTGCAGGCTCTGGCGTCGGGCATCTCGTCGCCGTCCGACGTCTTTCGCGCCGTGGGACGGACAGAGGAGCGGGTGTTCATGGGAGACACGAGCTTCTGGACCATCGCGCGGCGGCTCGCGGGCGCCGCGCACCCGCCAATCGCACTCGCCGTCTCGGCCGCCTCTCCGGCCGTTTCCCTGCCGTCGGGCACCATGACGCTGACGGCCACCGGCCGCGACCTCCTGGCCAATCGGACGGACTACGTGACGCAGAGCGGCATCGACCGATGGATGGGCGGCGTGCATCTCACGCCGGGGAACCTGTTCCGCTGGGATGGACGGAAGGTGAGGATGAGCGGATAGGCGGAGGGCCGTCTGCTTCACTCCTGCCGAAGCGCACTGATCGGGTCCACGCGCGTCGCGCGACGCGCGGGGAAATAGGTGGCCGTCAGCGCGATGACCGTGAAGAGCAGCACGGCCCCGCCAAACGTGAGCGGATCGAGCGCGCTGACGCCCAGCAGGAACCCGCGCAGGATGCCCGACCCGAGCGCCCCGAGCACGACGCCGATCCCGATGCCGAGCAGCGTCAACACGAGCCCCTGCCGCAGCACCAGCCGGAGGACCGCGGCCCGGTTCGCTCCGAGCGCCATCCTGATGCCGATTTCCCGCGTGCGCCGGCCGACGGCATACGCGGTCACGCCGTAGATCCCGATGGCCGCGAGCAGCAGGCCGACGATCCCGAGGGTGCCGGCCACCGAGGCGGCAATCCGCTGCGGCACCAGGCCGATCGCGGTCACGTCCGTCATCGGCATCGCGTTGACGATCGGCAGCTGAGGATTCAGCTCGCGCATCAGCGATCGAACCTCGGGGACGAGGCTCGTGCCGCTCGTCTTCACGAGCAGGGACACGCGGGGGTGATACTCCTGTGCGAGCGGCGCATAAATGTACGGCAGGTTCGCAACGTCCAGATCGACGAAGCGCGCGTTCGTCGCGACCCCGACGACGGTGACGCGCCGCGGCTCGTCGAACCCGGTATCGATCACCAGTTCGCGCCCCGTCACGTCGAGCCGTCCCCAGAACCGTTGCGCCAGCGCCGCATTCACGATCACCACCGGCGGCGCGCCGGCATCGTCGCGATCGTCGAAGTCGCGTCCGCGCAGCAGCGGGACGTGCATCAGGCGGAAGAAGCCCGGCGTGACGGTGTTCCAGTCGACGGGAGGCGCCGTGCGCCGCGTCTCGCGCGAGGTCCCCGGCAGCCTGACGTCGCCAAACCCGATGCGATCGCCATCGAGCGGCAGGTCCGCCGCGATGACCGCCCCCTGCACGCCCGGCAGCGCGCGCGCCCGCGAGACGAGCTGACGCGCGAAGGCGATCCCTGCCGCGTCCTTGTAACGGGCGAGCGACAGATCGAGCGAGACGACGTCGATGTTCGACTGGTCGAAGCCCGGATCGATGCTGGCGGCGTGCTCGAGCGCCCGCATGAAGAGGCCGCCCGCGATCACGATTACGAGCGACAGCGTGATCTGCCCGACCACGAAGACGTTTCGCAGCCGCAGCTTCCCTCCGGCGCTCCCGAGTCCCTCGGCCTTGAGCGCCGGGACGACGTCGGGACGGGACGCCTGCAGGGCGGGCGCGAGGCCGGCGAGGATCGCCGCGACGAGCGACAACACGACGGCGAACGCCAGCACGCGCCAGTCGACCGCGATGTGCATCCCGATCGGCACGGGCAGCTGCGGCAACAGCGAGAGCAGGAGCGCGATGAGCCAGCGGCTGATCAGCAGACCCACGGCGCAGCCGGCCGCGAACAGCACGAGCGTTTCCGTCAGCAGTTGACGGATCAGACGCGCGCGCCCGGCGCCGATCGCGAGCCGGACGGCAATCTCGCGGCGCCGCGCCGCCGACCGCGCCAGCAGCATCCCGGCCACGTTGACGCACGCGATCAGGAACACGAGCGCCACGATGCCCATCAACAACCCGATGAATCCGGCGATGATGCCGATGCGCCCGGGGAAGATGGACGTGGGGACGACCCGCAGCCCCTTGTCGCCGTTGGCCTGCGGATATTGCCGCGCGAGCATCTTGCCAATCGCGTCCACTTCGGCGTTGGCCTGCGCGACGGTGACCCCCGGCTTCAGCCGGCCGCCCATCATCAGCCAGATGATGCGGCGGTTGGTCAGCATGTCGGCGTTCGACGGACCCTGCACCTGCGTCGAGAGCGGGAGAAACAGATCGGCGCGGAGCACGGTCGTCCCCTGGAATCCCGGCGGGGCGACTCCGACGACCATGAACGGCTCGCCGGTGATGAGGATCGTCTTGCCCACGATCGACGGGTCGCCGCCGAATCGACGCCGCCACAAGTCGCTGGCGAGGACGACGACGTGATTGCGCCCCGGCTGGTCGTCCGCATCCGTGAACAGCCGGCCGCGCTGGGAGTGCGTGCCGAGCACCTGAAAGTAGTTGCCCGTGACGCGCGTGCCATAGACGCGCTCGGCTTCGTCGCGCCCGCCGAGGCTCATCGGCTCCGGCTCGAAACGAAACGCGTAGATGCCGGTCAGCATCGTGGCGCGGTCCCGCAAGTCGCGGTAGTTCGGATAGGACGTGTTGTCGAAGCCGCCGCCGTTGGTCGTGCGTCCGATGTCGACGAGACGCCCGGGATGGTCAAGCCCGGGCAGCGGCCGCAGCAACAGAGCGCTGGCGACGGAAAAAATGGTCGCGTTCGCGCCGATGCCGATGGCCAGCGACAGGATGGCGGTCGCCGTGAACACCGGACTCCGGCGGAGCCATCGCAGCGCGTATCGGATGTCCTGCAGCAGGGTCTCGGGCATGTGGGATCCTACGAAGGCATTCGTAGCGATGTTCCCTTATTCTTCCGTGAGGCGGTGTTCGGCCGCGATTCGCCGCAGGTGCGGCGTGACGCGTTCCTGCAGGAGCGCAATCAGCTCCGGGTGCAGGAACGAGTACTGATCGGGAATGTCGAGGTTGACGACGCGGCGCAACGCGGGGTTGGCGGGGAACTGCTCGTTGAGGAACCGGACGTGCTCCGGCTCCATGACGAACACGACGTCCGCCCATTCGAGCATCCGATCGTTGATCGGCACGAGCGCCTCGGAACTGGTGCCCGCCGAGGTCACCTCGAGCGCGGGATCCTTGCAGAAGAGGCGTTCGGCCGTCGCGCTCCGGTGACGGTTGTACCGGCAGATGAACAGCACGCGAATGGGCCGCTCGACAGGCTCCATGAGCGCTCCAATTGTACATGCCGGCGCCGTCCCGCTCCCCGCGCCCCGCGCCCCGCGCCCCGCGTCCCCGCGCTCCGCGCCCCCGCGCTCCGCCCCGCCCCGCGCCCCGCACCCCGCGTGTGGGATAATTGCCGGCATCGGGGCGTAGCGCAGCCTGGTAGCGCATCTGCTTTGGGAGCAGAGGGCCGTCGGTTCGAATCCGACCGCCCCGACCACTTCACCTGCACAGGAACATCGCTCGATGCCGCGTGCCGTCCGCACAGGTCTGCTGATCGTCGGCGCCGCGGTGCTCGTGATCCTCATCGTCCACATCGGGCCCGCCGTGATCGTCGGCCTGCTGCGTCAGGTCGGCTGGAGCCTCGTGGTGGTGTCCGGTGTATACGCCGTGCACCTGGCCGTGCGGGCCGTCGGCATCTGGCGCAGCCTGCCCGACGCGACGCTGGGGCTCGTCGACGTGCTGCGGATCCGCTTTGCCGCCGAATCCGTCGAGATGCTGACGTTCACCGGCCCGTTCCTCGCCGAGCCGGCCAAGGGATGGCTGCTGGCCCGGCGCGGGGTCAAGACCGCCGACGCCTACGGCGCGATCGCCATCGAATATCTTCTCTACACGGCGATGTCGGCGTGGATCGCGGCCAGCGCGCTGTCTCTGTTGATCGGACGGCGGGCGCTGCCGGTGGCCGTGCGCGTGCCGGTGCTCGGGGTCATCGCGCTGCTGGTGCTGTTCACCGGCGCATTCGTCTATGCGGCGGTCACGGAGACGGGACTGATCGTGCCGGCCCTTCGCGCGGCGGGGGCGCTGATCGGACGGAAGCGCGCGCTCGCGGCGGCCCGGCAGGTCGAACCAGTGGAGCGCGTGCTCGTGCACTTCATGCACGCGCGTCCGCGCCGGCTGCTCGAAGTGCTCGGTCTCGAATTCTGCAGCCACGCGCTGCTGGTGCTCGAGATTGGAATCCTGTTTCGCGCGATCGGCGTTCGCTCGCTGCCGCTCGATCCCTGGATCATCGAAGGAGGCGTGAAGTTCACGAGCGTCGCCTTTTTCTTCATCCCCGGCCAGGTCGGGGCCTCCGAGAGCGTCTACGCGCTGGTCACGGCGGCGCTCGGGTTGCCGGCGGCCGTCGGCCTGACGCTCGCGCTGGTGCGCCGCCTGCGGGCGCTGATCGTGGCGGGCTTCGGCCTCCTCGTGCTGCCGCCGGACCTCAGGCCGGCGGTGAGTCGGCTTTCCTGAAGCTCGCGCCGCGCGCTTCGGGACCGGCGCAGATGACGATCACGCCGACGATGAAGACGCCGGTCATCAGGAGCCCCATGGACTGCCGATAGCTGAACATCTCGCCGAGCGACGACTCGACGTACGGAATGCTCGACGCGCACAGCACGCCGAGCTGGTACGCGAAGCCGGGAAAGAACCCGCGGAGCGACCCGGGCGACAGCTCGTTGATGTGCGCCGGGATCACCCCCCAGGCCCCCTGCACGAAGAACTGCATCAGGAACACGCCGACCAGCGTCGTGACGGGGCTGAGGCCCGCGATCCAGAACGGCACCACGACGAGCGCGCAGATCGCGGCGGTCGCCATCGCCCGGCGGCGTCCGCGGCGATCCGAATAGTGGCCGAACACGAGGCCGCCGAGCACCGCCCCGACCATCGAGAGCATCGTGATGTCGGCAATCCGCGCCTTGCTGTACCCAAGCGTGCCGAGCAGCGTCGGGTACATGTCCTGGGTGCCGTGCGACATGAAGTTCATCATCGCCATCAGGACGACGAGGTACAGGAAGCGGCGCCAGTGCTGCAGCATCGATCGACGGTACGACGCCCAGTCCATCCGGTGTTCGTGCCACGCCTCGGGTTCCTTCACGCGCGCCCGGATGAACAGCGAGAGCAGCGCCGGCAGCCCGCCGATGAAGAACATCACGCGCCAGCCGTTGCCGGGCGAATAGGCGTTGGCGACCGGATAAATCGTGAGGAACGCGAGGGCGGCCAGGAGGTTGCCGATCGCGTAGCCCTCCTGCAGGACGCCCGACAGCAGCCCGCGGATCCGCGGCGGCGCCCATTCGAGCGCGAGCGACGCGCCCACGCCCCATTCACCGCCCATCGCCACGCCAAACAGCATCCGGAGCGCGATGAACACGCCGTAGCTGGGCGCGAGGCCGCACAGCACGGAAATGATCGCGTACAGGACGACGTTGAGCATCAGCGGCAGGCGGCGCCCGTAGTGGTCCGCCATGAGGCCGAACACGACGGCGCCCACCGGACGCATCGCCAGCGTCAACGTGATCGCCAGCGCGATCTCGGGACGCGTCTTGCCGAAGGCGGCGGCGACGTCGTCGAGGACGAGGGTGAGGATGAAGAAGTCGAAGGCGTCGAGCGTCCAGCCGAAGAATCCTGCGAGGACGGCGTTGCGCTGGTTGGTCCGCTCGGCCGAAGCGCGGACGGCAGTCGGGGGCATGTTCGCGCAGCATACCAGAGGTGACACGCTCGGCTCACTCGCCGCTGGCGGCGATCGGGTCACACGTGCTCAAAAACTGAAACCGGTCGAGAACGCGACGCGCGTGCCGCCGCCCAGCTCGCGCGCGACATCGAGGTTCAGCGTGATGAACGGCGCGACGAGAAAGAGGCCCGCGCCCGCGCCGCGATGGACGGGCCCGTCGCCGAGGGGAGTGCCGAACGGCGTGACGAGCCCGGCATCATAAAAGATCGTCGCGCCGAGCCGCGCCGCGCTCAGCGGCGAGGAGAAGGGGACGCGGACTTCGGCGGACCCGATCGCCCGCTCGTCGCCGGCGTACGCGCCGGCGCGCACGCCTCGAATCGTGGCCGCGCCGCCGAGCAGCCACTGCTCGTACTCGGGAAGTGGACCGGACGCGCGATCGTACTGCGCGCGCAAGGCCAGCACGGTCTGGCCGAACAGGCGCTTGTAGCCGCGCGCGTCGAGTCGATAGCGCTGGACGGCGGCGCGGCCGTGGGCGTCGAACGTGTTCCAGCCCGCGCCGAAGAAAACCGCGTCGACCGGATAGGACGGGTTGTTGCGCGTGTCGAGCGTCACGTCGACGCCACCCGTCCAGAAACGCCCGTCGACGCCGGCGAAGCGGACCTGGGTGCGGGCGAGATCGCCCCCCACGACGAGATCGCGCGCGAGGCGCCGCTCGACCCGCACGTGGGCGCCGGTGCGCCGGTCAATCGCTTCGAAATGCGGATTCTCGCGCCGCGACAGATCGAGGGCGCCGGTGAGGCGCGAGATCGGCCCGCTCTGCCAATCGCGCTCGGCTTCGAGCGCGACCCGCCGCGTGCCGCCCCACGTCACGGGGACCGACAGCCGCTCGCCCGCGCCCAGCAGGCCCACCGTGCTCGTGCGCGCTCCGTACGTCAGGCCGTAGCCGTCCTCGTAGTCCAGAATCGGCAGGAACATCAACCGGTTCGCCAGCCGCTTCAGCGGCGAAGGGGGCCGGCCGGAGGCTGAGAGCCCGGGGCGCTCGTGGACGATCAGGATCAGCGCGACCCGATCCATCGCCAGGGACGGATAGCGCGTCCTGACGTCGACGCTGTCGAAGCGGCCGCTGTCGCGCAGGCGTCGCGTGACGGCCGCGACGAGCGCCGGCGTGGCGGCCGCGCCAGGGGGAACGGCGGCGATCGCGAGCACCTGGGCGTCGCTCAGCGTCACGTTTCCGTGCACGCGGATCTCGACGATCCTGCCGGCCGCCACCGGTGGCGGCGCCTGCCCGAGGACCGCGGCCGAGAGCGAGGCCGCCAGCGCCGCTGCCGCAATCACCGCGCCTCCGGCTGTTTGATGCGGATGCGGGAATGCACGTCGGCCTGCCGGTAATTCGAGAACTCGCGCCGGTACGTCGCCTGGAACGAACCGTTGGCCAGCGTGACCGCGCCGTGGACCGACAGGTTGCGCGGCAGCCACACGCCCTTGAACGGCTGCCCCATTGCCATCGACGCGCGCAGGTCGTCCACGCGCACCAGCCAGGCGGCCGGCAGGAAGTCGAGCCAGACGTTGTCGAACGTGAACTCGACGATCTGGTCCTCGGTCGGGTCGACCCACAGCGTCACGAGCGCCGTCTTGTTCATCTTCCGATTGAGATCCTGCTCTGCCGTGGAGGGGGGCGCGTCGGGGTCGTCGTCGTCGGGATCCGTGAACATGCGGGTGGGGTAGTACTCGATGCGCAGCGTGTCGTGCCCGTCCACCGGCTCGTGCCCCACGAGATAGTAGTTGCCCGGGTCGAAGTGGAAATCGAGGAAGTACGATTCGGACACGAAGCGCGGCTCGTTCACGGCGGGCCCGGCGGGCGGCTCGTGCTTTTCTGCCTGCGCGCGGTCCTGATCGTGCCGGCGCTGCCGCCGATCGAGTTCGCTCTGGTACCAGCGGGCCTCGTACGCGCGGCGGTCCGTGTCGGAGATCGGGACGCCGTCGAATCGGACCGGGCTGCGCACGTGGATACCGTTGCGCACGTACCACGTGTACTCGCGCCGCATGCGCGTGACCGGCGTCCCGCCCGGGCCGAGCAGCTCGAAGGTCTCGAGTTCGTCGAGCACGTACTGATTGAGCGTCTGGCGGTTCACGTCGCGCCGCTTCAGCGTGCGCGCCATCAACGCGTCGAGGTCGTTCGACGGGGCAGACGGCGCCTGGCCGGCCGCCTGGGCGATCAGGGCTGCCGTCAGGCCAGCGACAACGGCGAGTGCACGCACGCGTCCTCCAAAAGCACCCGGGGAAAAACAAGCCGGGCAAAATGCAGCCGGGGCGGAAATGCAGGCGGGCTGGTGACGTAGACGCGCCCGCACCGCGTCTGGTTCCCGCGGCGGCGGGCATGTTGGTTGCACCCCCGAGTCGATCGGCGCCCCACGGAGGAATTATGCGTACGATCAGGGCTCGGTACGGCGCGGGATGGCGCCCGTCCGGCCGTGCGTCATGGCTGACAGCGTTCGTCGCGGTCGCCCTGCTGGCGCTGCCCACCTCGGCTGTCGCGCAGGTCGGCTATTTCGGACAGAACAAGGTGCAGTACCGCGACTTCACGTTCCACGTCCTGAAGACCGCGCACTTCGATATCTATTACTACACGGAGGAGGCGGACGCCGCGAAGACCGCAGGCCGTCTCGCCGAGCGCTGGTATGCGCGCTTTGCGGCGCTGTTCGATCACCAGCTCCACAATCGCCAGCCGCTCATCCTGTACGGCAGTGGCGCGCAGTTCCGCCAGACCAACGTCGTCGAAGGGCAGCTCGGGCAGGGGACCGGCGGCGTGACCGAGGCGTACAAACGCCGGATCGTTCTGCCGTTCGCCGGGCCGATCAGCGAGACGGACCACGTGCTCGGCCACGAGCTCGTTCATGCGTTCCAGTACGACGTCACCAACACCAGCGCCTCGGGCGCGGGGGCCGGGCAGCCCGGGGTGCTCGCGCTGCCGCTGTGGTTCATCGAGGGCATGGCCGAATACCTGTCGCTTGGGCCCGACGATCCCAACACCGCGATGTGGATGCGGGACGCCGTCCGCCGCGAGCAGCTGCCCGACATCGACAAGCTCGACAATCCGAAATACTTTCCGTACCGCTACGGCGAGGCGCTCTGGGCCTACATCGGCGGCAAGTACGGCGACAAGGTGATCGGGCAGGTGCTGCGGGTGGCCGCGGCGCGCGGCGACTACAAGTACGCGTTCAAGCGCGTGCTCGGCATCACCTCCAAGGACCTGTCGACCCAGTGGCACGATGCGACCGTCGCGGCCTTCAAGCCGGTGGCGGAGATGACGAAGATGCCCGAGGATTTTGCGCAGCCGCTGATCGTCGACAAGACGGGGAAGGGAGGCGTGAACGTCAGCCCCGAGTTGAGCCCCGACGGCTCGAAGATCATCTTCTTCTCGTCGCGCGATCTGTTCTCGATCGACCTGTTCGTCGCCGACGCGAAGACCGGGCGCGTCATCCGGCAGATTACGAACACGGCGACCAATCCGCACTGGGACAGCCTCGAGTTCATCGAGTCGGCGGGCGCGTGGTCGCACGATGGCCGGCGGTTCGCGTTTCCCGGCATCGTCGACGGCAATCCGGTGCTGACGATCGTCGACGTGGACCACGGGCGCAAGGAGCGCGACGTCACGCTGAAGACGCTCGACGAGGTCGTCAACCCCGCGTGGTCGCCCGACGGGCGCTCCATCGCGTTCTCCGGGATGGCCGGCGGCTTCATGGATTTGTTCGTGTACGACCTGCAGCAAAACCATCTCGAGCGCCTGACGCACGATGCTTATGCGGAGCTGGATCCCGTCTGGTCCCCCGACGGCCGCTCGCTCGTGTTCAGCACGGACCGCTTCACGACGAACCTCGCGGATCTCGACGCCGGCGAGTTGCGCCTCGCGAAGATGGACGTGGGCAGCCGCGATGTGCAGCCGTTCGGCGGCTTCGAGCACGCCAAGAACATCAGCCCGCAGTTTTCCGCGGACGGACGCTCGGTGTACTTCGTTTCGGATCGGCAGGGCATTTCTGACGTGTACCGCCTCGACGTCGACAGCGGCGCGACCACGCAGGTGACGAACCTGTTGACGGGGGTCACCGGGATCACCGGCCTCAGCCCCGCGTTGTCGGCCGCCGCCTCGCGCGTCGCGTTCAGCGTGTACGAGAACGACGGCTACAACATCTACACGATCGATACGTCGGCGAAGCTCGCCGGCACGACGCTCGCCTCGAACCTGCCGCACAAGGCCAGCATCCTGCCGCCCCGGACCACGGGGGAGGGGACCGTCTACGCCATGCTCAACGCGGAGCACGCCGGGCTGCCCGCAGCCACGACGCAGTTCCCGACGCAGCCGTATCATCCGCATCTGTCGATTGACTATCTCGGGCAGCCGGTCGTCGGCGTCGGCGTCGATGCGTTCGGCAGCTACGTCGCCGGCGGGGTGGGGGCGGTGTTCAGCGACATCCTGGGGAACCACACCGTGGGGGCGGACATCCAGCTCACGAGCCGCCTGGACGAGACCGGCGGCAGCCTGGTGTATCTGAACCGCACGCACCGCTGGAACTGGGGGGCCGCCTTCGACCAGACGCCGTACGTGCTGCGGGGCTTCCAGGACACCCTCGTCGGGACCGACACGGGACAGCCGCTGATCGAAGAAGACGAGATCCGCACCCTGCAGGTCGACCGCGGCGTTTCAGGGATCGCGCTCTATCCTTTCAGCCGCGCGCAGCGGATCGAGGTCTCGGGCGGGTTTCGGCAAATCACCGGCAAGCAGGACGTGACGACCCGGCTCTACGACTACTTCTCGGGGCAGCAGGTGGCGCAGAACTCGCAGACGCTCTCGCATTTCCCGACGCTGAACCTCGGGACGGCGTCGAGCGCGCTCGTCTACGACACGTCGATCTTCGGCGCGACGAGCCCCATTCTCGGCTCGCGCTACCGTCTCGAGTACGACCAGGTCGGCGGGTCGCTCACGTACGGGTCGGCGCTCGCGGATTATCGCCGGTACTTCATGCCGTTCCGGCCCTACACGTTCGCGCTGCGCGGGCTGTACTACGGACGATTCGAGCGCGACTCGGACAGTTCGCTGTTGACGCCGGTGTTCATCGGGTACCCGGACCTCGTCCGCGGGTACGACTACGGATCCTTCCAACCGCAGGAATGCGGCAGTGCGACGGATGGATCCTGCCCGTCGCTGGATCGGCTGATCGGATCGCGCATGCTCGTCCTGAACGCGGAGTTGCGCTTCCCGCTCTGGGGCGCCTTCGGCGGCGACAACTTCTACGGGCCGGTGCCGATCGAACTCGCCGTGTTCGGCGACGCGGGCGCGGCCTGGTCGAAGGGAGAGCGGTTGCGGTTCACCGGGCCGGACCGGGATTTCGTCCGCAGCATCGGGGCGGCCGCCCGCATCAACGTGTTCGGGTACGCGGTGGCGGAGGTTGATTATGTTCGTCCGCTCGACCGGCCGGGGCGCGGGTGGATGTGGGAGTTCAATTTGAGCCCGGGCTTCTAATTGCCAACGGCTAATTGCCGATGGCCGATTGGCGATTGCAGATTTTATTGAAGATTGGAGATTGGCGATCGACGGATTGGGGATTGGCGATTGATTGGCGATTGGCGATTGGCGATTGACGGATTGGCGATTGCCGATTGCGCGATTGGCGTCCTTACGGACGTCGCTGACGGCTGCGCGATTGGCCGTGCTTACGGCCTGATCGTCGCTGACGGCTGTGTGTCGCCACACAAAGCACCCCTGCGCCACCGCCCGGGCAAGCGCAACCCTCCCCGCCTCCTGATCTCCTGATCTCCTGCGAGAACCCCGCAGGCGTGTGTCGCCCCTGAAGCACCCCGGCGCAACTGACCGAGGCAAGCGCAACCCGGCCCGCCTCCTGATCTCCTGATCTCCTGCGAGAACCCCGCAGGCGTGTGTCGCCCCTGAAGCACCCCTGCGCCACCGCCCGAGCAAGCGCAACCCCGCCCGCCTCCTGATCTCCTGTGAGAACCCCGCAGGCGTGTGTCGCCCCTGAAGCACCCCGGCGCACTTGCCCGAGCAAGCGCAACCCTGCCCGCCTCCTGATCTCCTGATCTCCTGCGAGAACCCCGCAGGCGTGTGTCGCCCCTGAAGCACCCCGGCGCCACCGCCCGAGCAAGCGCAACCCCGCCCGCCTCCTGATCTCCTGTGAGAACCCCGCAGGCGTGTGTCGCCCCCGAAGCACCCCCGGCGCAACTGACCGAGCAAGCGCCACCGCACCTATACAAAAACATCCGGCTGAGGCGTCTATGCTGATGACGCGATGAGCCATGGTGGCGCCGATGACCGGGCGTTCCTCGCGCGGGCGTATCGGCAGCATGGCGCCGGGCTGTATCGGTATGCGCTGATGCTCCTCGCGGACGCGGCCGATGCCGAAGACGTGCTGCAGCAGGTGTTTGCCGCGCTCGCGGACCGCCGCGGCGGGCTGGCGATCGACGATGCCGGGGCGTATCTTCGGCGGGCGGTGCGGAATGCGGCGTTTTCGCTGTTGCGGCGGCGTCGGACGGTGCGGCATTTCGCGGGACCGCTGCTGGAACCGGTCGCGCCGGGCGCTTCGCCCGCTGAGCGGCTTGCGCTCGAGCAGGGACTGCGGCAGCTGCCGCCGGAGCAGCGCGAAGTCGTCCACCTGCACGTATACGAAGGGATGACGTTTCGCGAGATCGCGGCGGCGACGGGGGAGTCGGTGAACACGGTTGCAGGCCGCTACCGGTACGCCCTCGACCACCTGCGCCGCTTTCTGTGCAGGCGGGCCCTCTAGGCGATGCGGCTGTAGGCTGGGTCTTCAGACCCGGCGAGGGTGTAGGCCGGGTCTTCAGACCCGGCGAAAACTGGCACATGGACGATCTGGACCTCGAATCACTGCTCCGCGCCTACCGTCCGGCCGGACCGACGGCTGACCTCGAGGCGCGTCTGCTCGCGCCGCCGTTGCGCATCGGGCCGTGGGCCGCGGCGGCCGCCGCGCTGCTCGCGTTGACGGTCGGGCTCCAGACCGCCGCGCCTTCCGGACCGGTCCGCACGCCCGATCCGGGGATTCCGCGTCAGATCGATCGTCTCGCGTCCGTTCTCGGCGGCGGCGCGTCGGCGCGCCACCTCGCGGCGCTGGTCGTGCAGCAGGACGAAACCGAAACGGCCCGAGCGCAGGCTGACGCCCTGCGGCAGGAGATGAACATCCGATGAACCTCACGAGGCCGCAGCCGCGCGTCCGGCCGTTCTTTCGCCGGCTCGCGATCGTCTGCGTGATCGTGCTGATCCCGATCGCCGCCTTTTCGCTCTGGGACTACATCGAGGCCCGTGCGCTCGTCTCGCAGGTGCAGGCGATCGCGCGGCGCCGCGAGCCGGTGAACATCGACGCGTTGACGAAACCGCTGGCGACGCCCGAGCAGCGCGAGTCGGCGCGCCTCTACATGGCAGCGGCGATCCTCGCGTCGGGCGGCGATTTCAAGGACATCGCGTTCGCCGCGAGGCGCATCGCGGACATCGCGGCCGCTCCGCCGGATGCCGCTTCGCCGGCGACGCTCGACGAGATTACCCGAGTCTACGAACGCGTGAAGCCCGCGCTCGACCTGCTCGATCGCGCGACGCCGCTCCGCTTCGTCGGGTTCGGACACGAGCGCCCGCGGTACGCCGCCCAAACCGGCGATGTGTGGCGGCTGGCGCAGCTCAACTCGCTGCGCGCCGACGTGCTGGCGCTGCGTGGCGACCCGGATGGTGCCGCGCACGCGCTCCTCAGCGGTGTCCGGCTCGAGCGTACCCTCGACGGTCCGGCCCAGCGACGGACGTTCGACAGCGTCCAGCTGCTGCTCGCCCGCACCCGGCCCTCGGCCGCGTCGCTCGCAGCGCTGCAGCAGGCGTACGGGGATCTCGGCGCCAAAGATCATGTCGCGGAATGGGTCTTGAAGATGCGCGCGATGTGGCTCGACGAATGGTCGCCGCGCTCGTTCGACGGCCCCACCGAATCGGAGCGTCTGGTCGCGCTCGGTCTTGGCGTGAGTCCCGTGATCCAGTTCGTGGAACGCCCCTGGAGAGCGCACCAGGCGCGCGTCTGGTTGAACAGCGCCGAGGTCGCACTCGACACGGCGCGGCGGCCGTGGCCGGAGAAGCTCGACGTGGCGAAGCGCCGCGCCGCGGCCGCGGGCCATGTGCTCTACCCGCCGTTCCAGTTCGCCGGATTCATCAACGCCGGCCTGCCGCACGCGGGATTTCTGCTCGCCGGCAATCGCGCGGCCGTGGCCGTCCTTGCGATCGAGCGCTACCGCCGCGACCACGGCGGCGCTCCTCCCGACACGCTCCAGCAGCTCCCGCCGCACTACGTCTCCGCCGTCCCGATGGATCCGTTCTCGGGGAAGGCGCTGCGCTACCTCCGCACGCCCGACGCCTACATCGTCTACAGCTTCGGCTTGAATCGTCAGGACGACGGCGGCGACATCGGCGCCTTCACGCCGGACGCCGATCTGGCGCTCGACGAAGGACTCGTCAGGGACATCGGGATTCGCGTGCCGCTCCGGCGGTAGGCTTTGGGCCTTAGGCTTCCTAAAGCCCAAAGCCCAAAGCCCAAAGCCCAAAGCCTAAAGCCTACCCGCGAGCCAGGCGCGCAGTGCGTGAAACGCCTGGCCGCGGTGGCTGACCGCCGCCTTGCGCGGGCCGTCGACTTCTCCGAGCGTGCAGCCGTACGGCGGATAGAAGAAGATCGGGTCGTAGCCGAAGCCGTGCGTGCCGCGCGGTTCGGGCGCGATTTCGCCGTCGATCGTGCCCTCGGCTTCGAACAGGATGCGATCGCCGTCGGCGACGGCGACATGACAGACGAATCGCGCCGGGCTCGTCGACAGGCCGCGCCGGCGCAGTTCGTCGTAGACGACGCGGAACTTGTGGGCGTAATCGGTGCCGTGCCAGCGGGCCGAGTGGACGCCCGGCGCGCCGTCGAGCGCCGCAATCTCGAGACCGGAGTCGTCGGCCACCGTCGGCAGCGCGGTCGCCCGGGCGTACGCGGTCGCCTTCAATCGCGCGTTCTCGCCGAAGGTGGCGCCTGTTTCGTCCGGCTCGGGGATGCCCGCGTACTCCGTCAACGCCGCGAGGTCCACCGGCACGCCGTCGAGGATGCCGCGAATTTCTCGCAGCTTGCCGGGGTTGGTGGTGCCGATGAGGAGGCGCATGGAAGATGGATGACGGATGACGGATGACGGATGACGGATGACGGATGAAAGCTGGCCGCTGGAAGCTGGACACTGGAAGCTGTCATCGCTTGACGATCTCCCCGACCACCGTCTTCTGCAGCGCGATCAGTTCCTTGATCCCCTCGTCGGCCAGCCCCATCAGCGCGTCGAGCGCGCGCTTGTCGAAGGGGGGGCCTTCGGCCGTGCCCTGCAGCTCGATGAATCGGCCGTCGCCGGTCTTGACGATATTCATGTCGACGTCGGCGCGGGAATCCTCCTCGTAGGCGAGATCGAGCAGCGCCGTGCCTCCCACGAGTCCGACGCTGGTGGCGGCCACGTAGTCGAGGATTGGCAGATCGCGAAGAATCGCCAGCTCGCGAAGGTGGTTCAGCGCGAGCACGAGCGCGACGAAGCCCCCCGTGATCGACGCCGTCCGGGTGCCGCCGTCCGCCTGGATGACATCGCAGTCGATCCAGATCGTGCGCTCCCCGAGCTGCTCGAGTTTCGTGACCGAGCGAAGCGAGCGGCCGATCAGCCGCTGGATCTCCTGCGTGCGCCCCCCGACCTTGCCCGCTGTCGCCTCGCGCTGCGTCCGGGTGGAGGTGGCCCGCGGCAGCATGCCGTACTCGGCGGTGACCCAGCCCTTTCCCGTATTGCGGAGGAATGGGGGCACGCGATCTTCCACGCTGGCGGCGCAGATGACGCGCGTGCGGCCGACCTCGATCAGCACGGACCCTTCGGCGTGGGCGAGGAAGCCGGGCGTCAGGCGCGTCGGACGAAGCTCGGTCGGGGTTCGGCCATCAATGCGTGTCATGCACAATCCATTCGAGATTCTTGACCAGTGGATGCCGGAGATCGACGTGCCCGGCGAGCGTCTCGACTTCCTTGCCGTCGATCAGGATCTGCACCCGCGCGATCGCGGGCAGGTTCACCGTGAGGGCGTCGACGATCGCGTAGACGGTCAGCAGCTCGTCGAGCGATCCGCCGGAGTGCTTCGTGCGCACCTCGCTCGAGAGATCGACGAAGGCGTCGCCGCGATCGGTGACGAACACGTTCCGCAGCGTCGTGCCGGCGGGGATCGCCGAGAGCAGCGGCGGCGCGGGGCGGATCTCGGCTTCGACGATCGCGCGGGCCTGTTCGGGCACGCGCGCGCCGTAGGCCACTTCGCGTTGCGCGCCCACGAGCGACAGCCCGTCGGCGGCGACGTAGTAGAGCGTCGCCGTGATCTTTCGCGCGGGCGCCGGTTCAGCCGCGGCGGCCGGCGCGACAGCCGCCGGCGCGGCCACCGGTTTCGAACCGTACCAGCGCGGCAGCCCGACGAACAGGAGCCAGGCGCCCGCGAGCGCCACCACGAGGATGCCGATGAACACGCCTGCGCGATGGCGCATCAGCGATGCTCCCCGTGCGGGCCCACCGTCGCGACCGGCGCGAGACCCGGGGCTGCCGGCTGTGCGTCGCGATAGCGCAGGATGCCGTTGAGCAGCGACTGCGCGAGCGTGTTCTGGAAGTCGTCGGAGGCGAGCTGCCGCTCCTGCGCCGCGTTGGTCAGGAAGCCCATCTCGACGAGCACGGCCGGCATGTTGGCGCCGACGAGCACGCGGAACGGCGCCTGTTCGAGCGCGCGCGCGCTCATCGGCACGTGCTCGCGCAAGGCCCCTTCGATGGCGTGGGCGAGCGCGGTGGACTGATCGATGTGGCGCGCCTGGGCCAGGTCCCACGGGATCACGTCGATGTCGCGGCTGCCCCCGCCGAGCACCGGCAGCGCGTCCGTTTCGCCGTGCGCGAGGCGCTGCGCCTGCTCGCCGTATTCCGCGAGGCTCAGCGAGAACACTTCGGCGCCGCTCGTCGCCGCACGGAGCGACGCGTTGGCATGGAGGCTGACGAACAGATCCGCTTTGTTGTTGTTGGCGGCGGCGGCGCGTTCGTCGGGGCCGAGCGCCTGATCACCGTCCCGTGTGAGGATCACCCGCGCCCCGAGCCGCGTCTCGAGTGCGCCCGCGAGGCGGCGGGCGACCGCCAGCGTCACATCCTTTTCGAGCGTCCCCCTCGCTCCGCGTGCCCCCGCATCGTCGCCGCCGTGGCCCGGGTCGAGCACGATCGTGCGCAGCCCGCCCGAGGGGGGGACGCCCAGCAGCGGTGGGGCGGATGGCGGCTGCGCGGGTGGCACCGGGGGCTGCGGCGTGGCCGAAGGCGTCTGGACGGCGAGGTCGATGACCAGCCGCGCGACGCCGCGATCGGCCGGTTCGTCGGTGGCGTGATACGAGGCAAACCCCGGTCCGAGGTCGACCGCAATCGTTGCCGGCGCGTCCCCCGCGTGGACCCCCTGCAGCGCGCCGGTCGGCGTCGCGCGCAGGTCGGCGAGATCGAGGGCGTCGGCGTCGAAGTGCACGACCAGGCGGCCGGGCTCCTGGGCAATCGTGTGCGGCGTCGGCGGCGCAATCTCGAACGTGAGGCGCGTGACGGCGCCGAGCGGTTCGACGTGAAGCGCAATCTGCGGCAGACGGACGTCGCCGATGAGGAGGAGGCGCGAGGCTTTGCGCAGCTCGATGCGCGTGCCCGCAATCGGCGCGAGCGCCCGGCTCACGAAGTCGACCGGCACGTACCAGGTGCGCCCCTGCCGGACGGGGGGAGCCGGCAGCGAGATCATGCGCCCCGCCACCGACGCCAGCGGCTGCTGGGCCGCCATCACGATCGTCTGACCATTCAGCGTGACCGCCAGGCCCCCGGCGAGTGCGTCTTCCCGGACGCTCAGGCCGAGCAGCCGCGCCAGATCGTCGAGCGCGAACATCTCCTGCCCGCCGACGGTCGTGACCGGCAGCGGACGACGTCCGTCTCGCATGACCACGGTATAGGGGGCGGCGGCGGGCTGCGCGGCAAGCAGGCCGCCGACGGCCGCCAGCGCGGCGACGATCGCCGCGAGCAGAGCGGAAGATTTCACGATCCTTCCATGATAACTGACGTCGGCCCCGCGTCAGAAGCGCGCGACCAGCGAGGCCGACAGAATCGTGTCGGTGGTGCCGAAGCCGGCGACCGGCTGATGCTGATACTTGAGCTGATGCGAGATCTTGAAGGCGAACACGCGCGTCATGCCGGCCGACAGCGCGGCCGTATTCGTGAATCGCCAGTTGCCGCGGCCGGCCAGGCTCTGCGCAACGGTCGCCTCGTCGGTCAGGTCGGTGGCCTCCCCGACGTGCCACGCGTACGCGCCCTCGACGTCGAGCTCGCCAAACGTCCGGTCCGGTTCCGACACTCGCGCCTCGTGCGTGACGCCAAGGCCCAGATCCAGCTTCAGGGTGTGCGGCTGCGCGTCGCGTACCGTCCACCCGCCGCCGATGTCGAGCGACGTGCGGCCCTCGAGGCCGGCGAATCGATCGATCAGGTGCTGCGCGCGCACGAAGCCGTCGGCATGGGCGGTCAGCTTGCGGGCTTCGCGGACCGAGGCGTCGAACGATTCCGCCGTCTCGACGTGGTGCTGAACGCTCCGCACGTACTTGACCTCCGCGTGCGTCTGCCACGGGCTCGGGCGCCACGTGAGCGCGGCCGCGGCGCCGGTCGTGGCCGTCGTGGTGTTGCCGCCGGTGGCGACCAGCGAGATTTCCGCGCGCCGTTCCCATCGGGGAGCCCCCGCGGCCGTTGCATAGTGCTGGTCGACGCGGCTCGCGGGGGCGGAGGCCTGCCGGATGCGAAGCCGCCAGCCGTCGGCGCCGCGCGACCAGACGTCGGTGATCAGCCGGCGCACCGTCGCGGGCGCGCAGGTCTTCGGATCGACGTGCGTGACGAGGATGAACGTCGCCAGCGCCGTGGCCGCGTCGAGCGGCCGGACCGCGAGCGCCTCGAGCTCGAAGCGATCGCCCCAGCAAAGCGACTGCTGGCTGGCGATCCACGCGGCGCGCGGCACGTCGGGATCGCCGCGCAGCACGAAGGACGGGTCGAGCCAGACCGCGATCGCGCGCTCGTCCTTGTGCACGTGCGCCGCCGCGAGCGCGCGCTCGGCGGCGCGCACCTGGGCGTCGGCGGGCAACGCCTGGGCGCTGACGAGCGTGCACGTCAGCAGGACCGCCACGCCGGCGAGCATCGCCGCGGCGAGAGCAGGAGTTTTCACGATCGTTCGATGATAACTGACGCCGGCGCGTCGAACGCGCGCCGTGCGTCCTGTGCGCCCCCGAAAACAGTCGCCTTGACGCTTCGCCAACCCTTGACGTATTATCCCTACCATGATTATGCCTAAGGCAGACATGCCTCAGGGCGCCCTCGCTCTGCTGATCCTTCGCGTCCTTCGCTCCGGGCCCCTTCACGGCTACGCCATCGCCCAGCGCATTCACGCGCTCTCGGACGACGTGCTGAAAGTGGAGGAGGGGGCGCTGTACCCCGCCCTGCAGCGCATCCTGCTCAAGGGATGGGCCACCGCCGAGTGGGACACCTCTGAGACGAACCGGAAGGTGCGGAGCTACCGGCTGACCGCCGCCGGACGCAGGCAGCTCGAACACGAGATGGCATCCTACGACCGCGTCACGCGCGCCATCCAGGCCGTGTTGAGGACGGCCTAGGATCCCGTCGTGTCTGGGGGAGACGACATGCTCAGAGAGCTGTTCCGCCGCGTGCACTACCTCGTCACCCGCCGCCGGCGCGCACGGGAACTCGAGGACGAGATGGCCGCGCACCGCGCGATGGCCGCGCGTGACGGATCGGCCGTGCCGTTCGGCGACGAGCTCCGCCTGCGCGAGGACGCGCAGGACGTCTGGGGCTGGGCCTGGCTCGATCATCTGAGCCAGGACCTCCGCTTCGCGTTTCGGATGCTGCGGCGCTCGCCGGGATTCACCGCCGTCGCGGTCGCCGTGCTCGCCATTGGCATCGGCGCCAACGTCGCCGCCTTCGGTTTCTTCAACCTCCTCGTGCTCCGGCCGCTGCCGGTCCGAGAGCCCGACACGCTGCTTCGCCTCGAACGGCGGTCGCCGTCCGCCTACAACGGCGCGCTCTCCTATCCCCAGATGGCATTCGTCCGCGATCACGCGACGACGCTGTCGGCCGTCATGGGATTGGCGACCGCGCGGCTCACCGACAGCGACGGCCGACCCGTCTCCGCGCAATTCGTCACCGGCAACCTGTTCGACGAGCTCGGCGCACCGATGCGGCTCGGACGCGGCCTCGTGCCCCGCGATGCAACGCCGGCCGCCGACCCGGCCGTTGTGCTCTCGCACGGCTACTGGCTGCGCCGCTTTGGGGGCGACCCCTCCATCGTCGGCCGCGTCCTGCACCTGAACGGACGGCCGGCCACGGTCGTCGGTGTCGCCGAACCGCGGTTTTCCGATCTGAGCCTCGACTCGCCGGATCTGTGGCTGCCGATCGAGCGGCATCCGTTCTACGTCGCCGGCAGCGTTTTCCTGACGGACGTCTCGGGCAACGAGGGCGTCCGGGCGTTTGGACGTCTGCGGCCGGGCGCGACGCCGGCGGCCGCGCAGGCCGAACTGCGCGGCCTCATGAACGCGCTGCGCCGCGAGCGGCCCGATGCCGTCTGGGATGGCGAATGGCTGCTCACGCTGCCGGCTGGGTACGCCACGGGCCTGATGGACGGCGGACACCGAGGGAGCGGCCAGGCGCCGCTCGGCGAAATCCTTACGGTCTTCGGCCTGGCCGGCGCGCTGGCGCTCCTGATCCTCGCGACGGCGTGCGCCAATCTCGGCGGTCTGCTGCTGGCGCGCGGCGTGGCGCGCGAGCGCGAGATGGCCATCCGCGCGGCGATCGGCGCGGGACGCGCGCGGCTCGTCCGCCAGCTTCTGACCGAGAGTCTCGTGCTGGCTCTCCTCGGATCGGCGGCCGGTCTCGCGTGCGGCAGCGCCGTGCTGCGCGGCCTCATGGCACTCAGCGGAGCGCCCCCCTTTCTCGACACGACCCCCGACTGGCGCGTGGTCGTGTTCGCGGCCGTCGCCGCGTGGGCCGTCGCCCTCCTCTTCGGCCTGACCCCTGCGCTGCAGACGGCGCGGCTGCGGCGTTCGCGCACGGCCGCCCGCGAGGTGCTCATCGGGATCCAGGTGGCCACCAGCTGCGTGCTGGTGATCGTCGCGAGCCTGCTCGCCCGCGGGGTCGTCTCGGCGTCGACCAGCGACCCCGGGTTCGACGTTGAGCACGTGCTGTCGGTGGATCCCGGCCTGCGTGCCCACGGCTACACTCCGGCTCAGGCCTCCGCCTTCCTCACGACCCTGACAATGCGGCTCGAGCGACTGCCCGGCGTCAGGTCGGTCGCGCTCGCCACGGCGGCGCCGCTCAGTCGCGTCACGTGGACGATCGGCACCGAGGTGGACGGGCGCCCGCTCTCGCTGCTCGCCAACCACGTGAGCCCCGCGTTCTTCACGACCATGGGGATCCCGCTGCTCCAGGGACGAACGTTCACACGGCAGGACACGCGCGCCCTCATCGTGAGCGACGCGCTGGCGCGGCGGGCCTGGCCGGGCCTCTCGCCCCTCGGCCGTCAGATCGTGCTCGGCGAGGACGAGGCAGGCAACGAGATCGCCTTCACAGTCGTCGGTCTGGTCGGCAGCTCACGTCTGCCGAACCCGAACGCGCCGGATGCGCTCGACGCCTACCTGCCGATCGAACCCGACGAGCCGCCACTGCTGGTCGCGCTGGTCAGGACCTCGGGTCCGGCGCGGAGCCTGGTATCGGCTGCCGGCGCCGCGACACGATCACTCGATCCGGGTCTCTTCCCCGAAGTCGCGTCGCTGCGAACGTGGCTCGACCGCCGTGTGCAGTCGACCAGCTACATGGCCATGAGCGTCGGCGCGCTCGGCCTCTTTGCCCTCCTCCTCGCGGGCCTCGGAATCTTCGGACTGGTCGCGTACGCGGTCGCGCAGCGGACGACGGAGATCGGCGTCCGGATGGCCCTCGGTGCGAGGCCGCATGACGTGCTGCTCGTGTTCGGACGGCGATTCGTCGGGCCCATCGCCATCGGGCTGGGCGCAGGCGTCCTCGGCGCGGCGGGCCTGTCCCAGCTCCTGCGCGCCCAGCTCTTCGGCCTGAGCCCGATCGACCCGTCGACCTACGCGGCGGCGACGGGGCTCTTCGTGGTGATCGCGACGCTCGCGACGCTGCTGCCCGCGCGGCGGGCGTTGCGGATCGAGCCGGTGACGGCGCTGAAACACGAGTAGCGGCACGCGAAGCTGCTTGTCGTCACCCGCGTCTCTCCAGGAATCCTCTGCCTTCGAAAATCGCCGGCCTCGCCTTTTCGATTCGCGCCACCCGCGTCGTCGACTGCTTGGCCGCGGAGAAGTGGTAGAGGTAACTCCGCTGGCGCCCGGGCGTCAGCGCCTCGAACGCGCGCTTGAAACGCGGGTCCCTCCGGAACAGCGCTCTCAGCTCACCGGGAAACGCAACGTCCGAGGTCTTCTTCGGCGTCATCCGCAGCCCGGCCTTCTCGACCGCGATGGCCTCGCGCACGTAGGCTTCGATCGTCGCCGCCTTCGCCCTGATCTCCTTCGCGCTCGTGAACTTCATGACGCGCGCGGCGTGCACCTGGCCGAGCTGCACCAGCACCTTCTTGGGGTCCTTCAGCAGGGCGCCTTGAAAGAAACCCAGCGCGAAGTACTCTTTGAACCCCTGCACGATGACGACGTTCTTGCCGTCCACCGTGTAGGTGGGCTTACCCCACTTGCACTCCTCCTTCATGGGAAAGCCGCCAAGCACCCGCCGCATCGCCGCGATCTCTGCTTCCCACCGGTCTCGATAGGCCATCTCCATGCAAGCACCATCCTCCACGATCACAAATGCTGCGGCGCACGCCGGCGGACATCGGCCGCGCGGCGAGGATGGCCGCGGACAGAGCAGCCAGTGTCACGACCTTCCGATGATAGCTGACGTCGGTCTCGCGTCATCAGCGCTCAGGGGCAGGTGGACTCGAGTGCCCGCTGGCGCAGTGGTGAGCTGTCCAGGATTTGCATACACTCGCAGGAGCCGTCGCGGTGCCAATGCCGGAAGGCTGTGGTGTTCGGCCCGATCGAACACAAGGAGCACACGAACATGAAACCAAAAAACACGATCTGCCTCTGGTTCGACAAGGACGCGCATGAGGCGGCCCGCTTCTACGCCGCCACGTTTCCGAACAGCGAAGTGACCGCGGTTCACAACGCCCCCGCTGACTATCCCGGCGGCAAGAAGGGGGATGTACTGACGGTGGAGTTCACCGTGCTCGGCATTTCGTGTCTCGGTCTCAACGGCGGCCCGGCGTTCAAGCACAGCGAGGCCTTCTCGTTTCAGATCGCGACAGACGATCAGGAGGAGACCGATCGCTATTGGAATGTCATCGTCGGCAACGGCGGCCAGGAAAGCCAGTGCGGTTGGTGCAAGGACCGCTGGGGTCTCTCCTGGCAAATCACCCCGCGCGTGTTGACCGAGGCATTTGCTGCCGGTGCGGCTGAGGCCAGGCGGGCCTTCGAGGCGATGATGCCCATGCAGAAGATCGACGTCGCCGCCATCGAGGCCGCGCGGCGGGGCTGAGCTGAGGGCCGGCCTTCCGCGCACGGCCGCTGGTCCGCAGATGCTCTACTTCACGACTACCGGCACCGCGTTCCAGCTCGCCGAGTAGCTCCAGCCCTGATGCGACGTCTGGGCGGCGGCCTTGGTGCCCTGGCCCGTGACGCTCGTGGCGCTGGCTTTGAAGGTCGTCAGATCGCCGGCGCTCGCCAGCATCGTGTTGCCGCGCAGATTCTCGCCGATGAACGGGACGAGGTTGAGGACAAATCCCTTCTTGTTGACGTGCATCGCGATGCCGCTGGCCTTGCCCTGGCGCAGCAGTGGTTGACCGCCCGGGCTCACCTCGGTCGCAATCGCCGCCTCGGGGAGCGGCGTGTCGGTCAGCACGACCTCGTATTCACCGTCCGACAGCGAGCCGACGTACGCGTGCGCCAGGGTAACGGTCTTGCCCGCGGCAGTCACCGTGCCCGCCGAGACGCCTTGCGTCGCGGGAACCGGGGGAGGCGCCTGGCGGGCCGAGACGGTGACCGTGACGATCGAAACGAACGTGAGACACGAGACGATGGCAAGGCGATGCATGGCTGGCCTCCTCAGGCGTCCCGTAGTCTATCCGCTCACTCGAGCGCGCGCACAAAAACCTACAAAGCGCCTGGGCTCCTCTCGTGCGGACGACGGGTTAGTTCCTTGACGCGTCCGTGATCGAATCGCGCTGCAGCTGCCATGCGCCCCGCATCGGCATCGCAGAGGGGTCCGCGTCAGCCGGATTCAGCAGGCCGTACTCGAATCCATCCTCCGCCTGCAACCGGACAATCCAGAGAGTCGGACCCCTCCAATGCAACGATGCGAGGGGCTCGAACCCGATCGCGAGCGCGTTGTCTCGAGAGCATTCGAGTGTTGTATACGCGCCCATGGATCGTACCGAGACGTGACCGCCCGAATCCTGCACGACGATTCCCGAAAAATCGACCGTCGCAGCACAATCCGGCCATGGTCTGCGTCCGTAGTCCTTCTGTCCCTGGAACACGTAAAACGTGCCTGCTGGTTCGGTACGCACCGCGCGCGTGAAGCCATAGCTCGAGAACGGCGTCGCCATCCGTTGTTGCTCATCTGCAGGGAAGACGACGGGTTTGCCATCCCAGTCGGGCGCCGATTCCCTCTCTTTGATCCGGAACGCGATCTCGCGCGACTCCGCGGCGAAGAGATCAGTCGACATTGCCGCCACCAGTGCTCGTGCCGTTGTATCGGGGACTCCCGTGAAGCGACCCAGCGCCGCCCTGCCCGCAACGGCGACGCCATCTTCCGAATCGATGTCCTGGTCATCAGCGGTGCGTCGGCCGCCGTAGTCGGTTTCGAGCGCGATCATCGCCGCCATGCTGAAACGGGCTGGCCGCGCCGGGCGACCCAGGTGGATGATTCGATCGCCACCGCGGACCATTTGGACGCGCCACTCGCGGGGAAGCCGAGTGCCGGGTGGCAGCCAGTTCTCGGGAACCGTGTCGAGCGAACCAGGCAATGGAAGCCCTTGCACCGATTCGTCGCCCTCATCCGAGAACGGCCACGCGTTCCACCAGTCGCGACCATCGTTTATGGCAATCGGAAGAAGGAGAGCGTCGCTGCGAAGGATGCCCACGAATACGGATCCGTTGGGCGCCTGCTGCGCGACCGGCCGCTCTTCCACGGCAACGAGCGCCACTATCGCGGAAACGATCAGAATGCAAGGGCGGCGCATCATCGAAGACCTCGCGCACCAGGGTAAGCCAGGACCTGCGCAGAAGCCATACCGCGACTTGATTTCGAGAGCCAACGCCCAGATGGCGTCCGAACCGGCCACTTGTTCGCTCGCCTGAGCGCCTACGGCGCGCGCAGCACGTCGATGGGATTGATGCGCGCCGCGCGCCGGGCCGGCCGCACGCACGCGGCGAGCATCACGGCCGAGAACAGCAGCGGGATGCCGATCAGACTGATGATGTCTGGCCCCGGCAGCGCGATCACGATACTGGACACGACGCGCACCGCGGCCATGCCCAGGACCACGCCCGTGCCGACTGCGACTGCCGATGCCATCACCGCATCGCGAAGCAGCAGCGCAACCAGGGCGCGCCGCGACGCGCCGAGGGCGCACCGGATGCCGATTTCCCGCATGCGCTGTGCCGTGGAGTACGACACGACGCCGTAAAGACCGACCATCGACAAGAGGAGTCCGAAGACGCCGGACACCGTCAGGACCACCGCGCCGAGTCGCTTCGGGTACAGCGCCTCACCGATCTCATCGTTCATCGTCCTCGCCCGCGGCACCTCGGCATCCGGTTGTGCGGCGACAATCGCCGCCGGCAGCATCTTCAGCAGATCGGGTGCGTTCCGGCGACCGCGCGCGACGACGCTCGCCGACAAGACGAACGGAAGTTGCTCGATCGGCAGATACAGGAATGGCCGCGCGCTGTCTTCGTCGCCTGCGAGTTCGACGGTCTCGGTGATACCCACGACGCGACGCCAGGTGGGCGGCGCCGTGGTAGCGCCATCGGGGCTGGCCACGTACTCGCCGAGCGCATCCCTGTCGGGCCACAGCGAGTGCGCGAGATCCTCGGACACGATCGCGACCGGCGTCGAGGCCCGGGTGTCGTGTTCGTCGAAGGGGCGGCCGCGGACGATGGGGATCTTCATGGTTGCGAAATAGCCAGACGACACCTGCGCGCCGGCAGCCCAGCGTTCCTGGCCATCGCGATAGCTCTCTCTGGTGACCACTGGAACGTTGTCCTGCCCGGTCCAGACGATCTCGTTGGCCAGCGCGGCAGCTTCGACGCCCGGCAGCCGCCGGATTTGTTCGAGGAGTTGCCGGTACTCGGCGGTCCGCTGCGCGTGCTCGGCTTCCCGCTGTTGCGGCGTCATGTCGGCGCGGTAGCGCAGCGGCGTCGCCACCTCGGCGTAGACGACTCCGTTCGGGTCGAAGCCGCGATCGCCGAATTCGGCGCGGAGCAGTCCCCGGACCAGGACACCGGCGGCGAGCAGCAGGACGAGCGACAAAGAGATTTGCGGCACGACAATCCACCGGCGGTGTCGCGCGCGCCGACTCACGCCCAGCGCATTCCCTCCACTCACGAGCGCGCCGAGGACGTCGGTTCGCCGGGATTGGATGGCCGGCGTCATGCCGAGGACGAGCCCGGTGCCTGCGGCGAGTGCGATCGTGAACACGAGCACGCGTGCATCCAGCGGGACCTCGAGCGAGATCGCCGTGAGATAGACGCCCACGCGGCCCATTCGCGGCAGGTATGCCGAGAAGAGCTCGATGAACGCGCGCGACATGAGGACGGCCATCGCGGCGCCGGCAAGCGAGAGCAGCAGGCTTTCGGTCAGCATCTGCCGCGCCACTCTGGCGCGGCTCGCGCCGAGCGCGAGCCGGACGCCGACTTCGCCGCGTCGGGCGACGCCGCGCGCCATGAGAATCCCGGCGAGATTGCTCGCCGCAATCAGCACGACCAGCAGCGGTACGATCATCAGCGCCAGCGCGAGCCGCTCGGGAACGACCCGTCCGGTGGGATCGAACGGGAGCCGCCCTTCGATCGATCGGTCGGTCACGATCCTGCCGCGTTCTTCCCGGAGGCCATGAGCGGTCGCAAATGTCGTGGGGAGCATGTCCTGTTCAGCGGAGAAGACCGCACCGCGTAACATTCCCTCGGACACGCCGCGAAGCGGGCGTGCCACGATGGTCGTCCTCATCAAGAAATCCATTTCGTCGGTGATGTCTCCGCCGCCGCCGCTTGTCTCTGCAAGAGTCTCGGCAAGATCGTTCGCGCGCTGTCGCAAGGGGACCCAGTAATCGCGCGGAATCCAGACCGTCGAAACACCGTTGAAGCCGGGCGGCATCACTCCGATGACGGTGTACACGCGATGGTGGCGCATGTAGGTGCCGCTCGACGTGTACACGGATCGCAAATCGATCGTCGTACCCAGGACGTGTGGATTGGCGTCGAGCCTGGTCCGCCAAAAGTGATTGCTAATGACGACGACCGGATCGGCGCCCGGGACGTCGTCGGCCGCGACAAATGTTCGTCCGATCGCGGCATGCACGCCGAGCACGTCGAAGTATTCCGTGGTCACCCGTTCGCCGGCGAGCAGGGTCGCGCTCGTACCGCCGCCAAACTTGGCGTTCTCGGCGGAGAAGCCAGCAACCCCGCTGAACACGTGGCGGCGCTGTGCGAGCTGCTGGAACGTCCGGAACGGGACGCCATGGGGCGATGTGAATCCCGGGAACACCACGCGGAGGAATCGCAGGTGCTCCGGCTGCGATACGGGGAGCGGCCGCAGCAGGACCGCGTTGATGACGCTGAAGACCGTGGTGTTTGCCGCGATGCCGAACGCCAGCACGAGGAGGGCGACGAAGGTGAAGCCCGGGCTGCGCCTGAGACCGCGCAGCGCGTAGCGGACGTCCTGCCACAACGAATCGACCAGATAGAGCGAATCCTTGGCAGTCTTCGGCACGGCGGTCGGTCCTCTCGGATGCCGAGGAGGCACGATAGCGCTCTTTCTCGTAGGGCGTCAACGGAATGGCGAGGTCGGAACCGTCGGTGCTGATTGCGGTGAACCGGGGCCTCCACGCGGGCGCGCCGTGGTCGTCGTCCTGGCCCACTTTCCGAGCGGCGCCTGCCCGAAGCGCCCGGGGCGCGAAGGCGGAGAGTTCGAGGGGCGAAGCCCTGTGAACAAGGCCGCGAGCGAGCGGAGCGACGCGAGCCACGCGCGCGGAGCGAGGCGACCGAAGGCGCCGAGCGAGCGCGCGTGTAGGGGAGTTCGAGGGGCGAAGCCCCTCGATTAAAGAAGAGTGGAGGCGCCGGGAGTTGCACCCGGGTCCGAAAATATATCCCCGCAGGAATCTACGATGCGTATCCGCTTCTGATGTGTCGCGCCCGGCGTCGAGAAACGGCCAGAACCGCCGAGCACCAGCCCCGGAAAATCTCGCCGACCCCGTCCGGAACGACCGGTGTCAGCCAGCCTGCTGCAATGACATCCGTTCCCCGCCCGCAGGCTGGCGGGGACGGACGCTCACAGGTTTTTACGCTGCGAGAGCGAGCTGCGGATTCGCAGTTAGGTTGTTTCCATCTTTTTACGAGGTGGATGGTCCTCGGCACGCATCCTGCGGAACCCTATCTCCGTCGAAGCTGATTCGCCCCCTTGAACCTGCCATGTTACGCCAGGGGGAGAATTTCGTCAAGTTGCTGCAGGCCTTGAGGTTGCGGCGCGCCTTGCGTCTTGACTTACCGGTGGTCCGTCCCGATAATGCGGGAAATGCCTACGGATCCAGTTCGCCTCGAGGCGCTTCACGCCGCCCTTCGGGACGCGGTCGATGCGCATGTCGGCACCTTGACGGAGCAGCAGGCCCAGGCGCTGGAAGCGGCGCGGCGCGAAGGGGCCTCCGAGGCCGAGCAGAAGACCGCCGCCCGGCTCGACGCGCTGCGGACGGAGCTGGAGAAGGAGTGGTCCTCCCGGCTCCAAGCCGATCTCGACGCCGCGCGCGCCGACGCCGAGCGGCGGCTCGCCGCCGAAACGGCGAAGGCGCGGGTCGACGCGGAGCAGGCGGCCGCCGAATCGACGGCACAGCTGCGGGCGCAGCTCGAGCAGGCGGCCGGGGCCGAGCGTCAGCGCGCCGACAGCGAGATCGCGGCCGAGCGGGAGCGGGCGCAGGCGGCGATCGGAGCCGAGCGGCAGCGCGCCGAGGCGGCGGTCGCAGCCGCGCAAAGGCAGGCGCCGTCGGCCCCGACCCAGGCGGGAACCGACTCCACGACTGCGCTGGTCGCCGGCGTGCGCGCCATCGACGAGGCCGCCAGCCTCGGCGGCATCTTTACGGCCCTGCTCGACGCGACGGCGGCATTCTCCTCCCGGGCGCTCCTGTTCGTCGTCAGCGGCGATCATCTGAAGGGCATCAGAGGGCGCGGGTTCGATACCCTCGACCCCGCGCAGATCGACAATCCGGTGGCGGGCGACGGGCTGCTGGCGACGGCGGTCAAGTCGGCGCGGACCTGCCCGGCGAGCGCGAACCATCCGGCGCCGAGCTTTGCCGCGCTGCCGCCCGAGGCGGCCGGCGTCGCGGTGCCGCTCATCCTGGGCGGCCACGTGGTCGCGGTGCTGTACGCGGATGATCGAGAGCCGGCCGGGACGCGTCTCGAGGCGTGGGCCGGCGCCGTCGAGCTGCTCGCCCATCATGGCGCCACCGCGCTCGGCCTGCTGACGGCGACCCGCACGCTCGAGATGCTCGGACGGCCCGGTTCGGCGGAAGCCGACGATCAGAGCGCGCGGCGCTACGCGCGCCTGCTGATTTCCGAGATCAAGCTGTACAACGAGTCGGCCGTTCGCCTGGGACGCCAGCAGCGTGACTTGCTGGATCGGCTCGGCCCGGAGATCGCGCGCGCCCGCCGGTTGTACGAAGAGCGCGTGCCCGCCGGCCGCGGCGCGTTCTTCCAGCAGGAATTACTGCAGACGCTCGCCGACGGCGATCCACGCCTGCTCGGCGCGTCCTGATGGCGGCCGCGGCGTTCCGTCGGGCTCACCGGACGCTCTGCCTCGCGATCGTCGCCGCGGCGACGCTCACGCTCGGCGCGAGCGGCAGCCCGGGCGACGGCCAGTCGCCGGCGGCGCGCGCCGCGCAGCCTCTGCTCCTGCCGACCACCCATGCGGCACTGCCGCAGGATCTCGACGACTACTGGCTCGTGCCGAACGCGCGCGCGCGGGCCGCCGCGAAGGGGGCTTCGCACGCGCTCGTCGACGCCGCGACCGCCTACGCGGCCGGCGACTACGCCGCGGCCCTGACCGCCGCCTCGAAGGCGGTCGCCGGCCACGGCCCGCTGACCAGATACGCGCTTTACTATCGCGGCCGCGCGCAGCTCGCGCTGTCGAAGCCAGACGAGGCGAAGCAGAGCTTCGACGCGCTCCTCGATGCGGGGCCTGACGGATATCTCGCCTTTGCCGCCCTGATAGGCAAGGCGGACGCGCTCGAAGCGCAGGGGCAGCCTGCCGAGGCGGAAACCATCTACGACGGCCTCGCCGCCGGCAAGAGCCTGACCCCCGATGACGTGCTCCTGCGTCTCGGACGCACGGCGCTGGCGGCCGGCGATCGCCGCAAGGCGGCCGATGCCTTGTTGCACGTCTACTACGAATACCCGCTCTCGGATTCGGCCGCGGCCGCCGAGCCGTTGCTCGACAGCCTGAAGGACGTGATCGTCCGGACCGGGTACAAATCGAATCTCGGGCGCGCCTTGATGCTGTTCGGGGCCAGGCGCTACACCGATGCCCGCGACGCGCTGCAGCAGGTTCGCGACGACACGAATGGCGACGATCGCGAGTTGACCGACCTCCGGATCGCCGAGAGCGACTATTACCTGAAGCGATATCGCGCCGCGCGCGACGAGCTGCAGCCGTTCCAGGGGCACGCCGCGCGTCTCGCGGAAGCGCGCTTCTTCTATCTGAGCGCCGTCCGGGAGCTGGGCGATCAGGATCAATACGTCGCGCTCGCCCATCAGCTGGTGCAGGATTTTCCCGACAGCACCTGGGCCGAAGAGGCGCTCAACAACCTCGGCTCGTACTACATCATCGCGGATCAGGACGATCTGGCGGCTCAGGCGTTCAAGCGGCTGCTCGATCTGTTTCCCTCGGGGGTTCACACGGAGCGCGCCGCCTGGAAATACGGATGGTGGTGCTATAAGACGGGCGCCTACGCCGAGACGGCCCGGGTGTTCGAGACGACGGCCGCCGCGTTTCCGCACTCGGATTATCGCCCGTCGTATCTCTATTGGGCGGGCCGGGCGCACCAGCGCCTGGGGGAGCGCACGGCCGCCAACGCCCGGCTGCAGCTCGTCTACACCGACTACATGAACTCGTACTACGGGCGGCTCGCGCAGAAGCAGCTGGCCGGGCGCCGGGCCGTCGATGCCGAGTCGCCGTCGCCGGACGTCGCCATGCCGGCCGCCGCGCACGCGGTGCAGGCCCCGGCGTCGGACCTGCCGATGACGGCGCCGCTCATCCGGCATCTGCTCGCCGCCGGTCTCGACGACGACGCGCTGAACGAAATTCGGTACGCCCAGCGGATGTGGGGCGATTCGACGCCGCTGCAGGCGACGGTCGCGTGGATTGCCTACGACGAAGGGGACCTGCGCCGGGGCATCACCCTGATGCGGCGCGCGTATCCGCAGCACCTCGCGGCCGGCGGGGAGGATCTGCCGCCCGAGATTCTGCAGGTGATCTTTCCGCTGACCTACTGGACCGCGATCCGCCGCACCGCGCAGGCGCACCATCTCGATCCGTACATCATGGCCGCGCTCATCAACCAGGAATCCACCTTCGAGGCGGACGCGCATTCGGCCGCGAACGCGTGGGGGCTGATGCAGATCGTGCCCTCGACGGGCCGGCGCCTGGCCCGCCGTCTCGGCATTCGCCGGTACCGCAACGCCTTGTTGACGAACCCGGACGTCAACATCCGGATGGGCATGCTGTATTTCTCGCAGCTCGTCGATCAGTTCGGCGGCATCTATTACGCGCTCGCCAGCTACAACGCCGGCGAAAGCCGGGTGGTGCGTTGGAAGGCGGAGCGCCCCGGCCTCGAGGAAGACGAGTTCATCGACGACATTCCGTTTCCCGAAACCCAGAATTACGTGAAGCGCATCCTCGGGACGGCGGAGGACTACCGCCGGCTGTACGGCGACGGCGACGGCAAGGCGCTCACGCGTCCCGCCGTGTCGCCCGCCGTGTCGAGGACGCCGGAAGCCACGCCGCACGCCGCGTCGAAGAAGAAGCCCGCGTCGAAGAAGCGGACTACGTCGAAAACGAAGGCGGCCGCGAAAAAGAAGACGACGGGGAAAAAGAAGACGACGGCGAAGAAGCACCCCGGCGGCGGCTGATCGTCATTTCGGCCACGCGACGATTTCGTACAGGTCGATGTCCGGGTCGCGGCCCATCAGCCGCAGATCGCTCCTGAACGGATCGAGGCGGCGTTCGATACTCCTGATCTCCGTTCGATACAGATCGCGGTGCAGCACGATGTACCGCACGCGCCGCTGTTTCAGCACCGCAAAACTGTCGTGCGACGGAAACGTCGCCAGCACCGGGGCGATCCGGCGGAAGTCGCCCGGGATGCTGTCGCTGTACCCGTTCACGAGCGGCTGCCAGTGGCTCGTCGAGAGCAGCATGTAGCGGGCGTGCTGGTAGAATTCGATCCGCTCGCCGTAGAACGGAAACTCGGCCACCGCGCCGCGCGGCGCCGCCGCGAGCAGCGCATAGGTTTCCGGCACGTGGAGCGCCGGGTGCCAGTCGATCGGCAGCCCGTTCAGGTCGGCGATGGCGAGCAGCACGCCCATCGCGGCGACCGCTTTGCGGGTGCGCGGCGCCAGCGGCGACAGCCCGCGTCGCAGCGCCATCGCTCCCAGCATTGCCAGCGACAGGACGACGACGATCGCCATCCGCGAGGGGGCGCGAAGCAGCGAGAACACGGGAATCGTACGAAACAACACGGTGTACAGCCCGGCCGCCGGACCGAACGATGCCCAGCCGGCGAGCAGGCCCAGGCTCGTGTAGAACTGCGCGTGCTGGCGCTCCATCACATTCGGCGAACGGACGGCCAGCGGGAGCCCCGCGATCCCGAGCAGCGTGACCATCACGCCGGGGAACAGTACCTCGCTCCAGCGCCGCCACCGGAGGAGCAGCGGGAGCGCCCACCGGTGCGCGTGCGCGCCCGAGGCGAAATACGCCGGGACGTTGGCCGACCAGGTGCGCGCATCCTGGAGCGTGCGGGTGAAGCCGGTGAGCTCCTGCATGCGCAGGTAGGGAAGGAAGAACGGCAGGACGGCGAGGATCGCGACCGCGGCGGCGAGCGCCACCGTCCTCCAGTACGCGGGGCTGCGCCAGCGTCCGCGCGCGGCGGCGTAGAAGAGAACGCCGTAGCCGACCGTCAGGCCCGCGAACACGCCGTAGTAGGCGCAGAAGAGCCCCTGGATCGCGAGCACGGCGCCGAGCGCGATGCCGCGGGCCGCGCGGGGCTCCGCCACCAGCCGGTGCAGCGCCAGCAGCGAGAGCGGCAGCCCGAACGTCATCTGGAGCTGGATGTGCGGCGTGTGCGCGAACACGTACGGACAGAACGCGAACAACGGCGCGGCGACGAGCGCCGCGGCCCGCGATCCCGTCAGCTCGCGCGCCAGCAGGTACGTGCAGACGAACGACGCGGCCAGGGCGAGCAGGAACACGACGTTGTGCGCCGCATACGGGTTGCGGGTGAGCCAGTAGATCGGTACGGCGATCGCGCCGGCCCCGAGGTTGGCTTCGGAGTACGCCAGCGTGTCGCGATGAGGATAGTAGATGTTCGCGTCGTAGACGTGGAGCGGATCGACGACGAGCGTGCGCGCGACCCAGGCGACGTTCCAGAGGCTGAACTGGCCATCGCCGCTGTCGACGCGCCCGAGGCGGCCGAGACCCGTGGCGAGCGGCCACGTCATCACGACGGCGAGCGCGAGCGCCGCGAAGATCACGAGAAGGGCTTCGCGTCCGCGCGCCATCGTTGCGCGTATTGTATTCTCGTTCCACGATGCCCTCCGAGGCCGCCCCTCTGCGCGATCCGCGGCCGTCCCCCCGCCCCCTCGGCGTCATCGCTCGCCGGTTCGTTCCGCTCGGCGCCGCCCTCCTGACGGCCGTCGCGGCGTGGTGCTCGCTGGGCGCGATCGGTTTCGAGGGGCCGGGCGGTGCGCGGCTCGCCATCCTGCCGCTCGACGGCGGACACGTGGCGATCGTCGCGGCCGCCGCGGTCGCCGTCTTCCTGCTCACCCGCCGCGCCCCGGCCGCTCCCGTGCTGCTGCTGGTGCTGCTGATTCTTCCCTGGTGGCCCGGACGTCTTCCGGCGGCGTTCCTGATCTGGACGGGGCCGCTGACGCTGGCGGTCTGGTGGGGCGTGGCACTCGCGCTCCTCGTGCCGCTCGTGCGGCGATCGCCCCGCCTGCGCCGCTTCGCCTGCGCTCCGGGGCGCGCGACGCTGGCGGCAGGGGTGCTCGCCGCGATCCTCTTCGGGTTTGCGGCGTGGCGGATGGCGGCGGTCGTGCCCGGCGGCGACGAACCGCACTATCTCGTCATCACGCAGAGCCTCCTCTACGACCACGACCTCCAGATCGAGAACAACCACCGGCGCGGCGACTACCACGCGTACTTCGCGGGCAACCTCGCGCCGGACTTCCTGCGTCGCGGACGCAATGGCGAAATCTATTCGGTGCACGCGCCCGGCATCTCGGCGCTGGTGCTGCCCGCGTTTGCGCTGGCCGGCTATCCGGGCGTCGTCGTGTTCCTGCTGCTCGTCGCGGCCGCCGGAGCGGCGCTCGCGTGGCACCTGGCCTGGCGTGTGACCGGACGGATGGATGCCGCCTGGTTCGGATGGGCGGCGGTCGTGTTCGCGCCGACGTGGCTCCTCAATGCGTTCACCGTCTATCCCGACGGGGTCGGCGCCGTGCTCGTGCTCACCGGCGTCTGGGCGCTCGTCCGCGCGCGCGACGAAGCGCAGTCGGGCGCCACGTCCAGCATCCCCTGGATGCTCCACGGCGCCGCGCTCGCGGCGCTGCCGTGGCTGCATACGCGCTTTGCGCTGCTCGCCGGCGGCTTCGGTGCGCTCGTCCTGCTGCATCTCGCGCGCACGAAACGACCGGCCGAGAAGGCGTCCGCCTTTCTGGCGCTCCCGACGCTGAGCGCGATTGCCTGGATGCTGTTCTTCGTCGAGATCTACGGCACGCCGGATCCCTCGGCGCCATACCGCGGGTCCGATCTCGGATCCCCTTCCTACGTTCCCGGGGGGATCGTCGGGCTGTTCTTCGATCAGCAGTTCGGGTTGTTGGCCTACGCCCCGGTGCTCGCGTCGGCGATCGCCGGCCTGATCGTGGTGGCGCGTCGACGCGGCGCGTTTCGTTGGCTGCCCGTGGAATTGCTGTTCGTGACGGTCCCGTACCTGATCACGGTGACCCACTTCGCCATGTGGTGGGGCGGGTGGAGTGCGCCGGCGCGCTTCGCGCTGCCGCTCGTGCCCACGCTGGCCGTGTTCGCCGCGGCCGCCTGGTCGGCGGCGGCCCGGCGCGGCACCAGGGGGACGCTGCTCGCCCTGCTCGCCGCGACGGCGTTCGTCGCGGGGGCCCTCGTGTTGGGCCCCCACCAGTTCGCGTACCACACCCGCGACACCTATGCCGGGGTGCTCGACTGGGTCACGCATGTCGCGGATCTGCCGGCCGGCCTGCCGAGTTTCTTCGCCCGCGTGCACCGTGGCCGGCCGGGCATCATCTTCTATGTCGACGTGCTCTGGTGGGGGCTGGTGCTGCTTGGCGCCTGGCTCGTCGTGCGGCGCGTGAGCGAGGCCCGGTGGATACGGCCGGCCGGACGCCTGCTGCTGTTGACGGGTGCCGTCCTGGGGGGAGCCGTGATGCTGGCGAGTACGCTCGCGTGGCGCACCGCCGGCGCCGACGGGCTCACGCCCGCCGAGGCGCAGCTCGGGCTCCTGCGCGAAGCCGCCGTCGACCCGAGGCTCGTCGCCCTCGATCTGTCGCACGGCCGCCGGATACCGGCGGGCGAGGTGCCGGGGCACATGCGGATCGTGACGCGGGCGCGGCTCGCACCCTTGCCCGCGCCGGTCACGCGCGACGAGCGCGATCGTCCGCTCTTCGCGCTCCCGGCGCTTCCCGCCGGCGAATACGAAATCACCGCACGGCGTACCGGCGAGGGCGGATGGCTCATCGTCGGCGTCGGGCGCGACCAGTTTGGCTTGATCAGCGGGCCTGCGCGCGACCTCGACACGCCGGTCGCGTTGCGGTTCCCCGTCGACGTCCGCGCGATTGTCGTGCGTGGCGACGACGAGGCCCGCGCGCAGGTGAAGGCGTTCGAGCTGCGGCCCCTCTCGCTGATTCCGCCGGACGGGAAACTTTCGAGCGGGACCGCACAGCACGCGGTGCGGTACGGCGCCCACACGGTGTTTTTCCTCGACGACCGCAGCTTTCCGGAGCCAGGGGCGTTCTGGGTTGCCGGCTCTCGCGCGTCGACGGTGGTCGTGCAGCCGGACGAGCCCGGCGCCGTACGGCTGCAGCTCCGCAACGCCCCGGTCGCCAACGTCGTCACGCTGGATCTGGCCAGCGGCCGCCAGCAGTTGTCGTTAGGACCGGGTGAAGAGCGGCAGATCGTCGTGCCGTACGATCCCGTCCACCGCGCCATGCTGGTGCGGATTGCGTCGGCGAGCGGCTTCCGCCCCTCCGAGGTCGATCCGGGCAGCCGCGACGAGCGGCTCCTGGGTGTGTGGATCAAGGTGCAGTGACGGCCACGGAATATACGGAAGGCCACGGAATGCACGGAAGGCCACGGAATACACGGAAAGCCACGGAATACACGGAAAGCCACGGAATACACGGAAAGCCACGGAATACACGGAAGGCCACGGAATACACGGAAAGCCACGGAATACACGGAAAGCCACGGAATACACGGAAAGCCACGGAATACACGGAAGGCCACGGAATACACGGAAAGCTACGGAATACACGGACGGCCACGGAATACACGGACGGCCACGGAATACACGGAAGGCCACGGAATACACGGAAGGCCACGGAATACACGGAAGGCCACGGAATACACGGAAAGCCACGGAATACACGGAAGGCCACGGAAAACGCCGACGGCCACTAAAAAATGCGGAGGGCCACGGAAAGCACGGAGGGCCACGGAAACGGCGGAGGGCCACGGAAAACACGCGCGAGCAACGCGAGCGCGCCACGCGAACGGAGCGCGCCGGCGCAGCGGCGCGCGAGAGAGCGTGTAGGGGAGTCCGAGGGGCGAAGCCCCGGGGATGAGATCAGGAGCGCGGGAGCAACGCGAGCGCGCCAGGCGAACGGAGCGCGCCGGCGCAGCGGCGCGCGAGAGAGCGGGTAGGGGAGTCCGAGGGGCGAAGCCCCTCGGATGAGATCAGAAACGCGCGACGCCGCCGAAGTAGGGGCCCTTCAGCGTCATCGTTCCGCTGTCGTGGTTCACGCGGTAGTACACGTCAAAAGATCGGTACCCCAGTTGCGCGCCGAGGTGGTCGGTGAAGTTCACCGTGCCGTAGAGATCGAAGTCGTAGTACTTGCCGGCGTACTTGTTGTTGATGTCGTCCGGCAGCTTGAAGCCGCTGAACTCGGCGGTGATTGAGATGTTGGGAACGATGTAGCCGCGGCCGATGAGGCCGATCGCGGGAATCGGCGCGCGCGCGTGCGTGAATTCAGTGTCGATGGGCGACGAGAGCGTCGCCTGCACGTCCGTGTACTTGGCCTCGAGCAGCACCCCCACGAACCCGCGATCCCGATAGACGAAATCGTACTCGTAGCCGAAGCGGTAGGCCTTCCACTCCAGGTCGGTGGCGACGGGGATGCCGATCTGGAACTTCTGGCCATTGAAGATGAGCTCGCGCTGCAGCGTCGCCTGCGACGTGTAGCCGATCGGCGTGTACTCGAAGCGGAACTTGTGTTTCGTCGCCGGCCGCAGCACCACCTTGAATTGATGGAACTGGTGCTTCTCGATGCCCAGATCCGTCACGAAATCGATGTCGTTGCCGATGATGCCGAGCGACTCGCTCGAGATGACGATGTTCGGCGTGGGGTCCCAGAAGGCGATCCCCACCTCGACGTGATAGTTCTCGCCGGTGGCGCGGTCGGAGGCCGGCCTGGCACCGTACTGCGCGGCGGCGAGCGCGGGGACGGCGAGCACGCCGAGGGCCAGCGCGACGATGGGAAGCAGACGAATACGCATGCAACGGTTCCCGCCCCGGAAAGGTTGCTGACATGACCGGACGCTGGGCATGGGCCTGCTGGGAGGAGGCGTCAGCAGGATAGCACAGGCGGGTTGCCGCGCGGAGGATACACGCTGTATACTGCGCGGACTCATGCGGGATCACGATGCGTAAGGGGGCCGCGCGGCCGGCGCGCAGCCGGGCGCCTCGAGTCGACCGCGCGTACCGCAGCCTGAAGGCCGCCATCATGGCCGGCCGGCATCCGCCGGGGGCGCCGCTCAGCGAGCTGGCGCTGGCCGAGGACCTGGAGATGAGTCGGACGCCGATCCGGGAGGGGCTCGCGCGCCTGTGGCAGGAGGGGTACCTGGATCGCGTGGCGGGGCACGGCTACTTCGTCGCCCGCGTGACGGTGCCGATGATTCACGACACGTTCGACGTGCGCCGGCTGCTCGAGGGGGCCGCGGCGGCGCGCGCCGCGGAACTCGCCGGCCCCGACGAGGTCGACCGTCTGCGCGAACTGGCGCCGATTCCGGCGCGCGGCGTCACCCCCTACCGCGACGCCGAGCAGGCCAACCATCAGTTCCACGTGGCGATCGCCCGGTGCGCGCGCAACGCGCTCGCGCTCGATCTGATCGAGCGCTGTCTCGCGCAGATGGATCGGTTCATGTCGCTCGGCGTGAGCTTCGGTCCGTTTCAGGAAGGGGCGACCGACGCGCACCTCGCGATCGTCGAGGCGATTGCGCAGCGCGATCCGGCGCTCGCGCGCAGGCGGATGGAAGCGCATCTCGATTGCGGCAGCCGTCTGATGAAAGCGGCGCTCCTCGAGGGGCAACTGTCCGGAATCGGACTGGAATGACCGCGGCATTCCGCTTGCTGTCTTGGCGGCTTCGTTCGCGGGCCACGCGCGAACACGCGGGAATCCGACGCCGGTCGCACCGCGGATCCGGATTCCGGAATCAGCGATTCCAAGCGGCTGAATTTCTGAAGCTGAGTGGAGGACCGCAGGCGATGTGACATCTGTCGGGCGTCTCGATTTTTTTCAACGGTTCAACTGTCTCATGAGTGGTACGGGAGGTCGATCTATGTTTCGGTTTTGCGCAACCGGGCTCCTGCTCCTTGCGCTCGCGGCGCCCGCCGCAGCGCAACAGGGCACGACGGAGCTGCGAGGACGGGTCGTCGACGCGCAGGGAGCCGTGCTCCCGGGTGTCACGGTCACGGTCCGGAATCAGAATACCGGTAACTACCGCGACACGGTGTCGAGCGCTGACGGCTCGTTCATCGCGAGCGGTCTCGTGCCGGGCACGTATGAAGTGGTGGCCGAGCTGCAGGGCTTCAAGAAGTTCGACCGGAAGGACCTGGTGCTCGAGGTCGGCAAGACGGCGAGCATCGACGTGAAGATGGAGGTCGGCTCGCTCGAGGAGACGGTCACCGTCAGCGCCGAAACGCCGCTCGTCGACGTGACCTCGAAGGAGATCGGCGGCAACATCACGAACAGGACGCTGGTGGAGCTGCCGAGCATCAACGGCAACTTCGTCGGCTTCGTGGGGCTGCTGCCCGGCATCGTGCCGTCGATCAGCACCGAGTCGTTCGGCTCGGACTCGATCAGCGTCAACGGCCAGGACCCGCGCAACAACAACTACATGCTCGACGGCGGCAACAACAACGACGACGTCATCGGGCAGCGCGCGGGCACGCAGGCGCGGACGCCGATCGAAGCGATTCAGGAATTCCAGGTCATCACGAACCAGTTCGACGCGGAATTCGGCCGGACCGGCGGCGCCGTCATCAACGCCGTCACCAAGCAGGGGACGAACCAGATCCGCGGCAGCGCGTTCGGCTATTACCAGAACGGGAACATGACCGCGAACGACTTCTTCTCCAAGCAGGAGAACCTGCCGAAGCCGGACACGAGCTATCAGCGGTGGGGGGGGACGGTCGGGGGCCCGATCGTCAAGGACAAGCTGCACTACTTCTTCAGCCTCGAGCGGTTCGCGATCGATCGGCCCGACTCGATCAACATCCCGGCGCGGCCGGACCTGAACGGCACCCAGACGACGAAGGATCGCGTGTGGAACACGATCATCCGGGGGGACCACCAGGTCAACGCGAGCAACACCTACAGCCTGCGCTGGCTGCGGGAGCAGTCGCCGCAGGTCAACCAGATCATCGGGTCGGTGACGCCGGCGGCGGCGCGCGCCGAATCCGACGTCGACCAGACGGTCTCGAGCGACATCAACAGCGTGCTGTCGAACACGCGGGTCAACACCCTGCGCCTCACCTGGACGCGGGAGAACGTG
>DASUKM010000047.1:0-199190 GCA_036278735.1 Vicinamibacterales bacterium
CCAGAACCCGAGAACCCGAGAACCCGAGAACCAGCGAACCCGAGAACCCGAGAACCCGAGAACCCGAGAACCCGAGAACCCGAGAACCCGAGAAGCTGGAAACTGGACACTGGTAACCGACACGTATGGCCGACTTGACGCGCACGATTGAATGGCCTCGCGATCGAGAGGCGGAGGCGGCGGAAGCGGGCGAGCGGCCGCCGCGGCGCGAGTGGCTCGTCACCAATGGCCTCGGGGGCTACGCGTCGGGCACGGTGGCGGGTGTGATGACGCGCCGCTATCACGGCCTGCTCATCTCGGCGCTGCCGTCGCCGCACGGCCGTTACGTGATGCTGAATCATCTGCTCGAGCGCGTGCGCCTCCCGAACCGCGAGATCGTCTGGCTCGGCGACGAAGACGAAGTCGCGGGCCCCAATGTCGCCGACCGCGCCGAGACGCTGGCGGAATTCCGCCTGGAGCTGGGGCTTCCGGTATGGCTCTACCACGTGGACGGCTTCGCGATCGAACGGCGCGTGACGATGCCGTATTGCCAGAACACCGTCTACGTGACGTACCGGCTCGCCGAAGGATCCGGGACCCTGCGGTTGGCGCTCCGCCCCTCGGTGCACTTTCGTCCGCACGACGCGCCCGTCGATGCGGCGCTCACCAAGACGTACACGATCTCGGCGACCGAGAGCCGCTACGAACTATCGGCGACCGGGGATCTGCCGACCCTGCGAATGGCCCTGCACGGTGAACGCGCGGCGCTCACGCTGGACGAAAAGGGGGCGCCCGACGTTCCGTACAAGATGGAAGAGCGCCGAGGATACCAATGGGTCGGGTCGCTCTGGAGTCCCGGCTACTTCCGGGTCGATCTGTCCGCCGGCCATCCTGTTACGCTCGTCGCGTCGACCGAACCGTGGGACACGCTCGTCGCGCTGTCGCCGGAAGCCGCCGCGGCCGCCGAGCACGAACGCCGCCGCAAGCTGCTCGAGATCGCGTCGCCGGCCGCGGCCGACGAGTTCGGCGGCGAGTTGGTGCTCTCGGCCGATCAGTTCGTCATCCGGCCGGCCGGCCGGGTGGAAGAGGCGGCGCGGGCGCGCGCCGCCGGCGACGACGTGCGGACGGTGATTGCGGGGTATCACTGGTTCACCGACTGGGGCCGCGATACGATGATCAGCCTGGAAGGGCTGACGCTGACGACCCGGCGCTTTCGCGAAGCGGGATACATTCTGCGCACCTTCGGCCAGTACGTGCGCGACGGCCTGATTCCCAACATGTTTCCGGAAGGGGATCGCGAAGGCTTGTATCACACCGCCGACGCGACGCTCTGGTACGTTCACGCGCTCGAGCGATACACGCAGGTCACCGGCGACGACGAGACGCTCCGCGGCCTGATGCCCGTGCTGATCGACATCGCCGAACATCACCTGCAAGGGACGCGGTTCAACATTCACATGGATCCGGTCGATGGGCTGCTCAGCCAGGGCGCCCCCGGCTATCAGCTCACGTGGATGGATGCGAAGGTGGACGACTGGGTGGTGACGCCGCGGCGCGGCAAAGCGGTCGAGATCAACGCGCTGTGGTACAACGCGCTCTGCCTGCTCGACGCGTGGACGAAGCGGTATGGCGGCGGCGAGACGCTCGATCTGGCGGCGCACGCGCGGCGCGCGCGCGAGTCGTTCAACCGCCGTTTCTGGTACGCCGAGGGGGGCTATCTCTACGACGTCGTCGATGGCGAGGGGGGGGACGACCCGTCGTGCCGGCCGAATCAAGTCTTCGCCATCTCGCTGCCGCACCCCGTTCTCGACGAGTCGCGCTGGCCGGCGGTGATGAACGTGGTCCGGCAGAAGCTGCTCACGCCGGCGGGGCTTCGCACCTTGTCTCCCGACAATCCCGCCTACAAGCCGCGCTACTACGGTGATCTGCGATCGCGCGACGCGGCCTATCACCAGGGCACCGTCTGGCCGTGGCTGATCGGCCCGTTCATCGATGCCTGGCTGAAGGTGCACCACGACCGCGCGGCCGCGCGCGCCTTCCTCGACGGCTTCCGCCTGCACCTGAACGAAGCCTGCGCCGGCCAGATCAACGAGATCTTCGACGCCGAGCCCCCGTTTCTGCCGCGCGGCTGCATCGCGCAGGCGTGGAGCGTCGCGGAGGTGCTGCGCTCGTGGGTGAACGTTCGGGAGCGAACCTCCTAAAGCCGAAAGCCCAAAGCCCAAAGCCATGTTTTCGCTCGAGGAACTCGGCTGGCGTCCGGGTCTTGCCGATGCATTCGCTCCGTACGCGGCGGCGGGGCTCCGGCCGGCGCGCGTCAGCCTCGAACACACGCACATTTATCGGGTGCTCGATCCAGACGGCGAGCAGCTCGCCCGGGTGTCGGGGCGGCTGCGTCATCAGGCGGGCACGCGCACCGACTTTCCAGCGGTCGGCGACTGGGTCGCGATTGCACCCGCACCCGCGGGGGACGTCGTGCGCATCCGGGCGGTGCTGCCGCGATTCAGCCGCTTCTCGCGGCGCGCGGCGGGAGACCCGACCGAGGAACAGATCGTCGCCGCGAACATCGATATCGTCTTCCTCGTCGCCGGGCTGGACGACGAGTTCAATCCGCGGCGGCTCGAACGGTATCTGCTGACGGCGTGGAACAGCGGCGCGGCGCCGGTGATCGTGCTGAACAAGGCGGATCTCGTCGACGATCCGGCGGCCGTGGCGTCCGAGGTGGAGCGTCTCGCGCCCGGCGTATCCGTCATCGTCGTCTCGGCGCGGCAGCCGGGCTCGCTCGATCCGCTGCGCGCGCGGCTCGGGCGCGGGCAGACCGCCGCGCTGCTCGGGTCCTCCGGTGTGGGCAAGTCGTCTTTGGCGAACGCGCTCATCGGGGAAGAGCGGCTGAGAACGCGCGAGGTGCGGGCATCCGACAGCCGCGGCCGGCACACCAGCACGAGCCGTCAGCTCATCGGGCTGGCGGACGGGGGACTGCTGATCGACACGCCGGGGATGCGCGAACTGCAGTTGTGGGATACGGCGGAAGGATCGCGCGACGCGTTTGCCGACATCGACGCGCTGGCAGCGGCGTGCCGCTTCCGCGACTGCCGCCACGCGGGTGAACCCGGGTGCGCCGTGGCCCAGGCGGTCGCGCGGGGCGATCTGCCAGGGTCGCGGCTCGAGAGCTTCCGGAAGCTGCGCGACGAGCAGTCGCATCAGTCGGCCGAGCAGGACATCCGTGCGCGCCTGGAGCAGAAGCGGCCGTTCAAGATCCTGACGAAGGCGCTGAACAAGAAGGTCAGGGAGAAGGAGTAGCCGGACCGGCGCCTTTCGCCAGCCTCCCGCGGCGCAAGGCCCGCTCCTTCATCAGCACGAAGAAGACCGGCACGAGAATGAGCACGTGAATCGTCGAGGTGATCATGCCGCCGACGATGGGCGCCGCGATTGGCTTCATCACGTCCGACCCGATGCCACTCTCGAACAGAATCGGGATCAGGCTCGCAAGGACCGCGGCCACCGTCATGAGCTTGGGACGCAGCCGCTGCACCGCGCCGCGGATCGCCGCCGCCTCGAGGTCGGCGGCCGTCAGCGGCACGCCAGAGGCGAGGCGCTCGTCCAGCGCTTCGTGCAGGTAGACGACCATGACGACACCCGTTTCCACCGCGATCCCGAACAGCGCGATATAGCCGACCCATACCGCGACGCTGAAGTCGTAGCCGAGCAGCCACTGCAGGATCAGGCCGCCGCTCATGGCATAGATCGTCGGAACGATGAGCATCGCCGCCTCGCTCATCGAATGGAAGACCAGATACAGCAGCACGAAAATGAGAAGGAAGACGATCGGCAGGATCACGGTGAGCCGCTGTCTGGCGCGCACTTGAAACGCGTACTCGCCGGCCCACGAGTACGTGTAGCCCGGCGGTAACGAGACGCTCTTGCGCAAGGCCACCGATGCTTGCTGGACGAAGCCGCCGTAATCCGTCGTCTCGAGATCGATGTACACGTAACCGGTGAGTTGGCCGTCCTCGTCGCGAATCATCGCCGGGCCGCGCGAGAAGGCGATGCTCGCCACCTGCCCGAGAGGGATTTGGCCGCCCGCCGGTGTGGCAATCAGGACGTGCCGCAGCGCGTCGAGATCGCTGCGAAAGTCGCGTTGGTACCGCACATTGATGGGGTACCGCTCGCGCCCCTCCACACTCTGGGCGATGTTCATCCCTCCGATTCCGGAGCTGACCGTTTGCTGCACGTCGGCGATCGTGAGTCCGTATCTGGCGGCTTCCGGGCGGTTCACGTTCACATTGACGTAGAAACCCTGCGCGACCCGCTCGGCAAAGGCCGATCGCACGTGTGCCAGGCCCGCCACGATCCGCTGCACCTGCGCGCCGATCTGCTGGATGCCGTCGAGGCTCGGGCCTTGAATCTTCAGGCCGAGCGGCGTCTTGATACCCGTCAGCGCCATATCCAGCCGGTTCTCGACGGGCATCGTCCAGGTGTTCGTCAGCCCCGGAAACCGCAGCCGTGCGTCCATGGCCTGAATGAGGTCGTGGTAGGTCATCCCGGATGGCCATTGATCACGCGGCTTCAGCATCACCGTGGTGTCGTACATATCGAGTGGGGCGTTGTCGGTGGCGCTGTCGGAGCGGCCGACCGTACCGAACACGCTTGCGACCTCTGGAAAGGAGCGCAGGATCCGATCCTGCTCCTGCAGCAACTGCGAGGCCTGGGTCATCGAGAGACCGGGCAGCGCGGTCGGCATGTACAGCGAAGACCCTTCGTAGAGTGGCGGCATGAACTGACTGCCGATCCGAAACATCAGCGGAAACGTCGCCGCCAGAAAGACGAGGTTGAGCACCACGGTCGCCTTGCGGTGCCGCACGCACCATCGAAGGACCGGGAGATACAGCGCCTGCGTCCCCCGCGAGATGGGATTGAGCGGCTCCGGCCGAAGCCGGCCGCGGATGAACAGGACCATCAGGACGGGGACGAGTGTGATGGCGAGCAGCGACGAGAATCCGACGGCCAGCGTCTTCGTCCAGGCGAGCGGGCGAAACATCCGGCCCTCCTGCGCCTCGAGCAGAAAGACGGGCAGGAACGACACGACGATGATGAGGAGCGAGAAGAAGAGAGCAGGGCCGACCTGCTTCGCCGCCCCGATCAGAATCGCACGCCGTTCGGGACCGGCCAGCGGTTCGGCCACGGCCGCCTGCCGCGCCGACAGGCGCCGATAGCCGTTCTCCACCATCACGATGGCGGCATCGACGAGGACCCCGATGGCCAGCGCCAGGCCGCCCAGCGACATGATGTTCGAGCTCACGCCCAGGTAGTACATCGGAATGAACGAGGCGACGACCGCAATCGGCAGCGTGACGATCGGAATGAGCGCTGAACGGACGTGAAACAGGAACACGACGATGACGAGACTCACGATGGCGGCTTCTTCGATGAGGTCTCGCCGCAGCGTGGCGATCGAGTCTTCGATCAAGCCGGCGCGATCGTAGCCGGCGACGATCTCGACGCCTGGCGGCAGCGACGATTTCAACGCGGCGATCTTGCGCTTCACGCCGTCGATCACCGTCAGCGCGTTCATGCCGTACCGCATGACGATGATGCCGCCGACCGTCTCGCCATCGCCCTGCCACTCGGCGGCTCCTTCGCGGATGTCTGGACCGACGCTCACGGTGCCCAGGTCCTTGACGAGCACCGCGGTCCCGTTCCTGGTGAGGACCGGCACCTGCTCGAGATCGCGGGGCGACGTGAGATAACCGAGACCGCGGATGAAGTAGCGGGCGCCGCTCAACTCGAGCACCCGGCCGCCGACCTCGTTCGTGCTGGCCTGCACCCGCTCGATCACCGTCGACAGCGGAATGCCGTAGGCGAGGAGCTTGTTCGGATCGAGCTGCACCTGGTACTGGCGAACGAACCCGCCGATTGACGCCACCTCCGCGACCCCGGGAACCGTCGCGAGCTGGTACCGCAAGTGCCAGTCCTGGAGCGCGCGCAAGTCGGCCAGGCTGTGCTTGCCGGAGTGATCCACGAGCGCGTATTCATAGACCCAGCCCGCGCCGGTCGCATCCGGACCGATCGTCGGGGTCACGCCGGCCGGCAGGCGTCCTGAAATCGTCTGGAGGTACTCCATGACCCGCGACCGCGCCCAGTACATGTCCGTGCCGTCCTCGAAGACGACGAACACATACGAATCGTTCGGCATCGTCTGCGCGCGGACCGCTTTGACGTGCGGCGCGGCGAGCAGCGAGGTGACGATCGGATAGGTGACCTGGTCCTCGATGACGTTCGGCGGCTGGCCTTCCCAGCGGGTATGGACGATCACCTGGACGTCGGAAATGTCGGGCAGCGCGTCGAGCGGGATCCGGCCAATCGACCAGAGGCCGGCAGCGACCAGCAGGACGACGCCGGTGAAAACCAGAAACCGATTGTGAGCGCACCAGTCGATGATGCGGCCGACCATTCACATTCCCCCGGTCGCGGTGACCGAGAGCTGCCGCGTGGCGATCGTGTGCCCCTTTTGCGTCGCGACGACCGTCACCTGCCATGTGCCGCCAGCGCGCAAGACACCGGCGCCTTCGTAGAGCCCGCCGCCCTTGTCGGTCGTGTCGACGACCGTTTTCATCGCGGCCATGCCCATCGCGGGCATCGCCGCCATGAAGAACGTGACCGTCACCCGTGCGCCGCTGACGCCACGGCCGTCTGGTCCGGTGACCGTCACCCGGACGGTGTTGCGGCCTTTGCGCGGCGGGGTCGGATCCGTCGTCATGGCGAGCGTCGCGTGCGGTTGCGCCGGGCGGTTCATCGCCGAGGCGGCGCCGGCGCCTGGCGGGGGGGGCACGAAGGCGCCAGCCGCGGCCTGCAGCTGCGCCTCGGAGTCGATCAGGAAGGCGGCGGAGGTCACGATCGTGTCGTTCGCCTGCACGCCTGTGAGGAGAACCTGCTGATCGGCCACGCGGGGACCGATCTCGACCACGCGTGGCGTCACCCGACCGTCGTCCGCATACGCAAACACGAGATTCCTGGTGCCCGCATGGAACACGGCCGATGCTGGCACGACCAGTTGCCAGCCAAGCGGCACCTCCAGCCTGACGTCGACGTACATGCCCGGTCGCAGCTTCAGGCCAGGATTCGAAAAGACCAGGCGCACCGGCAGCGTCCGGGTGGCGACGTCGACCTGCGGCAGGACCTCATCGACCCGGCCGTTGAACGTGACGCCCGGATACGCATCGACGGTGACGTGTGCCGTCGCGCCACGTCTAATCCTTCCGGCGTCGTTCTGGAAGACCTGGGCGAGGACCCAGACCTGAGAGAGGTCCGTCACCGTGTACAGGCGGGTGTCCGGGTGCACGTACAGATTCGGCAGGGCATTCTTCTCCGTCACGTACCCGGTCGCCGGCGAGTCGATCGCGATCGCATTCGTGACCTCGCCGGTTTGCTCCACTCTCGTCATCTCCGCGGGGGAGACGTCCCACTGCAGGAGTCGGTCGCGCGCCGCGAGCAGAAGCGCGCTGGCGCCAGAGGCGACGCCGGCGACGGGACTGTGTGCGAGGTCCTTCGCGTTCTTCCTGGCGAGCAGGTACTCGCGCTCGGTCGTGACGAGGTCCGGGCTGTAGATCGTGAACAGCGGTTGTCCCTTGCGCACCAGATCCCCGGTCGCGTTCGCGTACACCTCGCGAATCCAGCCGGCCACACGCGACTGCACGGCTGCGACCCGCCGTTCGTCCACCTGGACGTTGCCGTACAGTCGCAGGTCGTCGTCGACGCGCTTTCGCTCGACCCTCGCGATCTGCACGCCGATGCTCTGCATTCGCTGCGGAGACAACTGAATCGGCGCGAGCGGTGGCGGTGACTCGCCGGTCAGCGCCGGCGCCGTTCGCGTGTCCGGCGCCGTCGCGCCAGCGCCGGCCGGCAGGTGTGCGGTGTGCGTCGTGTGTGCCTGGCGCGAGGTCGCCGGCGCCTGCTGCCGCAGGCGCCAGGCGAGCGCGACGGCAATGGCCGCGAGCACGACCGCCACCAGCGCGGTCGCCACGAAGGCCCGTTTATAGGGCACCGACCGCGGTTCGTGGCTGGTCATGGCCGAACGTCTCCCGCCAGTCGCTCCAGTCGTGCGACGGCCGATTCGTGGTCCGCGAGCTCGCGCGTGTACCCGATGCGGGTGGTCAGGACGTCGAGGAACGAGGAGAGCAGCGTCTCGAAGTCCTCGCGATTGGCGGCGTAGGCGGTCATGGCCGCCTGAAACGTCGCATTCGCCTGGGGCACCAGGCCCTCTCGAAAAATGGTCAGCCGCTCGCGCGATCCCTGAACCGCAACGTACTGCTCCTGCAACTCCGCCCGAACGCGCTGCCGTTCGGCCTCCAATTCGTCGATCGCCTGCTTCTGGTGCTCCTCCGCTTCCGCCAACACCGCCCGCTGACGATCCCGATTGGGCAGCCGCACGCTGAAGGTCGCCATGTAGTAGTCGCGGAACCCGCTCGCCGTGTGCTGGTACATGTACTGGACGGCGAAATCCGGTTTGAATGCCTCGTGCGCCAAATCGACCTGGGCGCGCTCGCGCTCGACGGCGGCGGTGCGGCCCTGGACGTCAGGATTCCGAGCGTCCACGTGTTGGAGCAGTGCGGTGACACTCGAGGGGACGGGTGTTGGCGCGAGTGGCTGCGTGATGATGTTTGGTGAATCCTGCGCGCGGTTGAGCAACTGTTTCAGCCGGGCTTGCAGCATTTCCTCGCCCTGACGCTGGGCGGCAATCTCCTGCAGGAGTTTCGTGTGCTGAAGCTGCGCCTTCAGGACGTCCTGTTGGTTGCCTTCGCCCACCCGATAACGCGAGGCCGCAATCTGCTGGATCTGGGCGAGGACACGGTCATTGTCCTGCAGCAGCGGCAGAATCTGTTCGTCGTACGCGAGCTGCACGTACGCCAGCTCGAGCGACTCGATCACCTCTCGGCTGGCCGCATCGGACTGCGCGCGCAGCGACAGCGACTCGCGCTCCGCGACGTCGGCGCGCAGCGCCCGCTTCCCCGGGTAGGGCAGGTCCTGCGAGGCGCCGATGCCGAGGTAGGCAAAGTTGCTGTTCGAGAAACCGGCGAACGGCCGCGGACTCCCCACGCTGAACTGCTGCACCGTCAGCTCGGGGCCGGGCAGCGCTCGTGCCTGCGCGGCCACGTGAGTGCTCGCCTGCCATGCGTGGTGTGAAGCCGCGATCGTGGGATTGTTCTGCTGCGCCTCCTGCACGAGCTCGCGCAGCGAGGCCGCCGGCGGCGACGACTGTGCTGCGGCGACGCCCGGGCACACCAGCCCGGCGGTTATGACCAGCGCCTGGCTGGCCGATCGCCACCAGGCGTCCATCTGTCGACACGAACCTGCAGAGTCCATCGGACCTCCATCGGCACGAAGGCGGGCACGCGAACGCGCGCCCGCGCTCCAGGCGACCCGCCACGCTTCGTACGCAGCGGGAACACGGCGCCGGAGGCCGACGAATCAGATCAGCAGGACGGTCGAGCGGATGGGTCGAGGTGTGGGCGGACTCGAGGGAGGGGAGCAATAGCGGGTCGAGCGTGTCGCGCCGGGCGCACTCGCAAACGCCGCCGGCGAGACGAGCGTCGCGACGCGTGTGAAGGTGACCGCGAGCACGTGAACCGTGGGAAGTTCCGCCGCGGCGAGCGTCTGGTGCCGCTGGCTCTCGTGTTGGCAACAGTCGCTTGCCCGCTGGGACGTCGAGCGATGCATCGGGCACTGATCGTGCCCGTTCGCGCAGCACGCCATCGGGGCGGGCTCGTTCATGCCGGTCACCGCCTGGCACTGGGCCCATGCCGATATCGTCATCGACGGGATGAGCATCAGCGCGCACGTGGCGGCGAGTCGGCGGAAACGCACTGGTGTGATTGTGCCGGCGGAACGCCGGGCTGTCAAACGGCGCCGCAAACGGCCCGATTGCAGACTATACCGTTATACGATATAGTGGCGGCCGTGCCGCCCGGTCCCGTCGACTCGCTTCCACTCACCGTCCCCGTCTTTCAGATCCTGCTCGCGCTGGCCGACGCGCCCCGCCACGGATACGCGATCATCCGGGAAATCGAGGAGCGGACGGACGGCGAGGTCCGGCTGACGGCGTCGACGCTCTATGGAGCGGTCGCGCGGATGCTCGAGGCCGGCCTCATCGAGGAACTCGAGCCGAAGCGCGGCCGCGAGCGCCGCCGGCCGTACCGCATTGCGCCCGCCGGTCGTGCGCTGGCGCGGCGCGAAGCCGCGCGGCTCGCCCGCGCGGCCGCGTGGGCGCGGGGCAAACGGCTGCTCTCGCGCACACCCGGAGGAGAGTAGGTGGACCCCGAGCGCCGGCGCGCATGGTGGCTGCGCCTGCTGCCGGCGGCGTTCCGCCGGCGCTTCGGCGACGATCTGGCCGATGCCGTTCACGACCTCCGGGTCGCCGCGCGCGCGTCGGGGGGCCGAAGGGCGGAGTTCAGGTATCTCGCACGCGAGGCGCGCGACTTGATGTCGCTGGCGCGCACCGGTCGTGGGGCGCCGGCCGTGCCCTGGCGTGGTCTCGTCGGTGACGTGCGATGGGGCGTGCGCATGGCCGTGCGGCGCCCCGGCTGGACGGCGACCGCCGTGCTGACGATCGCCGGCGCTGTCGCGACCCTGACGACGGCGCAAGGGGTCGCGTCGGCGGTGTTGTGGCGCCCGCTGCCGTTCGCCAACGCGTCGCGTCTCGTCCTCGTCTGGGAAGGGGCACCCGGGCCCGGCGCCTCCCCAGAGGCCTTCCGCGTGACCGGCGCGCGATTCGCCGACTGGCGCGACGACACCCATGCGTTCGCGTCCCTCGCCCTGTTCGGCGCCGCGGCGTTCCCGCTCGAAACAGACGACGGCGTCCAGAACGTGCGCGGCGCGCGGGTGTCGGGAGCCTATTTCCAGACGCTCGGCATCGGCCCGGTGCTCGGACGCGTCCTGCTCCCCGAGGACGAGCGCCCCGGCGCCGAGCGAGTCGTCGTCCTGTCGTACGAGTTCTGGCAGTCGGCGTTTGGCGGACGCCGAGACGTCATCGGCCGGCTGATCCGGCTTGGCGGCGAGCCGTCGCGAATCGTCGGGGTCATGCCGAGAGCGGTGTATCCCGCGTGGCCCGTCAATCCCGCCGTCGTCACCATCGACGCCGACGCGCGCCAGCTCTGGGTTCCGCTGGCGAACCCTTCGACGATCGAGCTGAATGGACGTGCGCACGTCTTTGGTGTGGTCGGGCGCCTGCGTGGATCGACGACGATGGCGCAGGCCCAGGCCGAGCTCGATGCGCGCGCCGGGTCTGGCATCGATCGGCATGGCGCGCGCGTGCGGCCGCTGCGCAACGAGATCGTCGGTGCCGTGCGGCTGCCGCTTCTGGTGCTTCTCGTCTCGTCCATCGCGGTGCTGCTGGTCGCCGGCGCCAATCTCGCCGCGCTGGAGGTCGCACAGTTCGACGCGCGGCGCGACGAGTTCGCCACCCGGATGGCGCTTGGCGCCGGCGCGGCGCGCCTCGCGCGCCAGATTGCGGTCGAGACCGGAATGCTCGCGGCCGCCGGGGCGGTGGTCGGGATCCCTGTGGCCGGGGCGGCGCTCGCGCGGCTTCCGGGATGGCTGCCCGCGGCCTTTCCGATGATGACCACGCCGGCGCTCCACGGCGGAACCCTCGCGGCAGGCGCGGGGGCGGCGGCGCTCCTCGCCGTGTCGGTGGCGGCGTGGCCCGTCTGGCGGCTGTGGCGCGGCGGGACGGTTCGTCCAGTCACAGCCCGGGCGCGCGCGACCGCGTCGCGGGTGCTGATCGCCGCGCAAGTGAGCGTCACGACGGCCCTCGTCGTGGCCGCGGCGCTGCTCGTGACCTCACTGACTCACGTCCGCGCGCAGCAGGCCGGCTTCACGATGGCCCGAGTCCTCGTGGCCAGCGTCTCGCTCCCCGAGGATCGGTACCGCGACCCGTCGTCGACGGCGTCGGTCGATGCCGGTCTGGTGGAGGCCGTCGCGGCCCGCGCGGATGTGGCCGGTGCCGCGTTCGCCTACGACACGCCGCTGACCGCGAACTGGATCGAGTGGGTCACGATCGTCGGTGCGCCCGCCGATCCATCCGATCGCCATCGCCAGGCGCAACTGCGCATCGTCAGTCCCGGCTACTTTCGTGTGCTGCAGGTCAGGGTTCTCGATGGACGCACCTTTACGACGTCGGAGGGACTCGGGGCGCAAGGAGTGGCGGTCGTGAACGCTGCGTTCGAGCGGGCAAACGGGGCGTCGATTGGGAGGCGGCTTCGGATTGGGGCGGCGCGGGCGACGTGGGGCGCAGCCGCTCCGGATTCGTTCGTCGTGATTGGCGAGGTCGCGGACGAACGGTTCCGCGGGTTGGATCAGCCGAGTCAGCCCGCGGTGTACGTCAGCACCCGGCAGTTTCCGCTTCTTGATGGGATGCTGATCGCCGTCGCCCGGCAGGGCGAGCCCGATGCCCTCGCGCCGGAGGTCCGCGCGGCCGTGCGCCGCGTCGAGGCACGCGCCACCTTCGATCACGCGCGTCCGCTCGCGGGTATCCTGGCGGATCAGCTCGCGCCGCGCCGGATCACGGCGCGCGTCGTCACGGCCTTTTCGGCCGGGGCACTCGCGCTGGCGCTGCTCGGCGTCTATGGTTTGCTGCGGCTGCTCGTGGTCGAGCGCCGCCGGGAGATCGGCATCCGGATCGCGCTCGGCGCGCCGCCGGGACGCGTGGCGCGCGGGATCCTCGTTGAAGCGTGCGCGATCGCAGGAGGGGGTGTTGCGGCCGGCCTGGTGATTGCCGTCGCAGCCGGGCGCGCGCTGGATGCGTGGCTGTTCGGCGTGAGCAGCGCGAACCCGGCGCTGCTGACGAGCGTCGCCGCGGCGCTCCTCGCGGCAAGCGTCGCGGCGGCCCTTCCGCCGGCGCGGCGAGCCGCCCGCACGGATCCGGTCGCCGCCATGCGGAATTCCTAGCGCCGTCGCGCGTCGCCAGTCGACGCGAGGACGCTCACGCGGCGCCGCTGCCTTCGTCCTTCAGATCGATCCCGAAGCGTTCGGCCATGCGGTACAGCGTCCGGCGATCGATCCCGAGCACTTCCGCGGCGCGCGTGCGGTTGCCGCCAACCTGTTCGATGACGTGCAGCAGATAGCGCCGCTCCACCTCGTCGAGCGACGGCAGATCCGCAAAGAGGCGCTCGTGCAGCCCAGGACCCGTGCCGGCCTTGAACGGCAGGTCCTGCACGTCGATGGTCGACCCGCGGCTGAAGACGACGAGCCGCTCGATCGTGTTCTCGAGTTCCCGCACGTTGCCCGGCCAGCGATAGCCGGCGAGCGCCGTCACCGCGTCCGGCGTCAGATCGACGCGGCGGCCGGCGCGGCTGCAGGCGTTCTCGAGGAAGGTCTCGATGAGCAGCGGGATGTCCTCGCGACGATCGCGCAGGGGCGGCACGTGGATGACGATCACGCCGAGCCGATAGAACAGGTCCTGGCGAAAGCGCTGCGCGGCCACCTCGCGTTCGAGGTCCGCGTTGGTCGCCGCGAGGACGCGCACGTCGACGCGGACGAGCCGGTTGGCACCGACAGGCCGTACTTCCCCTTCCTGCAGCACGCGCAGCAGCTTCACCTGCAGGCCCGGCGAGGTCTCGCCAATCTCGTCGAGGAACACCGTACCGCCGCCCGCCTGCTCGAAGATCCCCTTGGTATCCGCGATCGCGCCCGTGAAAGCGCCGCGCGCGTGTCCGAACAGCTCCGATTCGAGCACGCTTTCCGTCAGCGCGCCGCAGTTGATCGGCACGAAAGGACGCGACGCGCGGCGGCCGTTGGCGTGGATCGCGCGCGCGACCAGCTCCTTGCCCGTCCCGCTCTCGCCGACGATCAGCACCGGCGCCGCGGCGTTGGCCGCGTGCGCGATCTGCTTGTAGACGGCCAGCATCCCCGCGGTGCGCCCGATCAGGCCGGGCGGCGGGACGTCGAGATGCGGCCGCGCGGCCGCGGCGGGCGCCGCCGCGTCGGCGAGGGCGCGTTCGACGGTCGCCTTCACCTCCGAAATGTTGAACGGCTTGCTGATGTAGTCGTAGGCCCCGGCGCGCACCGCTTCGATGGCGGTCTGGAGCGTGCCGAACCCGCTGATCAGCACGACCTGGCCGGTGGGGTTGGCTCCCTTGAACGCCCGCAGGACGTCCATGCCGGTCTGCGGCGCGTCGAGATTGATGTCGGAGATCAACAGATCGAACGGCTCGCCCGCCAGGCGCAGGGCGTCGGACGCCTGCTGCGTCGTCCGGATGTCGCGGTCCGGCCGCTCCAGCAGTTCCGCCATGAACCGGCACGTCTCGCCATCGTCGTCAACGATCAGGATTCTCGACATCACGCTCCTCTTCCGGTGCGGTCGGCCCTGGCAGCACGATCGTAAACGTCGTCTGGCCGGGCGCGCTGGCGGCGGCGATCGTCCCGCGGTGGCGCGCGACGACGTCGCGCGTGATGCTCAGGCCGAGGCCCGTGCCGTGCCCCACGGGCTTGGTGGTGACCCACGGATCGAAAATGCGGGGCAGGATGTCGGGCGGGATGCCTGACCCCGAATCGGTCACGTCGATGCGGACCCCCGGCGGCTCGGCGCGCGCCGCGACGGTGAGCGTGCCGCCGCGCGGCATCGCGTCGAGCGCGTTGTTCACGAGGTTCAGTAACGCCAGTTCGAGTTCTTCCGCGTCGGCCTCGACGGCCGGCAGGTCCGGCGCGATGTCGAGCGTCAGGGCAATCCGCGCGGCATCGAGCTTCGGCCGGGCGATGTCGGCGACGCGCGCGAGCAGGGTGCGAAGCTGAACGGGCCAGCGCGCATCCGGACGCCGCGCGTGGTCGAGCATCGAGCGGACGACGGAGGCGACCTTCCCGATTTGCTGCTGGACGATCTCGAGGCGGCGGCGCGTGCGCGCGTCGGCGGCGGCGTCTTCCTGCAGCATCTGCACGTAGCCGGAGATGAGGTTGAGCGGGGTGCCGACCTGATGCGCGACGCTCGCGGCCATCTGGCCCACCGCGGCCATCTGCTGCGCGCGCGCGAGCGCCTCGCGAAGCGTGAAGACGCGCTCGTAGCTGTCGACGAGTTCCTGGTTGGCGACGCGCAGCCCGGCGGTCGCTTCGTCGACCCGCTCCTGCAACGCATCGTTGGCGTGCTGCAGCCGGCCGAGCATGTCGTTGAGCCCCGCGGCGACGTCCCCAATCTCGTCCGTGCGAAGCACGGGCGCGCGCGCCGAAAAATCCCCTTGCCCGGCCCGCGCCATGGCGGCTTGAATCTGCGAAATCGGACGATGGATCAGGCGCCGGACGAACCAGTCGATCACGAGCGTCAGCAGCAGCACCACCGCCGGGGTGAACCACAGGGTGACGCGACGCCCCTTGGTGCGCAATTGCGAGAGCGACCCGAGCGACACGGTGACCACGGCCGCCCCGACGGTGCGCCCGTCGCGCTGCGCGGGCACCGCGACCACCTGCGTGCCTGGCGGCCCGGGCGACGTGACCACCGTGCGGGTGGCGGCCGCCTTCTCCGCGGCGGCGACCGCCTCCGGGCGCTCGCCCGACGACGTGCTGGCGAGCACGTCCGGCTGGCCGCTGTCGATCGCGATGATCGAGACCGTCCGGATGGCGGGCGCGGTGATCGCGAAATCGTGCAGAGTGGTGGCCACCGCGCCGATGTCGAGCGGGTCGCGGCGCAGCTCGAAGTCGTCGGCGACCCCGACGGCGGTGAATCGGGCCGTTTCGAGCAGGTCGCGTTCGACGATGCGTTCGGAGAGGTCGACTTCGATGATCGCCTGCACCCCGACGATCAGGGCGACGGCGAGCGCGATCAGCAGCGCCAGGCGCGAGCGCAGCGAGAGCGTCGCGGTGCGCCGTTTCGCCACGCTGGGGCGCCCCTGCTCGGCCGCCGCCTGGTCCGCCCCGTGCGCGTTGGTCACTGAAGTTGTTGTAGACACGCCGCTTGCGCCATTGTAGCGGCCGCCCCAAAGGCTGGCACTCCGATTGTGATCATGCCAGATGCCCGCCGGCTACGCGGCGAACGGCTGGATCTTCCGGTCAACTCCTCCCGACTGCGAGGTCGGTGGGCACTTCATCTCAGGGGGCGCGTGCGCGTTTTGGTCGCGGTTCTGGCGATGGCCGCCTGTAGCGCGGCCGTTTCGGCGTCGGCGCCACCGGCCGGCCCGTCTGTTCAGTTGCGCTCGGCCACGCTGCTCGCCCCCGCCGAACAATCGGTCATCGGCACGATCGAGCGCTTCGAAGCGACGGCCCGACGGCTCGTGCTGGCGACCAAAGAAGGGCATGTCGCCTTCGTCCTCGCCAAAGACGTCGTCGTCCGGCTCGGCTCGCGGGTGTTGCCCGTCGGGGCCCTGGCCACGCACCATGGCCGGCGGGCGAAGGTGCGCTACACGCAGGCGAACGGACGGCGCACCGCCCACTGGGTGGTGATCTCGTCGGAGGCGCCGCGACTGGCGAACTGAGCGCCGCCCGTCTACGATAGCGCGATGCAGATCGCGCTCGTGCAGCAGCACGCTTCTTCCGACCAGCCCGACAACGTCCGACGCGGCCTCGCGGCGGTGGCCGACGCGGCCGCGCGCGGTGCGCGCGTGGTGGCCTTCGCGGAGCTGGCCTTCGAACGATTCCATCCGCAGCGTCCCGCGCCGGCCGATCCGCTCGCGCTGGCCGAGCCGGTGCCCGGCCCGACGACCGACGCCTTTTGCGAGCAGGCGCGCCGTCTCGGAGTGGTTGTCGTGCTGAACCTGTACGAGCGCGACGGGACGCGCGCGTACGACTGCTCGCCCGTCATCGACGCCGACGGATCCCTGCTCGGCCGCACGCGCATGATTCACATCACCGAGTACGCGTGCTTTCACGAGCAGGGCTATTACACGCCGGGCGATACCGGCGCGCCGGTGTATCAGACGCGAGCGGGGCGCATCGGCGTGGCGATCTGCTACGACCGCCACTATCCCGAGTTCACGCGTGCGCTGGCGCTCGCGGGCGCCGATCTGGTGATCGTCCCGCAGGCCGGGGTGGCGGGCGAGTGGCCGGAGGGACTGTACGAAGCGGAGATGCGGGTTGCCGCCTTCCAGAACGGGTACTATGTCGCCCTGTGCAATCGCGTGGGCGAAGAAGACTGCCTGACCTTCAGCGGCGAGTCGTTCGTCTGCGCGCCGGATGGGCAGGTCATCGCCCGCGGGCCGGCCGGGCAGGACGCCGTCGTGATGGCGGATCTCGATCTCTCCGCCGCGGCGCGCTCGCACGCTCGCCGGCTGTTCCTGCGCGATCGCCGTCCGGAGCTGTACGGCGGATGGCTCCGCGCATGATCGCCGCGTCTGTTACCATGCTGGCCGGCGCATGACGGAGCGGCTCGAGCAGCGTCTGATCGGCACGTGGGACCTCGTCTCGTACGAGACCGTCGATGCGGAGGGCGGTCGCGGGCGTCCTTATGGGGACGCGGTCGGCCGGCTCGACTACGACGCCGCGGGCCACATGTCCGGTCAGGTGATGCGTCCGAACCGCGCGCGCGTCGAGCTCGGCGAGGGGGGAGCGCAGCAGGTGCGCGCCGCCTACACGGGATACATCGCCTACTTCGGCACCTACGACGTCGAGCCCGACGGCCGCACCGTGATCCACCGCGTGCGCGGATCGCTGAACCCGGCGTGGGTCGGCGGCGAGCAGCGTCGCGCGATGCACTTCGACGGCGATCACCTCGTCCTGCAGGCGGACGTGACGAAGGGGGGCACGATCGTGCACCACGTGCTGACGTGGCGGAGGATGGGCTGATGCGTCGAGCGGCCGCCATCGCGCTGGTCCTGGCGTGCGCGACGGGTTGTTCCGACCTGCGGGTGCAAATCGGGATCTACGCCACCATGCAGGAAGCGCGCAGCGAAGGGGCCGTCAAGAACGGATGGGTCCCCGACGGCCTGCCGGCCGAGAGCACGGACCTGCGCGAAGGACACACGAGCGACGGACGCTGGGGCACGTTCAGTTTCCCGCCCGCGAAGTCCGATGCCGTCAAGGCGCTCGTCGACTCCTCGGAGATGCAGGCCAACCCGCCGGCGTGCGATCCGCCCGGCCGGCTCGAGTTCTGGCCGCGGCTGCTGCGGACGCCGATCGATCTCGCGCAGCTCCACGCGACCGGCTTCCATCTGTATCGAAGCCGCGACGGCGCGTTCCATTACGCCGTCAACTGGCTCCAGGGGAAGGGGTACTACTGGAGACAGTGACGGCAGAGAGCGGCCGGATTCTTCGACCCGGCCGCGGATCACGGGAACACGATCAACGTGCGGATGGAACGGTTGGTCACCGTCGAGGCGCTGCCGTCGATGTCCATCTCGCCGAAGTTGCCGCGCAGCGTCGTCCCTTCCGCGTTGCCGCTGCCGCCGCCGGCGTCCGGTTCGATCACGACCGAGAAGGTGCTTCCCCGGCCGTCATTGTTCACGACGTATGAGTTCACTGTCGCGCCGTAGCCGCTGGACTCGCCGCAGCAATGATCGGTGAGCACGATAGCCTCGCCGGCCGCCGTCGCGGCTGGATTGGTGGGGATCGAGATGCGGTTGCCGGTCACCGTCGTGCCGTCCTGGTCCATCGCGAAGATGCCCGTCAGGTCGAATTCGGTCAACCCGTCGGGGATGCGGCCGGTAATCACGTTGAACGTCGCGGCATTGTTGCGACCGAGCGACGTCCCGGTCCGCTCCTCGAAGACGATCGCGTCCCCGCCGCCGCAGAATCCGTCGCACGTCAGCGCCGAAAAATCGGCGATCGTGTTGTGCGTCACCGTCCAACCGTCGCCCCCGGCATCGGTAATCGCCTGGATCGTGCCGAGCACGGTGGACCCCTCGACGAGGACGTTGTCGGCGTTGCGGCCGAAGACCGCAAAGGCGAGCGGCGCGAGGTTCGCGTTCGAGCTGCCACGGCCATCGAAGGTGAAGTTGCGGATGGTCGTACCGGAGCTGGAGGCGTCCGGCAGGAAGAACCCGACGCGAAGCACGCCGGCAATGGTCGGAGAAGCATCGCACCCGACGATGGTGGCCTGCCCCTCGCCCACGAGCGCGACGGGCCGCGTCAGCGTGGCGCCGCACCACTGACCGGAGGCGACGCGGATCTGGTCGCCGGGCGAGGCGGCGTCCACCGCCGCCTGGATCGTCGGCGCTTGATCCGGCACGCGAATCACCGCAGCGAACGCCGGCTGGGCGAGACCGACGAACGCCAGGATGGCGGCCGCCGCACAGAGCGGTCCGCCGGAGGCCACGAGATTGCTCCTCAATACACACCTCCCCGCCCGATCGCTTGTCGGGCCGCGAGGACCATACTCCCCGGGTGGTTGGGTGCGCAAGCCGGAATATCAGGACGTTGCGTGACGGCGCGAACGCAACGAATGGTGCCGAGGGGCAGAATCGAACTGCCGACACCGTGATTTTCAGTCACGTGCTCTACCGACTGAGCTACCTCGGCACGGGGCAGGAGCGCACGGGCAGACTTCGGATCTTAACAAAGCGGCCGCGCTTGTCACAAGGCGGGTCTGAAGACCCGCCCTACGGCTGCGGCGGGTCTGAAGACCCGCCCTACGGCTGCGACGGGTCTGAAGACCCCGCCCTACGGCTACGGCGGGTCTAAAGACCCGCCCTACGGCTGCGACGGGTCTGAAGACCCCGCCCTACAGACGCGGCTACGGGTTAGACGGCGACCGGTTCGTCGCGCAGCAGGCCCAGTTCGCGGCGCACCTTCTCTTCGATCGTCTTGAAGGTCGTCGGATTGTCCCTGAGGAACTGCTTGACGTTCTCGCGCCCCTGCCCGAGGCGCTCGCCCGAGAACGCGAACCAGGTGCCGCTTTTCTCGACGATCTTGCGATCGACGGCCAGATCGAGCAGATCGCCTTCGCGCGAGATGCCTTCGCCGTACATGACGTCGAACTCCGCCTCGCGGAACGGCGGCGCAACCTTGTTCTTGACGACCTTCACGCGCGTGCGCCCGCCGACGACGACGTCGCCGTCCTTGATGGCGCCGATGCGCCGGATGTCGAGCCGGACGGACGAATAGAACTTCAACGCGCGGCCGCCGGTCGTCGTTTCGGGGTTGCCGAACATGACGCCAATCTTCTCGCGCAGCTGATTGATGAAGATCAGCGACGTCTTCGACTTCGACACGGCGCCCGTCAGCTTGCGCAGCGCCTGCGACATCAGCCGCGCCTGCAGCCCCACCTGGGCGTCTCCCATCTCCCCCTCGATTTCGGCGCGCGGCACCAGCGCCGCCACCGAGTCGACGACGACGACGTCGACGCCATTGGAGCGGACCAGCACTTCGACGATCTCGAGCGCCTGCTCGCCGTTGTCGGGCTGCGAGACCAGCAGGTTGTCGAGATCGACCCCCAGCTTCTTCGCATACTGCGCATCGAGCGCATGCTCGGCGTCGACGAACGCCGCCATGCCGCCGAGTTTCTGCGCCTCGGCGATGATCTGCAGCGTGAGCGTGGTCTTGCCGGACGATTCGGGACCGAAGATTTCGATGACGCGCCCGCGCGGGACCCCCCCGATGCCGAGCGCGAAATCGAGGCTCACGGCGCCCGTCGAGATCGACGGAATCTGGGCGACCGCGTCCTTCTGGCCCAGTCGCATAATGGAGCCCTTGCCGAACTGTTTTTCGATCTGGCCCACGGCCATTTCGATGGCCTTGAGGCGTTCGCGGTCGTGACGGTCGTCTGCGGCGGGCATTCGAGCTCCTTGCTGAACTGACGCGAGAACACTACGGGCAACGCGCGGGGATTCGCTCGTCGTGAGCGCCTCGCATTCTAAAGATGTGCCGGGCGAAGTGTCAAGCGAAAATGCGCCCGCACGTACACGATAGATGATTGTAAATCAACGCCTTGGCGGGATGCGACACTTTCGCCCCCCTTGCAGAACCGTGCAGATTCTGCCGCCCGGGGCGGCGCGTCGGGGTGGCGGTTCCTGCCGTCCCTTGGACAGCAGGATACGACGGCCCGGTGACAGGGAAGGTCACGGGCGCGGCGGGATTATTTTCGCTTCAGCAGCACGTCCATCCCCGGCTTGTCGACGGCCCGGAGCATCGCTTCCTCGGGGCTGACCAGCTCGCGCCGCACCAGATCGACGAGCGCGTCGTTCAGCGTCACCATCCCCTGGGCCCGGCCGACCTGCATCATCGATCCAATCTGGAACGTCTTCCCCTCGCGAATCAGGTTGCTGATGGCGGTGTTGATCAGCAGCACTTCGAGCGCGGCCACGCGGCCCCCGCCCGTCTTGCGGCACAGCGTCTGCGCGATCACGCCGCGCAGCGATTCCGACAGCATCACGCGGATCTGCGCCTGGCGATCGGCCGGAAATTGATCGATCACGCGATCCACCGTCGAGGCGGCCGTCGTGGTGTGCAGCGTGCCGAAGACGAGATGGCCCGTCTCCGCGGTCTCGATCGCGATCGCAATCGTCTCGAGATCGCGCAGCTCGCCGACGAGGATCACGTCCGGATCCTCGCGCAGCGCCGCCCGCAGCGCGTCCTTGAACGACCGCGTGTGCGTGTGGACTTCGCGCTGGTTGATCAGGCACTTCTGGTTGCGGTGCACGAACTCGATCGGATCCTCGATCGTGATGATGTGGTCGGTGCGCGTCCGGTTGATGTAGTCGATCAGCGCGCACAGCGTCGTCGATTTGCCGGAGCCGGTCGGCCCGGTGACGAGCACGAGGCCCTTGGTGAGCGCGCAGAGGTTCAGGATGTGCGCCGAGAGGCCAAGCGTTTCGGCCGTCAGAATCGCCGACGGGATCACGCGGAACACGGCGCCGGCCCCCTGCCGGTCGAGGAACACGTTGGCCCGGAAGCGCGCGAGCCCCGCGATTTCGTACGCGAAGTCCGTATCGTGCCGCGCCTCGAACTCGGCGCGGTTGACCGACGGCATGATTTCCAGGAGCAGCCGGAGCAGGTTGTCGGTCGTGAGCGGACCGGCGCCGGTGGCGAGCGGCCGCAGCGCCCCGTCGGCCCGCACCATCGGGGGCATCCCCGAGCTGAGGTGCAGGTCCGATGCGCCAATTTCGCACATCCGGCGAAAAAGTTGATCGATCAACGGCACCGGGGGCGTGGGGCCGCCGCCGTCGACTCCGACAGCCTGCGGCAGGCTCGCCAGCGCATCGGCGCCGGTCGTGAACTGATCCGAAGGGTTGAGCATGGCGCCGGGCGGCTGCAAGCGGCGGGCCGGGCGGATGCGGCACGCCGCCGTCGAAAATCGCGGCGGCGCGTGCGGGGAGGTGTGCGGAGCCCGCGCACGGTTGATGCGGATCGGCTCACCCGGGGTAACTGTAAAAACCCTTGCCGTTCTTGCGCCCCAGCTGGCCGGCCGCGACCATCCGCTTCAGCAGCGGGCACGGACGGTACTTGGGATCGCCCAGCCCATCGTGCAGGACGTCGAGAATCGCCAGGCACACGTCGAGGCCGATGAAGTCGGCGAGGGTCAACGGCCCCATCGGATGGTTCATCCCGAGCTTCATCACGCTGTCGATCGCCTGGGGGGTGCCGACCCCCTCCATCAGCGCGAAGATCGCCTCATTGATCATGGGCATCAGGATCCGGTTGGAAATGAAGCCCGGATAATCGGCCGCCTCGACGCCGGTCTTGCCCAGCCGGATGCACAGATTGGCCGCCGCCAGCATCGACGCCGGCGCCGTGGCCTGCCCGCGCACCAGCTCCACGAGCGTCATCAGCGGCACCGGGTTCATGAAGTGCATGCCGAGCACTTTGTCGGGACGGCGCGTCGCGGCGCCGAGCACGGTGATCGAGATCGACGACGTGTTCGACGACAGGATCGCGTGCGGTTCCGTGAGGTGGTCGAGCCGCGCGAACAACTCCCGCTTCGCGTCGACGTTTTCGACAATCGCCTCGACCACGAAATCGGCGTCGCCGAGCGCCTCGAGCGACGTGCCGGTGGTCAGGCGTCCGAGCGCCGCGTCCCGTTCGGCGGCGGTGAGCCGGTTCTTCTCGACGAACTTGGCGAGGCTCTTCTCGATCGTGCCGCGCGCCCGATCGAGCGCGCCCGGGACGGCGTCGCACAGCCGCACGCTGAAGCCGGCCTGCGCGAACACCTGCGCGATGCCATTCCCCATCGTCCCCGCCCCGACGACGCCGATGCGCTCGATCGTCACGACACGCGCTCCACGGCCAGCGCGACGCCGTTGCCGCCGCCCAGGCACAGCGACGCGATCCCGCGGCGTACGTTCCGCCGCTGCATCGCATGGAGCAGCGTCGTCAGCACGCGCGCGCCGCTGGCCCCGATCGGGTGCCCCAGCGCGACCGCGCCGCCGTGCACGTTGACGCGCGCCGGGTCGATGCCCAGCTCGCGCATCACGGCGACGAGCTGCACGGAGAACGCTTCGTTGATCTCGAACAGGTCGACCCGATCGAGGCTCCAGCCGACCTTTCGCGCAACTTTGCGAACCGCTTCGACAGGGGTCATCAGCACCATCTTCGGCGCGAGGCCGCTCGTCGCCTGCCCGACGATGCGCGCGAGCGGCGGCCGTCCGAGGCTCTTCGCCTTGTCGGCGCTCATCACGACGACGGCCGCCGCGCCGTCGTTGACGCCGGGCGCATTGCCCGCCGTGACCGTCCCGTCCTTCTTGAACGCCGGCTTCAGCGTCGCGAGCACGTCCACGCTCGTGTCGTCGCGAATCGGCTCGTCGCGCTCGACGACGATCGCCGCCCCCTTCTTCTGCGGGATCGTGACCGCGAGGATCTCGTCCTTGAACCATCCCTCGCGCGTCGCCGTCGCCGCCTTGTGGTGGCTCTCGGCGGCGTACTCGTCCTGTTCGCGCCGGGCGACGTGGTACAGGTCTGCCACGACTTCGCCCGACATCCCCATATGGCACTGCTCGAAGGCGCACCAGAGCCCGTCGGTGATCATCGAGTCGACGACCGTGCCGTTGCCCATGCGCAGCCCTTCGCGGACGCGGGGGAGGAGGTACGGCGCGTGGCTCATCGACTCCATGCCGCCGGCGACGGCGATCTCGATGTCGCCGGTCGCGATCCCCTGCGCGGCGAGCATGACGGCTTTCAGCCCGGAGCCGCAGACCTTGTTGACCGTGAGCGCGGCCACGTGTTCGGCCAGGCCGCCGTTGAGCGCCGCCTGCCGCGCGGGGTTCTGTCCCTCGCCGGCCGTGATCACGTTCCCCATGATGCATTCGTCGACGGCGGCTGGATCGACGCCGGCGCGCGCCACGGCTTCGCGGACGACGAGCGCACCGAGCTGCGGGGCGGTGAAGTCTTTCAGGACGCCGAGGAATTTGCCGGTTGGCGTCCGGACGGCGGAGACGATGACTGCGTCGGGCATCGATTGTCAGGTTCAGGGTTCAGGGTTCGGGGTTCCGGGTCAGGTTCAGTTCAGGGTTCGCGGTTCACCTCGATGCGGGTCACGGCCTCGGCGCCCAGCGTGTGCTGGAGCCTGGTGAGCAGGACGGCGCGGGCGCGCATGATTTCGCGGGTCCAGCGGATGTCGGTGGTCGTCACCTTCAGGATACCGCCACGCAGGTCGACCGACGACACGCGCGCGAGGGCGGGGCCGACCGCCAGCCCCCAGGCGAACGTCGTCCGGGCCGGGGACGCCGGCTGCTGTCGCACGATCGCCGCCAGGACGCCGGGCGCGAAGCTCTGCAGGGGGAGCACAGCTCTCGATAGTATCATTCTGGATTCATGCCACTGATCCTCGCGTCGGCATCGCCGCGCCGGGCGGAGCTGCTGACGTCGGCCGGGTTTTCGTTCGACGTGCGGCCCGCCGACGTGGATGAATCCCGACGCGACGGCGAGCCGCCGGAGCGCTACGTCGAACGTGTGGCGCACGCCAAGGCGCGGGCGGTCGCCCGTGCGTGCGCTCAGCCGGGCACGGTGGTGCTCGGAGCCGACACGGTCGTCGTGATCCGCGGCGAACTGCTGGGCAAACCGGCCAGCGCGTCCGACGCGGCCCGGATGCTGCGGCTGCTGGCCGGCGCGGTGCACGAGGTGTTGACGGCGGTCGTGTTGGTGGACGCCGGGTCTCGGGAAGACGAGAGGGTGCGCGAGGTCGCACGGACCCGGGTCCGGTTCCTGCCGCTCACCGGCGACGAGATCGCCTGGTACGTGGAAACGGGGGAGCCGTTCGGCAAGGCGGGCGGCTACGCGATTCAGGGGCGCGCGGCCCGGTTCGTGGAATGGATCGACGGCTCCTGGTCGAATGTCGTGGGCCTCCCGGTTGCGACCGTCGACCGCCTGCTGAAAACGACGGATGGCAGTGCTATTCTGAGAGGGATTACCGCTCGCAGCTCCCCATGACCACAAAACCTGTCAAGATTGGCGCGACCCTCGGGATCTTCCTGCTGGCGCTCGCCGGCCTCCTCTATTCAACGCTCGCCGACGGCACGGAGTACTACAAGCACGTCGACGAGGTGATGGCGAATCCTGCCGTCTGGCAGGGAAAGCATCTGCAGCTCCACGGCTATGTCGTGGACCACTCCGTCATGCGAAAGCCCGACACCCTCCAGTACCGCTTCGAGGTGCAGAACGGCGGCAAGATGGTCCCGGCGTATTACACCGGCGTCGTCCCCGACACGTTCAAAGGGGGGGCCGAAGTGGTGTTGAAAGGAGAGCTCACGCCGAACGGCTTCGACGTCGAGGCGAACGGCATCATGGCGAAGTGTCCGTCGAAGTATCAGCCGTCGACGCCGCTGGCCGCGGCGGGCAGCTAGGACGCGCATGGCCACACTCGGATCGTTCGTCCTGCTCGCCACGTTCGTCTCGGCCGCCTACGCGCTGACCGCCTCCGTGGCCGGCGCACGGCTGCGCTCGCGCCGCCTGGTCGAGAGCGGCGTCGGCGCGTTCTATTTCGTCACGGCGCTGATGACGGTCGCCTCGGCCATCATCGTCCACGCCTTCGTGACGGGCAATTACGCGATTCGCTACGTCCAGCACTATTCGGATGCCGCGCAGCCGCTCGCCTACAAGATCGCGTCGTACTGGGGCGGCCTCGACGGCTCGATCATGTTCTGGGTGTTCCTGCTGTCGGTGTTCGGCGCGGTCGCCGTCTCCGTCAACCGCGAACGGTACCGCGAGCTGATCCCGTGGGTGATCGCCGTCATCGCCGGAACGGAGATGTTCTTCATCTTCCTGATGGTGGTGCACAACAACCCGTTCAGCACGTTCCTGACGCAGGTGCCCGCCGAAGGCAAGGGGTTGAACCCCCTGCTCCAGAACTTCTACATGGCGATCCATCCGCCATCGCTGTACACGGGCTTCGTCGCGATGACGATCCCGTATGCGTTCGGCATCGCCGCGCTCGTCACGGGCAATCTCGACGACGCGTGGCTGCGGGCCGTGCGGCGGTGGACGATGGTGGGATGGCTGTTCCTCACGTTCGGGTTGACGCTCGGGATGCTGTGGGCGTACGAGGAGCTCGGCTGGGGCGGGTTCTGGGGCTGGGATCCGGTCGAGAACGCCGGCCTGCTGCCGTGGTTCACGGCGACCGCCTTCCTGCACTCCGTCATGGTGCAGGAGCGGCGCGGGATGCTGCGCGTGTGGAACGTGACGCTCGTCATCGTGACGTTCTTCCTCACGATCTTCGGGACGTTCATGACGCGCTCGGGTGTCGTGCAGTCGGTGCACGCCTTCGGCGAAGATCGCTGGCTGGCGGCGCTCTTCACCGGCTTCATGATCGTGATCCTGATCTTCAGCTTCGGCCTCGTGATCTACCGGCTGCCGCTGCTGAAGGCGCGGCACGAACTCGACTCGTGGATGTCGCGCGAAGCGGCGTTCCTGGCGAACAACTGGATCCTCCTGTTCTCGGCCTTCTTCGTGCTGTTCGCGACGATGTTCCCGACGCTCAGCGAGGCGGTGACGGGCGAACGCCTGACGGTCGGGCCGCCGTTCTTCAACAAGTGGATGACGCCGATCGGGCTCATCCTGCTGGTGCTCACCGGCATCGCGCCGCTGCTCGCGTGGCGCAAGTCGACCGTCAACAATTTCGTGCGCAGCATCCTGTGGCCGACCGTTGGAGGCGTCGTGACGGGCGCGTCGCTCGTGGCGCTCGGCATCCCCGTCTGGAGCGCGGGCGTGTGCTTCGCGCTCTGCGCGTTCGTCTTCATTGCGATTGGCCAGGAGTTCGTGCGCGGCGCCGAGGTGCGGCGCGGGGTGACCGGGACGGATCGCCTCACCGCGATGGTCGGGCTCGTCGCGCGCTCCCGCCGGCGCTACGGCGGCTACATCGTTCACCTCGGGATCGTGCTGATGTTCCTGGGCTTCGCCGGGCAGGACTTCAAGCGGCAGGAGACCGTCCTCTTGAAGCCCGGGCAGCAGACCACCGTCGGCAAGTTCACGGTTCGGCACGACGCCCTGACGGTGACGAGCGACGCGCAGAAGCAGATGATCACCGGCCAGGTGAGCATCTTCGAGAAGGGCGAGGCGAAAGGGGAGATGTCCCCCGCGAAGTGGTTCTTCAACAAGCACGAGCAGGAGCCGACGAGCGAGGTGGCGATTCGCCGCGCGCCCGCGCAGGATCTGTACATCGTGCTCGCCGGCTACGACGTCCAGACGCAGGCGGCCAGCTACGCGATCACGATCAACCCGCTCGTCGACTGGATCTGGCTCGGGTTCGGCGTGCTCGCCTTCGGGACCGGCCTGGCGCTGCTGCCCGAGAGCGCCGTCGCGTTTGCCGTCGCGAAGGTGCCGGCCGGCGCGATCACGACGGGGCTGATGCTGCTGCTCCTGCTGCTGCCCGTGTCCGCCCGCGCGCAGACGGCGACCACGCCGCAGCAGGTCGAACCGATCAAGGAGAGTCCGCTGAAGAGGCAGTTGCAGCGCGATCTGATGTGCACCTGCGGAGCGTGCCGTTCGCCGCTGAACGACTGCCAGATGCGGCCCGCGTGCCACGGCTATCGCGAGCAGAACGCCAAGATCGACGCGTATGTCGCGAAGGGCATGAACCGTGACGAGATTCTTGCCGCGTTCGTGAAGGAGCACGGCGGCGAGGACGTCCTCACCGCGCCGATCGACCGCGGCTTCAACCGTCTCGCGTGGCTGTTTCCCTACCTCGTAGGGGGCGTGGGCGGCGTGCTCGCGATCGCACTCGTCGCGCGGCGCTCGTCGCACCCCCGCGAAGAGGAGGCGCCCGGCCAGCCCAGGACGGAAGACGCGGGACTCCAGGAAAGGCTCGACGATGAGCTCCGCGATCTTGACTGAACACGAGGCCGCCGCCGCTGGCAGGCCCGGTCGTCAGACCCGCCAGGATGGGCGGCCGGCGCTCGAGACCCGGCACACAGCCGCATCCGCCGCCGCGTTCCACCCCTGGCACTTCTTCGTCCTGCTGTCGCTCGGGGCCGCCACCGTCGCGGTGCTCGTCGCGGGACCGACGACGCCGGAAAACCTGGTCCTGCTGTCGATCGTGATCGGCGCCGCCGGCCTCGCGGGGATGGGGATGTATCGCACGCTGGCGCCGCTCGCGTCAGCCGACGCCGCGCTGCTGCCCGAGCGGCTGAGCCCCGGTGCGCGCGCCGCGCTCGAACGCGAGAAGCGGCTCGTATTGCGATCGATCAAGGAGCTGGAATTCGACCGCGCGATGGGCAAGTTGTCGGCGCAGGATTTCGACGAAATGGCCGGCCGGCTGCGCGCCCGCGCCCTCGCGCTGATGAAGCAGCTCGACGACGGCCGCTCGGCCTATCGCGCGCTGATCGAACGCGAACTGGCCGCCCGAATCGGACAGGCGGCGGGGCCGGCGGCCGTGACCGCGCCGGCACGCCCACCGGTCGAGGCGGTTGCGGCGGCGCCGCCGAGGTGCGCATCCTGCGCGACGTCGAACGACGCCGACGCGGTGTTCTGCAAGCAATGCGGCGCGCGGCTCGAAGGCCCGCACCCGTGAAGCCGCGTCTCCTGTTCATCGCGCTCGCCGTGTTCGCGTTCGCGTCGATCGCGGCCGCGCAGCAGCCGCCGTTTGCCGCCGGCGCCGGCGGCCAGATGCCGGACCCGAAGCAGATCTCCGGCGTGCCGCTGCCGGTCGGCAACCTCCCGGTCGGGACGGTCACCGTCAGAGTGGTGCTCGGGCAACTCGATCATCCGCTGGCGAAGCAATCCGTCGCGCTCACCGGCGCCGGCGCCCCCCAATCGGCCTCGACCGACGACTCGGGGCACGCGCAGTTCGACGCGCTCGCGCCGGGAACGCAGGTGCAGGCGCACGTCACGGTGAATGGGGAACGCATCGACTCGCAGACGTTCGAGGTCCCCGCGCAGGGCGGCATCCGCCTGATGCTCGTCGCCACCGATCCCGCGGCGGCGCAGAAGGCGGCCGAGGCGCAGAAGCTCGCGAAGGAGCCCCCGATCAAAGGCATCGTCGTGCTCGGCGATCAGACCCGCTTCGTGGTCGAACTCGGCGACGACGGCCTGAACGTGTACAACATCGTGCAGATCATGAATACGGCGCGGCGCGCGGTCGACACGGGCGGGCCGCTCGTGTTCAATCTGCCGGCCGAGGCGACCGGCACGACGCTGCTGGAGGGATCGTCGAGCAACGCGCTCGCCTCGGGCACGCAGGTCACGGTCAATGGGCCGTTCCCGCCGGGGGCCACGCTCGTGCAGTTCGCCTACGCGATCCCGTACGGCCGCGACACGATCGCCATCGCCGAGCGCATGCCGGCCGAGCTGTCGCAGGTCACGCTGCTGCTGCAGAAAACGAAGACGATGCGGCTGGCGTCCCCCGACATCGTGCAGCAGCGCGAGATGTCGGCCGACGGGCAGAGCTATGTGCTCGGCCAGGGGCCGGCCCTGAAGGCGGGCAGCCTGCTGACGATGACCGTCAGCGGCGTGCCGCACCATCCCGTCTGGCCGCGCAATCTCGCGCTCGCGCTCGCCGGGGTGATTCTGCTGGGGGGCGGCTGGGTGGCGGTGCGCGGGCGGCGCGGCGCCGAAAGCCGGGCGGCCCGCCGGCGGCGGCTGCAGGCGGAACGCGAGCGCTTGTTCGCCGAACTGGCCGTCGTCGAGGCGCGCCATCGCGCCGGCGGGATCGACGACGAGGATTTCGCGCTGCGGCGGCGGGATCTGATTGCGGCGCTCGAGGACGTCTACGCCGCGATGGACGAAGAGGCGGCCGCCTGACGGCCGGGGCACCGGCGCACGACTTGATCGATTTTTCCACACTGACGTTCAGCGACGTGTCGCGGCATTACGGCCGCCGCCGCGCGCTCGCCCACGTCAGCCTGACGGCCCGGCGGGGAGACGTCGTCGCGTTGCTCGGCCCGAACGGCGCCGGCAAGTCGACGCTCCTCTCGATCGCCGCGACGGTGCTCGCGCCCACCTCCGGCACCGTCCGCTACGGCGAATACGACGGCCGCGCCGGCGGCGCGCTCCGGTCGCGGATCGGACTGCTCGGCCACGACCTGTATCTCTATCCGGAACTGTCGGCCGCCGAGAACCTGCGGTTCTTCGGCCGGCTCTACGGGCTCGACCGAATCGACCGCCGCGTGGCCGACGCGCTCGAGCGTGCCGGCCTGGCGGCGCGCCGCGACGAGGTCGTGGCCGCCTTCTCGCGCGGCATGCGCCAGCGGCTGGCGCTCGAGCGCGCGCTGCTCCACGATCCACGCTTGGTGCTGCTCGACGAGCCGTTCACCGGGCTCGACGATGCGGCCACCGCCGCGCTGCGACGGCGTCTGGCCGCGCTGCGCGCGAGCGGGTGCATCGTGCTGCTGACGTCGCACGATCTCGAGACGATCGACGGCATCGTCGATACGGCCGTGATGCTGCGGCAGGGGCGGCTCGTCGAGGTCGGCGGCGCCGGGCCGCTTCGCGAGCGCTACCGGAACGCGCTATGAGATTTCTTCGCGCGCTCTGGCTCGTGACGCACAAGGACCTGCTGATCGAAGCGCGCAGCCGCGAGATTCTGTACACGACGCTGCTGTTCGCCGCGGCGTGCGTGCTGGTGTTCGCGTTCGGCTTCGTCAGGGAAGGGCAGCCGCTGGGCGATGCGGCGGCCGGGATCCTGTGGATTGCGATCGCCTTTTCGGGCACGCTGGCGCTCGGACGCGCGTTCGATCGCGAACGGCAGAGCGAGACGCTGCGCGCCCTGATGATGGCGCCGATCGAGCGGCCGGCGCTGTATCTCGGCAAGCTGCTGGGCATTCTGATCCTGATGGCCGTCGTCGAGGTGGTGATCGTCCCGCTCGTGGCGCTGCTGTTTCAGGCGCCGCTGTTCCGGCGTCCGGCGCTCCTGGTGGGGCTGCTCGCGGCGGGGACGATCGGATTCGCGGCGGTCGGGACGCTGTTCGCCGCCATGCTCGTTCGTGCACGAAGCCGCGACGTGCTGCTGCCGGTGCTGCTGTATCCGATCACGATCCCGGTCATCATCGCCGGGGTGCGCGGGACCGCGGCGTTGCTGCAGGTCGAGATCGACGAGCCGATGGCCCGGGCGTGGCTCGCGATGCTGGGCCTGTTCGACGTCGTGTTCATCACGCTCGCCCTGTGGACCTTCGAGCCGGTGATGACGGAATAGGCTTTGGGCTTTGGGCTTTAGGCTTTGGGAAAAGGCGCGGCGGTAGAATGGAGAGTCGTCCAGATGAAAAGACTCTTTCCGCTGACGCTCCTCGTCGTTGCCGCGATGTTCGTGTATGCGCCGTTTGCGATACTCGGCGCGCCGCAGGAGTCGACGATGGGGCTGGTGCAGAAGATTTTCTACTTCCACGTGCCGTCGTGGATGGCGATGTTTCTGGCGGTCGGGATCTGCGGCGTCTCGAGCGCCGTGTACCTCTTCAACCGGAACCGGTCGGCGGACCGGCTGGCGGCGGCGGCCGCGGAACTGGGAGTGGTGTTCGGCCTCATCGGCCTGGTGACCGGACCGCTGTGGGCCCGCAAGGCGTGGGGCGTGTGGTGGCAGTGGGACGCGCGGCTGACGTCGACGCTCGTGCTGTGGCTGATCTTTCAGGCGTATCTGGTGCTCCGGCGGTACGGCGGTCCGGGATCGGATCGGCTCGCGGCGGGCGTGGCGGTGTTCGGGATGGCCAACGTGCCGTTCGTCTACTGGTCGGTGAACATGTGGCGCACGATTCATCCGACCACGAGCGTCGTGCCGACGCTGCTGCCCGGGATGCGCGGCCCGTTCTGGTTCTGTGCCACGGCCTTCGTGCTGCTGTTCGCGCTGCTGCTGGCCGCGCGAACGCGGCTCGAGACGCGGCGAGCGGAGCTCGAGGACCTGTACCTCGCGCTGGATGAGTGATTGCGCGTCAGGGCATAAAGCCCTGACCCACAGGATGCACGTCAGGGGGCATGGAGCCCTGACCCACGGGATGGCGGGAAAGGCAGGACGATGATGACTCGCAGGCTGCTGGGGACGACGCGGCGTGTGCTGATCGCGTGCGCGGCGGCCGTGCTGCTGTTCGTGGCGGCACCAGTCCGGGCGCAGGCGCCGCAGCAGCCGACCGCGGCGCAGCAGGGATTCGTGCCGGTCGAGAACCTGCCGCAGCAGGAGCACATGCCGGCGGCGCCGCTGGTAGGGGCGGCGTATGCGTTCGCGTGGGTCTTGATCCTCCTGTATCTCTGGTCGATCTGGCGGCGCCTGAACACCGTGGAGCGCGAGATGCAGGCGGTGAGCCGGCGCGTGGCCGAGGAGCGCCGGCCGTGAACTTCTCGCAGATGTCGGCGGCCCACTTCCTGTTCATCCCGGCCGTCCTGCTCATCGGGATCGTGATTGGATGGGTGCTGGGGTCGCGCGCCGCGCAGGACGCCTATGCGGCGGAATTGCGGAAGCGCGAAGAGCGCGCCCGCCGCCAGAAGCCCTGAGCACGCCGACGGGATGCGGCGCGCGCCGCATCCCTCATCTCCCGAGCGCCAGCCTGTTGGCGAGCACCGGCGGCAGGCCTGCCGCCTGGATCTTCCGCTGCGCCTGCTCGATTGGATACGCGACGCGCCGGAGCTCCAGCACGCGCGCGCCGGTGTCGAGTACGCCATAGGCCGCCCGCGGGTCGCCGTCGCGCGGCTGTCCCACAGAGCCCGGGTTCACCAGATAGGTCACGCCGCCGGCGAGCGCGATTGGTTCCCGGCCGTCCTCGGGGATGGTCGCGGCCAGCTCGCGCTTCGCCAACGTGAAGACGACGGGGAGGTGCGTGTGGCCGAACAGCCCGACCGGGCGTGTCAGCATCTCGATCGCGCGCTGGGCGTCGAGGCCGTCGAAGATGTAATGATCCTCGTCGAACGGCGCGCCGTGGCAGATCTCGACGGTCTCGTCGACGACGATCGGGCCGGCGGGCAGCGCGCGGAGATAGTCGCAGTTGGCCGGCGTGAGCTGGCCCGCCGTCCACTCCGCGGCGGTCCGGGCGACCTGATTGAACTGGCTGCGGTCGTCGAGTCCGCACGCCGCCTTGTCGTGGTTGCCGCGGATGATGGCGAGCGGATCGAGCGCGCGGACGCGATCGATGACGCCGTTGGGATCGGCGCCGTACCCGGCGAGATCGCCGAGCACGAGGGGACGGTCCCACGCGTCGCCGGCGTCGTGGAGCACGGCCTCGAGCGCGTCGAGGTTGGCGTGGATGTCCGACAGAATCAGATAGCGCACTCGCTCACTCGTTTGCCAGGCGGTCGAGCACCTGTTCGGTGATCGCCTCCGCGGACGCCCGTCGCGCCTCGATGCGGACGTGCGCCTGCGCGTACGCGGCCTGCCGCAGGCCGTACAGCCGCTCCATCTGCGCCCGATCGGCCGCCAGCGGACGGCGGCCATCGGCCGGCACGCGCGACAGGACGACGTCGAACGGCACGTCGAGCCAGACCGACAGGCCGTCGGCGTTGATCAGCCGCCGGTTCTCCGGATCCATGAAGGTGCCGCCGCCGGTCGCGATGACGGCATGCCGGATGGGCAGCAGCAACCGCAGGATGTCGCGCTCGACCGTCCGGAAGTACGGCTCTCCATGCCTCGCGAAGATGTCGGCAATCGCGCGGCGCTCGCGCGCCTCGATCAGCTCGTCGACGTCCTCGGCCCGCCAGCCGAGGCGCGCCGCGACGGCGCGCGCCACGGTCGTCTTGCCCGCGGCCATGAACCCGACGAGATAAACCTTATCGACCGTCACCGGACCGCGAGAGCCGATCCAGCTCCTCGAAAAATCCCGGATACGACACGGCGACGGCCGGGGCCCCCCCGATCGTAACCGGGCCGGACGCCGCGGTCGCGGCAATGGCGAAGGCCATCGCCAGGCGATGGTCGCCGGCGGCGTCCACCTCGCCGCCGCGCGGCGGGCCTCCCCCCAGCACGAACCCGTCGTCGAATTCCTCGACCGCAATGCCGAGCGCCCCAAATCCGCGCGCCAGCATCGCGATGCGGTCGCTTTCCTTCACGCGCAGCTCGCGCGCCCCCCGGACGGTCAGGGACGCGCCGGGGGTCATCGCCGTCATCGCGGCGAGCGCCGGAATTTCGTCGATCAGGAGCGGCACCTCGGCGGGCGCGATCTCGAAGGGGTGCACCGCGGCGCCGCGCACGAGAATCCGGCCGACCGGCTCCGCCGGCTGCTCGTCGTCGTGCTGGACGTCGACGTCCATATCCACGCCCGCGCGCCGCAGGACGTCGAGCGCGTGCGTGCGCGAGGGGTTGAGCCCCACCGCTTCGATCGTGAGGGTGGAGCCTGGATGGCCGGCGGCGAGCGCGAGCCAGAACATGGCGGAGGAGAGATCCCCCGGGATCGCGAGGTCGCGTCCGCGCAGACGCTGTCCCCCGTCGACGGCGACCGTCAGGCCGTCGCGCTCGACGTGCGCGCCGAACGCTTCGAGGGCACGCTCGGTGTGATCCCGCGTGGGGGCGGGCTCGGCGACGCTCGTGCGGCCGGAGGCCTGCAGGCCGGCCAGCAGCACCGCGCTCTTGACCTGCGCGCTCGGGACCTCGGGCGTGTGTGCAATGGCGTGCAGATCCGCCCCGTCAATCGTCAGCGGCGGCCGCCCGTCGACCGATCCGATCTGCGCCCCCATGCGCGTCAGCGGCTCGGCAACCCGCCGCATCGGGCGGCGGCAGAGCGAAGCGTCGCCGGTGATGACGGTTCTGAACGGGTGTGCCGCCGCGATGCCGGCGAGCAGGCGCATCGACGTGCCCGAGTTGACGGCGTCGAGCGGAGCCGCCGCCGCGCGCAGCCCCCGCAGGCCGCGCCCTTCGACGCGAAACGCGCCCGGACCGGTCTGCGCCATCGACACCCCCGAGCGGCGCAGGCACTCCAGCGTAGCCGCGCAGTCGGCCCCCGGCGAATAGCCGCGAAGCTCCGACACGCCGTCGGCGAGGGCCGCCAGGAGGGCGTATCGATGGGAGATGGACTTGTCCCCGGGCACCCGCACACGCCCGCGCACGCGGGGACAGGGACGCACGAGGATACGGTCGATCAGGTCGGATTCGCGCACGCGTCCCTCACCTTAACACCTTCGCACCCCTTGATGGCGGACTGGTAGTATGTTATTCAGGCGCGTGCGTTCCGGGATGCTCACCCGCGGTGGACTCGTCAGACTCCAGATCGCCAGCCAGTTCGACATGCTGGACTTCGTGCAGGTCGTCAGCGACCGCATGGGACAGCTTGCCGGCATGGACGAGGACGCGATCCATTGGATCGGCGTGGCGGTCCGTGAATCCGTCATCAACGCGATCAAGCACGGCAACCGCGAGCACCCCGCCAAGCTCGTGACCGTCGAATTCGCCTTCCTGCCCACCGTGGATCCGACCGAACTGGTCGTCCGCGTCACCGATCAGGGAGAGGGCTTCGATCCGGACGCCATTGCCGATCCGCTCGCACCGGAGAACATGCTCAAGTCGAGCGGCCGCGGCATCTTCTTCATGCGCAGCTTCATGGACGACGTGCGGCTGCAGCGCGCGGCCGAGGGAGGCATGGAAGTGCGCATGGTGAAGAAGCTGGCGAATGGTGCCTGACGCGCTGCCGCCCCTCTATCTGGCCACCGCCGTCGAAGCTGTTGCGCGGGCCGGCGCGATGCAGATGGCCGGCTTCGGCCACGACCTCCACATCCGCAAGAAAGGGGCAATCGATCTCGTCACCGAGATCGATCTCGACGTCGAGCGCATGTTCCGCGCGCTCGTCGCCGAGCGATTCCCCGGCCATACGGTCCTTGCCGAGGAGTTCGCGTCGCCTGGCGACCGCGAACGGGCCGCGGAATGGTGCTGGGTGTTCGACCCGGTCGACGGCACGACCAACTTCGCGCACGGGCTGCCGATCTTCTGTTCGTCGCTGGCGCTCGAGCATCGCGGCGCGCCGGTGGTGGCGGCCGTCTACGATCCCGCGCGGCGCGAGCTGTTCACGGCCGAACGCGGCAGCGGCGCCCGCCTCAATGGCGTGCCGCTGCACGTTTCCTCGGCCGCGACGCTCGTCGACGCGCTTTTGTGCACCGGCTTCCCCTACACCGTGCACGAAGACCTGGGGGATCTGGTGGGCGTGTTCGGGGCGTTCCTCGGGCGCTCGCGCGCGGTGCGGCGCCTCGGGTCGGCCGCGCTGGATCTGTGTTACGTCGCGGCAGGTCGGCTCGACGGCTTCTGGGAACAGCACCTCAATCCCTGGGACGTCGCCGCCGGCGCCCTGATCGTCGAGGAAGCCGGAGGCCGCGTGACCAATCTCCAGGGGGGCCCGTTCACGTCGCGCGACGGCCAGGTGATCGCCTCAAACGGCGTGCTGCACGGTCTCATCGTCCAGACCATTGCGGAGTACCACGGGCATCTTCCTAAAGCCTAAAGCCCAAAGCCTAAAGCCCAAAGCCTGGCCCCGAGTCCCCCGTTCTGGACGGACGCTGACCGCTCCAGTAGACAGGCCGGCTGATATGCGGCCGGATCCGGGCGGGGAATCGCGGGGCCTTGCTGGCACCCATCATGCTGCACGGAAGATGTCACGTCATCGTCCGGGAGGGACATCGATCATGAGGATACGTTTCTGGCTCGACGGCGCGCGCCGGCTGGTCGTCCTGGCCGCGCTGGGGACCCTGATTGCCCCGGCCGCCGCGTCCGCCCAGATCCGGCAGATCAGCCGATCGGATTCGACGCAGGCGATCGATTTCACGATCGGCTACTTCGCGCTGCGCGGCATCGATTCGCGCGTCGACACCGACGTGCTGCTCGCCGATCTGCAATCGGCGCAGCCGCTGCTGTTTCAGGTGAAGGACTTCAATAATGTGGCGATTGGCGGCGACTGGCTGTTCGGCATCGGCGGGAACTTCGAGGCGGGGGTCGGGCTCGGTTACTACCAGCGGACGGTACCGAGCGTGTACGCCAACCTCACGCATCCCGACACGAGCGAGATCCAGCAGGACCTGAAGCTCCGGACGATTCCGGTCACGTTCACCGCGCGCTTCCTGCCGCTCGGGCGCAACAGCGCGGTCCAACCGTATTTCGGGGCGGGCGTGACCGCGATCCGCTGGCGCTACAGCGAAACCGGGGAGTTCGTCGACGAGAATTTCGACACGTTCGCCGCGCGCTATATCGCCGACGGGACGGCGGTCGGGCCGGTCGTGCTGTTTGGCGTGCGCGTGCCGGTCGGCGACGTGTTCTCGGTGGGGGGCGAGTTGCGATATCAGAGCGCCAAAGGCGATACCGGCGGCCTCAACAACGGGTTCCTCGGCGATCAGATCGATCTGGGCGGCTGGACGTCCAGCGTCGTGTTCCATACGAGATTCTGAGCGGCCTGAAGCTCCGGCTTCCAGCTTCCAGCTTCCAGCTAATAAAGGAGGAATGGGTTCCTTTCAAAGCTGGAAGCTGGAAGCTGGAAGCTGGAAGCTGGAAGCTGGGAGCTGGCGGCTGGCAGCTTCACGGCGCGCCGCTGGTACAGCGCGACCCCTCCGCCTTCGGCCACCCGGTCGAACCCCGCGAAGAACGACGGGTCGTTCTTGCCGCGCCAGTACAGCGCGTCCCCTCCCTCGGCGTGTTCCTCGACGACGATCCATCCGACGAATGGCCGCGGCGCCGCCATCGCCTGCTTCCACAATTCGCCGTTGCCTTCGTGCACGAAATCGCGAATCGCGAAATCGTCGTACGACAGGTCGTGCATGTAGTGCGCAAGCGACCCCATGCTCATGAGGATCGGTTCGCCGTCGCGGTGCAGGACGAGATACGCGGTCACGGCGCGCCGGCCGATCGTGTTGCGGGCGTCGAGCTGGGATTCGGTGATGACCGGCGCGTGGCGGTCGAACGGCCGGGCCTGCCAGACGGCGAGCGCGACGACGAGGACGCCAACCGCCGCGCGGAGCCGTCGCGGCAGCACCCCGATGCCGACGCCCACGATTGCCGCCGCCGCCGCCACGAGCGGGACGTCGTAGCGCAACCGCACCGGATGCCCCTTGTAGTACGCGGCCCACGGCAGCGCCGCGCACGCCGCGAGCGCCAGCACCAGCACGATGGAGGCGCGTGCGCGAGACCTCACGTACGCGACGACGAGGAGCGCCATCGCGATCCATCCGATCCGCGGCAGCGCCGGGCCGGTCAGCAGGAAGAGGCCCTGCCAGACCTGATGCCAGGCCCCCAGCGGATGGCCGAGCCCTTCGGCGTTGTTCGGCACGAAGAAGCCGCTCGACACGAACCACGCCCCGACCGTGATCCGGCTGTTCACGAGAAACAACGCGATCGTCCAGGCGGGCCACGACGCCAGCCGCGCAACGGTTCGAGCCGCGCGGAGCGGCCGCCAGCCACGCCGCATCAGCACGAGCCACGCGAGCACGAGCGCCGCGCCGGTGATCGGCCACGCTTCGTACCGGGTCAGGCAGGCCGCGGTCAACGCCCAGCCGGGTGCGGCGGCGGAGTGATCGGGCTGCTGCTCGAGTCGATCGAGCCATCGCGCGACGAGCGCCACCGAGAGGAAGGTCGTCCCGAAGAGCAGCGGCTCGGTCATCGGCGTGCTCTGCAGATACAGCACGTCCGGGTTCAGCATCAGCAGCGCGGCGGCGACGAATCCCCCGAGCGCTGATCCCGTCGCGCGCTGCACCAGCACCGCGACCGCCCACGCCGCCACCGCCATCGACGCGATCGAGATCGCCACGCCCGAAAAGCCGTTGCGATACAGCGCGTCGATCTGCACGGGCACCATGTTGAGCAGGTGCGGCAGCGGCAGCCACACGGCACCGATCTGCTGCCAGCCGGGCGTCAGGCTGTCGAAGATGCGCCGCGCGACCACCAGATGGGCGCGGGCATCGTAGTGGGCGAGCGTCAGGCCGAGCCGGGCGTAATGGGCGGCCGCGGCGATCCCCGCGAGCGACACGAGGACCGCAAGGGCGAGCGGCGCACGAGGGGAGCCGAACAGCGGGGGGCCCGCGGCCGGAGCCGCGGATGGTGACGTCGTGGTCAGGACGGTCCTAGTCTACACTCCTAGGCAGATGAAGCGCGCGCTGAACTGGGTCCAGGGATTCGCCCTGGCATGGGGCGGATTCGGGCTCTTCGGCCTCGGCTTTCTCGATTCCTCATTCCTGTCGTTTCCGGAAGTGATCGACCTGCTCGTCATCTTCATGGTGACGCGGCACAAGGAACGGCTGCTCTGGTACGTCCTGACCGCCACCGCCGGGTCGACGGCGGGGTGCGTGGCGTTGTATCTGGTCGCGCGCAAGGGAGGGGAGACCTTCGTCCGCAAGTGGTTCAAGGCGCATCATTTCGAAGGGGCGCTTCGCCTGTTCCAGCGTCACGGCCTGCTGGCCGTCATGGTGCCGGCGCTGCTCCCCCCGCCGGCGCCGTTCAAGATCTTCGTGCTGCTTGCCGGCGTCGCCGCCGTCCCGCTCTGGCAGTTCGCCGGCGCCGTCGCGGTCGCGCGCTTCATCCGCTACTTCGCCGAAGGGCTGCTCGCCTTCTTCTATGGCGAGCGCGCGTCCGCCTTCGTCCGGGCGCACGCCGCCCAGGCGTCGCTGTGGCTCGCGGGGGGCACGCTCGTGCTGGGCCTGCTGTCGATCTGGTGGAGCCGGCACCATCTGCACCGCGATTGACCGGCGTTGCGGAAACCTCCTATAATCAATCGTTTATCGTCCACACTCGATGATCCCGGACATCTCGGTCGTCGTCCCGATGCGCAACGAATCGCCCAACGTGGCGGAGCTCTATCGCGAGCTGACGGCCACGCTCGAGGCGGCGCGCCGCTCCTTCGAGATTCTCGCGATCGACGACGGCAGCACGGACGACACGTTTGAGCGTCTCGCGGCGCTGCAGCGCGACGATGCGCGGCTGCGCGTGATCCGGTTCCGCCGCAATTTCGGCCAGACCGCCGCCTTCGCGGCCGGCTTCGCGCACGCGCGCGGGCGCTACATCGTGACGTCGGACGGCGATCTGCAGAACGATCCGCACGACATCCCGGCCATGATCGCGATGCTCGAGGAGCAGCCGCTCGACATCGTGTGCGGCTGGCGAAAGCATCGGCAGGATCCGTTCCTCAATCGGCGCCTGCCCTCGATGATCGCCAACAAGGTGATCTCGGTGACGACCGGCGTGCACCTCAACGACTACGGCTGCTCGCTCAAGGTGTTTCGATCCGAAGTGGTCAAGCCGCTCAAGCTGTACGGCGAGATGCACCGGTTCCTGCCGGCGATCGCGAGCGAGTTCGGCGTCAGCATCGGCGAGATGGTCGTGAACCATCGCCGGCGCGTGCACGGCCGCTCGAAGTACGGCATCTCCCGGACGATCCGCGTGATCCTCGACCTGCTGACGGTCAAGTTCCTCATCAGTTATTCGACGCGTCCGCTGCAGATGTTCGGCGGCCTCGGCCTGCTCATGGGATCGATCGGCACCCTCGTCTGCGCGTGGCTCGCGTACGAGCGGCTGTTCGGGTACGAATCGATTGGGAACCGTCCGCTGCTGCTCTTCGGCATCCTGCTGATCTTCACCGGCGTGCAGCTCGTCACGCTGGGCCTGCTCGCCGAACTCCAGGCCCGGACGTATCACGAGTCGCAGGACAAGCCCATTTACGTGATCCGCGAGATCCGCGAGGCGCTGCCCGGGCGCACGCGCGAGGTGCTGGGAGCCTGAGCGTGCGCCGATGGGTGTGTGCGTGCATGGCCGCCGGGTGTGTGGCGGCGCTCGTGGCGGGCTGCGGCGGAAGTGCGCCGACGAGCCCGACGAAGGGCACGGGGGGCAACCAGCAGCTGCCGCCGCCGTCGAACCATCCTCCCGTCATTCAGAGCATCACGGTCCAGGGCACCCGCACGCGGGAACCGGCCGGGTATGCTGACGTGAAAGAAACCGTCCGCGTCGCGGCCGTCGTCACCGACGAGGAGACGCCCGTGGATCAATTGCTGTACGCCTGGTCCGCGGCCGCCGGCACGTTCGCGGGAACCGGCGCGAAGGTCACGTGGACGGCGCCGGCCGACGCGCAGACGCCCGCGAGCGTCGCGCTGACGCTGAAGGTGACGGAGAAGTACGGCCAGCCCGGCGGGCCGCTCGTGTACTCGCAGGACGTCAGCGGCGCCGCGACCGTCTCGCTGCACGATTCGGTCAAGGAAGTGGGGGACCTCGCGCGGCAGTTCCTGCTCGATTTCTCGGATTCCCGCATCACCGACGTCGACTACATCCTGCGCAACTTCACGACCAGCACGGACGCCTGCGCGTCGGGGACCGCCAACGAGCACGACGACGTCGCCAAGAATCGCGTCGATTACCGCATCAACACGTCGTCGATTGGCGCCGCGGACGTGAGCGTCGAATTCGGCGGCACCTGCGCGTTCCGCGGCCGGCCGGGGGACGCCTGCGCGGAGGTCCCCTCGCAGTGGCATTCGACTCGTCTGACGGGCGGTGGCCCGGAGCCGATCGGGGCGCCGGAGCGCGCAGACGGCATCGACCAGGTCACCGCCATCTATCTTGCCTCGAGCGGTCAATGGGGCCTTTGCGCGAGCGACTTCAACGGCGTCGTGAAGCCGAACAGCACGTTCATCCGATAGCCCGGACCGCCATCGTGATCGTGGCTGTGGCGGTGCTCGCGGGCTTCGCGCGCCCCGTCGCCCCCGCCTCGCACCTGCAGGTCTCCGGTACCGGGTGGCGAACGCCCGACGGCGCGGTCTTCGCCTGGCGCGGCATCACCGCGTTCCGCCTCGTCGAGATGGTTGCGCACGGCCACGCGGCGGCGGCCGACGCGTATCTCGCGTGGGCGGCGTCGCGGAAGCTGACGGTCGTCCGCGTGCTGGCGATGGCGCACGGACTGTTTCGCCTGACGCCGGCCGACGGCGTCGACGCGCTGCCGCGGCTGCTCGATCTCGCGGGGCGCCACGGCCTGCACGTCGAGGTCGTCGCGCTCGCCGACACCGGGAGCTACGATTTCGATCTCGCGGCACACGTGAAAGCGATCGGGGCGATTTGCGCCAGCCATGGCAACGCCGTGCTCGAGATCGCCAACGAACCGGCGCATCCGACCCAGCGCGCCGTGGTGCACGACCCCGCGACGCTGCGCCGGTGGCGCGCACTGGTCGCGTCCGACGTGCCGGTGTCGCTGGGGTCCGTGGAGCGCGACGCCGCGTTTGGCGCGGGGGACTACGTCACGTGGCATCCGCCGCGCACGGCCGACTGGGTGGCGCGCCTCGAAGACGGACGCGGGCTGCTCGAACGGTTCCGGAAACCCGTCGTGGTCGACGAGCCGATGGGGGCGGCCGACGCGGGCGTTCGCGGGCGGCGAGACGCGGATCCCGAGCACTTTCGCGCCGCGGCGCGCATCTGCCGCCGGCTCGGGCTGGCCGCGACCTTTCACTACGAGAATGGTCTGCAGGCCGCGCGCCCCACGCCGCGCGAGACCGCGTGCCTGAACGCCTGGCTCGCGGGCCTCGGCGTGTAGCTATTCCGGTACCATCCTGTATCCGCAGTCGCGGAAGTCGTGGTCGAAGGCGAACGCCGCGGGCAAGCGAAAGCGATCCATGACGTCGAAGCTGACGCAGTCGGTGAGGCTGAGGCGCTTGTCGGCAAGCCGTGCCAGGCGGGCGAGGGCGCTGGTCGTGAGCGCCGGGTCGACGAAGATGACCTCGTAGCGGGTGCTGTCGAGCAGTCTACGGCCGGCGTCGGCCGCCCGCGCGGCGCCGGCGCGCGCGCGCAGGCGCGTCACGACTTCGGCCAGGATCAGATTCGTCAGCAGGAAGCGCGTCCTTGGGTTTGCGCGCACGAAGCGGGCGGCCGCCTCGTGGTGCTGATCGTTGGCCAGCATCAGCGCCAGCAGCGCGCCCGTGTCCACGAGCAGCTTCACTCCGCTCCTCCCTCGGCCAGCCGTACAGATAGTGGTCGTGGTCGATCGACTCGTCGTCGGGACCGCCGGGGATTGCCCCGATCAGGGCGTCGACCGGGTCCGCGCGGAGGGCCGGCGCGCCGGCCTCCGCATGCCCCAGATAACGTTCGACCGCTTCGCGGACCAGGGAGGCGACGCTGCAGCCGCGGCGCTGCGCCTGAAAAGTGAGTTCGTCGTATGCCTCGCGCGAAAACCGGAGGTTCGTCGTGACCCTGGTCTTCATAGGTACCACGGTACCGCGATACCGATCCGTCGTCAAGTCTGCGCAGTGGCGCGGCGCCCGCGAGGAGGCGCCCGGATGAATGGGGCGTGAGCAGAGGACGGCCGTTCAGCGGCGGGCGGCGGACGGGGCGGCGGGCGGCACTTCGTAGGCGGCCGCGAGTGCGGCCTGAAAAATCTCGGCGAGCTTCTCGTACCCGGCTTCAGTGGGGTGCAGGCTGTCGTTGCCGATCAGATCGACGGGAAACTGCGCGTTGACGTCGACGAGCATCGCCCCCTTCTTCTTCGCCATCGCGCGCAGTCCGCGGTTGTACTGGTCGAGATAGGGGCTGGACTTTCCGCCCGGCCGCTGCGGCGGCAGCGTGGCCAGCATGACGGGCACGTTGCGGTACTGCGAGGCCCGCACCATGTCTTCCATGGCGTCGACAATGTGCTGAACCGCGGCGTTCTCGCTGACGACGTCACGGGGGATCGCGTTGAGATCGTTGGCCCCTTCCATCAGCAGCAGCACGTCCGGCGCGGCCTCGCCGAGCACGCCGGGCAGCCGATCGCGCCCCGGCGCCCCGCCCGTGCCGGCGTCCTCTCCTGCCTGACCCGCATTCATCACGGTAATCGTCTGATCGGTGTAGCGCGCGGTCTCGAGCGTCTGCAGCTTGTACGGATACGAGACCGGCAACCCCGCGTCGAGCAACTGGAACGTGGGCGCAGGCTTGGTCACGCCGTACGTCATGCTGTCGCCGAAGCACAGGATGCGCGTGACCTTCAGCGTGGGCGGAGGGGGCGGCGGCGGTGGATTGTCGGAGCCCTGATCGTCCGGCGGGGGCGTTGGGCTGGTGGGGTGATGATGGCCACCGCACGCGACGACGACGAGAAGCGCCGCGCAGAGCGCGAGACGAGACCCGACCTTGAGCATGGAAACCTTCTGAGCATAACACGACCTCGGCCGCCACCTTTCCCGCCCTTGCACTCGAAACTTCCGAACCCAAAGCCCGAAGCCCAAAGCCCAAAGCCCAAAGGCCAACACCTATAATCTGACCGTGTCCTCCACGAGCGCTGCGCGTGCCGAACGGCTGCGCGTCGTCGTGTTTTCGGGCGGCCGCGGGTCGGGCGCGCTCGTCCGTCAGCTCGTCGCGCATGCGGGCGTGTCGCTCACGGTCGCGATCAACGGCTACGACGATGGCGCGTCGACGGGGGAGGTGCGGCGGTTTCTGGGGGATAGTCTCGGGCCGTCCGATTTCCGGAAGAACGCGTCGCGGCTCGCGGCGGAGTTGCAGACGTCGGCGGCCGGGAGGATGGCGATCCTCGACGAGCGCCTGCCGCCGGGGACGAGCGCCGCAGACGCGGTGGCGCGCCTGACGGCGATCGATGCCGCCAAGGTGGGCACGGAAGCGGTCGCGTACCTGAAGGCGTTTCTGGATGCGTATCGCGGCAGCGGGCGTTCGTTCGAGTTCGGCGACTGCAGCATCGGTAATCTGGTGTTCGCCGGCGCGTTCCTCGCGTGCGGCCGCCATTTCAACGCGGCGGTCGATGCCTACAGCGCGCTGTGCGGACTGCCCGCCGGCCTGATCGAAGACGTGACCGATGGCCGCGACGCGTATCTGGTCGCCATCGACGTCAACGGCCGGATCCTCAGGAACGAGGCGGAGATCGTCGGGGCCCGCGGCGCGAACCGGGTGGACCGGATCTACTTGATCGATCGGCCGCTCACGGAAGAGGAGGGGGCGCGGCTCGAGGCGGCCGGTCCGGCGGCGGCGGCCGCGGCGTTTGCCGCGCGCGAGGCGCCGATCGGGTTGAATCCACGGCTGGCCGGCGCGATCGCGGCGGCCGACGTCATCGTGTACGCCCCCGGCACGCAGCATTCCAGCCTGTTCCCGTCGTACCTCACCCCGGGGCTGGCGGACGCGATCGCCGGCAATCTGCGCGCGATCAAGCTGCTCGTCACCAACATCCAGACCGACGCCGAAATCACGGGGAGCACGGCCGTCGATCTGATCGATCGCGCGCTGCACTACCTGAATCTCAAAGCGGTCCGCCGGCTCCCGACGCCGTGCCTGATCACGCACTATCTGATGAACGATCCGGGGCACGCGGAGTCGGCCCCTTACGTGCCGCTGGGGCCCGTGGAAACCATCGAGGACCCGCGGCTGGTGCGCATCGGCGACTACGAGGACGGCATCACCGGACGACATGACGCCGCACGGATCCTCGGGCCGTTCATCGAAGCGCTCCTCGCGCCGCGGCGGCCGTATCGTCTGGCCGTCCTGCTGCACGATGCGGGGTCCCTCAACAAAATCACACAGACGCTGCTCGAAATGATCCGCGGGGGTATCGATCGTCTCCCGACGGAACTGACGGTGTTCTATCAAGCGCCCGACGCGCTCGATCCGGCCTTCGTCGCCGGGCTGCCCTTCGTCGTGCGCGCGACGGCTGGGGAACCGGCGTTCAGGGATGCGGTCCGGGCCGGAGACTTCGACTATGTCGCCCTCTTCGAGTCGTCCGGGATGTACCGGGGGGAGGATCTCGTCGGCCTCGCCTCGCACCTGACGGTCGGGCGTCTCGACGCCGTCTGGGGCAGCCGGCGCCTGTCGGTGCGCGACATTCGCGAATCCTATCGGCTGCGGTATCGCCGCAACGTCGCGCTCGGCGCCGTCAGCTATCTCGGGAGCCACGCGTTGAGCCTCGCGTACCTCGTGCTCTACGGCCGCTACATCTCGGACACGCTGTCCGGCGTGCGGGCGATCCGGGCTTCGACGGCGCTCGAAGCGGCCGTCCCCTTGACGCACAAGCGCGCGAACCAGTACCTCCTCTCCGGACTTCTGCGCCGCCGCGCGGAGATTCTGGAGTTGCCTGTCGGTTTTTTTCCGATCTCGCCGGAGCGCGTGAAGCGGACGAGCCCGTTCGAAGGGCTGCAGTCGCTCGCCACCATTGTGTGGCAGCGCTTCTTGGGCTTTGGGCTTTAGGCTTTAGGCTTTGGGATTGGCTTTAGGATGCGACGGCTGCTGCTGATTCCCGCGGCGGGTCTCGGCTCGCGGCTGCAGGCCAGCGTGCCGAAAGCGCTCGTTCCCGTGAACGGCCGGCCGATGCTCGACCGCCTGCTGGAGCTCTACCGGCCGTTCGTCGAGCACGCGGTCGTGGTGGCGCATCCGTCGTTTGCCGAGCCGCTGCGGGGGCACCTCGCGCGCCTCGCGCCGCTCCCCGTCGCCGTCGTCGAGCAGCCCACGCCGACGGGCATGCTCGACGCGATTCTGCTCGCCACGGAGATCGTGTGCCGCGAGAAGCCCGACACGATCTGGATCACGTGGTGCGATCAGGTCGGCGTGCTGCCGGCCACGCTGAGCCGTCTGGCCCGCGAGGAATCGGACGAGCCGCGCCCCGCCGTCATGCTGCCGACGGTGTGGCGGCCCCATCCGTACATTCACCTGGCGCGCGACGCCGACGGCCGGATCGCGGCCGTGCTCCACCGCCGGGAAGGAGACGAGATGCCGGCGCACGGCGAAAGCGACATGGGCCTGTTCGCCGTGTCGCGCGACGCGTTCGTGTCGGGGCTGCCGGACTATGCGGCCGCCGCGAAGACGGGCGGGGCGACCGGTGAACGCAATTTCCTGCCGTTTCTCGCCTGGGCGGCGACGCGCGGCGCCGTCCGGACGTTTCCGTGCACCGACCCGATGGAAGCGCTCGGCGTCAACACGCCGGACGATCTGCGGCGCATGGACGCGTGGCTGCGCGCACGGGAGACACGATGAGCCGGCTGTCCATCGTGATCCCCGCGTACAACGAAGAGCGGTTCATCGGCGCGCTGCTCGCGCAGATCCAGGACGTGCCGCTCGCGCCGCTCGGCCTCGACAAGGAGATCCTCGTCGTCGACGATTGTTCGCGCGACCGGACCGCGGCCATTGCCGCGGCCGTTCCGGGCGTACGCGTCCACCGGATGCCGCGCAATGGCGGTAAGGGACGCGCGGTCCGGGCCGGGATCGAGGCGGCCACCGGCGACCTGCTCATCATTCAGGACGCCGACCTCGAGTACGATCCGCGCGATTACGTCCCGATGCTCGAGCCGATGCTCGCCGGCCGCGCGGACGTCGTCTACGGCAGCCGGTACCTGGGGCGCGGCCGCTACCCGAATCAATCGGTCGCGGCGTATCTCGGCGGCCGGAGCCTGAGTGTCGTCGGCTGGCTGTTCACCGGCCGCTATCTCACCGACACCGTGACCGCGCTGAAGCTGTTCCGGCGCGACGACATTGCCGCGCTGCCGCTCGAGACGACGGGCTTCGAGCTGGATCACGAGATCACCGCACGCATGCTCGCACGCGGCCGGCGCATCGTCGAGGTGCCGATCCATTACTTTCCACGCAGCCGCGAAGAGGGAAAGAAGATCGGCCTGCGCGACTGGTTCATCGGGACGCGGACGTTCTGGCAATATCGGAAGGGTTGATCCTCGTCGTTCCGGGTTCGATTTCGGGGTTCCGGGTCGAGTTCAGAGTTCGGGTTCAGGGGAGGTTCGAACCCCGAACCCAGCCCGGAACCCCGAACCCGGAACCCTGAACGACCATTCACTCCACCCGATAGATCGTCACCTCGCTGTTGCGGTAGACAGGCACGAAGTCGTCGCGGTCGCCGAACTTCGGCATGCCGCGCGGGTACCCGCTGCGCTCGACGCGATCGACATAGACGTACTGAATCCGCAGCGAGCGGGCGATCGTCCACGCCTCGTGCGCGTCGGTCGTGGCGTACATTCGCTGCACGCGCCGCGACCGCTCCAGATAGATCGGGAAGTTGATCAGCGAGATCGGGAGCCCGGCGGCCATGCGCCGCTGCGCGAGCCACGGCACCAGCGTCCACGTCTCGCGCCCGCGATCGATCGGTTCCATCTGGACGACCGCATCCGCGGGAGTGCGCTGGCGCAGCCAGTTGAGCGCGTGCCACTCGTCGGCCGTGATCGAAATCGTCCACGGGAAATTCTGCGCCCACGACTGGTTCTCGACATCCTGCGCGTTGAACTCGTCGATCGCCAGCGTCGGCACACCGGCCACCAGCGCCGCGCAGACGAGCGCCGGACCGAGCGCGCGGCGCCGTTGGTGCAGCGCGACGAGGCCGCGCGCCGTCAGGGCGGGGATCGCGATCAGGATCAACTGGCCGGCCCGGAACGCCACCCACGACGTGTCCGCGCGCAGGCGGACGGCATACATCAGCACGACCGAGCCGGCGAAGAGCAGGATCGGGGCGGTCAGCCGGCGGATGGGCAGGTCGCGCGCCGGCAGCCAGCCCGCCATGGCGGGCAGAACGGCGGGTCCGAGCGACAGCAGGAACGTCCGCACCGGCGCCACGCGTGCGGCGCCGTACCAGCCGAACTGCAGCGAGGTGCTCGCCCCTTCGAACATCTGGTTCGCGACGCACCATCCCGCGACGGCCGCCACGGGCAGCACCGCGAGGGCGTGCCTCACGACCCGGCGGAAGAACGCGCCGCTCCCGAGCGCGTCGACCACGGCCGCGCCTCCCCATGCGAGCGCGAACAGGCCGCCGACCAGCGGGCTGCACGCGAGCGACCCCGCCAGCGCGAGCCCGGCAATCGCAATCGCTCCGATCGATGCGCCGCTTCCCGCCGCGGTGGTCATGCCCAGCGCCGACAGGCCGAGCGCGTACGCCATCGCGTGCTGCGGCACCCACCACAGGACGCGCTGCAGGCCGTCGATGCGGAGCCCCGAAAAGTCCCAGTCGCTGAGCGCGTCGACGTTCAGATTCCGCAGGTTCCCGAGCGGCACGCCGTGGCGCCAGAAGTGCACGATCGCGTACGCTCCCTCCGCGCTCGACGCGGCAATCGCCAGCGCGACGGCGATCGCGACCGCGCGCGGGCGAGGCACCGCCAGCCACGCCGCGAGAAAGATTGCCGACACGAACAGCAGCGCCGTCCCGATCGCGTTCACCGTGACGCACCGCTCCACGTTCCGCAGCGGCGCCGGCCCGTCGGCGGCAACGGCGGCCGGAAGCAGGAAATACGTCCAGTAGTAATGAATCGGCTGATCGGCGAGATACGGGTTGCGCGGCGGCATCGCGAACTTGCCGATCTCGGCCGTCAGCGAGAGGTGCCACACGAAGTCGGCGGTGAAGTAGGCGTGATACCGCCGGTTGCCGTCTTCGTCGCGCGAACCGACGCGCGCGAACGGCGGCGCCATGATCGCGGGCACGATCAGCAGCAGCAACAGCAGCGCCGTCAGATCGCGGCCGCCGCACGACGGCAGCGCCACGAGCGCCGGCTGCGGGCTCCGCGCGATCAGCCAGACCACCGCGCACAGCACGATCCATCCGGCGCAGATCACGAGCGCCGACGGCACATGGGCGGCGATCGCGCCCCAGATGACGATCGCTGTCAGAAAATACCCGAGCAGCCCTCCGGCGATCCAGCCGGGCCACGTCCGCCCGAAGAGCCGCCATCCCAGGGGAAGTCCGGGCGCGAGCGCCAGCGCGAACACGACGAGGTACAGCACGCCGGCCGCACCCGCGCTGACGACCGTCGTCGCGACGACGGCGGCGGCGAGCAGTGCGGCGGCGAGGCGCACCCGCGTCATGACGGGCGCGCGTCGGCGCCGAAGGCAGGGCCCGACGCGTAGAGCAGGGCGCCCGGCAGGTTGCCGACGACGCTCAGCGCGACGAAGAGAATCGAGAGCGCGAACGCCGCGGCCGCCGGGACGGCCGCTTGTCCGAACAGCCAGACGAACGCCGCCTGGCTCGTCCCGAGCCCGCTGACGGTGATCGGCAGCAGCATGATGAGCAGAATCACAGGAATGAAAACGAAGTACGCCGGCAGTCCCGCCCCGATGTTCAGCGCCCGGCCCAGACAGTACGCCTCGAGCACCCGGAGGATTTGCACGATCACCGAAAAGGCCAGCACCTGGGCCAGCTCACGATGGAATCGTCCGTACCGCCGGACGACGTCGATGAGCGAGGTCGAGAGGCGATGGATCGATGCGGACGGCACGCGCGCGGCGAGCCTCTGCGCCGCCGACGCCGCCCGATCGCTGAAGACGACCAGCGCGGCGATCGCGCAGAAGACCGCCGCGAGCGCGAGCGTCAGGTACGCCCAGCGGTCGAGCGGGAGGCGCGGCGCCAGGCACAACGCCGCGATCCCGAGGATCAGGATCGACAGCACGCCCAGAATGCGGTCCATGATCACCGACGCCGCCGACTCGACGCCGCGCACCTGCAGCTTCGCGAGGCTGTAGGCGCGATAGAGGTCGCCGCCGATGCTCGGCAGGAACGTCCCGACGAAGGTGCTGACGAAGAAGATGCGCAGCACGGCGCCGAAGGGGGGCCGCGTGCCCGGCGTCAGGCCGCAGAGGAGCACCAGCCACCGGTACGCCATCAGCGTGCGATCGACGAGCACCAGCAGGACCGCCGCGCCGATCCATGCGAGCTGCGCGTGCGCGCCGGCGCGGAGGACGTCGGCGGGGTGCGACTTGTAGAGGACGATCGCCGTCAGGCCGACGGCGACCAGGAGCCTGAGCCAGCGTGAGCGCGTCAAGACCCGTCAGCAGGCCGCGGCCGCGAGGTTCACCGCACCTGCTCCGGCACCGGCATCGTCTCGAGGTGTCGATCCGGAGCACGCTTCACCTGGTACGCGCGCTTGAGGAACTTCGCGTACGGGACGAACTGCTTCATCGCGCCGACGTTCACCTGGCACGGGCTCAGGCACGTCGGGCAGACCTTGTCCTTCAGGTGCCGGCGATGCGCCAGGTTGTCGGGCCGGAAATAGAGCGCTTCGGCGGTCTCGTCGAGCACGTTCCCGAGCTTCTGCGAGTTCTCGCAGTAGTGCAGGTCGCCGTTGGGATTGAGCAGCAACCCCTGCTTCTGGAACGGGCAGGGCATCGTCCGGTGATAACCGTTGGCGATCATGTCGGCGTAGTGCAGGTACATGAACGACTGGCCGCTCAACACCGATTCCTCGGCGACGCGGTCGAGGAAGAACTTGCGCATGAAGTCCTCCTCGCGCGCGTGGAAGCCGATCTTCTCCTCCAGCTCCTTGTTGTGGAGCATGGCGTCGGTGAACCGCAGCATGTTGAAGACGACGTCGAGCCCCTTCGTGCGCGCCCAGGCGAGGATGTTCTCGGCGTCGTTCAGGTTCGTCGCGAAGATCGTCGACGCGATGCCGAACTGGAAATTCGGCAGCTCCCGCGAGAGCGCCTGCATCGCCTCGATCGTCTGGGATGCCTTCTCGAAGCCGCGCTTCACCGATCGCACCTGATCGTGGATGTCGCCGATGCCGTCGAGCGACACCCGGATGCTGATCAGCAGGTCGTGCTCGGCGCAGAAACGGACGATGCGCGTGAGCATCGGGATGCCGCGCTGCGGCGTCAGGCCCGTCGTGTTGATGCCGATCTTGCGCAGCCGCGGCAGATGACGCTGGAACAGCTCGACCATCTCGGGGAGGTCGTTGCGCGTCGTCGGTTCGCCGCCGGAAATGTTCAGGTTCTCGACGGCCCCCCAGAACGGGTGGTCCATCACCGGCTCGAGCTGCGCGAGCGTCATGTCGGACTTGCGGTCGCCGAACTTCCAGTTGCTGCACATCGTGCAGCGCGCGTCGCACACCCAGGTGCAGTTATAGATGAGCACCGTCGGCCGGATGGGATGCACCCGGGCGTTGATGAAGGTGTTGACGAGGTCGCGGGGCACACCCGCGGCCGCCTTCGCCATGTATTGGAGCCGGAAGGTGTTGGTTGACACGGATGTGTCTATTTTAGACGAAACGGCCGGCGGCGAACGGCGAAAACGCCGCCGCCGCCGGCCGCTGCTGCTCCGGGCTCCTCCCGTCGCGGCGACTACGGCTTGTGAAACAGCACCGGCAGGGTCGGACGCGGATTGCCCGACACCCAGACGTCCTTATAGATCGCCCCGGGAATGCTCGCATCGTCCGGGCCCCCCCGGCCGACGGGCTGTCCGAGGAAAATCACGTGCGGCGACGGCCGATACGGATGGCCGTTCGTGCCCGTGCTGCTGAAGTAGATCGTGCGGCCGTCGGGGCCATCCTGCTTCACTTCGACCGAGGCGTAGCCGTCGCGCCAGGTGGCGCGCCAGAAGTACCAGCGCTCGTCGCTGAAGGAGACGCCCGTCCGGCGGCCGTCCCTGATCGAGCCTTCGTCGGACGCATTGCCGGTGATGATGCGGAACGTGACGGCGCCCGGCGTGGAGTAGCCGCTGCCGCGCTTCTCGATCGTGAACCGGTAATCGTTGGTCGTGATGTCGCCGCCGTCTTCCTCCATGCTCATCACCTTCGTCTTCACGCCCGGCGATCCCTCGTCGATGCCGGTGACCATCAGCGAGAATTCGCCGGCCGTGAGGGTCTGGTCGAGCTGATAGCGGACGTAGCTCTGATGCGACATCAGCTCCAAACCCTTGCCGTCGACCCACTGGGTGGGGCCCGAGATGTGACCGACCGTCATGCCGTTGACGAGCGGGTCGAGGAGTTCGGCGCCGCGAATGTAGCCGCCGGCCGGCGCCTTGAACGACGCGGTGGCGGACCACGGGCCGACGCCCCCCTGATAGACCGCCCGCGCGCGCCACGTGTACGGCTGATCGAACTGCAGCGAGGTCGCGACCGAGAGGGTCACGTTGGCGCCCGATCCGGCCCCGACGACGCCCGAGTCGTACACGATCTGGCTGCCCGTATCGAGCACCTGGAACTGGTACGACAGCGGAATATCCGTGAACAGGCCGCGGGCTTTGCCCGCCGTCAGCACGAGCACGCCCTGCGGCTGGTCTCCATTGACCGGGGAAACAGGCGTGGGGGCCGATGCCTTCAACGTGACCCCTTCGGCCGCGGCGCCGATGCCCGTGCTCGTGGCCGCGCTCGGCGACACCGGGGACGGACTCTTGCTGTTGCAAGCGAGCGCAAACGCCAGGGCGGCCGCGCTCGCGCAGATCGCGAGTTGCTTTGCCTGCATCGAACTTCCTCTCTCGAGTGGTGTTCTGGGGCCCGCTGGGAGGGGCGGTCCGTTGAAGGCGAGATGATACTACAGGGGGGTTGAGTTTTGAACAGCGGATGTCCGCATGGCGGCGACGTTTGGCGAAGACGATCGGCCGGCGCGCTGTGCGGGCAGCCGATCGTCGCAAAGCCGCGGCGTCTATTTCGGCGTGGGGGGGCGCTGGTTCGGTCCGGCGTACACGTAGGCGTACGTCCCGCCAGGCAGCGTGGCATCGAGCGGACCGGCGCGGCCGATGGGGGCGCCGAGGTACAGGGTGTGCGGGTTCGGCGCGTAGGTGCGGCCGCCGAGCCCTTTCGTGTTGCTGTACACCAGCGGACCGTCCTCGCCGTCGCGGCGGACTTCCAGCGTGAAGCTGCCGCCGACGTTCCAGCTCACCTTCCAGAAGTACCAGCGGCTGCTGTCGAAGCTCTCGACGATGCGATCGCAGTCGCGCGAGACGCCGTCGCCCGCGATCATCCGGCAGGTCACCGCACCGGGCGTCGGGTAATCACTGCCGCGCAGCTCCGCCGTGAAGCGGTAATCGTTGGTCGTGATGTCGTCGGAGCCCTGCTGCATCGAGAAGACCTTGCTCTTGTCTCCCTCGGCCCCTTCATCGGCCCCTTTGATCAGCATCGAGAACTGGCCGCCCGTCAACGTGACCGGCAGATGATAGGTGACGTGGCTCTCGTGCCCGAGCAGCTTCAGGCCGTCGCTCGTGAACTGATACGGGCCGACGATCTGTCCGACGCTGCGGCCGGTGTTCAGCGGGTCGTAGAGTTCGTTGCCGCGGATGAAGCCGCCGACCGGTGCCTTGAACGTGGCGTCCGCCGACCAGGGACCGAACGCGCCGGAGTACGCGCCGCGCGCGCGCCACGTGTAGGTCGCGTCCGCCGTGAGCGCGGCCGCCGGGGTGAACTGCACGTTGCCGCCGCTCGTCGTCGCCGACACGACGTTCGAGTCGTACACGACGGTGTCGCCCGAGCGGATCTGGAACTGATAGGAGACCGGGAAGCTGGCGAATTCCGTGTTCGCCGGCTTGGCCGTCAACACGAGGGAATCGGGCTGCACTCCGCCGGTGGGCGACAGCGCCTCCGGTGCGGTCACTTTGAGCGTGACCCCCTCGGCCGCCGCTCCGGTACCGGAGCTCACGGCTGAGGTCGGTGAGGTCGGCGCCTGGGACGACTGGCTGCACGCCGCCGCGATCGCGAAGGCAGTCCCAAGCACGCACGGAAGAATCTTTCGAACCATGAACGTCGGACTCCGCAGAAAACGCGCGTTGTTACGGGAGCGATGTGGGAGGCGGTATCGTAGCGCGTTCGCGAGAGGCGGAACATACGGGGCCCGGGTATGTTTTGCGATTTTTTTCGCGCGCCGGCCCGGCGAACGCCCGTGCTAAGATGACGACTCTTGCCGGCGCCGCTCGGCGCCCGAACGATCCGACGACCTCAAGAGGAGACGATGTTGAAGACGATGAAAGCGGGAATCCTTGCCATCGGCCTGTGCGCCTGCGCCGCGCCGGCCTACGCGCAGATGCAGTGGACCGATCGCGGATTCATCAACGTGAACGCCGGGGTGCAGGCGGGGTCGCACGACCTGAACACCAGCCGCAGCTTCGATCTGTACGACGAGTCGGAAGTGCTCCAGTCGTCGGGCAAGGTGTCGAGCGGCGCGTTCTTCGACGTGGGCGTCGGCTACCGGATGTGGCAGAACGTCGCCGTCGCGATCAGCTTTTTGCACAGCGGCAGCGACAGCGATCTCACCGTCCGGGCGTCCATCCCGGATCCGATCTTCTACAACAGTCCCCGGACCGCCACGCTGGTCGCCTCGGGCGCGAAGCACACCGAGAACGTCGTGAATCTCGACGCGGTCTGGATGGTGCCGTTCACCGACAAGATCGATTTCGGCATCTCCGCGGGGCCGTCAATCTTCTTGGCCGGCCAGGAACTCACGTCCGCGCTGCCGATCGTCAGCGAACCCGGTCCGACCGTCGGCTCCCCGGTCCTCTCGAACATCAAGAAGACGACGGTGGGCGTGAACTTCGGCGTCGACGTCAGCTATATGCTGACGAAGCGGTACGGCGTGGGCGGCGTCGCGCGCTACTCGTGGGGGTCGGGCGACTTCGGCGGCGGAGACAACGTCACGCTCGGCGGCTTCCAGATCGGGGCCGGCCTGCGCGTCCGGTTCTAGGCCACGGACTCCACGGAAGGCCACGGAAGGGAAAGGCCACGGAAGGGAAAGGCCACGGAAGGCCACGGACTCCACGGACGGCCACGGAAGGGAAAGCCACGGATTCCACGGACGGCCACGGAGGGAAAGGCCACGGAATCCACGGAAGGCCACGGAAGGGAGGATTCCACGGAAGGCCACGGAAGGGAAAGGCCCACGGACTACGCGGAGGGCCACGGAAAAGGAATAAACGCCCGATCGCGCGGACGGGCGGGGAACATCGGCAAGGGCGGCGGGCCTCACGGCTGGCCGCCCTTTCGTGTGTACGGGGGATGGGATTCACGATCCGGCTTCAGGTTCCCCGGCCTCCGGAACCCTGAACGACGGAACCCTGAACGACGGAACTCTCGACTACTGACACGTGAAGGCGGGGTATGCCTTGTACGTCGGGAAGTCGCCGTCGCCCCAGTTCAGATGGAGCGTCGTGCTCGTGTTGTCGTAATCGGTCGCGATGTCGTGCCCGAAGTCCTGGCCGTTCCGGCGCTCGACGATGAAGTCGAAGCTGATGTCGGGGCCGCCGCGCTTCAGGTTCCAGCCGAGCGTCAGGCCGCCGCAGATGCCCGCTTCGATGATCCGGTCGCGCAGGAACGCCATGTTGTCCTTGCGCTGCGAGAGCGACACGCCGGGCACGAGCTTGTCCGGATACTTCGCCGTGATGCAGTTGATGATCGCGGGCCCGCTGTTCGACGCGCACGAAGCGCCCGTCCCGCCGCCGCCGCCACCCCCACCGCCACCCCCACCGCCGCCGCCACCACCTCCGCCACCATCGGGCGTCGTGAACGACTGGGTGGCCGACCACCCGCTGGTCGTCTCGCCGTCGCTGGCGCGCGCGCGCCAGAAGTGCGTCAGTTTGGCCGCGAGGGTCGCGCTGTGAAACGTCGTTTGCGACGGGCTCTCCGGAATGATGCCGGCCGACACGAGCGGCGCGAACGCCTGGCTCGTCGAGACCTGGAATTCGTACGTCACGTTGCCGATCGGGCCCGCGCGATCCGAATCGCGCACCGTGATCTGGGGCGCGACGCTCGTGGTCACCGCATTGTTGACCGGCGCGACGGCGACGGGCGGCTGCAGCGCGGCCTTGGGATACACGTCGAAGCTGGCCGTGGAGTACGGACCCGTGTTGGCGCCGTCTTCGGCATGCACGCGCCAGTAATACGAGTGCCCCAGCTCGAGCGTGTCGATCTGCACGCTGGTCCGTCCGCCGCTGCCGGGCGGCACGTTGGCGCGGCTGAACACCTTCGTCGCAAATCCGGCATCCGCCGCAACCTCGAACGCATACGTCAGCGGCCGCACGCCGGTGCTGCTGGCGTTCTCGATCAGCAGTTTGATCGGCTGATCCGAGGCCTTGTACTTGAACCCCTGCGCGGGTTCGAGCAGCTTGGGCGCCGTGATGGTGACGCCGGCAATCGGACCCGCCACCGTGGGCGAGAGCGGATTGGAGCTCTTGGTCGCCTCGCACCCGGCGAGCACGAACAGCAGGGCGGCAGCCGCGATCGCGGCGCTGTTGACAACCCTCTTCATGGCACGACCTCGGAACACGAGTACTCGATCGGCAGGCGGCGCGCACGCGTCGCAGGCACGTGCATAGCGGGTTATCGGCACGAGGAGGGCCTGGCTGTAGGGGCGACGGATACATGCTGAGGCCCGGAACCCTGAACCCGGAACGACGCCCTTTCAGCCGTTCAGCCGCACGAGGGCGCGGGGAACGGATCCCATCCGGCCGGTCCGTCCGTAACCACCCAGTGCAGTTGCAGCGCGTGCGACGTGTTGTCGTAGTCGGACGCGAGGTCGACGACGTCGTTGCTGTCCTGTGCGCCGTGCCGCCAGTCGATCGCGTCGATGCTGTGTGGACCGACGCCCCGCTTCAGGTTCCAGGCGACGTTCATGCCCCCGCAGAGTCCCGCCTCGATGATGCGATCGCGCAGGAACTCCATGTTCTGCAGGCGCTGGCCCGGGCTGACCCCCGCCGCCAGGCGTTCGGGATATTTCGCGGCGACGTAGGCCACGAGCGCCGGACCGTTCGACGGATACGCCGTCGTCGGGGCGGGGCGCGGCGGCTGGTCGGACGAGGGTCGATCGAGGGCCGCCGTCGGCGACGTCGGGCTTCCATGAGCGCCGTGGCACGCGGCCATGGCGCACACGAGGGGCAACAGGACGAAGAATTTCTTCATGGTTCCAGGTGGTCTTGCGGTATATCCGGGCGTTTTCCCGGAGAGCCGGCGACAGCGCGGCCGCGGGACGCGCGGGGCACGTCAGAAGGAAAACCCGGTGTTTTCGGAACCGTCAGTATAGCACGGGCGTTCGCCCAAATGCTACCTGTCGCGCGCCGCATATCGATGACAGTTCGCGACTTACGTTGACGCACCGTACAGCCGTCTCCTACAATACGGTCATCCGATGACCGCCTCCGCCGCCGCGCCGCCGCTCGGGGCCGACGTGCGTCCCGGCGCGCCGCCGTTGAACGTGCTGCAGGTCTGCGACCACCTCGGGTGGGAGGGATCGCGAATGCACGGCGTGAAGCGGTTGTTCGCGTGGATGATCCCGCGCTTCGATCCGGCGCGGTACCGCGTGTCGCTGGTCAGCCTGCGCCGGAAGGATCTCTCCGAGGAGACGCTCGACGCGCTCGGCATCGACATCACCTATCTGCACAAGTCGAAGTTCGATCCGGCGACGCTGACGGCGCTGCTGAAGGTGATCGATCGGCAGCGCGTCGACGTCCTGCACCTGCACGGGTACGGCGCCACGACGTTCGGGCGCATCGCCGGCCTGATGCGCGGCATTCCGACCATCGTGCACGAGCACGCGAACCTGACGGACACCCCCTGGTTCCAGAAGGTGGCCGACCGCCTGCTCGCGCCCGCGACCGATCTGGCGATCGCCGTCTCGAAGAGCACGGCGGAGTTCCTGATCGGGCCGCGCCGGATGCCGCCCGAGCGCGTGAAGGTGGTCTATCTGGGGGTGCCGCTCGAGGAGTTCAGCCAGGTGCGCTCGCCGGCGGAGATCGAAGCCGCGCGCGCCGAACTGGGGATCGCACCGGGGGAAGTGGCGGTCGGCACCGTGACGCGCCTGCACGAATCCAAGGGGAACCGCTATCTCGTCGAGGCCGCCCGGCAGGTGCTGAACGACCGGCCGCGCGCGCGATTCTTTCTGTACGGCGAGGGCCCGTTGCGCGGCGAGCTGGAGGCGCAGGCGCGCGCGCTCGGCCTGGGCGAGAGGTTCGTCTTCGGCGGCTTCGCCCGCGACGTCGCGCGCGTGGTGTCGGCATTCGACATCAGCGTGTTCCCGTCGCTGTGGGAAGGCACCCCGTTGACGGTCTTCGAAGCGCTCGCGATGGGGAAGCCGATCGTCGCCACCGATGCGGACGGCCTGCTGGACGTCCTGACGCGCGACCACGACGCCGTGATCGTTCCCAAGCGCGACGCGGCGGCGCTGGCGGGTGCGATCGTGCGCCTCGTGGACCGGCCCGGCGAACGGGTGCGGCTGTCGGCGGCGGCGCGCCAGACGGGGCAGCGCTACGACATCGCGGCGTTCGTCAGAAAGATGGAGCGCCTGTACGACCTGCTGCACGCGGTCTCGCGAAAGACGAAACGTCGCGGCGTGCTCCAGTCCGACCTCTCGTTTCTCGCCGACGGGTCGCGCGCGTGACGCAGCCGGCCGGGCTGCCGGGCGTCGAACCGCGTGCGCGCCCGATCGTCTGGCCCGGCCTGACGATCGCGGCGCTCGTCCTGTGCGTCTACGGCGGCCTGGCGCTCACCGTCGATTTCCCGCGCGCCTCCCAGGGCATTCAGAGCGACGAAGCCACGTACTACATGATGGGCTACAGCCTGGCCCTCGACCACGATCTTGCCTACCGGCGGGAAGATCTGATGCGGGTGTGGCGCGAGTTCCCGGGAGGACCCGCCGGCGTGTTCCTGAAGAAGGGGCGCGACCTGACGGGCCTCGGCGTCAGCGCGCATCCCCCGTTCCTCGCGTGGCACAGCCGTCCCGATCCCGACACCGCGCGCCTGTTCTACGGCAAGGCGTTCATCTATCCGCTCTGCGCCGCCCCCTTCGTGCGCGCGTTCGGCACGAATGGCTTTCTGGTGCTGCACGCGCTGCTGCTCGCGCTCGCGCTGTTCTGCGCGTATCTGTTCCTCCACGCCCGGGCCCCCGCGGCCCCGTCGGCGGTGATCGCGGGTGCCTTCGTGTTCGCGTCGGTCGTGCCGGTGTACTTCGTGTGGATCATGCCGGAGCTGTTCAACTTCTCGCTCGCGCTGCTCGCGTACTTCTGCTGGCTGTACAAAGAGGTCGCCTCGCGCGACCGCTCGCCGCGCGGCACGGGCTGGTTGTTCGGCGGCGCCAGCGACATCGTCGCCGGCGTGCTGCTCGGCGTCGTGACGTTCTCGAAGCCGTCGAACGCGCTGCTCGTCGTCCCGATCGTGGCATGGCAACTCTGGCGCAAGCGGTGGGCGCCGGCGATCGCGACGAGCGTGGTGTTCTTCGCCGTGGCGGGCGGGCTCTTCGGGGCGAACCTCGGGATCAGCGGCGACTGGAACTACCAGGGAGGGGAGCGCAGCACGTTCTACGCGCAGTTTCCGTTCCAGACGCCGGCGGCCGGCTTCGACGTCGGGCTGCGCAAGGCGCGCGACGAAGCGCTGACCAACATCATCTTCGACCGCTCGGTGTTCTGGACGAACCTGTTCCACAATCTGGAGTACTTCTTCGTCGGCCGCTACGCCGGCCTCGTCGGGTATTTCTTCCCGGCCGTGTTCGCGCTCGTGGCGTTCTTCTGGCGCCCGCGCCGGCGGCCGGTGTGGCAATACCTGGTCCTGGCCTCCGGCTTCGCGCAGATCTTGCTCTTCATCGTCTCGCTGCCGTACACGTGGCTCGGCGGCGGCGGCTCGGTCGGGAATCGCTACTTCATGGGCGTGTACGGGATCTTCCTGTTCCTGCTGCCCCCCATCAGCCGCGTCTGGGTTGCGGTCGTGCCCTGGGCCGTGGGCGGACTCTTCGCGGCGCAGCTCGTGCTGACGCCGTTTGCGACCTCGGCCCACCCCGGCAACTATGCCAACGACGGACCGCTCCGCTGGTTTCCGCCGGAGTTGACGCTCGTCAACGACTGGCCGATCAACACCGACCCGACCCGCGTACGGCAGTGGTTCGGCGACAACCCCGGCACCGGCGATCCGGGTTTTCAGATCTACTTCTTCGATGACCACGCGTACGCACGCGAAGCGGACAGGAGCTTCTGGGTCAAGGGGCAGGCGCGCGCGGAGTTTCTGATCAAGTCGGATCAGCCGGTGCGCCGCGCCGTGTTCTCGTTGAGCGCGGGACCGCGCGCCACGGGCGTCACCGTCACCGTGGCCGGACGCACGCAGCGATTCCAGCTTCCGCCCGATGGCACCCAGCAGGTGTCGTTCGCGCTGCCGCCTGGCTTTCCCTATCAGGGACGCTCGGTCTGGGTGGCCAGCATCTCCAGCAGCACGGGCTTCACGCCCCTGTTCTACGGCTCCGGCGATGCGCGGTATCTGGGCGTGCGCGTGAAGCCGATGCTCATTCGATGACGCCCGCCGGATCGCCCGTCTCCGACACCACGGCCGCGCTGCCGCTGCGGGTCGGCGGCTGGCTCCTGCTGATCTTCCTGCTGGCAGCCGTGGGTCAGATCGATGTCCGCGAAGCGACCATGGGGATTCGGGGCGACGAAGCGACGTATGTCTCGATGGCGGCCAGCCTCGCGTACGACCACGACCTGAAGTTCACCCGGACCGATCTCGATCGCTTCTGGCGCCTGACGGGTGAGGGACCGAACGGCATCTTCCTGAAGCAGGGGCGGACGGACGCCGACGGCCTCGACTACGGCAAGTCGTTCGCCTACCCGGTGCTCGCGGCGCCATTCCTCCTGCTGCTGGGGATGCGCGGGCTGCTGCTGCTCAACGTGCTGCTGCTCGCGCTGGTCGTCTGGTGCGGTGCGCGCCTGCTGCGCGCGCGCGGCGCCGGCCCCTGGGGCCCCGTGTTCGCGCTCGCCTTCGTCGCCGCCTCGGTGGTCCCGATCTACGCCGTCTGGAGGACGCCGGAAGTCTTCAATTTTGCGCTGGTGTTCCTCGCATACTTCCTCTGGCTGTACAAGGAGGCTGACGCGGCGGCGACACCCGCCTGGCTCGCCGGCCGCGCGAGCGATCTCGCCGCGGCGGCGCTGCTGGGGATCGCGACCTTTTCGAAGCCGACCAACGCGCTGCTGATTCTGCCCGTGATCCTCCTGGCGCTGATCCGCCGCCGGTGGGCGCGGGCAGCCGTCGTCGCGGTCGCGTTCGTCGTCGTCGCGGGCGGCCTGTTCGCCGTGAACGCCGGCGTGTCGGGCGACTGGAATTATCAGGGCGGCAACCGGCGAACGTTCTATGGCCGGTTCCCGTACGCGACGCCGGACGCCACGTTCGCGTCGCTCGGAACGGCGATGACGACGAATGCGGCCGACACGGGGCATCTGCTCGCGCCGCACGTGTTCTGGAGCTTCCTCGGCCACAACGCGATCTACTTTTTCGTCGGCCGCGACGCGGGACTGATTCCATATTTCTTTCCGGGCGTCGTGGCGTTGGTGTGGTGGATGACGACCGGCGGCCGCCGATCGGCCGCGTCATGGCTCGTGCTGATCGCGCTGTTCGCGTCCGTCCTCGCACTGCTCGTGCTCGTGCCGGATACGTGGAACGGCGCCGGCGGGCCGCCGGGCGGACGCTACTTTCTCTCGCTCTATGCGGCGATGTTCTTTTTCGTTCCCGCACGGCCGCGCGCGTGGCCGGCGCTGGTGGCGTGGACGGGCGGCCTGCTCTTCGTCGCCCCGATGCTGGCCAGTCCGTTTGCCGCCGCGAAGTACCCGTGGCACGTGGTCGAAACGGGACTGGTGCGGCGGCTGCCCGTCGAGTTGACGCTGCTCGACGACCTGCCGGTGGCGCTCGTCCCGGCACGGTCGCGCGTGCCGTTCGGCGCGCAGCGCGATCTGCTGCTGTACTTCCTGGACGAGCACGCGTTTCCGCCGGAGGGTTCGTTCTTCTGGGTGGCCGGCGGCGCAACCGCCGAAGTGGTCGTGCGTGCCGAGCGGCCGCTGGCGGCGATGCAGGTCACCTGGCAGTCGCCGATCGCGAATCACGTCACGGCGCGAATCGGCGCGAGTACGGCCTCGCTGGATCTCGTCGCCAATCGCGAACAGTCGGCGTCGCTGCGCCCCGGGCCAGGCGTCGTGTCCAACTACAAACGCGGATCGCGCGCGTACGTCCTGCGACTGTCGACCTCAACCGGCTTCGTGCCGCGGCTGGCCGACCCGCGCTCCACCGACAGGCGCTTCCTCGGCGCGCGCGTCGAGCTGCAGGTCACGTACTGAGCAGCCAACGGCCACGGCCACGGCCACGGCCACGGATCACACGGAATACACGGAATACACGGCCACGGATCACACGGAAGGCCACGGATCACACGGAAGGCCACGGCCACGGACTACACGGAATACACGGAAGGTGAAGGCCACGGATCACACGGAATACACGGAGAGTACGGGGATTGTGGGAACGCGAGCGGAGTATTGCGCAGCAACCGCTTACGGACTGGCCAACACCCAACTTTGACATCTCCTGATCTCCTGCGGAACCTCGGGGGGACGCGCCGCACGCGATCAGCGCCGCCGCACGATTTGGACGACGCCCCCTGAGAGCGAGAAGAGCATCGTGAGCGCGGCGCCCATGAACGAGATCGCCAACGCGGCTTCGAGGGGCAGATGGAAGCGCGCGAAGTAGAAGCCGAAGGTGGCTTCCCGGACGCCGAAGCCGTTGATCGACACGGGCAGCATCTGGACGAGCAGGCTGATCGGCACGAGCAGGCCGAGCTGCGTGGCGGTGACGCCGACGTTCATGCTGCGCGCGATCGCGAGGTAGAACAGCACCAGCAGGATCTGCACGGTGACCGCGCCGGCGAAGCACCGCGCGAGCGATCCCGGCCGCGCGCGGAACCGCTGGAGCGCGGCCTGCAGCCGCTCGAGCCGATCGTCGATCCACTGCGGGTGCAACCGCCGCAGCGGCGCGAGCAGGCGCAGCAGCCGTTCGGGATCGAGGAGCGCCGGGGTGCACGCGAGCGTCGCCAGGCCGAGGCCGCCCCACAGCGTGGCCGGCCCGATCGGGCCCGCCATCGAGGCCTCTCGCGCGGCCGCGCTGGCCGAGAGCGCCGCGATGAAGCCGAGGCCGAGCAGGCCGATCCCGCGATCCGTCAGCACGACGGTCGTCGCGAGGGTCTTCGATCCCGCATCCGCTGCCGTGTCGGCAATCCGGATGACGTCGCCGCCGATGTTGCTCGGCAGGAAGTTGTTGTAAAAGAAGGCGACCAGGAAGGAGCCGGTCAGCCGGCGGAAGCCGATGTTCACGAGCTGTGCGTGGAGCAGCGCCCGCCAGCGCCACGCGCTCACGAGCACCATGCCGAAATACAGCGCGAGCGCCGCCACCAGCCAGGCGATCGAGGCGTGGCGCGCATGCGTCCAGACGCGGCCGACGTCGACGCGCGAGATCAGGATCGCGAGCAGGCCCCCGCTCACCACGAGTTTGGCCGCCGCCACGAGGCGTCCGCGGAGGGGCGATCTGGATACAGGCTCGGCGGATGCCGAGAGAGGAGAATCCATTCGTCAGGTTCGTGCGGAAAAGCACGCCACTATACCATGCGGGCCGTCGGGGCGTCATGCTGAAAGCCACGCATCTACCTGAACCGGAGCAACTTAGCTTGACCCTCCGGCATCACGCATCCTACAATGCGTCGGATCCGGCCGCATGCACATCCTCATGATCGCTCCGGAGCCGTTCTTCGAGCCCCGGGGCACACCCTTCTCTGAATACCATCGTATCCGGGCGCTGCTCGACCTCGGCCATACGGTCGATCTCGTCACGTATCCGTTCGGCGCGGATGTCACGATGCCCGGCTTGCGGATCTTCCGCTGCCTGCGGCCCCCCTTCGTCCGCGGCGTGCGGCTGGGACCCTCCCTGGCGAAGGTGCCGCTGGATCTGACGCTGGCGGCCGCTGCGGCACGGCGTGCGGCCGGCGGCCGCTACGACGCCGTGCACTCGCACGAAGAGGCGAGCGCCATCGGCGTGGTGCTCGCCCGGATGCTGCGCATCCCGCACCTGTACGACATGCACTCGAGCCTGCCGCAGCAGCTCGCCAATTTCAGCTTCAGCCGGTCGCGCGTGCTCGCGGCGCTGTTCCGCGCGATGGAGCGATTCGTGATCCGCGGATCGCGCGCCGTCATCGTGATCTGCCCCGAGCTGCAGGCGCTCGTCCAGACGATCACGCACGACGTGCCGGCCGTGTTGATCGAAAACGCCCCCGGGTCGGGCGACGTGGGTGCGTTCGACGGCGGCAGTCCGGCGGACGTCCGCCGCAATCTCGGTCTCCCGGCCGATGCGCCCATGGTGCTGTATACCGGGACGTTCGAGGCGTACCAGGGACTCGATCTGCTGTTCGCGGCGATGCCGGCGGTTCACGCCGCGCGGCCCGACGTCCGGCTCGTGCTGGCGGGTGGAGACGCCACCCAGATCGATCGCGCGCGCGCCGAGGTGCGCCGCCTGGGCGTCGAACAGGCCGTGCTGTTCGCGGGACGTCGTCGTGCGGAAGAGATCCCGAGCCTGCTGTCCGCCGCCGCGGCGCTCGTGTCGCCGCGCAGCACCGGGATCAACACGCCGCTGAAGATCTATCAGTACCTGCGCAGCGGACGGCCGATCGTCGCGACGCGGCTGCTCACGCACACGCAGGTGCTCGACGACAGCGTCGCGTTCCTGACCGATGCCACGCCGGACGGCTTCGCGCGCGGCCTGCTCGACGCCGTGTCGGACACCTCGCGTGCGGAGGCGATCGGCGCCTGCGCGCGCCAACTGGCGGACACGAAATACAGCTACGACGCGTACCTGCGGCGCACGCGCGAGGCCTGCGCGCTGCTTGCGCTGCCGGTGTCGTCGCGGACCGCCGGCGAGCCGGCATGACGGCCCGCTCGACGTCGAGCGGCACGCGGCATTACAGCTACGCCCACTACGACAATCCGGAGATCGCCGCCGGCTTCGACGCGCTGCGCTTTTCGGGCGCGGTCGGGACGCTGCTCGCCGAGACGCAGGCGCGCGTGCTCGATTCGTTCCTCGCGCCCCTGGCCGGCACGCGCGTGCTCGACGTCGGCACGGGCACCGGGCGCGGCGCGCTGGTGCTCGCGCGGGCGGGAGCGCGGGTCACCGGCGTGGACGCGTCGGCGGAAATGCTGGCCGTCGCACGGCGCCGCGCGGAGCAGTCCGGCACCCCCGTCGAGTTCCAGCAGGGGGACGCGCACCGGTTGCCGTTCCCCGACGCGAGCTTCGACGCGGCCGTCAGCCTGCGCGTCATCATGCACACGCCCGACTGGCGCCAGTGTGTCGCGGAGTTGTGCCGCGTGAGCCGGCGTCGCGTCGTCCTCGACTACCCGGCCGCGATCAGCGCGGCCGCGCTGCAGGCGGCCGGCCGGCACGTGGCGGCGCGCATGGGCCGGCGCACCGAGCCGTACCGCGTCTTCACCGACCGCGCCATCCGCGACGCCTTGGCCCGCCACGGTTTCCACATCGTCGGGACGCACCGTCAATTCGTGCTGCCGATTGCGCTGCACAAGCTCGCCGACTCGCGGCGCTCGACCATCGCGGTCGAACGCGCGCTCGCGGCCGTCGGCCTGCTGCGGTGGCTCGGGTCGCCGGTGACCGTGGTCGCCGAGCGGTGAAGACACTCGTCACCGGCGCGACCGGCTTCACGGGCGGTCACCTCGCGCGTGCGCTGCGGGCGCACGGCGACGACGTCCGGGCGCTCGTGCGCGACGAAGCGGCCGCCGGCGGGTTGCGGGAGGCTGGCGTGGACGTCGTCGCCGGCGATCTGCGGGATGCCGACGCCGTCCATCGTGCCGCCGCGGGGGCCGAGGTCGTCTATCACATCGCGGCGCTCTATCGCCGGGCCGGCCTTCCTGAAAGCGTGTATCGCGCGGTCAATGCCGATGCGGTCGGCACGGTGATCGAGGCGGCCGCCGCGGCAGGCGCGCGCCGCGTGGTCCACTGCAGCACCGTCGGGGTCCATGGCGACGTCGAACACCCGCCCGCGAACGAAGACGCGCCGCTGCGGCCGGGCGACGTGTATCAGGTCACGAAGGTCGAAGGGGAGCGCATCGCGCGCGAGGCCGCGGCGCGGACCGGCGTCGAGGTCGTCATTGCACGGCCGACGGGGATCTATGGTCCGGGGGATCGCCGGCTCCTGAAGCTGTTTCGCGGCGTCGCGCGCCGGCGAGTCGTCGTGCTCGGCGACGGCCGCATCTTTTATCACCTCACGTTCATCGACGACCTCGTCGAGGGGTTCCGTCTCTGTGCGACCGTGCCCGCGGCGGCCGGCCGCACGTACATCCTCGCGGGCGGGGAGGTGACGACGCTCGACGAGCTGATCGGGATCGTGGCGGAGGAGGCCGGCGTGAAACCGCCGGCGCTGCATCTGCCGGTCTGGCCGTTCTGGCTGGCGGGGGCCGCGTGCGAGGCGGTGTGCGCGCCGTTCGGGATCGAGCCGCCGCTCTATCGCCGCCGCGTCGATTTCTTCACCAAGAGCCGCGCCTTCGACATCAGCCGTGCGCGCGCGGAGCTGGGGTACGCGCCACGCGTCGGCCTGCGCGAAGGCATCCGCCGTACGCTGGCGTGGTACCGCCACGCGGGGTGGATCTGAGGCCGTTCGGCACTCGGCGGAGTCGCCGCCTCCGTACTTGAAAGGGGCACTGATGCGCACATCCGAGGCGGTTTCCGTGTGGGGCGTCTCGTGGGCTGTTGGACTGCCTGCCATGGTCATCGCAGCGGTGGCGTTCGAATCACACGCGACGAGCGCGCTGCTCGTCACCATCGCCGCCGGCGCGCTGCTGGTCGCGGTGCCCATCTGGTCGTCCGCGGTGGCGGCGCGTGCGCCGAGGCCCGCGGTCGAGGCGTTGGCTTGTGCGGGCACGTGTATGGCGGCGATCGCGATTTACGCCTATGTGTTTTCGCCCGATACCGGTCCGAACCTCAACACCACCGAATCGATGATGCGGCGTACGCGGTACTTCAGCACCTGGCATTACCCTCCCGAGCTGGTCTGGGGCTTCTGGCTGACCGTCGGCAGCACGGTGATGTGCGGCCTGATCGCCGGCGTCCTCGCCCGCGGTCTTCGTGGCGATCGTTCGCTCACGCTCCTCAGGGCGTCGATGGTCTTCGGGATCGCGTTCTGCGGGGCGTCGCTGCTGGCCATGCTGATGCTCGCGCTCGTCGGGCCGGCATTGATGGCCGCCGGCGGTTCGGTCGGAGGAGCAGTCTGGGAAGGCATCGTGCCGTTGTGTCTCGGTGGGTTTGCCGCGGGCGCGCTCGTCGGGGTGGTCGTCACGTCCGCGCGCGGGCGATTGCAATCGATGGCCGATCTGGCGCGTTCCTGACGCAGACCAGCTATCAGCCGTCAGTTGCCAGTTGCCAGTTGCCAGTTGCCAGTTTCCAGTTCCCAGTTCCCAGTTGGCTGGCCGCTATGCCCCTCGTGCGCGGCATCCCCCGCACTCGCCCCCGGCGCCCCGCCCCCCGCCCTCCGCGCCCCGCACTCCGCTCCCCGCGCCTCACCTCGGCGGGCACGCGTAGACGCCGGGGATCAGCACCGTGCCCCTGTCGCACGGCTGCCGCAGGATCCGGATCGACTCGGCGCGGTGCTGCGCGACGAGGCGGTCGTATTCGAAGACGCGGTCGATGTCTTCCGAGTCGACGATGATGTGTTCGTCGGTGACGAACGTCACGTAATAAGCAATCCAGTAGTCGGCGGTCGCGTACTCGATGCCGGCGGCCTGCAGTCGCCAGATCAACTGCTGCTTCGCGGGCACGAACGGATGCGTCAGGTACGCCCGCCACAGCTCCACGTGTGGAACGGCCACCAGCGCGGTCCACACGAGGACGAGGGCGATCCAGGTCCGGGCGAGACGACGAGCCGATTCGACGCGCAGGTACCACGCACTCAGCCCGACGGCGCCGGCAAGCGACAAGAGCTCGTAGCGCATGAGGTGCGGGTCCACGGCGCCGCAGCGGGCGCCGACGTAGCCAAGCACCGACAGCGCGCCGGCGAGGACGAGGTACGCGGGGGCGTCAAACGCGGCCGGCCAGCGGCGGGTGGCCGCCACGCGCATGACGATCCGCCCGGCGGCCCAGGTCATGATGATCGCGAGCAGCCATCCACTCCCGGCCAGCCCCTGGTGCACGCGGCTCTGGATGCCGAACGACGACACCGGATAGACGGCCGCGCCGAACAGCTCGGGCCAATGAATGGTGGCGATCCGCCAGAGGCCGGCGGCGAGCGTCCGCGGATCGACGCAGACGCGGTTGGCGATCTCCGTGAGGTCGTTGGGTGGCGCAGGCAGATCTCTCCACGACGTGCCTGGTCCGACGGCCGAGCCGAACCCTTTCAGCCATTGCGCGATCACCCAGATCGCCGCGGCGGTCGCAAAGATGACCGCGAAGCGGCCCACGAGCGACGTCAGCTCAGCCCTTCGGCTCACGCTGCTCTCCCGCCCCCCGCTCTCCGCGCCTCGCCCCCCGCCCTCCGCGCCCCGCGCCCCGCGCCCCGCACTCCGCACTCCGACCTCGATCACGAGGAGCGCGACGATGCCGTAGATCGTGAACTCGCGCTGCAGGAATCCGACGCCGAGCGCGACGCCGCACCAGATCGGGCGCCGGCGCAGCAGCCAGATCAGCGTCACGTAGAGAAACGGCGCGACGTTGCCAACGGCCGGGGCGACCAGCAGGGCCGAGGTGCCGACGGCCGGGAGCGCAAACCACGACGTCGCGACCCCCGCGAGCGCGGGCCGGAGCCCCACGTCGCGTTCGAGGATGCGGAGCAGCAGCAGCGCGACCAGCACGTTCCAGGCGACCAGCGGCAGCTTCAACAGGAAGATCGAGGGACCGAACAGGCGGAAGAGCGGCGCCGCCGTCCAGGCGTCCACCGCCAGCATGTAGTTCTGGCCGTACATGAAGACCGGGAACGCGCGCCCCTCGCTCAGGTGCGTCGCCATCAGGCCGAAGACCGCCTGATCGGCGTCGAACGCGGATTGGCCCCAGATCAGGAACACGCCCGATCGGGCGAGGACGATCAGCGCGACGGCGATCGCGACGATCCATCGTTCGGCGCGACGCGGGGGCTGGGGCTGGGGCATCCGCAGGCTTATGATACGACCTGCGATGCCTGAGATTCCGCGCGCCCAGGACCAGTTGTTCTCGCCGGGCCTCTCCGCGCGCGCGAAATATTCGGCGCTCGTCGTCGGGCGTCCCGGGTGGGGCGCCTTTCTGAAACACGAGCTGATCATGCAGGCGTCGCAGAACGTCGCCGGCGCGGTCGGGCTCGCGCTCCGGCGCACGCTGTTTCCGGCGCTGCTCGGCGCCTGCGGACACAACGTCGTCTTCGGGCAGAACGTGGTCCTGCGGCACCCGCACAAGATTCGGATTGGCGACGACGTCGTCATCGACGACAACTGCCTGCTCGATGCCAAGGGGGAGACGAACGCCGGCATCACGATCGGCACGGGCGTCTTCGTCGGCCGCAATTCGATTCTGTCGTGCAAGAACGGCGACATCGATCTGGGCGACGGCGTGAACATCGGGTTCAACTGCGAGGTGTTTTCGGCCAGCCGCGTCGCGATCGGACGCGAGACGCTGCTCGCCGCGTACTGCTACGTCATTGGCGGCGACCACGCGTTCAGCGATCCGACGGCCGCGATTCTCGAGCAGCCGCGGTCCTCGGCCGGCATCACGATCGGCGCCGGCGCGTGGCTCGGGGCGGGGGCGAAGGTCCTCGACGGCGTCAGCGTCGGCGACGGCGCGATCGTGGGGGCGGCGGCCGTCGTGCGCGACGCGCTCCCGGCCGGCGCGATTGCGGTCGGGATTCCGGCGCGCGTGGTCGGCTCGCGCGAGGCGGCGGCGCGGCGTTCATGAGCTGTGTCGCGGTCGTCACGTCCAGCCCGCCGGTGGCCGAGGGGGGACATCTCGTGATCGCGCGCGCGCTCGTGCAGGCGCTGCGCGAGCATGGCCACGACGCGCACCTCGTCACCACGCCGCAGAACCCGTTCGGGCAGCAGGCGTCCGCGTACCTCGCCACGTGGCTCACCAATCTGAGGACCAGCGAGGGCCGCCGGATCGATCGGGTGATCAGCCTTCGGTATCCGAGCTACGCCGTCCGGCATCCGCGGCACGTGTGCTGGCTGAATCACACGATGCGCGAGTACTACGATCTGTGGGATCGCTGGGCATCGGGCCTGACCCGCCGCGGGTTCGTCAAGGAGCGGGTGCGCAAGGCGCTCATTCACGGGGCGGATCATTATCTGCTCGCGCACCACGTGCGGCGGCTGTTCGTGATCTCGAGGACGGTGCAGCAGCGGCTCGCGATCTGGCCGTCGCTGCGGTCCACCGTTTTGTACCCGCCGGCGCCCCAGCGTCCGTATCGCTGCGAGGGCTACGGCGACTATGTCTTCATGGTGTCGCGCCTGACGCCGTTGAAGCGCGCGGATCTGCTCGTGCGCGCGCTGGCGACGCCCGAGGGGGCGGGCGTGCGCGCCGTCATCGCGGGGGACGGCGACGCCAGGCCCGCGCTCGCGGGATTGATCCGCGAATCGGGCGTCGGCGACCGCGTCACGCTGCTGCCGCGACTGTCCGACACCGAGATGCTCGATCACCTGGCGCGCTGTCGCGCCGTCTGTTTTCCGCCGTACGACGAAGACTACGGCTTCGTGACGGTCGAGGCGTTTGCCTCGCGCAAGGCGGTGGTGACCTGCCGCGATTCGGGTGGGCCGGCGGAACTCGTCGTCGACGGGACGCACGGGATCGTCTGCGAGCCCACGGCGGCGTCGCTCGGGGGCGCGCTCCGACGGCTGATGGACGACCAGCCGCTCGCCGAGCGCATGGGCGCGGAGGCGTATCGCGCCGGCACGGCGTTGACCTGGAGCGACACGGTGCGGCAACTGCTCGACGTAGAATGAACACGAGCGCCGGCGAGAAAGCGACAGTCGAATGCCTTACGGATCAGATCTCGAAGCACGCGTGGCCAAGAAGGTCACGAAAGCGATTACCGAATACGGCTTGATCGAGGACGGCGACCGCGTGATGGTCGGGCTGTCTGGCGGGAAGGACAGCTGGGCGCTCATCCAGATCCTCGACGTGCTGCGGCGTCGCGCGCCGATCCGGTTTTCGCTCGTGGCCGTGAACATCGATTCCGGCTACGACGGCTATCAGCACGAGCTCATCACGAACGCCTGCGCCGCCAAGGGCTGGGAGCTGCGCGTCGAGCACACGACCATCGGCGAGACGATCGACGACATCCTCGACGACGGCGCGACCCCCTGTTCGCTGTGCGCGCGGCTGCGCCGGGGAGCGCTGTACCGTCTGGCCAGCGAGGTCGGCGCGACGAAGATCGCGCTCGGGCATCATGCCGACGACTTCATCGAAACGTTGCTGCTCAACCTGTTTTTTGCCGGCTCGCTGAAGGCGATGCCGGCGCGGCTCGTCTCCGACAACCAGCAGCACGTCGTCATCCGGCCGCTGGTGTACGTGACGGAGCGCGAGGCGCGCGCCTACACCCGCGAGTGCCAGCTCCCCGTCATCGGCTGCTGCTGCCCGGCGTGCGGCGACCTCAGCCTGCAGCGCCAGCGGATCAAGCGCCTGATTGCGGAGCTGGAAGTCGAGCACCCCGACATCAAGAGTTCGATGATCCGCGCCCTCGGCAACGTCGCCAGCCGCCACCTCCTGGTCTCGGGGGTCAGATCTTGATTTTTGCAAGAGTGTCCACTTTTGGTGACACGCAAAGAACAAGATCTGACGCCGTGAACTGACATCTGATTAGGACAATCGTGCAAAAAACAAGATCTGACCCCCGAGTGACGTTTGCGCTGGTGGCGCTGGTGCTGTTCGCCGCCCCCGCCTGGGCGCAACAGCGGCCGCTGGTCACCGAAGATCCCGAGACGATCGGCGCCGGCCTGGTCCTCATCGAGGGGGGCTTCGAGTACGACCACGACATCTTCTTTCCGGCGTCCGGCCTCACCGGAAACCTGACCACGGTGCCGACGCTCGGCGTCAGCTTCGGCCTCGGGCCGATCGCCGAGCTGCAGATCGACGGCGGCCTCTACAACCGCCTGGCGGTCACCTCCAGGCAGCCGGCGCCGCTCTCCGACATGCTCGACTTCACCGGCGATACCACCCACGACGTCGAGGACATCGTCGTCGCGACGAAGATCCGCGTCCTCTCGGAAACGCCGACGCGTCCCGCCTTCGGCCTGCGCTTCGCGACGCGGCTGCCGAACGCCGGGAACGAAAGCGGCCTCGGCCTCGACACGACCGATTTCTACGTGTACGGCCTCGTGGGCAAGACCGTCCAGTCGGTGCGCATCGTCGGCAACTTCGGTCTCGGGATCCTCGGCGAGCCGACCCGCGGCGACAGTCAGAACGACGTGCTCGCCTACGGCATCTCGGTCGCGCGCGCGGTGCGGCAGGGGGTCGAAGTGGTCGGCGAGATCAACGGACGCGCGAGCACGCGGAGCGGCGTCCCTCCCGTGGGCACGGAAAGCCGCGCGACGATGCGCGTGGGCGGCCGGATCACGCGCGGCACCGTCCGGCTCGACGCGGGCCTGCTGCTGGGGATGACGTCGCGCGACCCGGGCGTCGGATTCACGGCGGGCGCGACGTGGGTCTTCCGCGGTTTCACGATCGCCCCCTGAACCCATCCTTACGATTTTTCTGTATAGTAGCGCCACAGTTTCAGGAGGCTGGGGGCGCTATGACGTTGAGCGGGCGTACGCGGTGGAATGTGCTCTTCGGGTTCTGTCTCGCGCTGGCAGGTTCGGCGGCGCTGCTTGCGCAACGCGGCGGCCCCCCGGGACCCCAGGTGACGAGCACGCCGCAGCCGCTGCGGTTCCGGTACATGGGGCCCGCGCCGGCGGGCCGGATTGCGTCGGCCGTCGGCGTGCCGGGCGATCCGAACACCTACTATCTCGGCTCGGCCTCCGGCGGCGTGTGGAAGTCGACCGATGGCGGCCACACGTTCGAACCCATCTTCGACGAGCAGGACGTTGCGGCGATCGGCACGATGGCGATCGCCCCGACGGCCCCGAACACGGTCTGGGTCGGCACCGGCGAGCCGTGGGTGATCCGCCCGAGCGACGTCATCGGCGACGGTGTCTACAAGTCGACGGATGCGGGGGCGACCTGGCAGCACATGGGGCTGGTCAACACCGGCCGCATCGCCCGCATCGTCGTGCACCCGACCAATCCCGAGATCGTGTACGTCTGCGCGGAAGGGCGGCTGACGGGTCCGCAGCAGGAGCGCGGCGTGTTCAAGACGACCGACGGCGGCGCGCACTGGCAGCGCGTGCTGTTCGTCGACGAGCACACGGGCTGTTCCGGGCTCTCGATCGATCAGCAGGATCCGAACACGCTGCTCGCCGGCACGTGGCAGGTCGAACAGCGCACCTGGGTCGAGGCGAGCGGCGGCCCCGGCAGCGCGGTCTACATCTCGCACGACGGCGGCGCGAAGTGGGCAAAGGTGACCGCCGGCATGCCGAAGCCCCCCGTCGGCAAGATCGACGTCGCCATCGCCCCGTCGAGCGGCAAGCGGATGTACGCGCTGATTCAGACGCCGAATCAGGGCTCCCTCTGGCGCTCCGACGACGCCGGCGTCAACTGGACGGCCGTGAGCTGGGATCGCTCGCTCATCGGGCGCGCCGGCTACTACATCCGGCTGATGGTGAACCCGAAAAACCCCGACGACGTGTTCATCGCGAGCAGCAGCTTCCATCGCTCTCAGGACGGCGGCAAGACCTTCAGCGGCAACGGCGGCGCGCCGTTCGCCTACACGCAGGGGCAGGCGAGCTGCGGCGATTGCCACGACATCTGGATTGATCCGAAAGACCCCGTCCGCTACGTCCTCACCGACGACGGCGGCGCGAACATCAACACGCGCGAAGGGCAGGTGCGCGTCTCGCTGCCCAACGGCCAGATGTACCACGTGTTCGTCGACACGCGCGTGCCGTACTGGATCTACAGCAACCGTCAGGACGACGGGACGATGCGCGGACCGTCGACGGTGTCGGAGTCGACGGGTAGCGGCCGGCTGCCGGAAGGCAGCCTCATGCCGAGCCCGCCGCCGTTCGTCGGACGCGGGCGCCAGGCCGCCCCGCCGGCGGCGGCCGCCGGACGTGGCGGGCGCGCGGGAGCGGCGGGTGCTCGCGGTCGCGGCGCCGCGGCGCCGGCCTTTGGCGGCTTTGGCCGAGGACGCGGGGGGCCCGTGCTCCAGTGGCAGCCGAACATCGGCGGGTGCGAGTCCGGTTTCACGATTCCCGATCCTGTCGATCCGGACATCGTGTGGGCGAGCTGCTACGGCAACAAGCTGACGCGTTGGGATGCGAAGACCAATACGGCGCGATCGGTCGAGCCGTGGATGATCTCGCTCGATTCGCCTCCCAACGAGGCGCGGTACCGCTGCCACTGGACGGCGCCGCTCGCGATCGATCCGTTCGATCACGACACCGTGTACTACGGCTGTCAGATGATCCTGAAGACCAGCAACGCCGGCCAGTCGTGGACGGAGTTCAGCCCGGATCTGTCGACCAAGGATCCGTCGCGCATCGTGTCGAACGGCGGCCTCGTGGGCGACAACCTCGGGCAGTACGACGGCGAGGTGGTCTGGGCGATCGCCCCCTCGACGGTTCAGAAGGGGCTGATCTGGGCGGGCACCAACGACGGCAAGCTGTGGTACACGAAGGACGGCGGCGCGAACTGGAACGACGTGTCGAAGAACCTGACCGGCGTGGCGCCGTGGGGCACCTTCAACGTGATCGTCCCCTCCACGTTCGACGCGTCCACCGCCTACGTCGCACTCGACTATCACCTGCTCGACGACAACAAGCCCTACATCTTCAAGACCACGGACATGGGACAGACGTGGACGAAGATCAACGGCAACATCCCGACGGGCCATCCGCTCGACTACGTGCTGTCGCTCGCGGAAAACCCGAACAAGAAGGGGATGCTGTTTGCGGGCACCGGCCACGCGTTCTACTACTCGATGGACGATGGCACGACCTGGACGCACTTCCGGGACGGATTGCCCCCCGCGCCGGTGAGCTGGATTGCGGTCGAACCGCGCTTCCACGACGTGGCGGTCTCGACGTACGGGCGCGGCCTGTACATCCTCCCGAACATCACGCTGCTCGAGCAGACGGGACAGACCGCGGCGCCGCCGGCGACGACCACGCAGGTGTTCGTGCCGGCGCCGATGATCCGGCAGGCGCGCAGCGCGTTCGAACAGTTCGGCCGTCCGCACTTCACGTTCAACATCGCCTCGGCGCCGCAAGGTCCGGTCACGCTCGAGATCCTCGACGCCGGCGGCAAGCAGGTGCGCAAGGCCGAGATCCACGCGCACGCGGGGCTGAACGGCGCCGACTGGGATCTGCGGTACGACGGGCCGGCGCTGGTCGCGTTGCGCACGACGCCTCCGGAGAACCCGCACATCTGGGAGGAGCCGCGCTTCAAGAACACCGACATCCGCCGGATCACGCACTGGGGCATCACGCCGCAGACGGGGGTCCCGATGGCGGCGCCAGGCAAGTACCAGGTGCGCTTCACCATCGACGGCAAGCAGTACACGCAGCCCTTCGAGGTGCTGAAGGACCCGGCCATCCCGAGCTCCACTGCCGATCTCGTCTTGTCGACGCAGACGCAGGTGCGCATCCGCGACGACATCACGCAGACCTCCGACATGGTCAACGAGATGGAGGTCTGGCGGAAGCAGATCGAAGATCAGCGCAAGGCGCACGCCGGCAAGGCCTCGATCGTCAAGGCGCTCGACGATTTGAACCAGACGATCCTCGACGTCGAGTTGAAGCTGGTCACCAAGTCCGAGATGCTCAGCGACGACAAATATTTCCCCGAGGCGTATCGGGTCTACATGAATCTGATCTGGCTGAGCGGCGGCGTCGGACAGGGGGCGAGCGACGAGGCGGGCAGTGTCGACTACAAGCCGACCGATACGCAGATGCAGGTGCTCGGCGTCATCGAGAAGGAGCTGGCCGACGCGAAGACCGGCTTCGAGAAGCTGTCGTCGACGGATCTGCCGGCGTTCAACCGCACGATGGCCGGCAAGCTGCCGCCGATTGGCGGCCAGCCGAACGGAGGAGCCCGGCGCTGAACGCGCGCGCCGCTAGGGCGCGATCTCGTAAAAACGGTTGACCGCGGCGATCTCGTCCGACGATCGCTGCGGCGACCAGCCCAGTTCTTCTCCGGCGACCCGCGCGGCAGCGTGCACCACGTCGTCGCCCGGGTGGCCCGCCGCCCCCAGTTCCGTCCGCCTGATCACCACATCGGCCAGCGTCTGCGCCATCTCGTGGCGGATGGTGTGGACCACTTCCGCGCCGACGTTGGGGCGTCCCGCGGCCAGCGGCATCCGCCAGTCGGATCGCTCGGCCATCAGCTCGATGATCGGCACGCACCGGTCGCCGTAGGTGACGATCAGGTGCAGGATCGTCGCGGGCGCCAGTTCCAGCGACACCGCGCGCGCGGCTTCGATCGCGAGGGCCTCGTGGTCGGCAATCCCGGCACCCGGCAGGGGCTGTTCCGCGACGCCCGACAGCCGGATCGAGCGGCCCAGCCGTCGCGCGGCGCGCTCGACGACGCGGGCGGCGACGCCGCGGGCGGTCGTGTACTTGACGCCCACGACCGTCATGGCCCCCGGTGCCCCTTCGCCGGCGTGATCGAGAATCTGCGGAGAGGACATCAGCTCGGGGCGGCCGCCGCGCCCTTCGATGGCGGGTACGATCCCGCGGTGGACGAGCCACACGTCGTCGACCGCGAGCCGCAGCGTGGGGAACGCCGTGTTGGCGTCGCGGACGAACGATTCGAGTTCGGAGGCGGTGACGCCGACATCGTCCGGCGCGCGGAATTCTGGCGACTGGCTCGTGCCGACGAGCGCGCGGCCGTGCCAGGGGACGAGCGTCAACATGCGCCCGTGCGCGTCGGGCGCGGCGAGGGCGATGTCGTTCGCCGGCCGGCGCGTCACGAGGTTCATCGCCTTGAGGAGCCGCAGATCGCGTTTGACGCCGAAGCGGCGCATCACGTCGCCGGCCCGGCTGCCGGCGGCGTTGATCGTGAGGGTCGCGCGGACGTCCGCCTCGGCGTTCGTCAGCGCGTCGCGGACGCGCATGCCGGCGATCCGGTCGCCGTCGCGGAGAGGATCGAGCGCTTCCACGTAGTTCGCGAGCGCGGCGCCCGCGGCGTCGGCCGCTTCGCCGAAGGCGAGGGTGAGGCGATCGGCCGCGACCATCTGGTAGTCGTACCACATCGCGCCGCCGGTCAAGCCGTCCTGCCGGACGCCGGGAAACAGCTTGAGCGTGGCGGCGCGCGACACCAGGCGGGCGGCGGGGAGGTGCAGCTCCGGTTCGACCCCGTCGTTGCGATCGCGCGCGAGCCAGGCGTCGATCGCGAAGGCGGCGCGCAGCGCGAGCCGATTCCTCGTGGCCGAGTGGTACGTCCCGATGATGAAGGGCAGCGGCCGGAGCAGCCGCGGGGCGAGGCGCGCGAGCGCGCGCCGTTCGCGGATCGCTTCGCGCGCGCGCCGGAGGCTGGCGGACTGGAGCGCGCGGAGCCCGCCGTGCGCGGTTTTCTGGTGATTGAAGGAGAGGCCGCTGCCGAAGTCGGCGGCCTCGACGAGCGCGACCCGGAGGCCGCGGCGCGATGCGTTGGCCGCGATCGCGAGACCGTAGATGCCGCCGCCGATCACGAGCAGATCGTGTGGGCCGGCCGTGAGGCGATCGAGATCGCGGACGCGCATGCGGCGGATAGTATTCTATAGTAGTCGGTCGTGTCCGATCTCACGACCGCGCGCGTGCGCGACTACTGGAACCAGCACATTCACGACCTCGAGATCACCCGCCATCCGGCCGGGTCTCCGGGGTTCTTCGCCGATCTCGACCAGTATCATTTCGAGAAGCTTCATCACCTGCTGCGGCTCGTCGATTTCGACGGGCACCGCGGCCAGCACGTGCTCGAGGTGGGCTGCGGCGCGGGGACGGATCTCGCGCGGTTCGCGCGCGGCGGTGCGATCGTCACCGGCGTCGACCTGGCCGCATCGGCGATCGCGCTCGCCCGGCAGAATTTCGCCCAGCAGGGGCTCGAGGCGGATCTGCGCGAAGCCGACGGCGCCCACCTGCCGTTTCCCGACAACGCCTTCGATTTCGTCTACGCGCACGGCATCGTCCAGTACGCCGCTGACGGGGCGGCGGTCGTGGCCGAGTGCCGGCGGGTCCTGAAGCCGGGCGGGGAGGCGGTGTTCCAGGTCTACAACCGGGTCTCGTGGCTGAACGCGTTGTCGAAGCTGATGAAGGTGCCGCTCGAGCACGAGGACGCCCCGGTGCTCCGCAAGTACAGCGCGGCGGAGTTTCGCGCGCTGCTCTCGGGATTCAGCCGCGTCCGGATCGTCGAGGAGCGGTTCCCCGTCAAGTCGCGGCTGCACGGCGGCTGGAAGGGGACGCTCTATAACACCGTGTTCGTCGGGGCGTTCAACGCGCTGCCGCGGTCCCTCGTCCGGCGGTTCGGGTGGCATCTGCTCGCCTTCTGCCGCAAATGAGGCTCGTCAAGGCGCACGCCTACGGGAACGACTTCCTGCTGGCCGAAGCCGGCGGGCTCGACGCCGGTCGCGAGCTGCCGTCGCTCGCACGAGCGCTGTGCGAGCGGCATCGCGGCATCGGCGCCGACGGCCTGATCGTGTTTCAGGAGACGGCGGGCGGCGCGGACATGCAGCTCCTCAACGCGGACGGGAGCGCGTCGGAGATTTCCGGCAATGGCATCAGATGCCTGGCCGCGTGCCTCGCGGGGCGGCGACGCCTCGCGCCGGGAGACGCCGTGACGATCGAGACGGACGCCGGCCGCAAACGGCTGGAGCTGCTCGGCGTCGACGGTGCGCAGGCGACGTTCCGCGCCGCGATGGGACCACCCGTGGACGTGCGGCAGCAGCGGCTCGACGTCGAGGGGCGCCAGGTCGACGTCGTCACGCTGCGGGTCGGCAATCCCCAATGCGTCGTGCTCGGCGAATCGTCGCCGGCGCGGCTGCAGGATCTCGCGTCGAGGCTCGCGGTCCATTCGGCGTTTCCCGAGGGCACGAACGTGGAGCTGGCGCGTGTCGAGGCGCCCGATCGCGTGTCGATCCTGATTTGGGAGCGCGGGGTGGGCCCGACGGAAGCGTCGGGCACCGGCGCGTGTGCCGCGGCGGTCGCCGCGGCGGCCTACGGCGGGGCCGCACGCGACGTGGTCGTCAGCGCGCCCGGCGGCGCCCAGCGCGTCGAATGGCGGGATGACGGTTTGTATCTGACCGGTTGGGCGGAAGTGCTGGCCGAGATCACCTGGCTGCCGTAGGCCGGGTCGTTAGACCTTCTTCAGACCCGGCGTCACCGTCGTCGCTTCTTGATTGGATGCGCCGCGATGAGCGCGTTCACTGCCTTCAACGCGGCGTCGACGGCCGGCTCTTTGTTCGCGACGGCGGCACTCGCCTGGTGAAAGTCGCCGCGCGCGAGATCTGTGCCCGCTTCTTGCAAGGCCTCGCGCGTCGCGTCGAGCGCGGCGCGCGGGGGCCGGAGTGCGCGGGCGGGGACGCGGGCGGTTTGTGCAGCCTGCAGCCGGCGCTCGAGTTCTTTCAAATGCGTGGAGAGCGCGATGATGCTGGCTTCGGCCTGGCTGCGCGCGGCCGCCTTGCCGTCGGCCGCGGCGCGCGCCGCGTCCTGCCCGCGCTCGCGCGCGTCGAGCGCGTAGCTGAGCGCCTGTTTGTAGTCGCGCTGCTGGACGGCGTCGTGCGCTTTCTGCAACGCGGAGGTGGCCGCGCCGTACTCGTCTTTCGCGTACTCCTCGGCGCCGGCGGCGCGCGCCGCGTCGATGGCGCCTTGTGCTTGATTGAGTTCTTTCTGGGGAGGTTCCGAACAGCCCGCGATGAGGAGCAGGCAGAGCAACACCGACAGGCGACGCATCGGTCGGAAGTATAGCAGGTATGGTGTACGATGAAGACCGTTGCGGCGCACGATCGGCCGCGTGAAAAGCTCGCGCGTGTCGGCGCCGGCGGCCTCGGCGACAACGAGCTGCTCGCGATCGTGCTCGGCCACGGCGCGCCGCGCGCCGGTGCGCTCGATCTCGCCAACGCGGTGCTCGGCGCGGTCGGCGGACTGCACGGTCTCGCGCGCGCCTCGCCCGACGAGTTGCGCCGCGTTCCCGGGATCGGCGACGCGCGCGCGGCGCAGCTGATCGCCGCGATCGAGGCGGGGCGCCGCACGCTCGTTCGCGGACGGCGCGAGCGGCCGCAGATTCTGCACGCGCGCGATATCGCCGAGCTGCTGATCCCGCAGTTCGGCGCCAGGCCCGTCGAGCAGTTCGGCGTCGTCCTGCTCGACACGAAGCACCGCGTGCTGCGGACGTCGATCCTCTCGGTCGGCACGCTCGACGCGAGTCTCGTGCATCCGCGCGAGGTGTTCCGGGAGGCGGCGAGCGGCGGCGCGGCGGCCATCCTGCTGTTCCATAATCATCCGTCGGGCGATCCGTCGCCGAGCGACGATGACGTCGAACTGACCCGCCGGATGATCCGCGCGGGCGAGTTGATGGGGATCCACGTGCTCGACCACGTCATCGTGTCCGACGTGCGATTCGTCAGCCTGCGGGAGAGCGGACGACTGTGATTTATTTCGACTGCTTTTCGGGAGCCTCCGGCGACATGGTGCTGGGCGCGCTGCTCGATCTGGGGCTGCCGCTCGAGGCGCTCGAAGCCGCGCTTGGCAGCCTGGCCATCGAGTACGGGAGGCTGCAGGCCGACCGCGTGCTGCGCGCCGGCGTGTCGGCCACGAAATTCCGGCTGCTGGAGCGCGCCGCGCCGGCGGCGGCCGCCGGTGAGCCGCCGCACCGCCATTCCCACGGCGAGGGTGGCCATCATCATCACAATCACGACGATCACGCACACGACCACCACGACCACGAGCACGCGGCGGCGACGCACGCGCACGCCGCGCATCGTTCCCTGAAGGAGATCGCCGACGCGATTCGCCGATCGGCGCTCTCGGCCGAAGGACGCGACCGCGCGATTCACCTGTTCGAGCGGCTCGCGCAGGCGGAGGCCTCGATCCATCAGATGCCGCTCGACCGGGTCCATCTGCACGAGGTGGGCGCCCTCGATTCGATCATCGACATCGTCGGGGCGGTGTACGGGTTCGAGTGGTTCGGGATCGACGACGTCATGGCGTCGCCGCTGAACGTCGGGAGCGGCACCGTCGAGTGCGAGCACGGCACGTTTCCCGTGCCGGCGCCGGCGACCGCGTTGCTGCTGAAGGGAGTGCCGATCTATTCGAGCGGCGCCCCGATGGAACTCGTCACGCCGACCGGCGCACTGCTGGTGACGGCGTACGCGCGCGAGTACGGGCCGCTGCCGGGCATGACGATCGAGGCGATCGGCTACGGGGCGGGCGATCGCGAGGTCGCCGGGCTGCCCAACGTGCTGCGCGCCGTGCGAGGCGAGCGAACCGCCGCTCCGGGGCACCGCGTCGTGACGCTCGAGTGCGAGATCGACGACATGAACCCGCAGCTGTTCGGGCCGCTGATGGATCGCCTGCTCGAGGGAGGCGCCCTCGACGTGTTCTACACGCCCGTGCAGATGAAGAAGGGACGCCCGGGCACGCTCGTGACGGTCATCGCGTCTCCCGCCAAGCGCGACGCGTTGACCGACGTCCTCTTCCGCAACTCGACGACGATCGGGGTGCGATATCAGCAGCTGGCGCGTACGTGCCTCGAACGCGCGACCGAAACGGTCGAGACGCCGTACGGGCCGATTCGCTTCAAGATTGCCCGCCGCAACGGCGAGGTGCTCAACGCCGCGCCGGAGTTCGACGACTGCGTCCGGGTGGCCGTCGAGCGCGGAGTCTCGGTCAAAGAGGTCCAGGCGGCGGCGATCCGCGCGCGCGGCGCGACCCGCCGCTCGTGAACCCCGCCAGGTGGGCTCGTCAGAGCCTGTCGCGCTCGTCCCCGCGCAGCGTCCGGATGCCGAGCGGCACGAGCGCGACAGCGGTGCACGCGAACGCGAGCGCCGAGATGACGATGAAGCCCGAGATGAAGCCGACAGGGATCAAGCAGGTCAGCCCGAGCGCCCACGCGCGCCAAACGGGGAGGACGCGGGCTTTCGCCGCCCCGACGCCAAGCAGGATGAAGCCGGCCACGAGCGCCGGTCCCGCGACGTTGACGAGGACCGACGGGATCACCTGGGCAAGGTCCACCAGGCGCGCGGCCGCCGGCTCCTCGGGGCCCCCCGCCAGCTGGAACGCGCCGAAATAAACGCCGTTGAAGAAGATAGGGCCCAGAATGCCGACGATGGTGAGGACCCCGGCGGTTCGGCCGAGCCCCGGCCGGACGCGCGCGATCCGCTCCGCCACCTCGACCACCGCGAACAGCAGCGTCGCCATCGCGGCGAACTGAAGGCTGAACTCGATCGAGCCGCGCAGCCGATGCTCTCCCATGCCGTGGACGAAGGTGGCCCCGCTGGCGCCGTACACGCCGACCGCGAGCAGGCAGGCCGACACCGCGAGCAGCGGTCCCGCAACCAGGCAGATCCCGCTGACGATCCGGCCCGGGAAGCTCGTTTCGATCCAATCGGCCCGTGTTCCGCCGCCTGCCACCTGTGGCCCCCTTCCTTATTAATTAGTACACGACAAATCGACAGGGCTCGACGCGACCCGGGCGTACGTCCACCTCGTCGGCCCGTTCGACGCGCAAACGGCGCGCCTCGCTGACATAGAATTGTTCGGATGGGCCGCTTCTATCTGACGACGGCAATCGACTACGTGAACAGCCGGCCGCACCTCGGCACGGCGTACGAGAAGATTGCCGCCGACGTCATCGCGCGGTACCAGCGCGCCCGCGGCCGCGACACGCACTTCGTGATGGGCAACGACGAGCACTCGCAGAACGTGTTCCGGAAGGCCCGCGAGGAAGGTCTCGATCCGCTCGTCTACTGCGACCAAATGGAGGAGGAATTCCGGCGCGTGTGGCGCGCGCTCGACATCTCCTTCGACGACTTCATCCGGACGTCGCAGCCGCGGCATCGCGTCGCGGTGCAGGAAATCGTCCGCCGGATTGCGGCCGCCGGCGACGTGTACGAGGGCTTCTACGAGGGCTGGTACTGCGTCGGCTGCGAGGCGTTCAAGCAGGACAAGGACCTCGTCGACGGCCGGTGTCCGCTGCACGGCACGACGCCGGAGTGGATTCGCGAGAAGAATCACTTCTTCCGGCTCTCCCGGTACCGCGATCCCCTCATGGCGCACTTCGCGGCGCATCCGGAGTTCCTGGTTCCCGAGATCCGGCGCAACGAGATCCTGCGTCTGCTCGAGGCGGGGCTCGACGACATCTCGATCAGCCGGGCCGGGCAGGCATGGGGCATTCCGCTGCCGCACGATCCGGGCAGCGTCACGTACGTCTGGTTCGATGCGCTGATCAACTACGTCTCGGCCATCGGCTTCGGCCAGGATGCCGCGATGTTCGAGCGCTGGTGGCCGGCCGACCTGCACGTGATCGGCAAGGACATCACGCGCTTCCACAGCGTCATCTGGCCCGCGATGCTGATGAGCGCCGGCCTGGCGCTGCCAAGGCAGGTGTTCGGCCACGGCTTCATCTCGGTCGACGGCCAGCGCATGAGCAAGTCGCTCGGCACGGTGATCGACCCCGTGGAAGCGGCGGCGCGGTTCGGTCCCGATCCGCTGCGCCTCTTTCTGATGAAGGAGGTGGCCTTCGGATCGGATGGCGACTTCTCGTGGGCGCGGCTGCAGGAGCGCTACAACGCCGACCTGGCCAACAACCTGGGCAACCTGGTGAGCCGGATTGCCGCGATGGCCGAGAAATACCGCGGCGGCGTGCTGCGCGCGGCCGGGGCGCCGGGCCCGCTGGCCGGCGTGGCCGACGAGGCGCGCCGCGCCTACCTCGATCGCATGGATGTCCTGGCGCTCGAGGACGGCGTCGCGGCGGCGTTCCGGATCGTCGATCGCGCCAACGGGTACATCGCCGAAACGGAGCCCTGGGCGCTCGCGCGGCAAGTCGATCGGGCCGACCGCCTGACGCAGGTCCTCTTCGACGTCGCGGAAGCGGTGCGGATCGCCGCGATCCTGCTCTCGCCCGTGATGCCCGCGTCGGCTGCCGAGATCCTTCGACGCGTGAGCGGCGCGCGTCCTGACGATCCCATCCGCCTCGATGACGCCGCGTGGCGGAACCACGGCGAGCGCGCAATGGTGAAAGGCGAGGCCCTCTGGCCGCGAGCCGAGACCAGCAAGCCGGACGTTCAGGTCCGGCATGACAGGAGCGAACACGTGAGCGAACCCGCGAACCCGACACCGAACCCGGCAACCGCGAACCAGACCGCGAACCCGGCAACCGCGAACCCGCCCCCGAACCCGGCCCCCGGAACCCTGAACGACAGGATCACGATCGACGACTTCATGAAGATCGATTTGCGCGTCGCGAAGGTGCTGGCGGCCGAGCGCGTGCCGAACTCGCGCAAGCTGATGAAGCTGCAGATCGACGTGGGCACCGAGCAGCGGACGCTCGTCGCCGGTATCGCGGAAGCCTACGAGCCGGAACAGCTCGTCGGCCGCACGGTCGGGATCGTCTTCAATCTGAAACCCGCGAAGCTGATGGGGATCGAATCGAACGGGATGATCCTCGCGGCCAGTCCGGACGGAGGGAAGCCCGTGCTCGTCGGCTTCGACCGCGACATCCCACCGGGCGCGCGCATCCGGTAGGCCGGGGCTTCAGCCCTGGCCCACCGCAGATCCTCAGTCGGTCCCGAGGAGCGTTCCAATATCGGCGGACGCCGCGCGCCAGGCGGGCGCCACGCTCGCAGCGGCGCCGATGCCGAGCGCGAGCGCTGCCGACCCCGCGAACACGAGCGGATCGTGAGCGGACACCCGGAACAGCAGCGATTCCGCTGCCGGTCCGAGGAGGATCGCCGCGGCAACGCCAACAGCGGTCCCGAGACCTGCGAGGAGGAGCCCGCGGCCCGCGACGGTCCGCCACACGCGCGGTCGGCTCGCCCCGAGCGCGTGCACCTGCACGAGCTCGCTGCGCTCGACTCGATCATCGATATCGGGCGTAGATCGGGACGCCGGCCAGCAGCTTCGCCGTCGCCGGCGCGGGCACTGAAAACGTGCCGTGGGCGCGCTCGACCGTGCCGCCGCCGACGTTCAGCGCGTCGCCGCTGAATTACGGCACCAATTCCAATGCCTGCGTGAAGCGCTGGCCAACGCGAAGCGTTGCGAAATCTCTCCGGTCGGTGGTGAGCACGCGGTAGATCCTTCGGCGCTCTGCGACCGCCGCGACGGTTCCGTCCACCAGCCCGAGCTTCAATTCTTCGAACTTCGCATCGAATTCGAGCGCGCGAACGATGTCTGTGGGAAGGGGCAGCTCGTATTGATAGCGGGTGGCAGGATGGAAGATTTCGGCGGCCAGCCTGCGCATGGCCGCGCGCTGGCTTGCGAGGAAGTCGTCGACCTCCGCAAGGACCAGCCCTGGTACGACGACCAGCGTCGCCGAGGTGAGCGCGTGCTCGTAGTCGGGAAAGCTCGGCGTCCCCTCCGCGTTTCGCGCGAGCGCCCGGAGGAGTCCGCCGGTGTCCGCAACGAGCGGACGGCTCACCTCTCGAGGTCTCTGAACAGCTCCGACTCGTCCCCGAGCTTCGTGTCGATCGACTCGAACAAACCGGTCGTCGGCGGGCGACGCCCCTTGTAGTACCGCGACGCGACGATGCGCAGGCCCTTTCGAACGAGTTCCGAGGTCGAATGTCCAGCCGCGCGCGCGCGTTTCAGCGCGCGGACGTCTTCCTCGTCCAGTCGAACAGTCGTGGATACCAGACGCGCCATACACTCACCATGCACCGAGCTGGCAGGGATCGACAAGTGCAGGTCATGTGCGGGCGTACGGCTGCGCTGCGAACCCGAGGCGGGCGAGTGCAGGCAGCAAAAAGACCCGAGGCGGCTCCATCCGACGCCAACCAGGGAACGCTGGAGCCGCCTATTCGCAATGCAGCGCCGTCATCGGGTCGACGCGCGAGGCGCGCCGCGCGGGCAGGTACGCAGCGACGGCGCACACGACGGTCATCACGACCGCGGCGGCCGTGAAGGTCACCGGATCTCGCGACGGCACCCCGAACAGAAGCGACGCAACGTAGTGGCCGGTTGCCAGCGCGATCGCGCAGCCCGACGCGAGTCCGACCAGGACGAGCGCCAGCGATTCGCGCATGACGAGCCGCAGGACGTCCGAGCGCTGCGCGCCGAGTGCCATGCGGATGCCCATTTCCGCCGTCCTTTGCGCGACGTTGTACGACATCAGGCCGAACAGGCCGATCGACGCGAGCAGCAGGGCGATGCTGCCAAAGGCCGTATAGACCTGTGCGAACGTCCGTTCCTGCGAGAAGTGGCTCGCGATTTCCTCGGTCTCGGTCGAGACAGCGGCCAGCGGCAGCGTTGGCGCCACACTGCGGATGGCGTTCCGCGCGGCACGTGTCACCGTTTCTGGCGGCACGGAGGTCCGCAGCTCGAGGAACACGGCCGACCGGGCTACTTGCAGGTACGTGACGAACACGATCGGCGGCGGCGGTCTGCCAAGACTCGAATATCTCGTATCGCGTACGACACCGACGATCTCCGTTTGGTCCGTCGACGTCGGGCTGCCGCCGAAGCGCTGCCCGACAGGGTTCGCCACTCCAGGGAAGAACGCCCTCGCCGCCGCTTCATTGATCACGGCCACACGCGGCGCGTCCCGGTCGTCCTGGTCCGTGAGCGCGCGACCGAGCACGATCGGCATGCCGATGACGCGGAAGAAGTCCGGGGACACGATCAGCCGGTGGATCTCAGTGACCGGCTGCGGGGCCCCGCTCACACCGTACGTGCGTCCGTTGACGAAGATATCCGTCGAGCTCGTCCCGCCGGCGAGCAGCCCCGGCTGCGACAGCGCGGCGCCGCGCACGCCCGGCAACGCGGACAACGCGTGCAGGAGCTCCGTGTAGAGCGCCGTCGTTCGCGCCTGGTCGTAGCCGCTCACGGCCGGCATGATCCGGATGAGCAGCAGATTGTCGGGGTCGAACCCGACGTCCACGCGGTGCAGGTTGACGACCGTCCGCAAGAAGAGGCCCGCGCCGACGAGCAGGACCAGCGACAAGGTGACCTGTACGACGAGCAGCGCTCTCGCGAGTCGTCCGCCTCGCCCCGCAATCGCGCGGCTCGTATCCTTCAGTGCGGCGTTCAGGTCCACCTTCGTCGCGCGGAACGCCGGTGCCGTCGCAAACAGCGCGCAGGTGGCCAGGCTTGCAAACAGATCTGCCGTGCCGCGCGCGTCTCTGCTGAACTCGGTGAACGCGGCGTACGAGAACGACGTCCGCGTTCCGCCTTCCGCCGCGCCCGTCCGCGACTCGTTGCCGTACGATTCATAGCGGGTCACCGCGTCGTTCGATCCCGTCCACGCCAGCCGAACGAGCGCATCCGGAGCCGCAATGCCTGGGAGCGGAGCCACGAGCAGCGCGTGTGTCACGCTGAAAATGACGGCATTCGTCCCGATGCCAAACGCGAGCAACAGCAGCACGACAAGGGTCCACGCCTTCGCCGCCTGGAGCGTCCGCAGCGCATATCGGATGTCCGACGAAACGTCGGCGAGCCATCGCCGGCCTGGCGCGCCAGGCGGACTCGGCGCGACCGGCGCCGACGCCTGACGAAGCGGCCGCATCTCGCGTGACAGGAGGTCGCCCTCGTCGAGTTCGTCGAGCGTACTTCGCATCGCCTCCTCATGCGTCGCACCTGCTACAAACTTCTCGCGATAGAGGTCGTCGAGGTGCTGCGATAGTTCGTCGACGATCTCGCGCTCGCGGGCGGGCGTGAGGCGGAGTGCGGACAACCGGGCGGACAGCGCGGGCTTCCAATCCGGCATGTTTCACCTATTCGCACCGCAGCGCGGTCACCGGATCGACCCTCGAGGCGCGGCGTGCCGGGAGGTACGCCGCCAGTCCACACACCGCGATCATGACGAGCGCGGTCATCGTGAATGTCACGGCATCTGCCGACGGCACGCCAAAGAGCAGCGACGCGATCAGGCGGCCGGTGGCCAGCGCGATCGCGAGACCGGCAGCCAGTCCGACGACGACCAGCGCCATCGATTCACGCATCACGAGCCGGAGCACGTCCGCCCGCTGCGCGCCGAGCGCCATCCGCACGCCCATCTCCGCGGTGCGGCGCGCGACGTTGTACGACATCAGGCCGAAGAGTCCGATGGACGCGAGAAGCAGGGCCATGCCGCCGAAGACGGCGTACGACTCGGCGAACAGGCGCTCGGGGGCGAAACGCTCGTCGATGTCGTCCATTTCGGTCGTGACCTTCGCCAGCGGCAGCGTCGGCGCCACCTCGCGAATCGCGTCGCGCGCGGTGCTCGCCAGAGCCGCCGGCGGGCCCGCCGTGCGCACCGCCAACCAGGCGCTTCCTCGGAATACCTGCAGGTACGTCTCGTATATCGTGGGCGGCGGCGCTTGCCGAAGATTGGCGTACTTGGTATCTCGAACCACGCCCACGACCTCGACCTCTTCTCGTGACGCGCGGCTTCCGCCGAATCGACGGCCGATCGGGTTCACGCCCGGAAAGAAGCTGCGCGCCGCCGCCTCGTTGACGACCGCCACTCGAGGCGCGTGCTCGTCGTCGCGCCTCGTCAGCGGCCGTCCGGCGACCACGCTGATGCCGATGACCTCGAAGAAGTCCGGCGACACGACCAGCCGATCGATCTCGGTTTCCGGTGGGATGCGCGGACTCTCGGGATACGACCGGCCCTTTACGAAAATGTTCGTCGAACTCGTGCTGCCCGACAGCAGGGCGGGCTGCGACAGTGTTGCGCCCCGGACCCCTGGCAGAGCGGCCAGCCGGTCGAGAAGCGCGGTGTAGAGCGCCAGCGTCTGCGCGTGATCGTAGCCGCTCACGGTCGGTATGATCTGGATGAGCAGCAGATTGGCTGGATCGAACCCGACCTCGACGGCCGCGAGGTCGGCGACCGTGCGCAGAAACAGACCGGCGCCCACGAGCAGCACCGCCGAGAGCGTCACTTGGGAAACGAGCAGCGCCCGCGCCGTCAGGCTTCGGTGTCCGGCGATCGCGCGGCTCGCGTCCTTCAAGGTCGCGCCCAGATCGATGCGTGTGCTGCTGAGCGCCGGCACGACTGCAAACGCGATCGTCGCCAGGATGCCCACCGCGACGATGAAGCCGAGCGTGTGCCAGTGAAAGACACCTGCCGCCGCGCGCTCCGCGAACCGCTCGTCCATGCTGTCTCCCGCCGCCGCGGAGAGCAGCCGCACGGCCCAGGACGCCACGAAGAGACCGAGTACACTGCCGGCGATGGCGAGCAGGACGGCTTCGGTGAACAATTGGCGCAGCAGCCTCGCGCGCGTGGCCCCGAGCGACAACCGGATCGACATTTCTTTCTGCCGCGCGACGGCGCGGGAGAGCATCAGATTGCCGATGTTTGCGCAGATGATCAGGAGGATGATCGCGACGACGACCGACAGGACGGCCGCCGCCATCTCGCCGCCGGCGTCGACGTCGTACACGCCACGGCGGCCTGACTGAACGAGAAGAGTTGGCGTCCCGTCGCGTGTGCCGGTTGCGCCCGGACGGGCGGCGGACTCCGGCGACGCGATCTGCTGGAAGGCGCCGGCGAGCCGGGACTGTAGCTGCTGCGATGACACCCCCGGCGCGAGGCGGCCCATGATCTCGAGCCAGTACGCGCTGCTCTCGTCGAGATATGACGCCGTGCCGCCGCCGCTGCTGCCTTTGAGCCGCGCATCCATGCTCACGGGAAACGTGATGTCCGGCGATTCGGCTGTGGGGCCTTCGACCCCCGCGAACGCTGGCGGCGTGACGCCGACGATCGTGACTGGCACGTTCCTCACGAGAACGTTCTTGCCGACGACGCCCGGATCCGCGCCGAAGCGCGTGCGCCAGTATCGATAACCGATGACCGCGACACCAGGTGCGTCGCGTCGATCGTCGCCAGGGCCAAAGAGGCGTCCGACGACGGGTCTGACACCCAGCACCGTGAAATAGTTGCCCGTCGCCGCGAAGGCCCAGGCGAGTTCCGCGCGCCCGTCGACGACGAGACTGGTCTGGTCGAAGGGTGCGCACGCAAACAGATCCGCCCTCCCGTCGGCATTCTTCGCGAGCTCGCTGAACGCGGCATAGGAGAACGAACTGCGGATCCGCGCGCCGTTCGGGCCGGGCGCCGTGTGCCCGTACTGGTCATAATCGCTGACGGTCGCGTTGCGCCCCGTCCATCGAAGGCGAACGAGGCCGCCCGGATCCTGCACACCCGGAATCCTGGACAGCAGCAGTTCGTCGGTCGCGCTGAAGATCGCCGCGTTGGTGCCGATCCCGAGCCCGAGCAGCAACACGATCACCATCGCCCAGCCGCGGGCCGCACGCAGCGTGCGCATGGCGTAGCGAATGTCCTGGAGCATGTCCGCGAACCATCGGCCACGGCCGGTGCCCGGCGTGATGGGCACGGGCGCGGACGCCTGCCGGAGCGGGCGCATCTCGCTCGTGAGGAGATCGCCCTCGTCGAGTTCTTCGAGTGCACTGCGCATCGCCTCGTCGTGCGTCGCCCCGGCGGCGATCTTCTCGCCGTACACGTCGTCGAGATGCTGCGACAGCTCGTCGACGATCTCGGCTTCGCGCGCCGGCGCAAGGCGGAGCGACGACAGTCGAGCGGCAAGCGCCGGCGTCCAATCGACGGCCCCCGAGCCCGTCGAAGGCGACCCTGAGCCCGTCGAAGGATCAGGCATGATCGGGCCTCGTGATGCGGGTGACCGCCTCGACGAACTCGCGCCAGTTCTCACGCTGTGCGGCCAGCACGCGCCGTCCTTCGGGGGTGAGGCGGTAGAACCGCCGGCGGCGCTCGCCGGGTTTCTCGACCCACCGGCCCGCGATCCAGCCGCGCTCCTCGAGCCGATAGAGCAGGGGATAGAGCGACGCGACCTTGAATCGCAGGCGTCCGCCGGATCGCTCGTCGATCAGCTTGCCGATCTCGTACCCGTGCCGGGCGCGCGCTTCCACGAGCGCGAGGATCAGGAGTTCGGCGCTCCCTTTTTTCAGTTCGCGATCGAGGGTCTCCATATGCTGCATAGCGACATGTTGTTAGAAATGATAGCCGGGTGTCAAGCTGCACGGAGCGGCTGTGGTGGTGGGGTACAATCGTCCGCACGCGTGTAGGGGGGCTCCGGGGGGCGGCGAGGAAGTCGCGGAAAACGAAAGCGCGAACGAGCGAAGCGAGCGAGCCACGCGATCGGCGCGAGCCGGCGAAGCGGCGAGCGAGAGCGCGTGTAGGGGGGCTCCGGGGGGCGAAGGCCCCCCGGATAACAATGGTCGACTCGCACTGTCATCTCGCGGACGACGCGTTCGAGCCGGACCTCGACGACGTCGTCGCACGCGCCAGGGCCGCCGGCCTGACGGCCGCGCTCTGCATCCTCGCCGCCGAAGACGACGCCGAGGCCGGACGCGCGCGGCGCGTGGCCGGCGCGTGGGACGCCGTGCGCTTTGCGGCCGGCGTGCATCCCCATCAGGCGGGCGCCTTTGCCGGGCGGCCCCTGGACGCCGCCGCGGCGGCGCGCGCCAGGGGGGACGCCTTCGAGGGCTGCGCGGTGGGCGAGATCGGACTGGATTACCATTACGACTTCGCGCCGCGCGACGTGCAGCAGGAGGTGTTCGCGGCCCAGATCGCACTGGCGCGCGAGCGGCGGCAGCCCGTCATTATTCATACGCGCGAGGCGACCGAGGACACCTTCGCGATCCTGCGCGAGGCCGGCGGCCACGATCTCCGGGGCGTGTTCCACTGCTTCACGGGGGATGCCGCCATGGCGCGCCGGGCGCTCGACATCGGCTTCTACGTGTCGTTTTCGGGGATCGCGACGTTTCCCCGAGCCCCCGGCGTGCGCGAGGCGGCCCGCGTGGTACCCGACGATCGGCTGCTCGTCGAAACCGACAGCCCGTATCTGGCGCCGGTGCCGCTGCGCGGCCAGCGCAACGAGCCGGCGCACGTCGTCCGGGTGGCCGAGGTCCTGGCTGAGCTGCGCGGCCGGCGGGCGGTGGACGTCGAGGCCTGCACGACGCGCAATGTCGACGTCCTGTTCGGCCCAACTCCGCGCCGCGCAACGGCTTAGCGCGTTGACACCCTGCGCGAAACTCCAGTATTGTGAGTCCGAACGAGCCAGCCATACCTTGACCGACACCGCGCAGAAAACCCCCGTGATCGCCGACCTGGCGCAAATCTTCGAGCCGATTCGCCAGGACCTCGACGCCGTCGAGGAGGAATTCCTCCGCCACGTGCAGTCGCGCGTCGCCCTGATTCCGGAGATGGGACGCTACATCCAGAACAGCGGCGGCAAGCGCGTGCGCCCCGCGGTGCTGCTGATGGCCGCGCGCCTCGCCGGCTATCGGGGCGAGCGTGCCGTGCTCTACGCCTCGGTGGTCGAGTTCATCCACACGGCCACGCTGGTGCACGACGACATCATCGACGGCGCCGACCTGCGGCGCGGCCGCCTCGCCGTCCACTCGCGCTGGGGCAACGACATCACCGTCCTGCTCGGCGATTACCTCTACATCAAGTCGATGGCGATGGCGCTGACGCAGGACGCGCTGGAGGTGATCCGGCTGCTCTGCGACGTGACGCTGCGCATGATCGAAGGTGAGCTGTATCAGCTCACCAAGACCGGCGACGCCGACATCACCGAAGAAGAGCATTTCGAGATCATCCGTCGCAAGACCGCGTACCTGTTCGGCGGCTGCGCGCAGATCGGCGGACTGCTCGGCTCGGTGACGAAGGAGCAGGAGCTGGCGCTGCGTGAATTCGGGTTCAATCTCGGGATCGCGTTCCAGCTCGTCGACGATCTGCTGGACTACACGGCTGACGAGGGGGCGCTCGGCAAGCCGGTCGGCGGCGACCTGCGCGAAGGCAAGGTGACGCTCCCGATGATCCTGCTGCTGCAGCGCGGCGGCCCCGAGGCGGACCGGCTGATCCGCGGCATCGTCAGCGAACGGACGGTGTCGGCGGAGCAGTGGCGCGACCTCCTCCGGCTGCTCGAGGAGCACGGCGCCGGTGAGGACGCCTATGCGCGCGCTGTGGAGTACGCGACGCAGGCGAAGACGGCCCTCGCGGTCTTTCCCCCGAGCCGCGAGCGCGACGCGCTGACGCTGCTGACCGATTACGTGCTGTCGCGCGATCGATAACGACGCGACGGCGATCGCGCATGAACGACCCGCTGGTCCGCCTCGAGGAGCTCCGCGCCGAGATCCGCCACCACGAAGAGCAGTACTACGTGCGCGACGCGCCGGAGATCTCCGACGACGCGTTCGATGCGCTGCTCCACGAGCTGGAGCGGATCGAGGCGGAGCACCCGGACCTCGTCACCCCCGATTCCCCCACCCAGCGCGTCGCCGGCCGGCCGGTCGAAGGCTTCGAGAGCGTCGAGCACCTCGCCCCGATGCTGAGCCTCGACAACGCGTACAACGAGGAGGAGCTGCGCGCGTTCGACGAGCGCGTGCGCAAGGGCGCGGGGACCGGCGCGGCGCCGGTCGCGTACGTCGCCGAGCTGAAGATCGACGGCCTCAGCATCGCGCTCACCTACGAGGACGGCCGGCTCGTGCGCGGGACCACGCGCGGCGACGGCGTCCGCGGCGAGGACGTGACCGCCAACGTCCGGACGATTCGCGCGATTCCGTTGTCGCTCCGCGAACCGCGCGGCGGGCGCTTCGAGGCGCGCGGCGAAGTGTTCCTGCCGCGCCGTGCGTTCGAGCGGATCAACCGCGAGCGCGAGGACGCCGGGGAGCCGCTCTTTGCGAACCCGCGCAATGCGGCGGCGGGGACCATGCGGAATCTCGATCCGGGGCTGGTGGCGCGCCGCGGCCTGTCCTCCTTCACGTATCAGCTCGTCGGCGCCAGCGGCGAGCCGGCGCCGGCCACCCACGCCGAGACGCTGACGGCGATGGCGCGGTGGGGCCTGCCCGTGGAGCCGCACTGGCGCGCCTGCGCCAGCATCGACGAGGTGCTCGCCTTCTGCCACGAGTGGGCCGACGGCCGGCGCGCGCTGGCCTTCGACACCGACGGCGTCGTCATCAAAGTGGACGACCTCGCGTTGCGCGAACGGCTGGGCCGGACCGCCAAGTTCCCGCGCTGGGCCACCGCCTTCAAGTTTCCCGCCCAGCAGGCGCACACGCGCGTGCTCGCGATCCAGGTGAACGTCGGCCGGACCGGGGCCGTCACGCCGTATGCCGTGCTCGATCCGGTGCTGCTCGCCGGCTCGACGATCTCGATGGCGACCCTCCACAACGCCGAAGACCTCGCGCGCAAGGACATCCGCGAGCGCGACACGGTCGTGATCGAGAAGGCGGGGGACGTCATTCCGCGCGTCGTCGCCCCCGTCACGACCCTGCGCCCCGCCGACTCCGTCCCCTGGACGATGCCGGCGGCGTGCCCGGTGTGCGGGAGCACGCTGCGGCGGGACGAAGAGGAAGTCGTGTGGCGGTGCGAAAACACCTCGTGCCCGGCGCGCCTGCGGCGCAGTCTCGAACACTTCGCCTCCCGCTCCGCGATGAACATCGAAGGGCTCGGCGAATCGCTCGGCGATCAGCTGATCGAGCAGGGGCTCGTCCACGACTTCGCGGATCTCTATCATCTCGAGGCGGCGCTGCTCGAGCAGCTCGTCGTGGCCCCGAGGGCGCCGCGATCCGATCGCGCGGCGCCGCGGAAGCTCGGCAAGGTGGGGCGCAACGTGTTCGCGCAGATCGAGCGCAGCAAGCAGAACGATCTGTCGCGGCTGATCTACGGCCTCGGCATCCGCCACGTCGGCGAGAAGGCGGCCGCAACGGTCGCGCGCCACGTGCGGAGCGCGGCGCGCCTGATGGACGCCTCGACCGCCGAGCTGCAGGCGATTCCGGAGATCGGGCCGGTGGTGGCCGCCTCGATCCGGACGTTCGCCGAGGAGCCGCACAACCGGCGCCTGATCGAACGGCTGACCGCGGCTGGCGTCAATATGAACAGCCTGCAGCCGGAGCCCGCCGCGGCCGTGGCCGCGCCGCTCGCGGGCAAGACGTTCGTGCTGACCGGCACGCTCGCCTCGATGTCGCGCGAAGCGGCCGCCGCCGCCATCGAGGCCCAGGGCGGCAAAGTGTCGGCCTCGATCAGCCGAAAGACCAGCTATCTCGTGGTCGGGGCCGAGCCCGGGTCGAAGCTCGCGAAGGCGGAGGCCCTGGGCGTCGCGACGCTGACGGAGGAGCAATTCCGGGATCTGATCGGCACCGTATAATCTGATAGGGCCCAAAGCCTAAAGCCCAAAGCCCAAAGCCTGAGTTATGCGTCGTTTCACCATTGTGACGATCGTGCTGACGTCGGTGGTGTCGTTTCTGGTCGGCGTCATTTTGACCGGAGGCGGCGTGGCCACGGCGCCCGTGGTGTCGCCGCCGGCCGCCGCGGTGCGGAGCGCGCGCGAGGTCACCGCGGCCGCGCCGCCGCCCGTGGTCAACTTCGCCGACGTGGCCGAGCGCATCAATCCGACCGTCGTGAACATCGACGCGGCGTCGCGGGGCCGCCGCGGCGACGGCGCACGGGACGGAGAGGATCGGTCCGGCGAACTGCCGCGCGAATTCGACCTGCCGCATCAGGGATCCGGCAGCGGCTTCATCATCGACAGGACCGGCCTGATCCTGACGAACTATCACGTCATCGAAGACGCCGACCGCATCACCGTGACGCTCGCCGACGGCCGCACGTTCCGGGGCACGGTCGTCGGGGCCGACCCGGCAATCGACGTGGCGGTCGTCCGGGTGCCGGGCGTGAGCCACCTGCCCGAAGCGCCGCTCGGCGATTCCGACATGCTTCGCGTCGGCGAATGGGTGTGCGCGATTGGCAACCCGCTCGGCTACGTGCACTCGGTCACGGTGGGGGTGGTGAGCTTCATCGGCCGCAAGCTGTTCGACGCGAGCCTCGACGATTACATCCAGACCGACGCCGCGATCAACTTCGGCAACAGCGGCGGCCCGCTGATCGACGCGCACGGCGACGTGATCGGGATCAACGCCGCCATCAGCTCGCGCGCCAGCAACATCGGGTTTGCGGTGCCGATCAACCAGGCAATCGCGGTGTTGCCGCAGCTCGAGACGCGCGGAACGGTGTCGCGCGGCTTCATCGGCGTCGAACTGACGGACGTGACGCCGGACCTGCAGCGGTCGCTCGGGCTGACGGTGTCGCGCGGCGCCCTCGTGCAGGACGTCACCCCCGATTCCCCGGCCGAACGCGCCGGGCTGCGTCTCTACGACGTCATCGTGCAGGTGGACGGACGCGACATCTGGACGAACGACGAGCTGATTCGCGAGATCTCGGGGCGGCAGCCCGGCACGCTCGCGCGTCTCTCTCTGGTGCGCGACGGCCATCGCGACTCGACCACGGTGAAACTGGCCGAGCGCCCGCCCCGCGATCCGGGCGAACGCGGTCTCGCGCTGCCCGGGGGGCGCCGCGTCGGTCCCGAACCGGGGGACGACACGCCGCCGTTTGGCCTCACCGTCCGGCCGCTCGACGCCGGCTTCGTCCACCGGCTCGAAATCCCCGACAGCGTGCAGGGGGTCGTCGTCGCGCGGGTCGATCCGGTCGGGGCGGCGTTCGTGCCCGCCATCCGCCGCGGCTGCGTCATCATGGAAATCGACAGGCACCCGATCCGCTCGGTGGCGGACTATCAGCGCTCGATCGGCGCGGCGCGGCCGGGCGAGGCGCTCGCGTTCTACGTCTACGATCCCTCCGTCGATCAGCGCATCCTGCTCACCGCCTCGATGGACGCGTCGCGATGAAGGCCAGGATTCTCGTCGTCGACGACGAAGCGGAGATCCGGCGATCGCTGCGCATGATCCTGGAATACGACGGGTACGACGTCCAGGAGGCCGCGACCGGTCCGGAGGCGATCGCCCTGATCGAGCACGAGGCCCCCGATCTCGTGTTCCTCGACGTCAAGATGCCCGGCATGGACGGGCTCGAGGCGCTGCAGCGGATTCGTCAGACCAACGACGCGCTGCCGGTCGTCATCGTCTCGGGGCACGGCACCGTGAGCACGGCGGTGGAGGCGACGAAGCTGGGCGCCTTCGACTTCATCGAGAAGCCGCTGGCGAGCGAGCGCGTCCTCGTGACGATTCGGAACGCGCTCGACTCCACGCGGCTGCAGGACGAGAACCGGACGCTGCGCCGCGCCGCCGAGGTGCGGCATCAGATGGTCGGCGACAGCCCGGCGCTGCGGCAGGTCTCCGAGGCGATCAAGCGTGCGGCCCCGACGAATGCGACCGTCCTGCTGCTGGGCGAGAGCGGCGTGGGCAAGGAGCTCGTCGCCCGCGCGATCCATCGCAACAGCCTGCGCAGCCGCGATCGGTTCGTGCAGGTGAACTGCGCGGCGATCCCCGAAGAACTGATCGAGTCGGAATTGTTCGGCCACGAGAAGGGCTCGTTCACGGGGGCGGCCGAAAAGCAGATCGGCAAGTTCGAGCAGGCGGACCACGGCACGATCTTCCTCGACGAAGTGGGCGACATGAGCCCGAAGACGCAGGCCAAGGTGCTGCGCGTGCTCCAGGAGGGGGAGGTGGAGCGGCTCGGGTCGGCGCGCACGATCAAGGTGGACGTCCGCGTGATTGCCGCAACCAACAAGAACCTGGAAGCCGAGATCGAGCGCGGGACGTTCCGCGAAGATTTGTACTTCCGCCTGAGCGTCATTCCGATCCGCGTGCCGCCGCTGCGCGACCGCCGCGACGACATTCCCGTGCTCGTCCGCCACTTCGTGGACCTCTTCAGCCGCGAGAACAATCGGCGCCCTCCGCGGTTCACCCCGGAGGCGCTCGAGTTTCTCGCGGGCGCGCGCTGGAAGGGGAACGTGCGCGAGCTGCGCAATACGATCGAGCGCCTCCTGATCATGACGCCCGGCGATCAGATCGAGGTCGACGACCTGCGCGAGATGGTCAAACCGGACACCTCGGCCGGCGATCGCGACGAGGGAACCCTCCGCGGGTTCAAGGAATCGGCGGAGCGCCGCTTCCTGGTCGAGAAACTGCGCGAGAACGGCTGGAACATTTCGCGGACGGCGGACGCCATCGGAACGCCGCGCAGCAACCTGTACAAGAAACTCGAGCAGTACGGGATTGGCCAGGACGTCGACGGGTGACCCCGCACGGCCGATGCGCCGTGGAGTTGTCTTTCCGGCGGCCGGGTGCGATCATGAACGGTCGCAGCAGCACAGACGGCCGCTGTTCGAGCCGGTCTCCGGGCCGGGTCGAAGAGAGGAAAGTCCGAACTCCGCAGGGCAGTGCGCCGGGTAACGCCCGGTCAGGGCAACCTGAAGGATCAGTGGCACAGAAAACATACCGCCCGCCTTCGCGCCGAGGCGCGAAGGCGAGTAAGGGTGAAAAGGTGCGGTAAGAGCGCACCGCGCCGGTGGCAACACGGGTGGCAGGCAAAACCCCGCACGGAGCAAGGCCAAATAGGGGAGCGATGGGCGCCTCGGGTGCCTGAAAGGACGGTCCGTCCGAGCTTCCGGGTAGGTCGCTCGATCCCGTCAGTGATGACGGGGCTAGAGGAATGGTCGTCCCGCCGTAGCTCGCCGCGTCAGCGGTGAGCGAAGGCGGACAGAATTCGGCTTACGGGCTGCTGCGACACTTTCAGCCCGATTCCTTCCCGTTTTCCGCTTCTCTTCCGGCCGGCTCGGCCGTCCTTTGACCGTCTCGCATGCGCCGCGCTATCGTAGGGATGTGGCGAGCCTGAGCGTGGGCCGGATGTCGCGCGCGGCGCTGTATGGGCTGGCCCTTGCCCTGCTCGCCTTCGCGCTGCCGGCGCACGCCGCCAGCCACGCCGCCCGCCGCGTGCTGGCCGTCGAAAACGCCGCGGTCGTCGAAGGCGGCGGCACGGTCATCGCAGTCACACTCGCCGGCCGGGCCCGCGCGCACCTCCTCAGAACGGGCCATCGGCTGGCCGCGGTCGCGGTGACCGACATCGACGACGACGGCGACCTGGACGTGGTGGCCGCCTCGGCGCGCGAAGGGCTGCTGCTGTGGCGCAACGCCGGCGGCCATTTCGAGTTTGCGACGCCGCCAGCCTCCCCCAGGCTGACGCTGCGGACCGGCGCCACGCTCGACAGGAGCGTGTCCCCATCGGCCGGCCAGATCCTCTGCGATCGCGTCGATGCGGCGCTGCCGGCGGCCAGCATCACCGCGCGGCACGCCGTCGCGGTTCCGGTGTTCGCCCGTCCCGTCGCGGCGTCTCCCTTCGGTGTTCCTGCCCAGCAGCCGAGCCGCGCTCCTCCGCCCGTTCTCTGACGCGTGACATGGCCGGGCCGCGCCTGCAGGCGCCGCCGGCTGTCATTCAGGCCGTTCAAGGCGGAGGAATCTCATGCGTGTGCTCCTGGTCGATCTCCCGGCCCGCGATGGTGTCGTCTCCAAAGACACCGTGGCGGGCGGATACGGATCGCGTCTTGCGCCGTTTTCCCGCGTCACACAGATCATCGGCGGCCTCAAACGCCGCTTCCACGACGTGCCGAGCGTTCAGCTCGCGTACGTCGCGGGGATTCTCGCCCAGTGGGGGCACGAGGTCGTCTGGTCGCGCGGCGCGCTGGTCGAAGCGGACGAGGCCATCGTGCTCAGCTCGCTCGTCGACTACCGCAACGAGTGCGCGTGGGCGGACACGGCGCGCGCGCGCGGCATCCGGACCGGGTTCGTCGGCCTGACCGTGTCGAAGCTGCCCGACCTGTTTCGCGACCACGCCGACTTCCTGATCCTCGGCGAGCCCGAGTCGGCGATCCAGCGCCTCGCGCAAGGCGTCCGGCTCGAGGGAGACTGCGCGAGCGAAGAGATTGGAGACCTCGATTCGCTGCCGTTCCCGCGCTGGAACATCGCGGCTCGACGATCGCGCCGCGTGCCGTTCTCGGGACGTCCGTACGGCGGCGGCTTTCCGCTGCTGGCCAGCCGCGGCTGTCCGGAGTTCTGCACGTACTGCCCGCATCGGATTCTGTCGGGGTATCGGGCGCGGTCGGTCGCGAGCATCGCCGACGAACTCGCCGCGCTCTGCGATCTGTTTCCCCGTCCGTATGTGATTTTCCGGGATCCGCTCTTCACCGAACAGCGGGACCGCGCGCTCGGGCTCGCCGACGAGATCCGCGCGCGGCGCCTGGATCTGCGGTTCGAGTGCGAAACGCGGCTCGACCGTCTCGACCCGGCGCTGATCGATGCGCTGCACGCCGCCGGACTGCGCGCCATGAGCTTCGGCGTCGAGTCGATGGATCCGCAGACGCTCAGGCGCGCCGGACGCCGCCCCACGCCCGCCGAACACCAGCGGCTGATCGTCGATCACTGCCGCCGTCGCGGGATCGTCACGGCGGGATTCTACGTCCTGGGGTTCCTGCAGGACGACTGGAACTCGATTGCCGCGACGATTGATTTCGCCATCGATCTGGGGACGAGCGTCGCGCAGTTCAAGCTGCTGACGCCGTACCCGGCGACGCCGCTGTGGAAGCAGATGGCGCCCCGCGTGTACGAGCGCGACTGGCAGAAGTTCGACGGCTTCACGCCGACCTTCGAACATCCCAACCTCAGCGCGCAGGAGCTGCGGTTCCTGCTCGGCGCGGCGTACACGCGCTTCTACATGCGGCCGTCGTGGCTCGCGAATTTCTGGCGCATCCGCGCGCCGCGGATCAGCTCCGTGGTTCGCCGCATGGATGCCCGGGTGGCGCGCCGCCACGCGCGGGAGGAGTACGCCCGGATGGCCCGGACCGTGACGTGCTGACGGCGATCTGCCGTTACGGTCCGCGCGTCCTGCCCGACACGGCGGCGATCGTGCGCCGCTGCCGGGCGCGCGGCGCGTTGATCGAGGGACCCGAGATCGCCCGCTTCGAGCGCGCGTTTGCCGCGCGGCTCGGCGTCGCCGACGCGGTGACGGCGTCGTACGGCCGCGTGGCCTTCTACTATCTGCTCGAGGCGATGGCGTTGCCCCGGGGCGGGGAAGTGATCCTGCCGGCGCTCACGTTCTGGGTCGTGCCCGAGATGGTCCGCGTGGCCGGCCTCACGCCGGTCTTCGCCGACGTCGATCCGCGGACGTGCAATCTGGATCCGGCGGCGTTCGCGCGCGCGATCACGCCGAACACGGTGGCGGTGGTGCCGACGCATCTCTACGGGCTGCCGTGCGACATGGACGCCATCGGCGCGATTGCGGGGCAGCACGGCCTGAAGATCATCGAGGACTGCGCCCATGCGCTCGGGGCCACGTACCGCGGCCGGCCGGCGGGGACGTTCGGGGATGCGGCCTTCTTCAGCTTTCAGACGCTGAAACCGCTGAACACGTACGGCGGCGGCATGGCGGTGGCGCGAGACCCCGACGTGCTCGCCCGCGTGCGCGCGCAGGCGGAAGCGGAACCGTGGCCGGGCGACGAGCGGATGAAGAATCGCCTCAAGGTGGGGGCGGCGCAGCGCCTCTTCAGCCGGCCCGCCGTGTTTACCGCGACGGCCTATCCCGCGCTGCTCGTCGCGATGCTCTGGAACAAGCGGCCCGACGTGTACCTGTGGGAGAAGATCCGCCCGCTCTCGCCGATGCCCGACAGCTACCGCGAGCGCTACACGAACGTCCAGGCGGCGATCGGCCTGGCCGCGCTCGAGCAGCTCGACGTCTGGACGGCGGCCACGCGCGCGCACGCCCGCATCATGGACGAGGCGCTCGCCGGGCTGCCCGGTGTGCAGCCGCCGCAGGTGCCGGAGGGCAGCACACACGTGTATTACCAGTACTGCGTGTACACGCCGGACCGCGACGCGATCGTGCGGCGCGCGCTGCGGCACGGGGTCGACGTCGAAACGCTGCACGTCGACGTCTGCACGGAACTGCCCCTGTTCGGTGCGCACCCCCCCGCTCCGGGCGCGGAGCAGGCGGCAGAGGCCGTGCAGTTGCCGGTCTATGCGTCGCTCGGCGAGCGCCGCGCCCGCGCCGTCGCCCGGCGCATGCGGCGCGTGATGCGGCCTCCGGCCTCCTGACCTCCTGTTTCCCGTCCGGGGCGCGCACGATTATTGCTAAGCTGGTGGCATGGCTCATTACCTGGTCACTGGCGGAGCGGGGTTCATTGGATCGCATCTCTGCGAGGAACTCGTGCGGCGCGGGCACGCGGTACGCGTGGCCGACAGCCTGATCACCGGCAAGCGCAGCAACCTCGATCACGTGCCGCAGGTCGACTTCCAGCAGGGGGACCTGGCCGACTTTCCCTTTGCCGAGCGGGTGATGAGCGGGATCGATTACGTCCTGCACGAGGCGGCGATCCCGTCCGTGCCGCGATCGGTGGCGGATCCCATCACCTCGAATCGGGCGAACGTCGACGCGACCCTCAACGTGCTCGTCGCCGCGCGGGACGCGCGGGTGAAGCGGCTCGTGTTCGCGGGCTCCTCCTCCGCGTACGGCAACACCGACACGCTGCCGAAGCACGAAGAGATGCCGACGAGCCCATTGTCGCCCTACGCGCTGCAAAAAGTCGTCGGCGAAGAGTACTTGCAGATGTTCACGCGCCTCTACGGCCTCGAGACGGTGACGATCCGCTATTTCAACGTATTCGGGCCGCGGCAGGATCCCTCGTCGCCGTACTCCGGCGTCATCTCCGTGTTCGCGACCGCGCTCCTCGAAAACCGCCCGCCGACCATCTACGGCGACGGCGGCCAGACGCGCGACTTCACCTACGTCGCCAACGTCGTCGACGGCGTGCTGCGGGCCTGCGAGGCCCCCAAGGCCAGCGGCGAGATCATCAACGTGGCGACGGGGGGGCGCATTTCCCTCAACGAGTTGTTCGCGGTGATGCGCGACGTGGTGGGCGCGACCGTGACGCCCAGCTACGCCGACTCGCGCGCCGGGGACGTGCGCGACTCGCAAGCCGACATCTCGAAGGCGCGCCGCCTGCTCGGCTACGAGCCCGTCGTGTCGTTCGAAGACGGGCTGCGGCGCACGATGGACTGGTATCGCGCCGCCGGCTCCGCCGCCCGCGCGTAACGGTTGGCGCCCGTGTAGGCCGGGTCTTCAGACCCGGCGAGGGCGAATCACGGAACCAACACGTATGCCGTTCGGCGCCCGTCGGCGGCAATCATGCGCAACGTCAGCGTCGCGTTCACGTATCGCACCAGGGCGGCCGGCGCAAGCTGTCGATCGATGACGACGAACTTGATGCCGCTCGCCTGGAGGAGCGCGGTCGCGTCCGGCCGGCCGAACGTGCCCCGCTCGGCCTCGAATGTGCCGCCACCCGACAGGCGCAGGAGCGCGGCGACGATCGGCAGGCTCGCATATTCGGTCGCGATCGCCGGCGGAAGCCGTCCGACGAATCCGCCGACCAGCGGCCGCTCATAGACGGTCTGGTGATAAAGAACAGTGGAGTCGAAGCGTCCGATGACGCCGAACCCGTCCCGCAGCCCGAGAGGCAGTTCGCACACGGCGCCGCCGCCCGCAACCCGCGCGAGCGCTTCGTCGACGGCGGTCGGCGGCAGACGGTAGATCGGCGGCGGGAGCGGCCACGCGTCGGCAACCAGGATCGCGAGCAGCAGGCAGGCGGCGACGCGCGGCAGCCGTCCGCGCTCCCAGAGCGCCCGTACGCCGTACGCCGCCAGCACCGCCATCGCGAGATACACCACGATCATCGCGCGGCCCGGGACGCGCGCGTTTGCGACGATCGGCAGATAGCGGATCGCGACGACCGGCAGGATCACGGGCGAGTGGTGCCCGAACCAGACGAGCCGCGGCCCCAGCGCCCAGACGAAAAACAGAACGGCCGCGCTCACCGGATACGCGAGGATCCGTTGACGACGGCAGGCGAGCAGGGCGGTGAGGACGAGGATGAGCGCCGCCGGATCGATCCACGCTCCCTGTTCCATCACGTCGATGTGCCAGCGGCCGTAGAGGTGCTGAACGGCGGAACCCGACAGCCACCCGAATGGATTCCCCAGAAGGAACGTGGCGGCGTCGATCCCCGCCGGTGCGCTTCTCCACTGATAGCGCTGGCTGGCGTACTGCCCTGCCGCCCACAGATGAGCGGCGTGCCACAGAATGGGCGCCAACGCGACGACCGCGACACTCGCGGCAATCGCCAGACGCGCCACGTCGTCGCGCAATTCCGCGGACCGAATCGCAACCGAGACGCGTGAGCCAATCCGGACGACTGCCCAGATCACGAGCAGGAACCAGGCGGCGCTGAGCGGATTCTGCGTGCCGCGCAGCGACACGCGCCGGCCTGCCACGACGACATCCGTCCCGCCCGTCGTCGCGATCCATCCGGCCAGCAGAAGCGCCAGGGCGAGCAGCACGAGCACGGCGGTCGACGCGGGTCGAATCGTGACGCTGCGGGTCCAGGCGCCAGACGAGCGGCATCGCGCACACCGGCAGACCAGCAGCAGCGCGACCAGCGCGACCGCGAAAACGAAATAGTAGTAGTTGAGATACGCGGAGAGCGCGAGCGCCGCCCCGAACTGGATGCGCGAGTGAATGTCCCGCTCTTCGACGGCGCGGAGGGCGAGCCAGACGACGAGCGGCAGCACCCACGCCACGAGCAGGTTGAAATGCCCGAGCAGATGCGCCGACAGATACGGAGACCACCCGAACACGAGCGCCGCGGCAAGCGCCGCCGCGGAATGCCGTGTCAGCCGCCATGCGAGCGCATACGCGCAGATGAAATTCAGGAACAGGTTGAAAGCGATCAGGATGTTCTGCGCGGTGACGATCGACACCGCCGGCCACGGGACCGCCGCGAGCGCGGCTTCGAACGCCGTGTGCGTGTGCAGCACCAGGTCGGCGCCGAACGGGTAGAGAATCATCGGGCACCGGAAGAAGCCGAGCCCGGCGTGGTGAAGCGAGTAGCGCATCCACCACAGATTCCAGAGGAAGGTGAGGTTGTCGCCGGCGCCGGCGCCTGGTACGGCCGTCGTCGCGTTCGTCCAGACAGGGGTCAGCCAGACGGCCGTCAGCGCCGCGAACAACGTGACGAAACCGACATGACTCCACCTGCCGGTGCGCGGCATGGGCGAAATCATCCTATACTGCTCGGCATCCTGATTTCAGCGGAGGCCGAGCGTGACGAGGGTGCGTGGGCTGATGGTGTTCGCGGCTGCCGTGATCGCGGCGGCCTTCTCGATGGCGGTGCCGAACGCGGCGCCGTATCCGGTGGATCTGTTCCACGAGCTGCACTGGCGCATGATCGGCCCCTTCCGCGGCGGTCGCACCAAGGCGGCGACCGGCGTCCCGTCGCAGCCGAACGTCTTCTACATGGGCGCCGTCAACGGCGGCGTCTGGAAGAGCACCGACTACGGCAACACCTGGCAGCCGATCTTCGACAAGGAGCCGACAGGCTCGATTGGCGCCATCGCCGTGGCCCCGTCGGACCCGAACATCATTTATGTCGGCAGCGGCGAAGGGCTGCAGCGGCCCGATCTGTCTACCGGCGACGGCATCTATAAATCGACCGACGCCGGCCGCACCTGGACGCATCTCGGCCTCCGCGACGGCCAGCAGATCCCGCAGATCGTCATCGATCCGAAGGACCCGAACCGCCTGTTCGTCGCCGTGCTCGGGCATCCGTACGGTCCCAACGCGGAGCGCGGCATCTTCCGCTCCACCGACGGCGGCCAGTCGTTCCAGAAGGTCCTCTATAAAGACGAGAACACCGGGGGCATCGACCTCGCCTTCGATCCCTCGAACGCCAACCACGTGTATGCCGTTCTGTGGGAAGCCCGCCAGGGGCCGTGGGAGAACGGCGTCTTCAGCGGCCCCGGCAGCGGCCTGTTCGAGTCGACCGACGGCGGTACCACCTGGCGTCCGCTCACGGCCGGCCTGCCCACGTTCGCCCAGGGGCTCGGCCGCATCGGCATCACGGTCGCGCCAAGCGACCCCAAACGGATGTACGCCGCGGTCGAAGCGGACGGCGCCGGCGGTCTCTTTCGATCAGACGATGCGGGACAGAGCTGGTACAAGGTGACCAACGACGCGCGCGTCGTGACGCGCGGCGACGACTTCGCGGAAGTGAAAGTCGATCCCCGCAATCCCGACATCGTCTATACGGCGTCGATCGTCGCGTGGAAGTCCACCGACGGCGGGAAGACGTTCACGTCGCTGCGCGGCGCCCCCGGCGGCGACGACTATCACCGCATCTGGATCAACCCGAACAACCCCGACATCATCCTCATCGGCGTGGATCAGGGAGCGACGATCACCGTCAACGGCGGCCAGACGTGGAGTTCCTGGTACAACCAGCCGACGGCGCAGTTCTACCACGTGAGCACCGACAACGCGTTTCCCTATCGCGTGTGTGGCGGGCAGCAGGAGAGCGGATCCGCGTGCGTGGCGAGCCGCGGCGACGACGGCCGGATCACGTTCCGCGACTGGCATCCGGTCGGCGTCGAAGAGTACGGCTACGTCGCCCCCGACCCGCTGAATCCCGACATCGTCTACGGCGGCAAGGTGACGAAGTACAACCGCAAGACTGGCGAGGTCGAGCAGGTGGGGCCGCACGTCGGCCGCGGCGGCGGCGCCGATTACCGGACCGTTCGTACGCAGCCGATCCTCTTCTCGCCGATCGATCCGCACACGCTGTACTTCGCGTCGAACACGCTGTGGAAGACGACCACTGGCGGGAACGGATGGACCGAGATCAGTCCGGACCTGACGCGGAAGACCTGGGAGGTGCCGCCGAACGTCGGCACGTACGCCGGGACGCCCGCCGCGCGCGTCACGCAGCGCGGCGTCATCTATACGATCGCGCCGTCGTACCTCGACGTCAATCGCATCTGGGTCGGGACCGACGACGGGCTGATCCAGGTGACGGCCGACGGCGGCAAGACGTGGAAGAACGTGACGCCGCCCGAGCTGAAGCCGTGGGCGAAAGTGTCGATGATGGACGCGAGCCATTTCGATCGGCTCGGCGCGTATGCGGCGATCAACACGCTGCGCCTCGACGACCTGCGTCCGTACATCTACCGCACGCACGACGGCGGCAAGACGTGGACGAAGATCACCGACGGCCTGCCCGACGGCGCGACCGTCAACAGCGTCAAGGAAGATCCGAAGCGCAAGGGCCTGCTGTTTGCGGGCACCGAAACGCAGGTCTACGTTTCCTTCGACGATGGGGATCACTGGCAGTCGCTGCGGCTGAACATGCCCGCGACATCGATTCGCGATCTCGTGATCAAGGACGACGACCTCGTCGTCGGGACGCACGGCCGCGGGTTCTGGATCCTCGACGACATCACCGCGCTGCGGCAGATGGAGCCGACGACGATGGACGCGGCAGTGGTGCTGTTCAAGCCGGCGACGGCGGTGCGCGTCGAGTGGGACAAGAACACCGATACGCCGCTGCCTCCCGACGAGCCGGCCGGCCAGAATCCGCCCGACGGCGCCATCATCGATTACTACCTGAAGGCGCGCGCGACCGACGTCGTCTCGCTGGAGATTTTCGATCGGACGTCGAAACTGGTGCGGCGCTACCGCAGCGACGAGCTGGCGCCGCCGATCGCGGACGAAGGCAACGTGCCGTGGTACTGGATTCGTCCGACGAAGATCCTGCCGGCCGGCCCGGGGCTTCACCGGTTCGTGTGGGACCTGCACTACACGCCGCCCCCCGGTCCGAAAGGGTATCCGATCGCGGCGACGCCGCACGACACCGCGGCGGAGCCGAAGGGGCCGTGGGTCGTGCCGGGCACGTATCAGGTGAAGCTGACGGTCGGCGGCAGGAGCTACACGCAGCCGGTCGTCGTAAAGATGGATCCGCGGGTGAAAACGACGGCGGCGGGGCTGCAGCAGCAGTTCGCGCTGTCGAAGCGGCTCTATGACGCGGTGGTGAAGATCGACAACCTGCTGCCGCAGATGGAGACCGCGCGCCAGCAGGCGCAGGCGGCGGGCAACACGACGCTCGCGCGTCAGATTGCGGCGCTCGCGGGGGGCGGCGGGCGCGGACGCGGCTTCGGCCGCGGGGGAGGCGCCGCGGGCACCCCGAGCCTGAGCGCGCTCGCGGGCGAGATCGGCGGCCTCTATCGAGCCACGCAGGAGGCGTCCGTTCCGGCGCCCGTGCAGACGCGGACGGCGGCGACGCATGCGCTCACGCAGGTCAGCACGCTGCTCGCGCAGTGGGACCGGCTGCGCGCCCGCTGACGCGCGCGGGATTGTGGGTCAGCCCTTGATGGGCTGGCCGGGCCGCGGGCGCTACGACCCGAAGTACGGTCGAATCACACGCCGGGCGGCGTCCAGCTCCAGCCCGAGCCGATCCAGCACCCGCGTCCGCCTCGGCGCGTCGTCGGCGGAGGCCGCGAGCTGATCGCCGAGATCGTGGATGCGATGGATATGGTCCACGAGCGCGGAGACGTCGATGCGCGTGAGCTGGTGCACGAGGTCCTGCAGGTCGAACGACACGCTCGCAAACGTGAATCGCCCGTCGCCCACCTCGAGCAGCTCCCGCAGGTGGAGCGACGCCTTGACGCCGAGCGGCCGGAATCGCCGGCCCGCCAGCTCGAACGGACCCGTGTGCGTCCCGGTCGCCACGAGATCCACTTCGTGCATGTGAGGGCGGCTCGTCGAGACGCGTTCGATCGTCACGTGTAGATCGGGGAACCCGCGCAGCCACGTGTCCGCCGCCGCTCGATACCCGTCCGGTCCCCTCGCCCCCCCGCTTCCCGGAAAGTGCTCCACCACCGCGTCGGCGGTGAACAGGCTCGCCGCTTCGTCCAGGCGGCGGTCGTTGAACGCCGCGTAATAGCGTCGAAGCAGGTCGGCGTCTGTATCCAAGGGGTCTCCTCGCGGGCCAGGGTCCGGGCAGAGTATATCCGGACGGCATTCGCCGCGCTCATCGGCGGGATCCGTGGCGGGCCATCCGCGTCACCCACGTCATCCGTGGCCGCCGTCCGTGTCATCCGCGTGTGGTCCGTGGCCCTCGTCGGTGTAATCCGTGTGATCCGTGGCCGTCGTCCGTGTAATCCGTGTGGTCCGTGGCCGTCGTCCGTGTAATCCGTGTGATCCGTGGCCCTCGTCCGTGTGATCCGTGTGATCCGTGGCCTTCGTCCGTGTAATCCGTGTGATCCGTAGCCTTCGTCCGTGTAATCCGTGTGATCCGTGGCCTTCGTCCGCGTGGTCCGTGGCCGTCGTCCGTGTAATCCGTGTGATCCGTGGCCTTCGTCCGTGTGATCCGTGGCCTTCGTCCGTGTGATCCGTGGCCCTCGTCCGTGTAATCCGTGTGATCCGTGGCCTTCGTCCGTGTGATCCGTGTGATCCGTGGCGTCATCCGCGCGACCCGTGGCCGAACGGCGGTTGCGCGCCCGTGGCCGGCATCGCGGGCGCAGCCGTCAACCGCAGGCGTCATTACGGCGCGCGCCGCGCGGCCGCGGGCAATCGTCCGGCGGGCGCATTCCAGACAACCCGTTCCTTGTCAGCGGCTTCCCGCGTCGTCGTTGGCCGCCCGTCACGGGTCCGCGCCTTGCGATAGCGCGCGGCGGCTCCGGGACCGTCGCATCCCTTGGTGGCTCGTCCTCTCCGCCCGCGGCTCACACGTCGCCCGGAGCCGTTCATCAACGACCGCACGCTGCGGCGTGCCAGGACATCGCGTCCGGAGGAAAAGACAATGCGCTCACTGTTGATTGTGCTGATGCTGGTTGGTCTTGCGGTGGCGCCGGGAGTGGCGCAGAAGCGGTCGGCGGCCGGCGCGCCGACCGCCGCGGCACCGACCAGTCCCGTAAACCTGAACACGGCGACGGCGGCGCAGCTCGAAGCGCTGCCCGGCGTCGGCCCGCGCACCGCGCAGCGGATCATCGAGTACCGCCAGAAGAACGGCGGCTTCAAGAAGATCGAAGACGTCATGAACGTCAGAGGCATCGGCGAAAAGCTGTTTCTGAAGCTGAAGCCGATGCTCACCGTCGCGGGGGATCGCGCCGATCACTCATCGCCGTCCAGGTAGCGGAACCCGGTGAATGGCGACTCCGACGTCGAGGCGCAATCGATGCCGCGTTCGCCCGGCGCCGGGGGGGCGAATCGCCGCGTGCACCCGCGGGCTCACGTTGCTGGACCTGGTCTTCGCCATCGCGTTGATGACGACCGTCACGGGGATGGCGCTGCCGGCCTTGCAGCGCGGCCTCGACGAGCAGCGCACCGCTGGCGCGGCGCGGTATCTGGCAGGGCGGCTCGTCGAAGCGCGGATGGATGCGGTCCGCCGCTCGGCGTTTGTCGGACTGCGATTCGAACCGGGACCCGACGACTATCGGGTCTCGACGATTCTCGACAGCAACGGCAACGGCCTGCGCACGGCCGAACTGCTCGACGGCGTCGACCAGGTGCTCACCGTGCCCGAGCCGCTGGCGTGGAAGTTTCCCGGCGTGTCGTTCGGGATCCTGCCGGGCGTGCCCGACGCGGACGGGCGCCCGGCAGGCGACGCCGACGGCGTTCGCGTGGGGACGTCGCACATCCTGTCGATGAACCCCAACGGCTCATCGTCTTCGGGGACGCTGTACGTGCATGGCCGCGAGCACACCCAGTACGCCGTCCGGGTGCTCGGCGCGACGGGACGAGTCCGTGTCGTCGCCTTCGAGTATTCGGCCCGGCGATGGGTGCAGCGGTGAGGGAACGGCGTGGCGATTCGCGAAACACGGCGGAGGAGATGAACGGCTTCTCCATCCGGATCCGTCCCGGCCTGATCGTCCGGATCGTCGATCTGAGTTGCACCGGGGCTCAGATCGAGAGTCAACGGCCGTTGCGTCCGGGCGCTCGCGTGCACGTGCAGTTGAGCGATCCGGAGCGCTCGTCAGTGCTTGCGGCGCGCGTCGTGAGGTGCCTGGTGACCGGGTTGAGTGCGGAAACCGGACCGACCTATCGAGCGGCCCTCCACTTCGACGAGCGCTGCGATTGGCCATGGGAAGCGGCGACCCATCGCGGGTATCGAGTGCCCGGCGGTTGCGCCGGGTAAGCGCGTGTCCGGGCACGCACTACCCACAGGGTGAAATGGCCAAGGACCGACCAACGCGGATTCCGAGGATTCTCAGGATGACCTCAGTGGCACCCCCTTTGTTACGCCCACGGTCGTTACCCCCACGAGGAGGAGACATGGGCGGCGACGACTCGGGAAACCGGTGTGCCTTGTCGACGACGCGTTCGTGGCAGCGCGGCGTGGACCGGCGGCGCGGGTTCAGCACGGTGGTCGAGGCGATCGTTGCCATGGCTCCGATCTCGTGCGAGCCGCGCGCCGTGCGGCAGCGATTCGAGGAGGCGATGCGGGATCTGATCGGCGCCCGCTCGGTCGATCTGCGCGACCGCTCGGGCCTGACGAATCGAGTCGCGCGCGCCGTGTCGTTCGACGTGAACATCGGGGTCGCGCTCGTCGGCCGCCTGGACGTCGTGTTCGAGAAAGGGCGGGTGGTGGACGCGTGGACGGCCCAGACGCTGGAGCGCGCGCGCCACCTGGCGGCGCTCGTGCTGATCCTCGAACGTCTCTACCGCGCGGCGGGTCCAGTGGTGGTGCGGCAGGACGGCGCGGCGCCCCTCATCGGATCCAGCCGCGGAATCTCGCTCGTGCGCGAGCGCATCGAACGGGTGGCGGCAACGGATTTTACGGTGCTCATTGAGGGGGAAAGCGGGGTCGGCAAGGAGCTGGTCGCGCGGCAGATCCACGAATTGAGCCGCCGCAGCGCCGGACCGTTCGTCGCGGTCAACTGCGCGGCGATCGTCGAGACGCTGCTCGAGGCGGAGCTGTTCGGGATCGAGGAACGCACCGCGACCGGCGTGCGCGGCCGGCGCGGCAAGTTCGAGCACGCCCACGACGGGACGCTGTTTCTCGACGAAGTGGCGGATCTGTCTCCCGCGGCGCAGGCGAAGCTGCTCCGCGCGATCCAGGATGTGTCCGTCGAGCGCGTGGGAGGCGTCGGGGTGCGCCGGGTCGACACCCGCATCATCGCGGCCACCAACAAGAAGCTGTCCGACCTGGTCGAGCACGGCCGGTTTCGCCTGGACCTGTTCTACCGGCTCAACGGCGTCGAAATCGAAGTGCCCCCCCTGCGCGAGCGGCGGGACGACGTTCTCGAGCTTGCGGAGTACTTCCTCGCGCGCCACGGCGCGACCAGGCCGCTGCGGCTGGCACAGACCGCCGCCGATGCGCTCCTCGCTTACGAATGGCCCGGTAACGTGCGCGAACTGGAACGCATCATCGAGCGCGCCGTCGCGCTCGCGGCATCGGACGTCCTGGAGCTGGACGACCTGCCGTCGACGCTGCTTGGCGGCTACGTCGAGCATCTGCGCCCCTCGCTGCAGGCGCGGCACACGCTCCGCGAGTGGGGCAGCCGCTACGTTCGGCTCGTGCTGGAGCACTGCGACAACAACAAGCGGCGCGCCTGTCGCGAGCTGGGGATTTCCTATCACACACTCGAGGGCTATCTGCAGGCCGGCCGGCCGCGCAGAGGGCCCGGTCTCGTGGCCGGGGAGCCTCCGGCCGGATAAGGCTGGCGCAGGCAGGGCGGACGACCCGCAGAGGTGCGCGCCAGACGCGTGGAGCCGGGAGGCTCCGGAACGGTGGAGTAGGTCGATGAAGAAGATCGTGTTGGTGGGTTGCCTGTCGGTGATGGCGCTGGTCTCGGCGCCGCGGACGTCGCTGGCCGGATGCACGACGCGTCTCGCCGATTGCTACGTCCGGTCGGCGAAGGTCGACAGTTTCTGGTACCGATGGGCGTCCGGGCTCGATTGCGAACTGGATTACGTCGAGTGCGCGCGTGTGAAGCTGATCGGAGCCTGATTCGAGGGAGCGCACGGCCGGACACTCGTCCGGCCGTGCGGCCGCGCCATGCCTACCCATCGTCGTCATCTGTTCGTGCTTTGCCTGTGCGTGGCCGCGCTCGCGTCGTGCCGCGCGGGGCAGCCTCGCCCCTATCGGATCGCCGGACGCTTCGGCCCGATTGTCGGGAACGAACTCGTCACCGGACGTGCCGTCTCGCCGCACGACGGCCCGGTGCTGCTGCTCACCGGCGGGCGCGCCTTGATCAGCATCGATATCCCGGCTCGCCGCGCGACACGCCACCCGATTGACGCCGAACCTGCCGGCGGCGAAACGATGTGGGGGCTGGCGAGGTTGGCGGGAGGCAGTCTCTGGACGTTGAACGGGCGTCATCAACTGCTCGAACTTCGCGAGGACGGATCGGCCGGGCGAGCGATCCCGCTGCGCGATCCGCACGTCGCGCTGTACGGCGAAGGCAATCGCCTCCTCTACGATCGTCTCGACTTCGAGCCGCCGGCGGCGGCGTTGACGATCGGTCGCCCCGGCGAGGAGCCGGGGACCGTGTGGGGAACCATGCGCACCAGGGCGCTTCCCCTCGCGCGGGCATCGGTGGCAGCCCTCAACCTGGTGTCCTGCGGTGTGGGCCTGGCGGGCGAGCGTCCGTGCTGGTTTCCCGACGAAACGGCCATCACCCTGACGACGAGCGGCGGGGTGAGCCGGCGGCTGGAATTGGCGGGCTTGCAGAGGGTGGCGGCCGAAGTGCTGCTCACGTCGGACAACCCGCCGCGGCCGATCCGCGACGTATACGTCGAGCCTGGCGGAACGATCTGGGTGTTGAGCAGCGGCACGGCGGATCCTGGCAGGCGCGACTGGCCTGGCGGCTGGCTGCTGGCGCAGTACTCGGCCGGCGGTCGGCTCGTTCGAACCGGGCGGCTGCCCGACTCCGGCCGGCTGATATTGCGGGCGGATGCGGCTGGCTGTGTCCTTCTCTCCGGGCGTGGCGAGGTGATCGAGGTGCGATCGTGATCGCGGTTTCGGCGTTCCGCTTCTTCAGGATCGTATCGCCGCATGCGGCCTATGTGCGTCCGGCGCTCGCAGCGGTGCTGGCGATCGCGCTGTGCATGGTCTGGCTGAACCCGGCCGATGTCGACTCGGCACTCGGGTGCGTGCTGCTCGTGCAGATGTTTGCCGCGTCGACAGCGTTTCTGCCGGATGCGCGGCGAGGCCGGTTCGATCCCGCGCTGATTCGGGGCCATTCGCGCACGCGGGTTCTCGCTGCCCATTGGGTCGTCTCCATCGCGCCGGGCGTCGTCTCGTGGGTGGTCGTGTGCAGCGTCGCGATCGCGCTTGGCGGCCAGGCCGCGCTCTCCGGACTGTTCGGGTGGCGCATGCTCGGTCTCGTCATGGTCTCCGTTGTCGCATGGAGCGCGGGGACGCGAGTGCCGCGCGGGTTTGCGGGGGTGCTGTGGGTGTCGATCCTGATGCTGCTCCTCATGCGCCGCGAACAGGCGCTCGCATTCGTGCTGGCGGGCCCGAGTCCCGGGGTCGGCGGCGTGCTGGAGCAGGCCGCCATGGTGTGGCTCTGTCCGTTTCTGCTGCTCGGCGGCCCGGGCCATATTGCCCGGATCGCCGTCGCCATCGCCGCCTTCGCCACGGTGCTGGCCGGCTGGGCGGCCGTCAGGAGCCTGGCCGTGTGCGACGTGCTGCTGGTCGACGAGTCGAGCTGATGACGCTGGCACTCTCGGCGGTCACGAAGCGCTTCGGCCGGCATACGGTGCTCAACCAGGTGTGGCTGCGCGCGCGCCCGGGCGAGCTCGTCGGACTCGTCGGCCGCAACGGCGCCGGCAAGACCACGACGATGAGGATTGCGGCGGGGTTGGTGAGGCCCGACAGCGGCACCGTGGAGTGTGAGGGAGCTGCGCCGCCCGCGTTCGATGTCCGCTATTTCGCAGGAGAGTCCACGTTGCCCGCCAGGGTCAGAGCGGCCGCATGGGCATCGCTGTTCGGGGTCGAGGAGGTCGAGCGCCGCCGAATCGGGCGGCTGTCGCGCGGCAGTCGTCAGGCGCTCGGGTTACGGTCAGTGCTCGGGCGTCCGGGAGCGGATCTGTTGCTGCTCGACGAGCCGTGGGAAGGGCTCGATCCGGCCGCGAGCCGCTGGCTCACGGATCGGTTGGCCGTGCTGAAGGGCGAAGGAGTCGGCGGGGTCATTTCCTCGCACCGGCTTCACGACCTCGCCGGCGTCTGCGACAGGTTCGTCTTCCTGCGGGACGGCCGATCGCATGCGGTGCAGACGGGGAGCCTGGACGGCGCCGTCGTGGAGCGTCTGCTGGCCGAATTCGATCGGCATGCATGAAGCGGACCACCGAAATGCGGATCGCGGTAAGGGCCACGGCGTTCGTCATCGCGTTGAGTGTGGCGCGGGCGGTCGCCGCCGCGGCGCTGGCGGTCCCGGTGACGTTCGGACCAGTCCCGCAGCCCGTCGTGGCGGTCCGTGCCATCGCCTGGCCGGATGGGGCGCCCGTCGATGTGCCGGTGCGCGCGGCCACCGATCGCGGAGGTCGTGTCATCGTGAGGTTGGCCCCTGGTCATCTGACCGTCATCCTGGCGGTGGCCCCGGACGGGCGGTACTTGCTCGACGGTCCGTTCGTCTGGCCGGCGAAGTCGGCGTCCCGCACGTTGCGGCTGGTCTGGCGACGAACGATCGCGGGGCATGTGCCGATCGAACCGGGCGCAGCGATCGATTGGGTCGGCGCGTCTTCAGCCTCTGACGGATGGCCGAGCTGCCGGTGGCGGGCCTCGGGCGCGTGGGAGTGTCTCGGCGTGGAGGCCGGGGCGTCCGGAGTGGTCGTCCTGACCCGAGGTGCCGGGCTGCGGTACGCGGTGGTCCTGCCCGGTCGAGAGGCATCCGCGGTGCGACGGGCCGCGTGGGGGCGGATGGTCGTGCTGCGGTCGCTGGGCGCGGCGGAGCCGGCGCCGGTCGCGTGCAAGGCGTTGAGGCTCGACGTGCCTGCGCGGCGGCCCCAGACGATCCGCTTGCGGGCGGTCGCCGTTGCGTCCGTCGAGTGTGTCCCCTTGAACACGGCTGTGTGGGTCGCGGCGGGTCAGAACGTCGCATCGGGGTGGATCGAAGTGCGTGCCGGCCGGTTCGCTCCGGTTCGCCTGCCGCTCGACGATCTGTCCGCCGGCCCACCCCAACTGCCGGTGGAGGCGCCGCTCGCCGCCGCGCTTGCGATCCGCGGCAGCGCGCGCGACCCGCAGCGGCAGCCGATCGCAGGCGTCCAGTTGTCGCTGTTCCGGCTGCTCGACGAGCCGTTCAGATCCGCGGACCCGCATAGACCACCGAGACGCGTGCTCGAAGCCGAGAAGACGAGCGGCGAGGATGGCGCGATCGAGTTCACCGGCCTGGCGGACGGAACATACGAACTCGTCGGACTCGATCCGCAGGCCGGGCGCGCGCTGCTGATCGTGACCGCCCCCGCGGAAGGCGCGGAGCTGAGGTTTGCGCCCCGCGCGACGGCGCGCGGACGCGTGGTGCGCGAGGGTGAGCCGCAGGCGGGGGTGCCGGTAACGGTGATGCCGGACCTCGGCGCGTTCGAACGGAGCGAGGATCCCACTCGCCTTCGCGGCGGCAGCGTGGAGACGGGGCCCGACGGCACGTTCTCCGTCGCGCTGCCGGTCGATGGCGGCGGCGATCTGCTGGTCGGAGGCGGCGACTGGCCGGTCCGGCGCGTGCCGCTCCCGAACGTGCTTCCGCCGCTGTTCGATGCGGGCACCATCGAGCTCGGCGGCGGGATCGACGTTACGGCCGTCCTCGACGGCGCCGATGGCTGCACCCTTGTCTTCACGGGACCCCTCGGCCGCGCGGGCCTGCAGATTGTGCGCGGGCGCCAGGTGTCCCCCGGGTTGTTCAGCGTCCGTGTGCCCGAGGCGGGCTCGTGGGCCACGGCGTTGGTGTGCGGCCGACAGGAGGTGCGCGTCGCCCCTGCCGTGGTGACGATCGACACGGGAAACGCGACCGCGACCGTGACGTTGACCCGGCGTTAGTCGCTCCGTCCCGCCCCCCGCCCTCCGCCTTCCGCCTTCCGTCCTCCGCCTTCCGTCCTCCGCCTTCCGTCCTCCGCCTTCCGTCCTCCGTCCTCCGCCCCCGTCCTCCGCCCCCCGCCCCCGTCCTCCGCCCCCCGCCCTCCGTCCTCCGTCCTCCGCCTTCCGCCTTCCGCCCTCCGCCTTCCGTCCTCCGCCCCCCGCCCTCCGCCCTCCGATGACCTCGGCGCCTTGACCGGCTGGTGAGCGGCATAGTACCGTTTGTTGGTTCTGCGCCTGCCCGTGCGCCGCACAAGGCCGGCCTGCTCCGCACTCACAAACCGATCCAGGAACGCCCGCTCCGGCCGATGACACAGCCCGCGTCCGGCACGCTCAAAAAGACTCCGCTCCACGCCCGGCATCGGGCGCTCGGCGCCCGCATGGTCGAGTTCGGCGGCTGGGACATGCCCGTCGAGTACAGCGGGCTCGCCGCCGAGCACATGGCCGTCCGGACTCGCGCCGGCCTCTTCGACGTCAGCCACATGGGCGAAATCGAGATTGCCGGCACCGACGCGCTCGCGGCGGTTCAGCGCATCACGAGCAACGACGCCTCGCGCCTCTCGATCGGCCAGGTGCAGTATTCCGCCCTCACCACCCCTCAGGGCACCTTCGTCGACGATGTGTTGACGTATCGGTTGGCCGACGATCACTTCCTCCTGGTCGTCAACGCGTCGAACATCGTCAAGGATTTCAAGTGGATCGCCGAGCACGTGCAGAGCGCCGGCGATGCCGCGGCGGTGAACACGAGTTCGCGCTACGCGCTGCTCGCGCTCCAGGGGCCGGCCGCCCGCGACGTCCTGCAGACGCTGACGGGGGTCGACCTCGCGTCGATCAAGTACTACTGGTTCGCCACCGGCGAGGTCGCCAACGTCAAGTGCACCATTTCGCGGACCGGCTACACGGGCGAGGACGGCTTCGAGGTGTTCGTCCCTCCCGCCTCCGCCGAACGCGTGTGGGATGCCATCCTTCAGGCGGGGCGCTCCGCCGGAGTCGTTCCCGCCGGGCTCGGGGCGCGGGACACGCTGCGCCTCGAAGCGGGCATGCGCCTGTACGGCAACGACATGGACGAGTCGACGACCGTGATCGAGGCGGATCTCGGCTGGATCGTCGGCTGGAAGAAGGACGAGTTCATCGGCGCCGACGTCCTGCGGCAGCAGAAGCAGCACGGCGCGGCGCGCACCCTCGTCGGCTTCGAGATGCTCGACCGCGCCATCGGCCGCCACGGCTACGACGTGTACCTCGATGGCAGGAAGGCCGGCGTCGTGACGAGCGGCACGCAGACGCCTTACTTGAAGAAGGCCATCGGCATGGCGTATCTGCCCGCGGGGCGCGCGGCCGGGACCGAATTCGAGGTGGAGATCCGCGGGCGCCGGGCGAAGGCGGCCGTGGTGCCGATGCCGTTTTACAAGCGCGCACGCTAGCACGTGCCGCTGGGAGCAGTCATGTATCCGACCGACGCGAAGTACACGAAAGACCACGAATGGGTCCGGCTCGACGGCGGCAGCGCGCGCGTCGGGATTACCGATTACGCGCAGAAGCAGCTCGGCGACATCGTGTACCTCGAGCTGCCCGAAGTCGGCCGCCGCTTCGAGAAGGGCGATGTCTTCGGCACGATCGAATCCGTCAAGGCCGTGTCGGAGCTGTACTGTCCGGTCGGCGGCGAAGTGACGGAGGTCAACGCCGCGCTGGCGCAGAAGCCGGAGACGGTCAACACGGATCCCCACCAGGCGTGGATGATTGCGTTGAAGATGGCCAACGCCGCCGACGCCGGCGATCTGCTCGATGCCGAGCAATACACCGAACTGGCCAAATAGCCGCGCGCCGCGCGGACGAACGGATCACGACTCGCACCCATGACCCCGGATAGCCCTGGCAGCTTTCAGTCCCGGCACATCGGTCCGGACCGGAGCGCGCGCGACGAGATGCTGCGCGCGATCGGCGTCCCCTCGCTCGATGCGCTGATCGATCAGACGATTCCGTCCGCCATCCGGCTGGCGCACCCGCTCGCGCTGCCGCCGCCCGAATCCGAGGCGGAGTACCTGCGGCGTCTCGCCGGCATCGCGGCGCGCAACCGCGTGGGCCGGTCGTACATCGGCATGGGGTACTACGACTGCGTCACGCCGTCGGTGATCCTGCGCAACGTGTTCGAGAATCCCGGCTGGTACACGCCCTATACCCCCTATCAGGCGGAGATCGCGCAAGGGCGCCTCGAGTCGCTCCTCAACTTCCAGACGATGGTGGAGGATTTGACGGGGATGCCGGTGGCGACCGCCTCGCTGCTCGACGAGAGCACCGCCGCGGCCGAGGCGATGACGATGTTCCACCGGCTGCAGCCGAAGAAGGCGCCGGCGGGGCGGGAGAGCGTGTTCCTGGTGTCGTCGCGCACGTTCCCGCAGACGATCGACGTGCTCCGCGGCCGGGCGGCGCCGCTCGACATCCGTCTGCAGCTCGTCGACCCGTCGTCGTCGTTCGACATGGACGGGGCGTTCGGGCTGCTCCTGCAGTACCCCGACGACCACGGCGCGGTGGAGGACCTGCGGCCGATCGTCGAGCGGGCGCACGCCGCCGGGGTTATGGTGGCGGTGGCGACCGACCTGCTGGCGCTCACGCTGCTGGCGGCCCCCGGCGAGATGGGAGCCGACGCGGTGGTCGGCAACTCGCAGCGGTTCGGCGTCCCGCTCGGGTACGGCGGACCGCATGCCGGCTTCTTCGCCACGCGCGACGCGTTCGTGCGCCAGGCGCCGGGACGCATCATCGGGGTGTCGATCGACGCGCACGGCCGGCGCGCCAACCGGATGGCGCTGCAGACGCGCGAGCAGCACATCCGCCGCGAGAAGGCGACGTCGAACATCTGCACCGCGCAGGCGCTCCTCGCCAACATCGCCGCGATGTATGCGGTCTATCACGGCCCCGCGGGCCTGCGGGCGATCGCCGAACGGGTGCACGGTCTCACGCACGCGCTCGAGACGGACCTGGCGGCGCGCGGTATCGTCCAGACCAACGGGACCTATTTCGATACGCTGCGGATCACGGGAGCCGACGCGGCGCCGGTTCGGCGCGCGGCGGAGGCCGCCGGCGTCAACTTCAGATATTTCCCGGACGGCGCGATCGGGATCTCGCTCGACGAGACGACCACACCAGAAGACGCCGCCGTCATCGTCGAGGTGTTCGACGCGGCGGGGAAGCGGGGCCCGGGTCAGTCGAAGGGGGCCGCGAACCGTCAGGCCGCATCGTTCGGGGCGCTGGCGCGGACCAGCCCGTATCTGACGCATCCCGTCTTCAACACGCATCATTCGGAGACGCAGATGATGCGGTACGTGAAGGCGCTGGAGCGGAAGGACGTCGGGCTCGACACGTCCATGATCCCGCTCGGCTCCTGCACGATGAAGCTGAACGCGGCGACCGAGATGATGCCGGTGAGCTGGCCGGCGTTCGCGCGGATGCATCCCTTCGCGCCGCGCGATCAGGCGGAAGGCTACACGCAGGTGTTCCGCGAGCTCGAAGCGGCGCTGTGCGCGATTACCGGGCTCGCGGCGGTCTCGCTGCAGCCGAACTCCGGCGCGCAGGGGGAGTTCGCCGGGCTGATGACGATCCGGGCGTATCACCACGATCGCGGCGACGCGCAGCGCGACGTCGTGCTCATTCCGGCTTCGGCGCACGGCACCAACCCGGCGAGCGCGACCATGGCCGGCATGCGGGTGGTCGTGGTCGCGTGCGACGCGCATGGCTACATCGTGCTCGACGACCTGCGCGCGAAGGCGCAGGAGCATCACGATCGGCTCGCGGCCCTGATGGTGACGTATCCCTCGACGTACGGCGTCTTCGAGGAGCGAATCAAGGACGTCTGCGCGGTCGTCCACGAGCACGGCGGCCAGGTGTACATGGACGGCGCGAACATGAACGCGCAGGTCGGCCTGACGAGCCCGGCGGCGATTGGGGCCGACGTGTGCCACCTGAACCTGCACAAGACGTTTGCGATCCCGCACGGCGGCGGAGGCCCCGGCATGGGGCCCATCGCGGTCGCGGCGCACCTGGCGCCGTACTTGCCGGGCCATCCGGTCGTGGCGGTCGGCGGCGCGAAGGGGATTCCGGCGATCGCGGGCGCGCCGTGGGGCAGCGCGAGCATCCTGCTGATCTCGTACGGGTACATCCGGATGCTCGGCGCGCCCGGCATGACGGACGCGACGCGCTACGCCATCCTCAACGCCAATTACCTGAAGGCGCGGCTCGAGTCGCACTACGAGGTGTTGTATGCGAACCACAACGGCCGCGTCGCGCACGAGATGATTTTCGATCTGCGCCCGTTCAAACACGGGAGCGGCCCGACAGTCGACGAGCAGGACGTCGCCAAGCGCCTGATGGACTACGGCTTCCACGCCCCGACGGTCTCGTTCCCGGTCCCGGGAACCATGATGATCGAGCCGACCGAGAGCGAGGATCGGGCGGAACTGGACCGCTTCGCCGAGGCGCTGATCGCGATCCGGAAGGAAATTCAGGCGGTGGTCGACGGCCGCGTCGACCCGGCGAACAACGTGCTGAAGAACGCGCCGCACACCGCCGAGGAGGTGTCGGCCGACGAGTGGCCGCACTCCTACTCGCGTTCGCAGGCCGCGTATCCGTTACCGTTCGTGCGGGCGAACAAGGTCTGGCCCGCGGTGGCGCGCATCGACAACCCCTATGGCGATCGCCATCTGATCTGCGCGTGCCCGCCGATCGAGGAGTACGTGGAGGCCGGGGCAGCCGATGGGGTGCCTGGCACCTTTGGTGCGGCGATTGCCGCAAGGCGGATGCCAAAGGTGCCAGCCACCCGTCAGGGCTGACTGGCTGCCAGGGCGCTCGTCAGCGCCTGCGCCCTGCGCCGGTAGCCCTCGAGCAGGCGCGCCGTGAGGGGACCGGGCCGGCCGGTGCCGATCGTGCGGGCGTCGACGCGCACGACGGGGTTCAGTTCGCGCGTCGTGCTGGTGATGAACGCCTCGTCGGCGGTGTCGAGATCCGCGGGAACCAGCACCGCCTCGCGGACGTCGATCCCGATCGCCTGGCCCACCTCGAACAGGAATTGCCGCGTGATCCCTTCGAGCAGCCCCGCGCTCGACGGCGGGGTGAGCGCGGCGCCGTCGCGCACCAGGAAGAAATTCGCCTGCGAGCACTCCGTCAGCTCGCCGCGGTAGTTGCACATCAGTCCTTCTTCGGCGCCGTGCCGGTAGGCGGCCTGCATCGCGAGCGCGTTGTTCAGCAGGTTGTTGGACTTGATGGCGGGATTGACCGACCCCGGGTGATTGCGCAGGACGTCGACGAGCGACACGACGATGCCCTGTTCGAAGATGCGCGCCGGCTGCTCCTCGAACGGCTTGACGATGATGACCAGCGACGGCGTCGGCGTGGACGCCGGGTCGTACGTCAGCTCGCCGATGCCGCGCGTGAGCAGGATCCGGATGTAGGCATCGCCGCGGGAGGCCGCCGGGCTCTGCTCCGCGGCGGCGGCCATCGTCGCGTGGACGCGGTCGAGAAGGTCCTCGTCGCCGAGCGGCACGGGCAGCGCGAGCCGGTCGGCCGACGCGCGCAGCCGGCGCACGTGGCGATCGTAGAGGAACGGCACGCGGCGATAAGTCCGCAGCGTCTCGTACACCCCCTCGCCGTAGACGAACCCGTGATCGTAGACAGGCACCACCGCCTGCCCGGCAGGCGTGATCCGCCCGTTGACGTAGACTGCTCCGCGCATTTGCAGGAAGTCTAACATAGCGAATATTGTTGGCTCGGGCGCGGGGCGCGGGGCGCGGGGCGCGGGACCCTGAACCCTGAACCCGACCCGGCACCCGAAACCCTGAACCCGGAACCACGACGTGCGCGTACTGAACAGCCAGCAGATGCGGGAGGCCGATCGACAGACCACCGAGGAGATCGGGATCCCGTCGATCGTCCTGATGGAGAACGCCGGACGCCAGGCGGTGGCGGCGATGGAAGCGGCGTACGACGATCTCGCCGCCGGGCGCGTCGGCATCCTGTGCGGGCGCGGCAACAACGGCGGCGACGGCTTCGTCGTCGCGCGGACGCTCGCGCAGCGCGGCATCGAGTCGATCGTGTTCCTGCTCGGGAGCGTCGCCGAGGTCCGCGGCGACGCGCGCGCCAACCTCGAGATTCTCGGCCACCTCGGCATCACCGTCGTCGAGATCGCGAGCGCGCAGGAATGGGAGCTGCACTTCAGCGAACTGTCGGAGTGCGCCCTGATCGTCGATGCGATCCTCGGGACCGGCTTCCACGGCGCGCTCAGCGGCCTGCTCGAGACCGTCGTCGCCGACGTCAACGGCCTCGGGGCGCCGATCGTGGCGATCGATCTGCCCACCGGGCTCTCGGCCGACACCCACGAGGTGACGGGAGACGCCATCGAAGCCTCGATGACGGTGACGCTCGCGTCGCCGAAGATCCCGCTCGTGCTCCCGCCGGCCGACGCCTACGCCGGCGACCTCGTGATCGCGGACATCGGGATCCCGCAGGCGGTCATCGACGAAGTGGACGGCCCCTGGCTCGAGCTGCTCACGCGCGAGCGGATGCGCGAGATCGTGCCGGCGCGCGCGGCCGAGTCGCACAAGGGAGACTTCGGGCGGATCCTGGTGATCGCCGGGTCGCTGGGCAGGACCGGCGCGGCGCACCTGGCCGCGCTGGGCGCGCTGAAGTCGGGCGCCGGGCTCGTCACGATCGCGACGCCGCGATCGTGCGTGCCGGTCGTCGCCTCGATGATGCCCGAGTACATGACGGAGCCGCTCGAGGAAACCGCGAGCGGCGGGGTCGATTTCGGCGCCGTCGAGCGCGCGCTCGACATCCAGACGGACGTGATCGCGATCGGCCCCGGCCTCGGCCGCGATCCCTCCACCGTCGCCTTCGTGCAGGCGATCGTCGAACGCGCCGGCGTGCCGCTCGTGCTCGACGCGGACGCGTTGAACGCCTTCGCCGGCGAGGCCGATCGGCTCGTGGGGCGCGACGGCGTCGACGTCATCGTCACGCCGCATCCGGGCGAGATTGCGCGCCTGCTGGGGGTGCCGATCGAGCAGGTGCAGTCGGACCGCGTGGCGCACGCGCGCGAGTTCGCGACCGCGCACCGCGTGCACACCGTGCTGAAAGGGCACCGCACGGTGATCGCCGGCCCCGAGGGGCGGGCGTTCGTCAACGTCACCGGCAATGCCGGCATGGCGACCGGCGGCACCGGCGATCTGCTCACCGGCATGATTGCCGCCTGGTTCGCCCAGCTCCTCGACGCCGAAGCGGCGTGCAAGCTCGCGGTCTACCTGCACGGCACGGCAGGGGATCTGGCGGAGGCCGACGAAGGAGAGGTGGCCCTGCTGCCGACGGACATCGCCGCGCACCTCGGCGATGCGATTCTGGAGCTGACCGCGAGAAGAAAGATAAAGAGAGAAGACAGGGGTTAGGAGTCTGGCGTTATCACCTGGCAACTGGCCACTGGCATCGATGACCGATACCGAGATCGTGACCGGGTCCGAGGAGGAGACGTCAGCGGCGGGGGCGCGGCTGGGCCGGCGCTTGCGCCCCGGGGACGTCGTGCTGCTGTACGGGGATCTCGGGGCCGGGAAAACGGCCTTCGTGCGGGGCATGGCCGCGGGGCTGGGGGCGAATCCGGAGGAAGTGTCGAGCCCGACGTTCACCCTCGTCCAGGAGTACCGCGGGGAGACGACGCTGTATCACGTCGACCTCTATCGGCTCGAGCCGGCCGAAGTCGACGATCTCGGCCTCGAAGACCTCGTCTGCGGCGACGGCGTCGTGGCGATCGAATGGGCCGAGCGATGGCGCGGCCGGCCGGACGATGCGCTGGAAGTGACGCTCGAAGAAGTGGGGGACGAGCAGCGGCGCATCCGGACGCGCCAGCCCGCCTTCACTCCACCCGATAGTTCGGCGCCTCCTTCGTGATGATGACGTCGTGCACGTGCCCCTCGCGCAGCCCCGCGGGGCTGACGCGCACGAGCCGCGCCTCGCGCTGCAGCGCCGGGATATCGGCGGCCCCGGTATACCCCATGCCCGCGCGCAGGCCGCCGACGAGCTGATGGATCATCGCGGCCACGCTGCCCTTGTGCGCCACGCGCCCCTCGATGCCTTCCGGCACCAGCTTCTCGGCGGCTTCGGGGTTGGCGTCGAGGTCGAACTCGTCCTGGAAATACCTGTCGCGGCTGCCGCGGCGCATCGCGCCGAGCGAGCCCATGCCGCGGTACTCCTTGAAGCTGCGGCCCTGGTACAGAATCATCTCGCCCGGGCTCTCGTCGGTGCCGGCGAACAGGCTGCCGATCATCACGGCGCTGGCCCCCACGGCCATCGCCTTCGTGATGTCCCCTGAGTAGCGGATCCCACCGTCGGCGATCACCGGGACGCCATGGCGCGCCGCGACGCGCGCGCAGTCGGCCACGGCGGTGATCATCGGGACGCCGATCCCCGCGACGACGCGCGTCGTGCAGATCGACCCCGCGCCGATCCCGACCTTCACGGCGTCGACGCCGAGGTCGATGAGCGCGTCGGCTGCTTCCGCGGTCGCGATGTTGCCCGCGATCAGGTCCACGTTCGGGAACTGCCGGCGCATGCGCCGGACCATGTCGAGCACCCCCTGCGAGTGGCCGTGCGCCGTATCGACGACGAGCACGTCGACGTTGGCGCCCACGAGGGCTTCGGCGCGCGGCATCGCGTCGCGCCCCACGCCGACGGCGGCCCCCACGCGCAGCCGCCCGAGCGCATCCTTGCACGCATTCGGGTACTTGATGGCCTTCTGGATGTCCTTGACGGTGATGAGCCCCTTCAGCATGAACCGGTCGTCGACCACCAGCAGCTTCTCGACCTTGTGGCGGTGCAGGAACTCGCGCGCCTGCTCGAGGGTGGTGCCGACCGGCACCGTGAACAGCGGGTCGCGCGTCATGATGTCGGCGATCGGCCGGTCGAGATTCGTCTCGAACCGCAGGTCGCGGTTCGTCAGGATGCCGACGAGGCGCCCTTCCTTGCTCCCGTCCTGCGTAATCGGCACCCCCGAGATGCGGTATTTCCGCATCAGCTCGAGCGCTTCGTGGATCCGGTTGGTGGGGGAGAGCGTGATCGGGTTGACGATCATGCCGCTCTCGGATCGCTTGACGCGATCGACCTCGGAGGCCTGCTCCTCGACCGTCAGGTTCTTGTGAACGACCCCGATGCCTCCCTGCTGGGCCATCGCGATGGCGAGCCGGGATTCGGTGACGGTGTCCATCGCCGCGCTGGCGAGCGGCACGTTCAGCCGGATGTGGCGCGTGAACGCGGAGCCGACGTCGACCTGGCTGGGCAGCACCGTCGAATGCCGCGGCACCAGCAGCACGTCGTCGAAGGTGAGGGCCGTCGTCAGGCCGACCGAAATCTGCTCGGTGGTCAAGACTTCCGTTCGCGTGTCCATTGATCCCCCGAATTCACGCGCCATGGCACTTCTTGTACTTCTTGCCGCTGCCGCACGGGCACGGATCGTTGCGCCCGACCTTCGGCTCCTCGCGCCGCACGGTCTTGACGACGTCGTCGCCGCCGGTGCGGGCGGGCTTCGGCGGTTCGGCGACCGCCGTCCCGGCGGCCGCGCCGCGCCGGATGGCGCCGAACGGGGAGGCGGCGGCCGGCTGCGCCGCGGTCGCGACCGGCGCCGGACGCCGCGGCGCCGGCCGGCGGACGACCGCGCCGGCCGGCCCTTCGTCGCTCTGGACGACCGGCGTGAGGCGCCACAGGTACCGCACGATCTCTTCTTCGATCCGGTCCTTCATCGCGCTGAAGAGATCGAAGCTCTCCTTCTTGTATTCGACGAGCGGGTCGCGCTGCCCGTAGCCGCGCAGGCCGATCCCTTCCTTCAGGTGGTCGAGGCTGTAGAGGTGATCCTTCCACTGCGCGTCGACGATCTGCAGCATGATGTCGCGCTCGACGCGGTGCAGGATCTCCGGATCCACCAGCGCTTCCTTCTTCTCGTACTTCTGAAGGGCGACGCTCCAGACCGCGTCGATCATCTCGTCGCCGTCCTTCTCGTCGAGATCGATCGCGTCCTGCTCGGCCTGATCGAGGCCGAAGACTTCGGCGGCCGCCTTCTTGAGCGCGTCGAGGTCCCAGTCCTCCGGGTCGGTCTCCTTGTCGACGTAGGTATCGACGGTCGTCTCGGCGAGTTCCTCCGCGAGCGTCATCAGGTAGCCGCGGGTGTCGACCTCCTCGTCCTCGGTGACGTGGATCTTCGCTTCGAGGATCTCGCGGCGCAGCGCGTAGACGCTCTCGCGCTGCTTGTTCATCACGTCGTCGTATTCGAGGAGGTGCTTGCGGACGGCGAAGTTCTGCGCTTCGACCTGCTTCTGCGCGCGCTCGATCGCGCGGGTGACCATCCGGTGCTCGATGGGGACCCCTTCTTCCATGCCGAGGCGCTGCATCAGGCCCGAGATCCGGTCGGACCCGAAGATCCGCATCAGATCGTCTTCGAGCGAGAGGTAGAACCGCGACGAACCGGGGTCCCCCTGACGGCCGGCGCGGCCGCGCAACTGGTTGTCGATGCGGCGCGCCTCGTGGCGCTCGCTGCCGATGATGTGCAGCCCGCCGGTGCCGATCACCTCGTCGTGTTCGGCGTCGGTCTGCTTGCGGTAGCTCTCGAGGATGCGCTCGTACTCGGCGCGCGGGACCCGGTAGAAGTTGTCGATGTGGTAGAAGTAGACGAAGTCCGCATCGTCGACGAACTTCTCCTGGCCTTTCGGCAGCTTCTCGGCGATCTCCTGCGCGAGCGCCTGCTGGCGCGCCATGAACTCGGCGTTGCCGCCGAGCAGGATGTCGGTGCCGCGGCCCGCCATGTTCGTGGCGATCGTGACGGTCGCCTTGCGCCCCGCCTGGGCGACGATTTCCGCTTCCTGCGCGTGGTATTTGGCGTTCAGGACGACGTGCTTCACGCCGCGCAGCTTCAGCAGCTTCGACAGGCGCTCCGACTTTTCGATCGAGACGGTGCCGACCAGCGTAGGCCGCCCGGCCTGCTGCTTCTCGACGATGTCGTTGACGATCGCGTCGTACTTTTCCTTCTCCGTCCGGTACACCGAGTCCGGCTCCTCGATGCGCTTCAGCGGCCGGTTCGTCGGAATCACCATCACGTCGAGGTTGTAGATCTTCGCGAACTCTTCGGCTTCGGTGTCCGCCGTGCCCGTCATGCCGGACAGCTTGGTGTACTTGCGGAAGTAGTTCTGGAACGTGACGGTGGCGAGCGTCTGGTTCTCGCGCTCGATCTTCACCTCGGGATGGTTGGTGTTGTGCTCCTTGGCCTCGACGGCCTGGTGCAGCCCGTCGCTCCAGCGGCGGCCGGGCATCAGCCGGCCGGTGAACTCGTCGACGATGACGACCTGGCCGTCCTTGACCATGTATTCCACGTCGTCGTGGAACAGCGTGTGGGCCCGCAGCGCCTGGTTGACGTGGTGGAGCAGCGGCATGTTGACCGGGTCGTACAGCCCCTGGCTGTCGGGCGCGAGGCGGTGGGCCAGCAGCGTTTCCGCCTTCGCCATGCCGCTCTCGGTCAACGACACCGTCTTGTGCTTCTCGTCCTTGATGTAGTCGCCGCTCAACTCGAGCGCGTCGCGCTCCTCCTGCTTGACGTCTCCCTGCGTGACGGCGCCGGGCTTCAGCTTCGGGACCATCTTGTCGACCTCGTAATAGAGGTCGGTCGATTCCTCGGCCGGGCCGGAGATGATGAGCGGGGTGCGCGCCTCGTCGATGAGGATGCTGTCGACCTCGTCGACGATGGCGAACTGATGGCCGCGCTGGACGTAATGCGCCAGCTCGAACTTCATGTTGTCGCGCAGGTAATCGAAGCCGAACTCGTTGTTCGTGCCGTAGGTGATGTCCGCCCCGTAGGCCACCTGCCGCTCGAGATCGTTGAGGTCGTGCTGAATCACCCCCACCGTCATCCCGAGAAAGCGGTACACGCGGCCCATCCACTCCGAGTCGCGGCGGGCGAGATAGTCGTTGACGGTGACGACGTGGACCCCTTTGCCGGCGAGCGCATTGAGGTAGGCGGGCAGCGTGGCGACGAGCGTCTTGCCTTCGCCCGTCTTCATCTCGGCAATCTTGCCGGTGTGCAGCACGATGCCGCCAATGAGCTGCACGTCGAAGTGCCGCATGTTCAGCACGCGGCGCCCCGCCTCGCGCACCACGGCGAAGGCTTCGGGGAGGATGTCGTCGAGCGTCTCGCCCTGGCTCAGGCGCTCGCGAAAGACCGGCGTCTTCGCCGCCAGCGCCTCGTCGCTGAGCGGACGCATGTCCGGTTCGAGGCTGTTGATCCGGGCCACGATCGGGCGGATACGCTTCAGCTCGCGATCGTTCTGCGAGCCGAAGACTTTCGCCAGGACGGTTTCGACGCTGCTGCTCATGCGAGGGACTTCCGCCCGGCACGCGCCGCACGGCGGATGCCGCGCCGGCGCGCAGGGTCAGGGGTATCTCTCGATTGTACGGGAGGGGGAGGATACGGTCAAACTTTCACCGCGGGGCTTCGCCCCGCCGACCCCCCGACACGCTCACTCGCTCCCGCTTCGTCACCTGGGACTTTGACGCCGCCATCGCACGGTTACGTTGGAATGGTGTGGGGCAGGGCTTCAACCCTGACTCACGGATTCGCGAGGAGCCGCATGGGATTCGTCAAGCGCCCGTTCATCCAGATCTCGTAGTGCAGATGAGGGCCGGTGGACCTGCCGGTCGAGCCGACATAGCCCACCACCTCGCCGCGCGACACGTGCTGGCCCGGCGAGACGGCAATGCGGGAGAGGTGGCCGTAGCGGGTGACGATGCCGAAGCCGTGGTCGAGGACGACCATGTTGCCGTAGCTGCCGTTGGGCCCTGCCGTTTCCACGGTGGCATCCGCCGTCGCATGCACGGCTTCGCCGTACTCGGCCGAGATGTCGAGACCGGGGTGGAAGTCGGGGCTGCCGGTGAACGGGTCGTCGCGGGTGCCGTAGGGGGACGAGAGCCAGCCCGCGACGGGCCAGATCGACGGGGTGGCGGCGGCGAGCGCCTGCCGCTTCTCCACGCCGGCCCGGACGGAGTCGAGGCGGCTGCCGATCGCGCCGAGGAGATCCTTGAGGACGTCGAGGGCCGTGCCCGGGCCGGTCGCCGAGCTGAGCAGCGATCCGACCGCCGCGGCCGGGGCGCCCCCCATCGCGCGCGATTTCACGATGGCCGGGAGCTTCGCCATGGCCCGGCTCGCCGCGGGATCGACAGCCGCGCGCGCGCCGATGTCGTTGACCGCCGATTCGAGGCTGGCGATCTGGTCGACGAGCTGCCCCGTGGCTTCGTGATAGTTGACGTTCTCGGCGAGCAGCGCGTCGTTGCTCGTGCGGAGGTCGGCGATCGTCGCCCGCGCGCTCCACCGCGCGCCCAGGCCGATCAGGATCGGCAGCGCGAGCACGCTCACGATCGTGGCGACGGCGGGCCACAGCGAAATCGTGAACCGGCGGACGACGCCGCTGCGGCGATCCGCGACGATGAACGAGTACCGGCGAGCGGGCATCTCTGCATGGGCCCGCCGCGCGGGCCGTCCGAGGTCCTCCTGGGGATGGCGCGAAAATCCCCCGCACTCTAACACACGCCTCGCGCGCACCCCAAACGAGTACGGTTGAGGTCAAGTGGTCGAGCGCTTGCACATGGGACGGCGGAGCCTGCGAGAGGGCCGGGTGATGGGCAACGGTCCACTCACCCGCGGAACCGGATCGGGAAATGAAGGTAACGATGCGTCTGGGAATCGTACTGGTGCTCGCCTGGGCGAGCCAGACCGGCGTGCTCGCGGCCGGCGCGGCGATGCCGGCGCGGACGGCGGGAGCGCCGGAACCCGCGCTCCTGCTGCTCTCTGGCGCGCTCCTGCTGGTGGTCGCCAGCCTCGTCCGGCGTTACGTGCCCTGACCTCGGCGGGCTGGCGAATCAATTGCAGCCTGAACGGCCGCCAGCCGGAGAGGCACCCTGCGCTGTCGAACTGGCCCGACAAGACTTCGGAGGTGCGAATGAGAGTGTGGAAGGTAGCTCTGGCATGCAGCGGGGCGCTGCTGCTGGTAACCGCAGCCGCCCGGGCCGACCCGATCACGGTGAACATGCACACGTCGGCGGGCGTCGCTCCCTCGAGCGGCAGCACGTTCGTGACGCACACGTACCTGCTGAATCTCGGGTCGTTCGACGTCAGCGCCGGCGGCAGCGGCACCGTCTTCATCGACGGGCTCACGGCGCACCGCAACTACGTCGTGTCCTTCGCCGTCAACGATCCCACGGCCAACCCGTGGACCACGTTGAGCGCCGAGGTGCTCGATCCCCTGTCGGACGGGTTCGACGAGATGGATCCATCGCCGCAGCCGGACTATGTGCCGGCCGGCTTCACCACCTCGAACAACACCGACGGCCTGAGCTTCGCGTGGAACAGCGGGCTGACGCGGAGTGCGACGTTCGCCGGCGGCGGGTCGGCGACGGTGTTCGCCGACGAAAACTCGAACTCGCGCGACATGCTGCAGTTCCTCGGGTTCGACAGCGGCGTGTCGCGGGTGTACTTCGCGCTGCGCGACAACCTCGGGAACCGCGGTTTCCTGCTGCGGCTGAGCGCCAATGGCGTGCCCGATCCCGTCGCGACGCCGGAGCCCGCCTCGATGCTGCTGCTGGCGACGGGCCTGCTCGGCCTGTTCGCGTTCCGGCGGCGTCAGGCCTGCTGAACGATGACCAGGCGATCGGCGGTGGCCTGCGTGCTGGTCTCGGTCACGCTGCTGGTCGTGTACGTCCCGGTACTGTCGTCGCTCGTCCGCCAGTGGGCGAGCGACGAAAACTATTCCCACGGCTTCGTCATCGTGCCGCTGGCGCTGTTCTTCGCGTGGGAGCGGCGGCGCGCGCTCGCGCGGACGCCGGCGGCGCCGTCGACGGCGGGGCTCGTCGTCGTGGCCGGCAGCCTGCTCGTGTTTCTCGCGGGTCTGTTCGGCGCCGAGATCTTCCTTTCGCGCGTGTCGCTCATCGGCGTGCTCGCGGGGGCCATTCTGTTCCTGTTCGGCTGGCGCCACCTGCGCCTGCTCGCGTTCCCCGTCCTGTTTCTCCTGCTGATGGTGCCGCTGCCCGCCATCCTCTTCAACCACCTCACGCTGCCGCTGCAGTCGATCGCCTCGCGCGCGGGTGAGGCCGCGATCGCCGCGGCCGGCATTCCAGTGCTGCGCGAAGGCAACGTGCTCGTGCTGCCGACGACGACGCTCGAGGTCGCGCAGGCGTGCAGCGGCATCCGGTCGCTGATCTCGCTGCTGACGATCGCGATCGTGCTCGGCTACTTCCGCGAGCCGCGGCGCTGGGCGCGCGGGCTCCTCGCGGCCGCCACGATCCCCATCGCGATCGTCGCCAACGCCGCGCGGGTGGCCGGGACGGGACTGGCGGCCGACTGGATCGGGCCGGAGGCGGCCGAGGGATTCTTCCACGCGTTCTCGGGCTGGCTGGTCTTCCTGGCCGCCTTCGGCTTGCTCCTGGTCGTCCAGCAGGCGCTCGCGCGCCGCTGGCGCGTGCCGGCCCGCCGCCGCGCGGTCGTGGAGGCCTCGTGATTGCGCGCGCCGTGATCCTGTCGGCCCTCATCGCCGCGGCGGGCCTGTGCGGGATCCGCGGATCGGCCGACGATCCGCCGGCCGGACGCGCGGCGCTCCGGACGTTCCCGCGGGTGGTCGACGGCTGGCACGCGGTTGCCGACGTGCCGCTCGACGAGGAGAGCCTGCAGGTGCTGGGCGTGGACGATTACGTCAATCGACGTTATCTCGGCCCCTCGGGGCAGCCCGTCAGCCTGTACATCGGGTACTACGCCTCGCAGCGGCAGGGGGACACGATCCACTCGCCGCAGAACTGTCTGCCCGGCGCCGGGTGGGAGCCGATTGCCGCGTCGCGGCAGACGCTCCCGGACCACGGCGCAGCGGTCAGCGTCAACCGCTACGTCGTGCAGAAGGGGCTCGACCGCATGCTCGTCCTCTACTGGTACGAGGGACGCGGCCGGATCGTCGCCAACGAGTATGCGAGCCGGTTCTGGCTGATGATCGACGCCGCCCGCCTGCACCGGAGCAACGGGTCGCTCGTCCGCGTCATCAGCCCCCTCGGCGACGGCCACGACGAAGCCGCCGTCAGTTTCAGCCGCGCGCTGCTGCCGCGCCTGGCCCCGTATCTGCCATGACTCGAACCGTCCGCGCTTTCGTCGTTCTCGCCGCCGTCTGCACGGCGCTCTCGGCCTGCCACCGGGACCCGCGCGCGCTTGCCGATCCGTATCTCGCGAGCGGTGACGCCTACATGGCCGGCCACCAGCTGAAAGAGGCGATCATCGAATATCGCAACGCCGTCCAGGCGCAGCCCACGCGCGCGGACGCGCAGTACAAGCTGGCGAAGGCGTACATGCAGGCGAAGGAGCCCGCGAAGGCGTATGCGGCGTACGCGCGTGCCGCCGACCTCGACGCCTCGAACGTGGACGCGCAGATCCAGGCCGGCACGCTGCTGCTGGCGGCCGGCCAGTTCGACCAGGCGCGCACGCGGGCGGACCTGGCGCTGAAGGCGAAACCGGCGAGCGTGCCCGCGCACATCCTGCTCGGCAACGCGCTGGCCGGGCTCAACGACACGACGCGCGCGCTCGCGCAGATGCAGCAGGCGATCGCCATCGATCCGGGATCCGCGCCGGCGTACGCGGCGCTGGGATCCGTCCAGTTCGCCAGCGGCGGCCGCGAGGCGGCGCGCGCCTCCTTCGAGAAGGCCGTCGCGCTCGCGCCGAAGTCGGTCGACGCGCGGCTCGCGCTCGCCAACTATCAATGGGCCGCCGGCGAAGCCGCCGACGTGGAACGGACGCTGAACGCCGCGCTGGCGCTCGATCCGTCGAATCCGACCACGCATCGCGCGATGGCGCTCTTCTATCTCGCCACCGGCCGGGCGGCGCTCGCGGAGCCGCACTTCAAGGCGCTCGCGACCTCCCCCGACGGCGTGCTGGCGCTCGCCGACTACTACACCGGGCTGGGCCGGCGGCAGGAAGCGATGACGCTGTTGAAGGGGATCACCGACCCGCACGCGAAGCGGCAGGCACAGATCAGGATGGCGGGGCTCGAGGACGCGCAGGGGCAGCACGCCGACGCGATGCACCGCGCCGACGCGTTGATCGCGAGCAAGCCGCACGAGGCCGACGGGCACCTCCTGAAGGCGCGGCTGCTGCTCGCCAATCACGGCGACCTCGCCGAGGCCCATCGTCAGGCGGCGGCCGCGGCGGATGCGGACCGCGGGTCGGCAGCCGCGGAATACACCGTCGGCCTCGTGGCGCTCGCGCAGCACGAGTTCGACGCGGCCGAGGCCGCGTTCCGGCAGGTCATCTCGATCAATCCGCACGCCGGCGCCGCGCAGTTGCAGCTCGCGCGCCTGCAGCTCGCGCGCGGCAACACCGACGGCGCGGTGAGCGCGGCCGAGAGCGCGGCGCGCGCGAATCCCGACAGCGCCGACGCCGCGGTCCTGCTCGCCCGCACGCTGCGCGCCTCCGGCGACGTCGATCGCGCGCGCCACGAGCTGACGACGCGCCTCGCGTCCGATCCCGACAACGTGCCGATGCTCGTGGAGCTGGGATGGACGGCGCTGGCCGACCGCGATGCCGACGGCGCGCGCAAGGCGTTCGAGGAGGCGCTGGCGCACGCCCCCACGCTCGGGACGGCGCGCACCGGCGCGGTCACGGCCGACGTGGCCGCGCACGACGTCGCGAAGGCGCACGCGCGCGTCGAGGCGTGGCTGCACGCCGACCCGCACGATGCGGGCGCCGAGATCCTCGCCGCGCGGCTCGACCTGCTGGACCATCATCCGGAGAGCGCCGTGCAGCGCCTCAACGACGTCATCCAGCGGACCCCCTCGCGGCTGGACGCGTACGAACTGCTGGCCGGCGTCTATGTGGGGCAGGGGGATCTCGATCGTGCGCTGGGCGAATACCAGACGCTGGCGGCGCGCACGCCCGACGCGGTCGGGCCGGCCACGATGGTCGGGATGATCCACCAGCAGCAGGGGAATCGCGCCGCCGCGCGCACGGCGTTCACGAAGGTGCTCGCCATCGACCCGCGGGCCGGCGTCGCCGCCAACAACCTCGCGTGGATGGAGGCGGAAGACGGCCAGCTCGACGCCGCGCTGCGGCTCGCCACCGTGGCGGCCGACGTGCTGCGCGACCGTCCGGAGGCGCAGGACACGCTCGGCTGGGTCTATCTGCGCAAGGATCTGCCGGTCCACGCGATCGCGGCGCTCGAACGCGCGGTGTCGCTGGCGCCAACCAACGCGCTCTATCACCAGCACCTCGGCCTCGCGTACGCGAAATCGGGCGACGCCGCGCACGCTCGGCGCGAACTCGAACGCGCTGTCTCGATCGGTCTGCCCGCCAACGAGGCGTCCACCGCGAAGACGACGCTCGCGTCGTTGGACAAGTAGCGTCGAAGAGGTTCAGGGGGCCCGGTTCAGGGTTCGGGGTTCGGTTCGAGGTTCAAGGTTCGGGGGTGGTTCGAGGACTCCGAACGCGCACGCAGAAACCGACCTGGGACTCCGAACGCGGAACCCTGAACGACCCGCTTACGCGTCGCGGGCTAGCTGCGCGTCGTCCCGCAGGGCGCCTGCGACTCGGCGAGAATCCGCTGGCGCAGCTCCTCCAAACTGCAGCCGCGGACGTTCTTCACGGCGCGACACAGATCCTTCCGCCCTGACGACCACACGGTTGCGACCCCGGCGCTGGCAGCCTGGCGCAGGGAGCGTAGGCTCTTGATGGCGTCTACGCGCCGCGCGCGAGTGCGATGGTCACGCTGACCAACGACGACGCCGCGGCGCGAGGTGGCGACCGGCCCGGCTCCTATCCGTTATCATCGTCGTGGACTACTGATGACGTTCGACGGCGTGCGTGCCTATTTAGACAAGCTTCGGGACGAAGCCCAAACAGAAGGGACGCTCCCTAAGGACCCGTACCTCATCGACGAGCGAATCCGGGAGTTGTACGAGTCCTTACAGCCAGTCGAGAAGAGGGTGGCGAATGAAGCGAAGAATCGCGCAGCGCCCCGCGCTGGCCGATCGGCTTCCGTCTCACGCGCATGTGCCAAATGGCGGGTAAACGGTGATTCACTCCTGATCTCCTGATCTCCTGCGATCGCCAGGCCGCGCGGTCGCTCACGTCTCCCCCCTGAACTGCAGCGCTTCGGCGACGTGGGCGCGCGCCACCGTCTCGGCCCCTTCGAGATCCGCGACCGTCCGGGCCACGCGCAGCACGCGGTCGTGCGCGCGCGCGGTCAGCGCGAGGCGCTCGGCCGCGGATTCGAGCAGGCGCCGCGCGGCTGGCTCGGCCTTCAGCAGGCGCCGCAGCGCCCCCGCGCCGAGCCGCGCATTCACCGCGCCGCCGCGGGCGTGCTGCCGCGCGCGCGCCGCCACCACGCGCGCGCGAATCGACGCCGACCCCTCGCCCGGCGCCGGATCGCCCATCTCGCGCGCCGAGAGCGCCGCCACCTCCACCGCCAGATCCATGCGGTCGCGCAGTGGTCCGGAGACGCGTCCCGCATAGCGCGCCACCTGCGATGGCGTGCAGCGGCACGCGCGGCGCGGATCCCCCAGGTACCCGCACGGGCACGGATTCATCGCCGCAATCAACATGAACCGCGCCGGAAACGTGACAGTGCGGAGCGCGCGCGCGATCCGGACGACGCCGTCTTCGAGCGGCTGGCGCAGCACTTCGAGCGCGTGCCGGCTGAACTCCGGCATCTCGTCCAGGAACAACACGCCGTGATGCGCCAGCGTGATCTCTCCGGGGCGCGGCGACGAGCCGCCCCCGACGAGCGCCACGTCCGACACGGTGTGATGCGGCGCGCGGAACGGCCGCGCCGTCAGCAGGCCGGTGCCCGACGGCAACAGCCCCGCGACCGAGTGGATCGACGTCACCTCCAGCGCTTCGTCGAACGTCAGCGTCGGCAGGATTCCCGCGGTGCGCCGCGCCATCATCGTCTTGCCCGAGCCGGGCGGACCGACGAGCAGCACGTTGTGGCCGCCGGCGGCGGCAATCTCGAGCGCCCGCCGCGACAGCGTCTGGCCGTGGACCTCGGCGAAATCGCCGTCCCCCGCCTCGGGATCCTCGCGCACGGTTTCGCGCGGCAGCGGCACCGGCCGCGGATCGTTCAGCGCGCCCACCGCTTCGGCCAGCGATCGCACCGGAAAAAAGTCCAGCCCGTCGACGACGGCCGCTTCGCGGCTGTTCGCGATCGGGAGCAGCAGGCCGCGGAAGCCGCGGCGGCGCGCGGCGGCGGCAATCGGCAGGACGCCACGGGCCGTCTGAATGCCGCCGTCGAGCGACAATTCCCCGAGCACCATCACGTCGTCGATGTCGCGGCGGGCGATGGCGCCCGAGGCGGCGAGCAGGCCGAGCGCAATCGGCAGATCGAAGGACGACCCCGCCTTGCGCACGTCGGCCGGCGCCAGGTTCACCGTGATGCGATGCAGCGGGAACTCGAAGCCGGAATTCCGAATCGCGCTGCGGATCCGGTCGCGGCTCTCGCGGACGCTCGCGTCGGGCAGCCCCACCATCGTGAAGCCGGGCAGCCCGAACGAGACGTCGACCTCCACGTCGACGGGGGACGCCTCGATGCCGAAGACGGCGGCGCTGCGGACGCAGGCGAGCATGCCGACCCCGTTGCAAACAACGGGGCCGGCGGGTCGATGTGGAGAAGTGGCCGAAAAGCGGGGGGCGGCCGTGATGCCCCCGGGGCAGGCGCGCAGAAACTGCCGCGCGTCAGCGCGAGCGGTCTGCCAGAATCTTCAACCGGGTGCCCGGGTTGATCACGTCGCCATGCAGGCGATTCCAGCTCTTGATCTTCGCGACCGTGGTGTCGAACAGTTGCGCGATCCCGAAGAGCGTGTCGCCGCGCTTGACGCGATAGACCTCGTGGACGTTTGGCGCGTGGACGGCGGCCGGCGTGTCGGCGCTCGACGCCAGCGATCGCGAGGCGACGGCGACCGGCGCGGGCCGTTCGGCGCGCGCCGCCAGAATCGTCGGGGCCCGCGGGATGATCAGCTCCTGGCCGGTGCGCACCCGGGCGTGAATCGACAGGTTGTTGGCCCCCGCCAGATCCGTGCGCCGCACGCCCAGCTTGCGGGCAATCGAGAGCAGCGTTTCCCCCCGGCGCACCGTATGCCACTTGAGCGCCGTGAATTCGGTGGGGGAGGCGTTCGCCAGCCGCGCCTGCAGTTCGTCGGCCGTGCCGTCGGGGACCTTCAGGTCGTACCGGGCTTGGCGCACGGGCGTCGTCCAGCGGCGCAGCTCGGGATTGAGCGCCTGGATCTCGTCGACGGTCGTGCCCGTCCACTCGGCCACGCGCCGCAGATCGACGGCGCGGGGGACGGTCACGGTGTCGTAGGCGAGCGGCGCGCTGGCGGCGACTTCGAAGCCGTACTCGATCGGATTGCGCGCGATGATCATCGCGGCGTAAATCATCGGCACGTATTCGCGGGTTTCGCGCGGCAGGTACTTCGCCGTCCGGGCGAGCGCCCAGAAATCGGTCAGGCCCGAGCGCTTCATCGCGCGCTGCACGCGGCCGGGGCCGCCGTTGTACGCCGCCAGCACCAGGTCCCAGTTGCCGTCGAACATCTTGTTCAACGACTTCAGGTAGTCGGCCGCCGCTTCCGTCGCCTTCTCCGGATCGGACCGCTCATCGACGAACCAGTTCGTCTCGAGCCCCTGCTCCTTCGCCGTCGCCTTCATGAACTGCCAGGGGCCCTTGGCGCTCGCCTTCGACAGCGCGTTGGTCTTGAACGAGCTTTCGATGATCGGGATGTAGGCCAGATCCAGCGGGAGCCCCTCGGCGCGGAACACGTTCTGAATCATCGGCAGGTAACTCGCGCCGCGATCGAGGCTGTCCTGAATGTAGCCGCGCAGCTTGGTCTGGAACAGCTCGACGTACGAGAGGACCTTCGACTGCTGCGGGATCGGCAGATCGTGCGCGTCGCGCTGCAGGTCAGCCGCGACCGCCGCCTGCGTGGCGGTGTCGGGCGGCGGCGCCGGGAACGTGGTGGCCTGGCTGAGCAGCTCGTCGATGGTCGCCGCCTCGTACTTCTTCTCCGTGAACCCGTCTCCCTGGGCGAGGGCCGTCATCTCGTACGCGTTGATCCGATCCACGAGCCTGTCGAAGTGCTCGCGCAGCCGGGCGTCCGACCGGGCGCCGTAGGGCGATTCGAGGAGCACCTCGACGGACTGGTCGAACTCGAGGCGGGCGCGATCGAGATGGCCCGCCTGAAGCGCCGCCTCACCAGCCTTGAAGTGCGCCTGGGACGTATTGATCAGAATCGTAATCGGGTCGGCCGGCGGGGCGGCCTGGGCCGGCGGGGTGGCCGGCTTGATCGCGGCCGGTGCCGCCGGGGCCGTCTGCGGTTTGGAATTTCCCGCGCAGGCCACCAGGCCTGCGCAAATGCCGGCGGCCGCCATCTTCGACAGCCAGGGGCTCGACAAGGAAGGGGTCCACAGCCTCGTGGGCTGGAGTCTCATGCTGGGCGCTCCCGCGAGGACATTCGGCATACGCGCGACGCGGACGCGTGCAATCCGAATGCCCTGTTGAGGTCGCCCCCCAGTGCCGGGGGGCTCCCGTTTCATGACAGCGGCGGGGCCGAACGATGGTCCGCCGCCGAATCCGATTCCGCCGAGGCGACGACCCGGAACAGCTGGGGGCGCCAGCATAGCACAGGGGTTACCCGGCGGGTCAACCCTGTCGAGCCAAGTGGCTCATCAGGAAGGAAATACCGTGAAAATTGGTCCCGCGGCTACCGCGGCCAGGAGGCCTGCACGAAGAGGTGGTGCGCTTCGCCCAGATCGCGCGCCGCTGGGGTGACGATCGAGTGCTCGCCGAGCAGAATCTTGCGCCCGTGCCGCACTGCCTGCCGGACGTCTTCCTCGCACACGAAGTCGGCCGGCTTCTCGACCGCCGGAACCGGCCCGGTCATTTTTTCCCCGGCCGTCGTCTCTCCGGACAGCCGGGCCGGCTCTGCCGTGGCGGTCTGGGCCGCATACCCGCGCGCGGTCAGGAACTGATCGATTCGGCGGGCCAGCGCATCAGCCGAGATGCCGGCCGGTGCGGCCGGCCGTGCTGGCACTTTCGGGAGCCCGGCGCCTGCCGGCGGCGGCTCGGCGGGGGCCGCCGCCCGGGTGACCGCGGGCCGCACCTCGTACGCCAGGCGCTTGATGTTGAGCAGATGCCGCGGCTCGATGTTGTCGGAGGTGATGTTGCCGCCGTACCCGCCGCAGCCCAGCGTCATCGCCGGGTCGAGCCCGGTCGTCAGCCCGATGGACCCATGCGTCGTCGGCGTGTTGACGACGATCCGGAACGCCGGCTTCCTGAGCCCGAACTCGAGGATGATTTGATCGTTGCGCGAGTGGATCGACATCGTGTGCCCCATCCCCCCGTAGCGGAGGATCTGCTTGCAGCGCTCGCAGCCTTCGCGCCAGTCCGCCACGATATAAAAGGAGAGGACCGGGCAGAGCTTCTCGATCGACAGGGGATAGTCGCGGCCGACGCCGGCGAGTTCGGCGAGCAGCACCCGCGTGCCCGGCGGCGCCGTGATGCCCGCCTGCTGCGCGATGTACGTGGCGGGCCGGCCGACCAGCGCCGGATTCGGCAGCCGCTGCGGGCTGACGAGCACCTTCGCGACCGCCTCCTGCTCGGCAGGCGACAGGAAGTAGCCGCCGTTCCGGACGAATTCCCGCTTGACCTCCTCGGCTATCGGCGCGTCGACGACGACGGAGTTTTCCGACGAACAGAGCACGCCGTTGTCGAAGGTCTTGCCGGTCACGATGTCGCGCACGGCCTTGGGCACGTCGGCGGTGCGTTCGACGAATGCCGGCGCATTGCCGGGCCCGACGCCGTACGCGGGTTTGCCGGCGCTGTACGCCGCGCGCACGAGCCCCATCCCGCCCGTCGCGAGGATCACGGCCACCTCGCGCGCCTTCATCAGCTCCTGCGTGCCCTCCAGCGTCACCGTCGTCATCCAGTTGATCGCCCCTTCGGGAGCGCCCGCGCGCCGCGCCGCCTCGTTCATGATTTCGGCGACGCGCGTGATACAGCGGACCGCGGCCGGATGCGGGCTCAGGACGATGGGGCAGCGCGCTTTCAGCGAGATGAGGATCTTGTAGATCGCTGTCGACGTTGGATTGGTGGAGGGGACGATCGCGGCGACCACGCCGAAGGGTTCCGCGATTTCGATCACCTTGCGGTCTTCGTCGCGCCCGACGACCCCGACCGTTTTGTGCGGCCGGATGAACTGATAGACCCGCTCGGAGGCGAAGAGGTTCTTCTGGACCTTGTCGGCCACGACGCCGTAGCCGGTTTCTTCGCACGCGAGACGCGCCAGCGCTTCGGCCTGCGGGGTGACCGCCGCGGCCATCGCGTCGACGAGCGCGTCGATCTGTTCCTGGGTGAACTCGGCGAGGATCGGTGCGGCAGCCTTGGCGCGGCGGGCGAGCGCGCGCGCCTCGGCAATCGATCCGAGATCGCGATCGCGTTCACTCATTCTCTTTCCGAGGGGCTTTGCCCCGCGGACTCCCCTACACGCTCTCTCGCGAGCCGCTTCGCCGGCTCGCTCCGTTCGCGTGGCTCACTCGCTGTGCTCGTTCGCGCCATGCCATTCGACGGCCCGGAGGCCTCTTCAGCGGCTCGCAGCGTCCTTGGGTGATTTCGGCAGGATCTTCTCGACCTCGGTGTGGGGTCTTGGAATCACGTGCACGGAGATCAGTTCGCCGACGCGCCGCGCGGCGGCGGCGCCGGCGTCGGTCGCCGCCTTGACGGCGCCGACATCACCCCGCACCATCACGGTGACGTAGCCTGCGCCGATGTACTCTTTGCCGACCAGCACGACGTTGGCGGCCTTCACCATCGCGTCGGCGGCTTCGATGGAGCCGATGAGGCCCCGCGTTTCGACCATCCCCAATGCTTCCACTCGTGTGTGCTCCCTGCGGCCGAAGCCTAACATACAATCAGCTGCCAGCTGGAGACTCATATTGCAGGACCGCCAGCACCTGCGGTACGATGCCGCCGCCCGGAATTTGCCGGGTCCCTCTCGCGGCAGTACGAATCCGCATGCGTATTCCGGTCAGGCTGCTGACCGTCGCGGCCGCCCTCCTGGCGATGGCCGCCTCCGGCTGCAGCAGGAAAGCCGATCGCCAACCGGCCGTCGCCACCCCGTCGCTCACGTTGAGTCGCGCGCGCGTCCCCATCGGCAGTCCGGTGACGCTCACGTACACGTTCCACGTCGCCCCCGACGCCCACATCGCGACGAACGACTACGTCTTCGTCCACATGGTCGATCCGCAAGGGGAGCAGATGTGGACCGACGACCACCTGCCGCCGACGCCGACGAGCCAGTGGAAGCCGGGTCAGACCGTTTCGTACAGCCGGACCGTGTTCGTTCCCAACTATCCGTACATCGGCCAGGCCAGCGTGCGGCTCGGTCTCTACGACCCGGCCACGGGCCAGCGGCTGCCGCTCGCCGCGACCGAGGTGAACCGTCGCGAGTACACGGTCGCCAGCTTCCAGGTGCTGCCGCAGTCCGAGAACCTCTACCTGGCATATAAGGATGGCTGGTACGCCCCGGAGTCGGATCCGAAGGACCCGACGCACGAGTGGCAGTGGACGGGCAAGACGGCCGTCCTCTCGTTTCAAAACCCGAAGAAGGACTGCACCTTCTACCTCCAGTACGACACCCGGACCGACCTCTTCAATCCGCCGCAGCAGGCCACGATTCGGGTGGGCGATGAGCAGGTCGCCGCCTTTGCGGCCGACGCGCGCAACCCGGCGCTGAAGACGTTCCCGATCAGCGCGGCCCAGCTCGGCTCGGCCCCCACCGATGCGATCACGATTGCCGTCGACCGCACCTTTGCGCCAGGGGGCAACGATCCGCGGGAGCTGGGCATCCGGGTGTTCCACGCGTATCTCGCGCCGAAATAACTGGAGTGTCCGGGAAGATACGGCTCCGGCCGGCCATCCTGGACGTCAGCCAGAGCCGGGTGATACGATCCGGCGTCTCAATGAGAGTGCCTGGAACGGTCCCGCTCGTACTCCTCACGAGCCTGGCGGTCCTGACGACTGTCGCTCCGGCCTCCGCGGAGATCGTGTTCCTGGCCTCCGGCCGGACGCTGTCGGTCAAGCAGCACCGCGACGTCGGGGATTCGGTGATCCTCACGCTGCGCGACGGCGGCGAGGTGACGTGTAACAAAACCGTCATCGACCGGATCGTTCCCGACGAGGTCCCGCATCCCGACCCGGTCGCGGCCCAGGCGCCGCAGGCGGCACAGTCGCCCTCCGACGCCGCGTCGCTGCTCCAGTCCAAGCCCTACGGCGAGATCATCATGTCGGTGGCGCAGGCCCACGGCGTCGATCCCCTGCTCGTCAGCGCGCTGATTCAGGTGGAATCGGGCTACAAGCCGCGCGCGCGCTCCCACAAGGGGGCGATGGGGCTGATGCAGATCATGCCGGCCACCGCGCGGGAGTACAACGTCCGGAACCCGTTCGATCCGAAAGCCAACATCGAGGCGGGCATCACCCACCTGAAGAGCTTGATCGACCGCTGGGGGGTCAAGCTTGGGCTCGCGGCGTACAACGCCGGCGAGGGGGCGGTCGAGAAATTCAACGGGATCCCGCCGTATCGCGAAACCCGGACCTACGTTTCCCGCATCCTGTCGCTCGCCGGATTGAAATAGCGCGGGAAGACCCGCCCTACAGCCAAGCGCCATCCCCCTCTGTCTAAACAGGAGCAGGCCGCCGGGGAACCGGCGGGCGGGTGGTATAATTCACAGGACTCTCAGCGCCCTAATGTCCATTCGAACAAGATCTTGCGCGGAGCGGCAGGCGCGCCGGCGGTAGCATGGAATTTCGCTGCAGGCTGGGGACCCCGGCGGGGGAAGTGATCGAGGGCGTCTACGCGGCCGACAACGAGGCGCGGCTGCGGCGGGATTTCGAAGACAAGGGGCTCTTCGTCCTGGATGTCCGCCGCTCGGGCGCGGCGGCGCTCAAAACGCTGGCGCTCCCGCGGCGGCGAAAGGTCGCCGGCCGCGAGTTCCTCGTGTTCAACCAGGAGCTCGCGACGCTGCTCAAGGCGGGCATGCCGCTGGTGCAATCCCTCGACATCCTGCGCCGCCGGATCACGCACCCGGTGTTCAAGGAAGTCGTCGACGACGTCTACGAGCGCGTGCGGGCGGGGAGCGCCCTGTCGGAGGCATTCGACGCGCACGGGGGGCTGTTTCCCGGCGTCTACACGGCGTCGCTGCTCGCCGGCGAGAAGAGCGGCAACCTGGAGCAGGTGCTGCGCCGGTACGTGGGCTACGTGAAAGTGGTCGCCAGCGTGCGCCGGCGCACCGTCTCGGCGCTCGTCTATCCGCTGATCCTGCTGCTGATGTCGCTCGGCGTCGTCACGATTATCGTCGTGAAGGTGGTGCCGGAATTCGGCGCGTTCTACAACCAGTTCGGGCACGAGCTGCCCTGGTCGACCCGGATGATCGTCGGCGTCTCGGCGTTCGTGACGACCTATTTTCCGGTCATCCTGATTGGCGCGGCGGCAGCCGCGGGGGCCTTCTGGTACTGGGTGAAGCAGCCGGGGCAGCGCCGGCGGCTCGACCGCGCGATCCTGCGGGTGCCGGCGATCGGGCCGATTGCGCAGAAATTCTCGACGTCGCAGGCCGCCCGGACGCTGGGCACGCTGCTCGGCGGCGGCATTCCGCTCGTGAACGCGCTCGACGTCTCGGCGCGCTCCTTGAGCAACCATTACATGGCGTCGGAGCTGACCTCGGCGGCGCAGCAGGTGCGGGAAGGGCGCGCGCTCGCCGCCGCCATGCAGGACAGCGGCGCCTTTGCCGACGTGGCCATCAAGATGGTCGAAGTCGGCGAATCGACGGGCGCGCTGCAGGAGATGCTGAACAGCCTCGCCGACTTCTACGACGAGGAGATTGACACGAACCTCGGGCGGTTCGTCACGCTGGTCGAGCCGATTCTGCTGGTGATCATGGGGGTCATCATCGCGGGCCTGCTGCTCGCGCTCTACCTCCCGCTGTTCAACCTGTCGTCGGCGCTGAGCTGAACCGAAAAGATCTATTTATGGACGTGAATACCCAGACCGCTCTCCCGGCCGCCGACATCTACGCGGGCACCGACGAGCCGACGGCGGCCGAACGGGCGGCCGAAGTGGCGCAGGCGCATCACCTGGCCGCGCGCTACCGGCTGCCGTTCATCGACGTCGGGCAGTTCCGGATCGACCCGGAGCTGTTCCGCGCGATCCCGGCGGACCTGATGCTGCGCTATGGATTCGTGCCGTACCGGCGCGAAGGCCAGGCGCTCGCCATCGTCGTGTCCGACCCGACCGATCTGCCGATGATCGACGAGCTGGCGATCCTGCTCGGGACGCCGATCAAGGTGACCGTCGGGACGCCGTCGTCGATTCAATCGATCCTGAAGAAGAGCGAAAGCTCGACCCGCGTGCTGGAAGAGGCGACCGAGAGCTTCCAGCTGCAGATCCTCCGCGAAGACGAGACGACCGGCGAGGACCAGCTCACCGTCGAGCGGTTGACGACCGACGCGAGCCCGGTGATCCGGCTCGTCGACACGACGATCTATACGGCCATCCAGCGGCGCGCGAGCGACATCCATATCGAGACGCAGGACGATGCGGTGCACGTGAAGTACCGGATCGACGGCGTGCTGCAGCCGGCGATGCGTCCGATCGACAAGCGGTTCCACAGCACGATCATCTCGCGCGTGAAGGTCATGGCGGAGCTGGACATCGCCGAGAAGCGCGTCCCGCAGGACGGCCGCTTCAAGCTGCGGCTGCCCGGCAAGACCATCGACTTCCGCGTCTCGATCATGCCGAGCGTGCACGGCGAGGACGCCGTCATCCGCATCCTCGACAAGGAATCGATCAGCGAGCAGTTCCACGAGCTGCGGCTCGACATCCTGGGCTTTCCCGAGAGCGAGCTGCGCCGGTTCCGGAAGTACATCGCGGAGCCGTACGGGATGGTGCTCGTCACCGGCCCGACGGGCAGCGGCAAGACGACGACGCTCTACGCGGCGCTGTCGGAGATCAAGACGATCGAAGACAAGATCATCACGATCGAGGACCCGGTCGAGTACCAGCTCAAGGGGATCACGCAGATCCCGATCAACGAGAAGAAGGGGCTGACGTTCGCGCGCGGGCTGCGGTCGATCCTGCGGCACGACCCCGACAAGATCATGGTCGGCGAGATCCGCGACAACGAGACGGCGCAGATCGCGATCAACTCGGCGCTGACGGGCCATCTGGTGTTCACCACGGTGCACGCCAACAACGTCGTCGACGTGCTCGGGCGGTTCCTGAACATGGGGGTCGAGGCGTACCAGTTCGTGTCGGCGCTCAACTGCGTGCTGGCGCAGCGGCTGGTGCGGAACATCTGCGTGCACTGCAAGCGGCCGTCCGTGGTGACGCGCGAGCAGCTCGTCGAGTCGGCGATCGACCCGGCGCTCGTCGACAGCGGCCTGTTCTTCGAGGGCAACGGCTGCATCGAGTGCGCGGGCACCGGGTACAAGGGACGGACGGCGATCTGCGAGCTGCTCGACCTGACCGACAACATCCGCGAGATCATCCTGGCGCGGCGGCCGACCTCGGAGGTCAAGAAGGCGGCGCACGAGGAGGGCATGCGGTCGCTGCGCGAGTCGGCCGTGGAGCGCGTGCTCGCCGGCGTGACGACGCTGCGCGAAATCAACAAGGTGACGTTCGTCGAATGAGCACCGGCTCGGGCCGGCTGCCGGCCTTCCTCGTCACCGCGCCCCCCGCCGTGGCGCTCGAGATCGCGTCCGACCGCGTGACGGCGGCGGCGGTGTCGGGTACCGGCGCCGGCCTCACGCTGGCGGCGCATGCGATCGAGCCGCTGCCGGCCGGGGCGGTGGTGCCCGCGCTCAACGCGACGAACATCCACGATGCGGCCAGCGTGACCGCCGCCGTGCGCTCCGTGCTCGCGCGGCTCGGCGTGCGGGCGCGGCGCGTCGCCCTCGTCGTCCCCGACATGGCCGCGAAGGTCTCGCTGCTCCGGTTCGAGAAGATCCCGCCGCGCGCGCAGGATCTGGAGCAGCTGATCAAGTGGCAGGTGCGAAAGGCGGCGCCGTTCAAACCGGAGGAGTCGCAGATGTGCTGGCTCGACGGCGCCACGCTCGAAGGGGGCGCCCGCGAGTTCATCGTGCTGCTGGCGCGCGCCGACGTGATCCGCAGCTACGAGGCGGCCGTCGAGGCGGCCGGCGTCCAGCCGGGGATCGTGGACCTGGCGTCGTTCGACCTGATCAATGCGGCGCTGGCCACCGGCGCGCCGGCGGGCGACTGGCTGCTCGTCCACGTGGCCGCCGAGTACGCGACGCTGACGATCGTGCGCGGCCGCGACGTGATCTTCTTCCGCACGCGCCCGCGCGAGGCGGACGGCGACCTCGCGGAACTCGTGCACCAGACGGCGATGTACTACGAAGATCGGCTCGGCGGCGCGGGGTTCGGGCGCGTCGTGCTCGCCGGCGCCGCGGGGCACGGCTCGGACGGGGGGGAGCGCGCCCGCCGCAATCTCGAAGAGCGCCTCGGGACGCGGGTCGAATCGCTCGACTTCCGCCAGGCCGCGGGGCTGCGCGATCGGATTGCCGCCGGTCCGGATCTGCTCGACGCGCTGGCGCCCGCCGTCGGCGTCCTGCTGCGCGACCGCGCGGCGGAACGGGTGGCCTGAGTGCTCCGCGCCAATCTTTCGACCCGTCCCTTCTACAACGAGCGGCTCGTGCACGCGGTGCTGGCGGTGGTGGCGATCGCGGTCGCGGCGGCGCTCGCCTTCGAGGCGGTCGCGATCGTGCGGCTGTCGCGGCAGAACACGGAGCTGTCGGCGGCGATTCAGCGCGACCGCGCCGACGCCGACCAGCTCGCCCGCCAGGCCGCCGAGACCCGCCGCCGGATCGACAGCACCGATCTGCGGCAGGTCGCGTCGGCGGCGGCCGAAGCCAATGCGCTGATCCAGCAGCGGACGTTCTCGTGGACCGCCTTCTTCAACGACATCGAGCAGACGCTCCCCGAAAACGTGATGCTGCTGTCGGTCCGGCCCGACGTCCGCGACGAGGCGACGAAGGTCACGATGGAAGTGGTCGGCAAGCGGACGGAGGACATCGAAGCGTTCATGCGGCAGCTCGAGAAGACCGGACACTTCCACGACGTGCTCCCGCCGAACGTGCAAGTCCTCGACGACGGGTCCGAACGGGTCACGCTGGTGGCCGCGTACACGCCGGCGGCCGAGGGGACGGCGAGGCCGGCGGCCGCCTCGACGCGGGAGCCGCGGCGATGACGCTGACGCGCCGTATGTTCGTCGAGAAGCGCCGGATGGTGCTGCCGATCGTCGTCGGCGCGATCGCCGCCGCGCTGCTGTACGGGCTCGTCGTGTATCCGCTCGGCCGGACGGTGTCGGCCAACGAAGCCGCCGGGCGCGGGATGCGTGCCGCGCTGCGGTCGGCACGGCAGGATCAACTGGCCGCGCGTGCGCTCGTGACCGGCAAGAGCACGGCGCAGGACGAGCTGCAGCAGTTCTATTCGAGCGTGCTGCCGGCCAACGAGGCGGAGGCCGTGCGGCTCACCTATCTGCGCGTCACCGAGATCGCGCGCGACTCGAACGTACGGCACGAGCGGATCGTCAACGACGTGACCCGCAAGAAAGGGAGCCCGCTCGCCAAGCTGACGTCCACCTTCGTGCTGAGCGGCGACTACGAGGACGTGCGGCGCTTCGTGTACGCCCTCGAGACGGCGCCCGAGTTCCTCGTGCTCGAGAACGTCGCCCTGTCCAACGCCGAACAGCAGCGCCAGGGCGGGCTCGCCGTCACGCTGCAGGTGGCCACCTATTTCCGCGCGGGCGATGGCAACTGAGACGACCGCGCGCCAGGCCCCGCGGCGCTCGCTCCTGATTCTACTGGCCGTGGCGGTCGCCGCGCTGCTGGTGTTCTGGCTCTGGCCCTCGGCCGTGCTGGCCCCGGCGCCGTCTAACGGAACGAGGGGGCGTGCGGCCACGACGGCCAAGGGCGCGCCGGTCACCCCCGCGTCGCTGGTCGTGCGGCTCGATCGGTTGAAGCAGCCGCCGCCGCAGCCGGAGGATCTGGGACGCAATCCGTTCCGCTTCCAGCCCAAGCCGCCGCCGCCCGAGCCGGAGTCGAGCCACGAGCGGCCGCACGGGACGGGGGCGCGCATGACGCCGGGCGGGTCGCCGACCGGAACGATCGCCCCCGCGGGTCCGCCGGCCGCGCCGCCGATTCCGCTGAAATTCATCGGCACGCTCGACTCTCCGCAGGCGGGGCAGATCGCGGCGCTCAGCGACGGGCGGTTCGTGTATCACGGAAAAGAAGGGGATATCATCGAGGGCCGTTACCGAATCGTGAAGATCGGGGTCGAGTCGATTGTCATGGAGTACGTGGACGGCCGCGGGCGGCAGACGATTCCGCTGCGCGGACAGTAGCGCCGAGGACCGCAGAATGACGCGACGAGTGGTGGGGCTCCTGGTAGTGGCGATGATCGCGACCGGCTGCACGGCGGGACGGGCGTTCCGCCACGGCCAGGACGCCGTCCGCGTGGGCGACTGGGATTCGGCGGTCACCTACTTCACGACCGCGCTGCAGGACAACCCGGAGAACGCGGAGTACAAAGTGCAGCTCGAGCGCGCCAAGCTCGAAGCGGCCCGCATCCACGTGACCCGTGCCCGCGGCTTCGAGGAGAAGGATCAGCTCGACGCGGCCCTCATCGAGTACCGGCGGGCCGTCGAGATGGACGGCACCAACCGCACCGCCGCGGCGAAGGTGGCGGCGCTCGAAAAGACGATTCGCGACCGCATCGAGGCGAGCCGCCCCAAGCCGCAGATCGACAAGCTGCGGGAGCAGGCGCACCAGATGAGCCAGGCCCCGATGCTCAACCCCGCCTCGCGCGAGCCGCTGAAGCTCCATTTCGCCAACGCCAGCGTCAAGGACATCCTGAACACGATCGGGCAGCTCACCGGGATCAACGTCACGTACGAGCCCACGTTTCAGGATCGCCCCTACACCGTGGATCTCGGCGGCGTCACCCTCGAGGAGGCGCTCAACCAGATTCTGTCGGCCAACGGCTACTACTACAAGGTCATGAACGCCAAGACGATCATGATCATCCCCGACAATCCGCAGATGCACGCGAAGTACGACGAGATGGAAATTCGCGTGTTCTACCTGTCGCACGCCGACGCGACCGAGGTGAACCAGACCCTCAACACGATCATGCGGATCCCGCAGATGACGATGCAGCCGGTGTTCCTGCCGAACAAGACGGCGAACACGATCACGGTGCGGGCGACCGCGCCGGTCATGGACGTCGTCGAGCGGGTGATCCGGGCCAACGACAAGCCGCGCGCCGAAGTGGTCCTCGACATCGAAATCCTCGAGGTGGACCGCGCGCGCGTGAAGCATTACGGCATCGATCTGAGCAAGTACTCGGCGGACCTGCTGTTCTCGCCGGAGGTCGCGCCGTCGAGCTCCGGCACCTCGACGTTCAACCTGAACACGATCTCGCAGGGGATCAACACGGCCGACTTCTACCTCGGCGTCCCCTCGGCGGTGGCGAACTTCCTCGAGAACGACAATCACACGAAGACGCTGGCCAAGCCGCAGCTGCGCGGGTCGGAAGGCACCAAGCTGACGCTGAACCTCGGGCAGGACATCCCGGTCATCCAGACGGTGTTCGGCGCGGCGGCGGCCGGCGGGTTCGCGACGATCCCGCAGTCGTCGTACTCGTACCGGACCGTCGGCGTGAACATCGAGATGACGCCGCGCGTGACCTACGACGGCGAGATCGTCCTCGATCCGCTCTCGGTCGAGAACAGCGCGCTCGGCGCCAACATCGACGTCGCGGGCCAGAGCGTGCCGTCGTTCACGTCGCGCAAGGTGGCGACGCGGCTGCGGCTGCGCGAAGGGGAGTCGACGCTGCTGGCCGGGATGGTGCAGCAGAACACGATGCACAGCCTGGGCGGACTGCCCGGCATCCTGCACGTGCCCGGGCTCAAGCAGTTGTTCGCCGACAACAACATCAACGACCAGGACACCGACATCGTGATGTTGATCACGCCGCACATCATCCGGACGCACGAGCTGACGGCGTCGGATCTCGGGCCGATCTACATCGGGACGCAGCAGAACGTCGGCCTGACGGGCGCGCCGCCGCTCATCGCCGCGACACCCGAGGCCGGCGCCGCCGGCGCCGAGACGCCCGCCCCGGCGCCGACGAGCGTGCAGGCGCCCAACCAGCCGCAGGCGGGCGTGCCCGGGCCGCCGGTCGCAGCGCCCGCCGGCGCGCAGCCGTTGAACCGTCCGGCGCCGCCCGGGACGTCCCCCGTGCCGACGCTGGTGAGCCCGCTGCCGCCCCAACCGGCGCCGCCGGCCGCACCGCCGTCGGCCGAGAATCCCGCGGCGGCCCCGCGGACGCAGCCCCCCGCGGCGACCGTGCCGGGCGCGCCGGCGGCCGGAGCCGCGGCGCCAGGCGCAGCGCAGCCGCCCGCCGCCGCCGGCGCTGGGGCGAATCAGGCGCCGCCCGCGCAGGTCATCGTCACGCCGCCCGGCACGGAGTTCCGTGTGGCCGGCGGGCCGTACACGGTGCCCGTCTCGATCGTCAACGCGTCGCGCGTGTCCGTGATCACCCTGACGATCACGTACAACCCCAACGTGCTGCGGGTCCGCACCGTGCAGGACGGGACGTTCATGCGCCAGGGAGGGGTCACGGCGGCGTTCACGCCCCGGATCGACGCGGCGGCCGGACGGGTGGATATTGCTGTCTCGCGCGCCGGCGATCAGGCGGGGGCGTCCGGCACCGGGCTGCTCGCCGCGCTGCTCTTCGACGCGGTCGGTCCCGGAGGATCGATGATCAGTGTCTCCGGGGTGGCCAACGATCCCGAAGGGGGGCCGGTCGCGTTGACCTTCGCTCCGGTCACGGTGACGGTGCGCTAGTCCGATTGCCGATTCTTGATTGGCGATTGCCGATTTGGATTGGCGATTGCCGATTGGACGATCGACGGATTGAGGATTGGCGATTGGATTGACGATTGCCGAGAGATTGGCGATTGGCGATTGGCGAATTGGGGAATTGGCGATTGGGGAATTGGCGATTGCCGATTGGCGATTTGTAGGGCGGGTCTTTAGACCCGCCGGGCGGTAGGGCTGGACCCGCCGGGCGTTAGGGCGGGTCTTCAGACCCGCCGGGGTGTAGGGCGGGTCTTCGGACTCGCCGGGGTGTAGGGCGGGTCTTCGGACTCGCCGGGTTGTAGGGCGGGTCTTCGGACCCGCCGGTGTGTAGGGCGGGTCTTTAGACCCGCCGGGGTGTAGGGCGGGTCTTTAGACCCGCCGGGGTGTAGGGCGGGTCTTCAGACCCGCCAGGCGGTAGGGCGGGTCTTCAGACCCGCCACGGCCGTTGGTCACATGCTGAACACACGCATCCGGCGCCGCGCGGAGCGCGGCTTCACGTTCATCGAGCTGCTGGTCGTGACGACGATCATGCTGATTCTCGCCTCCGCGATCATGCCGCTGGCGCGCGTCACCGTGCAGCGCGAACGGGAAGCGGAGCTGCGGCGCGATCTGCGGGAGATGCGGACGGCGATCGACAAGTTCAAGGACGCGGCCGACGCCGGCATCATCGCGCCGATGGACATCAAGGCCGGCAGCGAGGGCTATCCGCCGGATCTCGACACGCTCGTCCAGGGGGTGTCGGTGGCCAACGATCAGACCGGGCGCAAGCTCAAGTTCCTGCGGCACGTCCCGGTCGACCCGATGACGAATTCCACCGAGTGGGGGCTGCGCTCGTACGGCGACAAGCCGGATTCCACGTCGTGGGGCGGCGGGAACGTGTACGACGTCTACACGAAGTCGGACGGGAAGGCGCTCGATGGAACGAAATACAAGGACTGGTAGGGCCGGGTTCACGCTGATCGAGCTGCTGGTCGTGATCTCGCTGATCTCGATCCTCGCCGCGATGGGGCTCGTCCAGTACAAGAACTCGATCGTCAAGGCGCAGGAGAGCGTCCTCAAGACCGATCTCTTCCGCATGCGCGACGCGATCGACCAGTACTACGCCGACAAGGGGAAGTATCCGGCCTCGATCGACGCGCTGGTCAGCGAAGGCTACATGAGAAAAGTGCCGGAGGATCCCTTCACGAAGTCCTCCGACTCGTGGCAGACCGTGCCCGCGGAGCCCGACCCCAACAACCCCGACGCGGAGCCGGGGATTTACGACATCAAGAGCGGCGCCCAGGGCACCGCGCTCGACGGCTCCAGCTACGCCGACTGGTGACCTGATCAGCCGCCCGTCGTCGTCGTGCCCTTCGTGACCACGACCGGGGTGCTGATGGACGACTCTTCGCCGGACGCGTCGGTCGCAATCGCGGTTGCCGTGTATGTTCCCGACTTCTTGTAAAGGTGCGGCACCTGCGTGGCGCCGCTGATCGGGCCGAGGTCCACCGAGTCCCCATCGCCAAAGTCGACCCTTACGTTCTCGACGTTCACCCCGGTAGCCATCGTGACCGTGAACGCGGTCGCCGTCGTGGTCGTGCCGGCTGTCGTGACGACGAAGGACGTCAGCGGCCTCGGCCGAACCGTGACCTTGACGCTTCCCGTCGTCGCGCCAGACTGCGCGGTGACCGTGGCGGGGCCGACGCTGGTGGTCGTCAGCGTCGTGGTGGCAATCCCGTTACCGTCGGTTACGGCCAGGGTCGGCGAGACCGAACCCTGGTCGGTGCTGAAGGCGACGGACACGCCGGGTACCGGGACGCCGTCCGTGTCGGTGACGATCGCCGAAATCTTCGACGTGCCGCCGTCCGAACCGAGCGACTGCGGGTTGGCGGTCACGACGACCGCGGTCACGGCACCCGGTCCGACCTTCAGTTGAAGCTGAGCGGAGGCACCCCCTGAATAGGCGGTAATCGTCGCCATGCCGCCCTGGCTGTCGGCGATCAGTTTCACGATCACCTGACCGTTGTGGGTCCGGGCCTCCGCCGGCTCGATCCGCCCCACCGTCGTCGTAAAGGAGATGAGCGTCCCGTTCTGGACCGGTGTTCCGGCCCCGGTTGTCGACGTCGCCACCGGCGCCGTCGGGGTCCCCGACTGGCCGGGAACGCCAGTTCCTCCCGTGCCCGTTCCTGTGCCGGTGCCCGTGCCGGTGGTCGGAGGCGGAGCGGCCGTTCCGTTTTCGATGACGGTGGCGATCACGTCGACCGAGCTGTTCAGCGACACGGCATTGCTGGTCGAGAGGAGCGTGATGACGGTGCCGGTCGGGGCCAGCAGCGGCACCTTGTCGCAGCCGAACACGATCGACAGACCGGCCAGCGCCGCGACGGCCGCGAGGCGCACGCGGACAAGACGACGGGCATGTGCTAGCATAAATGACGGTAAGGATAATACTCGCATGGACTTAGAGGGTCAAGGCGAACGCGGCTACGCGATGGCCGCGCTCCTCGTGATGATTGGCGTGGCGGCGGTCATCATGACAGCCGTGCTGCCCGTGTGGCGGCACGAGGCGCAGCGGGAAAAGGAAGCGGAGTTCGTGTTCCGCGCCCAGCAGTACGTCCGCGCGATCCGGCTGTACCAGGCCAAATTGCACACGTTCCCCCCCAGCGTCGACGTCCTCGTGCAGCAGCGGTTCCTGCGCAAGAAGTACAAAGACCCCATCGCGAACGACGACTTTCAGCTGCTCTATGCCGGGGGGCAGTCGGTCACGCCCGGCGGCCAGGCGGTCGTCGGGACCGGCGGCATCATCGGGGTGACCAGCAAGAGCAAGGCTGAATCGATCCGGGTCTTCAACGGCGCGACGCACTACAACCAATGGCAGGTGCTGTTCGCGAACACGAGGGGCGGTGGCCCAGGTGGTGGCGGCGGTGGTGGCGGCGGCGCCAATGGTGGCGGCGCTGGAGGCCGTGGAATAGGGCCTGGCACCGGAGGCCGCGGCGGTCCGCCACCGGCCGGGCCGGGCGGCGGGATGGGGCAGCCGATTATCCGGCATCCGGGCGGCGGATAGCGTCGGGAGCGTCATTGTGTGCAGCCGGCGGACGGAAGGTCCGCCCTACAGAACCTTGGACGACCGGCCGGGGCTGGCAGCCGGAGGTCAGGAGCCGACCGGGACCGGAGCGCCCCCCTGCCGGACCCGATAGTGCCGATCGGTGCGGATGGACGGGAGCTGCTGGACGCGGCCGTCGGGCCATCGGATCTCGCAGCGCACCTCTGAGGCGTCCCCGACCCCGATGTTGACGCGCGGGTCGTGCGACGAGAGATAGCTGCCGCCGCTCGCGACGATCCGCAGCGCCTGTCCGCCAGGCCATCGGGCCATCACTCTCGTGCCCGTCGCGTCGCGCACCGTCGCGCCCTCGAGGGTGAGTTCGACGTAGTGGCCGTGCGGGTCCACCGCGCGGTACAGGGCGGGGGTGCCGTCCAGGTTGTTGACGACGACGCCGAGCCGCCCGTCGTTCCAGAAGTCGGCGGCCGCCAGGCCGCGCCCGACGGCCAGACCCGGAAGCGCTTGCCGCGGCAGCTCCGTGAATCCGCCGTCGCCGCGATTGACGAACGCCTGCACGGGCATCCGCCACCGCGACGGGATCCCGAGCGTGTCGACCTGCGGATAGACGTGGCCGTTGGCGACGATCAGATCGTCGCGGCCGTCGCGATCGAAATCCGCGAACGCGGTGCCCCATCCCATGTAGAGCCACGTCGGCTGCGCGAGCCCCGCGCGACGCGTCACGTCTTCGAACAGCCCGCCGCCGAGATTTCTGTACAGCGTGTTGTAGTCGTCCACGAAGTTGGTGACGTAGATGTCGGGGCGGCTGTCGCGGTCGTAGTCCCCCCAGGCGATCCCCATGCCCGCCTGCTCGTGCCCCTCCTCGCTGAGCGCCAGGCCGTCCTGCATCGCCGTGTCCACCGGACGTCCGCCGTCGAAACGGTACAGGGCGTTCGGCGTCGAATCGTTGCCCACGTACAGCCGCATCCCGCCATCGCCGGCAAGCGGCAGGAAGACGGCGCCGAGTCCGTAGTACGCCTTCGGATCGACGCCGGCGCTGACGTCGCGGAAGCGCCCGCCGCCTTCGTTGTGGAAGAGGAGATCCCGTTCACCCGGCAGCCCGCGCGGACCGCAGTTGACGACGAGGCCGCGATGCCGGCAGTCGGGGATCTTTTCGGGCTGCGGCAGGTGCGCCGGATCCAGATGGACGTAGCCGTTGACGAACAGATCGAGGCGTCCGTCGCCATCGTAATCGCCGAAGGTCGCCCCCGTGTTCCACCGGCCGGCCGCGCCGCCCACGCCGGCCGCGGCGGTCACGTCCGCAAACTTCCAGCCACCGTCGTTGCGCCAGAGTTGATTCGGCGCGAGAAAGTTCGTGATCAGCAGATCGGGATCGCCGTCGTTGTCGTAATCGGCGGCCGCGCAGCCCATGCCCCAGCCGGCGTTGCGGATGCCGGTGCGCGCCGTTACGTTTTCGAAGTGTCCCGCTCCGGTGTTCCGGAAGATGCCGTGCGGCGGGGCGGGCGCACGTCCGGCGGCCGATGCGAACGTGCCGCCGTTGACGAGGATGACGTCCGTCCAGCCGTCGCCGTCGAAATCGGCGGCGCACACGCCGCCGCTCATCACTTCGGGGATGTAGCGCTTCTCGGCGGTGCCGCCGCCCACTTCGTGAAAGGACGCGAGGCCCGCCTGCACCGCGACGTTCTCGAAGGTCAGCGGCACGGCTGCGGGATGCGCCACTGCCAGGACCGCGACCGCCGCGAGGGGAGCAACGAATCGAAACACGGATCAATTGTAGCGGGCGGTGCCAGTTGCCAGTTGCCAGTTGCGGCCAGTTCCCAGTTTCCAGTTTCCAGTATCCAGTTTCCAGTTTCCAGTTACAGGTTCCTGGTTCGCGGGTTCCAGGTTCACAGGTTCCAGGTTCACAGGTTCCAGGTTCCATCCGCGCGCCGCACCCCGGCCCTCCGCCCTCCGCCCTCCGCCCTCCGCCCTCCGCCCTCCGAGTACGCGATGATCGGAGGTATGGCCCGCCTTCTTGTCGCCGCGGCGTGCGTGCTGATGCTGACGGGCCCATATCCTGCGTCGGCGGGCACCGCCCTACAGGACCGCGCGCGCGCGGCTGCGCTGGCGGCGCAGGCCGACGAGGCCGCGGCCGCCGGGAATGTGGCGAAGGCAATCGAGCTGCTCGAGCAGGCGGCGCGGGCGGCGCCGGCCTGGGCGGAACTGAAGGTCAACCTCGCCGCGACGCTGAGCCGGGCGGGGGACTATCCCAAAGCGATCGCGGCCGCGCGCGAGGCGCTCGCGCTCGATCCGTCGCTCGACGGCGCGCGCTTCAATCTCGGATTGGCGCTGCTGAAGTCGGGGAATGCGGCCGATGCCGCCGCGACGCTCGCGCCCTATGCCGATCGATCGACGGGGGTGCCCGCCTCCGTCCACGCGGCGCTCGGGCTCGCGTGGGTGCAACTCGGACGCGACAAAGACGCGCTGCCCGTCCTGCAGCGTGCCGCAGACGAGGGCAGCCGGGCACCCGAACTGCTGCTCACGCTCGGCGACGTGGCCGTGCGGCTGCAGCAGATTCCGCGCGCGGCAGCGGCGCTCACGCTGCTTCAGCGCGTGGCGCCCGAGGCCGCCGGCACCGCGCTGCTGGCCGGCGACGTCGCCGACGCGCAGCAGGATTGGCCCGCGGCCGCCCGCGACTACGGCGACGCGATCGATCGCGCACCGACCTCTGCCCGGGCACACCGGTCGCTCGGACTCGCGCGCTACAAGCAGCGCCAGTACGCCGCCGCGGCCAGCGAGTTGCAGCGCGCCATCGCGCTGGCGCCGGAAGACGTCTGGGCCCGCTACTACCTGGCGCAAATCTGGCTCGATACGGGGAAGGCGGCGGATGCCGCTGCCGATCTCGAGCGCGCCGCCGCGATGGCCCCTCGGCGAACGGACGTGTGGCGCGATCTCGGGCGGGCGCGGCTGGAACTCGATCAGGCGGGTCCGGCCGTCGAGGCGCTCACACGCGCCGTGAAGCTCTCGCCGGAAGACGCAAGCGCGTGGTTCCTGCTCGGCCGCGCGCTCCGCAAGCGCGGGGACCGCGACGCAGCGGCCGCCGCCTTCACGCGTGCGGCGGCGCTGAATCAGCAGGAGCGCGACAGGCTGCGGAAGCGAGTGTCAGGCGGTGGGGGATGAAGGGTCCGGCACGCCGCTCCTGACGACCGCGTCGTGCACGGCGCGGCGCACCTGCTGGATCGCGTTGGCGCCGTCGCGTGTCGGGTGCACGCGGTTCGTGAGCAGGATGACGTAGAGATCGAGTTCGGGATCGATCCACAGCGACGTGCCGGTGAACCCGGTATGGCCGATCGCGCGCGGCGACATCAGCGTGCCGCACGAGGAGGTCGGCAGCATGGTGTCCCAGCCGAGCGCGCGCGAGCTGTGGGGCACGCCGCTCTTCTGCGCGAACCGAAGGATCGTCTCAGCCCGTGCGAGGCCGTTGACGCCGCCGCGCAGCCCTTTCAGGATCTCCGCCGCGAAGCGGCCCACCGCCGCCGCGGTGCCGAACAGGCCCGCATGGCCGGCGGCCCCTCCGAGCGCCCACGTGTTCTCGTCGTGGACCTCCCCCTGGAGCAGCCGTCCGCGCCAGGGGTCCGTTTCGGTGGGTGCCGTGCGGGCGCGCCAGGTCCGCGGCGGGTTGAACGCGAGCGGCTCGGGGGCGGCGATCGCCGCCACGCGCTCGAACTGCGCCTCGAGCGGCCGGCCCGCCGCGTCTTCGAGCAGGAAGCCGAGCAGCATGAATCCCAGATCGCTGTAGATCGAGCGCGAGCGCGGAGGGTACTCGAGCGGCAGCGTGCAAATCGCGCGCTGGAATTCCGGCCGTCCCTGCACGTCGCGAAAGAACGGCAGGTAGCCCGTGAGGCCCGACGCGTGCTCCAGCAGATCCCGGACCGTCACCGTCTCGCGATCGGATCCCGTCCAGTCCGCGAGCCGGTCGCGCACGCGCACCCCGAGGCCCAGCGTGTCCTGTTCCACCGCCCGCATGGCCAGCGTCGCGGTCGCGATCACTTTCGTGAGCGAGGCGAGATCGTAAATCGTGTCGGGGGAGGCGGCGGGGGAGTCCGGGTCGTAGGTCAGGCGGCCGACCGCGGCCTGCGCGCGGATGCCGCTCGAACGTCCGCACTCGATCGCCGCGCCTGGAAACACGCGCGCCGCGACGGCCTCTTCGAGCAGCCGGACGACGTCAGCCGGAACACTCACGGGTGAAGCGCCTGGTCAGCGCGCGTTTGGATCCGGCGGTCCGGCCGACGTGATCGCGCGGCCGACGAACGCGAGGTAATCGGAGTCGCCGCGCGCGGCGGCCGTCAGGCTGTCGTATGAGAAAAGGATGAAGCCCGCCGCGCCGAGCCGGCGGATCGTCTGGATGTTGTCGACCGTCTGGGCGGCCGTGAGCCGGTACGCGCCGATGCCGGCCCAGACCATGCGCGGGCCGGCGATCTCGCCGGCCGATCGGATCTGATCGCTGAACTCCGCCGGGTCGGTCGTGTAGGCCATCGGGCAGACGGCGTCGACGAGCCCGTTCTCGAGCCAGGTGCGCCAATCCTGCAGCCGGTGATCGTACGCGCCCTGCACGTCGGGCGCCACCGCGACGCTCACGAGCGCGGACGGCCGGGCCGTCTTGATCGCGGTGCGCAGCCGCATCATCAGGCCCGTCATGCGGGTGCGGCGGAACGCCGCCCACTGCTGTGGATACTGATCGGGATAGGCGAACAGATCGACCGCTTCGCGGGCGTCGAGCGTCCGCTGCACGGCGGCGGGCAGGGTCGGCCGCAGCTCGGCGCGGAACTGCGCGATGGCGCCGCGGCTGTAGTCGAACTGATCCGTCGGGTAGCGCGCGTAATCGAGGTGGATGCCGTCGACCGCGTAGCGCCGCGCCACGTCGGCGACGACGCGGGCGACGTACGCCGCGGCCGCCGGAATCAGCGGCGACGTGTACAAGCCCTCCACGGTGTCGGACGCGCCGCGCGTCCAGCGCGCGATCTTGCCGAGGTAGGCCGGATCCGTCGGGTCGATCGAGGCGACGTCCTGCGCGATCGGCCGCGGCACCATCAGCCAGTCGGGGTGCGCGTAAATGACGTGCGTGCGCGCGACCGGCAGATCGGTCGCGCTCGCGACCAGGTTGACGTTCATCCAGGCGTGTACGCGCAGACCGGCCGCATGCGCCCGATCGATGACGACCTGGAGGGGGTCGAACGACGCGGGCTGCCGGGCCAGGTCCAGCGCGCGCGGTTCGAGCGTGCTGGCGTAGTAGGCGTCGCCGCGGCCGCGGACCTGGACGAAGATCGCGTTGAAGCCGCGATCCCGGGCGGTGCGCACGAGCGACTCGATGCTTGCCGGCGTCGTGAGCGACGTGCGCAGCACCCAGAGCGCGCGCAGCTCCGGCGGATCGTCGGGCTGCGCGTGCGCGGGGGCCGCGGCCAGGCCGCCGGCCAACGCCCACACCGCCGCCGTGAAGGCAAGCGCCACGCGCAGCCGCGAGGCCGCTCGCTGGATGTGCATAGAAACGGCTGACTGTAACAATCAACGGCGAGCAGTGTCAACGAACCCGTGAACGTCCGCCCTCCGCCCTCCGCGCCTCACATGCTCAGATCCAGGACGATCCGATAGCGATCGCCCCGCATGATGGAGTGCACGTATTCGAGCGGCCGGCCGTCCTCGAGACTCGTCAAACGCTCGGCGGCAAGCGCCGGCGCGCCGGGCGCCACGCGCAGCAGCGCGGCGTCGTCGCCGCCGACGAGAATGGCGCGATGCGTTTCGCGGGCGGCGGCGGGCTGCAGTCCGTATCGATCCGCGAGGACGTGGTACAGCGAGATGTCGTCGAACGACAACAGATCGATCTGCGGGACGAGGTGCATCGAGAGATACGCGGTCTGCAGGCCCATCGGGGTGCCGTCGGCCAGACGCAGCCGGCGGAGCCGGAACACGGCCGATTCGGCCGGCACGTGGAGCGCCGCGGCGACGTCTTCGGGGGCCGGCAGGACCCCCTGCTCGAGGACGCGCGAGGTCGCGGCCAGTCCGTGCGTGCGCATTTCGGCCGTAAAGCTCGTGAGCTCACGGGGTCCTTCATCGAGCGGCGGCCGCTGCACGAACGTGCCGCGCCCCTGCTCCCGCCGCACGTATCCCATCTGGGCCAGCTCGCGCAGCGCCTGACGGACCGTAATCTTGCTGACCCCGTACCGGACCATCCAGTCGTCGTCGGTGGGGAGGCGATCGCCCGGCCGCCAGACGCCCGCCTGGATGTCGCGGAGGATGGCCGCCTTCAGCTGGTGGTACAGCGGGGAAGGCAGCCTGCGGTTCAAACCAGCCATATTGCGTCGAATGGTTATAATGATATGCTCTCTCGGCGGGAACTGCAAAAGGGGAGGAGTCACGGATGCATCGAGCGAGGATTCGGCAGGTCCTGGGGGCGGCGCTGCTCGCGGCCGCGCTCGCGATGCCTGCCGCGGCGCAGGAAACCACAGGAACCATCACCGGCGTGGCGACCGACCAGACCGGCGCCGTGCTGCCGGGCGTGACCGTCACGGTCACGCGGGTTGACACCAACACGGCCCAGACCTTCGTCACCAACGGCAGCGGCCGCTACACCGCGCCCCAGCTCCAGCCGGGCGCCTACGAAGTGGCCTTCACGTTGAGCGGCTTCCAGCCGACGACGGTGAAGGGGATCGACCTCCACGTCAGCGACCGCCAGGAAATCAACGGCAAGCTCGGGGTGAGCCAGGTGAGCGAGACCGTGCAGGTGAGCGCGGCGTCGCAGTTCGTCCAGCCCACGCCCCAGGTCCAGACGCTGATGGGGCCGACGCAGATCCAGGAACTGCCGCTCAACAACCGCAACTTCATCCAGCTCGCGACGCTCGTGCCCGGTGTGTCGAGCGACCTCCCCGACGAGGTGGGCCTCGGGTTGACGAGCACGACCAGCATCTCGATCAACGGCTCGCGGCGGAATGCGGTCAACTGGCTGGTCGACGGCGTGTCGAACGTCGACGTCGGCTCGAACATCACGCTGCTGTCGACCCCGACGCTCGAGTCGATTCAGGAGTTCAAGATCATCACGAGCAGCTACGCGGCGGAGTATCCGCGGAGCGGCGGCGGCGTCGTGAGCGTGATCACGAAGGGGGGCAGCCAGAAGTTTTCGGGCACGGCCTACGACTTCCTGCGCAACGACGCGCTCAACGCCAACTCGTTCTTCCGCAACTCCAGCACGAATCCGAAGGACCACCAGGCGCCGCGCCTGCGCTACAACAACCCGGGCTACACGATCGGCGGCCCGATGCTGCCCAGCCGGCAGAAGGCGTTCTTCTTCTGGTCGGAGGAGTGGCGCCGGATTTCACAGGTGCCGGCCTCCTCGTCGGCGATCGTCGTCAATCCGGCGTGGCTGAACGATCCGACGAACGCGAACTACGTGGCGCCGGCCCAGCGCGATCCGAACGCCGTGAAGCTCATGTCGCTCTGGCCGGCGCCGAATTCGTTCGTGGGGACCAGCACGCGCTTCATCAACAGCAACCCGAACATCAACAACACGCGGCAGGAAGTGCTGCGGATCGACTACGACCTCTCGGCGAACAACCGGCTGACCGGCCGTTACACGCACGACCTGAGCCAGACGCGGGAACCAGGTGGCCTGTTCTTCGGCGTCGCCGTTCCGAACGTCGCCGCCACCAACACGAACGTGCCGGGCCAGGTCTTCTCGACCGCGCTGCGGTCCACGATTGGGCACGGGCTGAACGAGTTCACCTACCAGTTGTCCGGAAACAAGATCGTCACCGCCGACGCCTCCGGTAACATCAACACGCGATCCGCGCTTGGACTCAGCATCCCTGAGCTGTTCCCGGAGAACAACGCAGACCGGATTCCGACGATTGCGTTTTCGCCGACGTCGACGTTGTCGACGGTTGGCGCGATCCAGGGCTACAACATCACGTACTGGGACAACACCGTCAGCGACAACTTCACGCTGCAGCACGGGAACCATGCGTTCAAGTTCGGCGCGCTCTTCGCCTTCGAGCAGAAGAACGAGAACGGCAGCAACAGTACGCAGGGGAGCTTCACGTTCGCCGCGGGCGGCGGCCGGACGGCGTTTCAGAACTTCCTGACCGGCAACGACGACGGCTTGTGCGGCGATGCGTGCAGCTACGCGGAGTCGCAGATCGACATCACCGAACACCTGCGCTGGCACCGGTACGAGATGTTCGCGCAGGACACCTGGCACATCCGTCCGAACGTGACGCTCGATTACGGACTCCGGTACGTGCTGTATCCGGGCGTGATCGACGAGAACAACCTGCTCACGAACTTCGATCCGGCGCTGTACGATCCGTCGAAGGCGCCGACGTGCGCCAACGCGAGCTGCTCGCTGCTGGTCGCGGGCACGGGCGATCCCCTCAACGGGGTCATCCAGGCCGGCGTGAACTCGCCGTGGGGACGCGCGGTGTATCCGACCGAGAAGACGGATTTCCAGCCGCGTCTCGGGATCACCTGGGATCCCACGGGGCACGGCACGACCATGGTCCGCGGCGGGTACGGCGTCTACTACGACGAGGCGCTCATCGGCATCTTCGAGCAGAACTCGTTCACGAATCCGCCGTTCGCCCATACGGAGACGCGCCTGAACGCGGCGCTCTCGGATCCGAAGGCGGGGAGCGCCCCCGGCACCGTCGGGCGGCAGTCGCTCATCGCGACCAGCACGCCCTTCAAGACCCCGCGCACGCAGCAGTGGAACATCGGGATCCAGCATCAGCTGTATGCGCGCGGTGCGATCGACATCAGCTACGTCGGGTCTCACGGGGACCACCTGATCCAGCCGGTCGACATCAACCGCCCGAACCCGGCCGACGTCGTCGCGCTCGGGAGCGCCACGCTCGCGGCGCCGTTCGCGGGCTACGCGGTGTCGACGTCGACGACGGGCGCCGGGATCAACATGCGGCAGACGACCGCGTACAGCAACTACTGGGGCATCCTGACGCAGTTCCGCCACGAAGGGGGGCGCGCCGGCACCTATACGTTGAATTACACGTTCAGCCGCAACCGCACCAGCGCGTCGAACGACCGCGACAGCGTGGACCTTCCGCAGAATCCGAACGATCTGAGTGCGGAGTACGCCGACGCCCGTACGGATCGCCGGCACATCTTCAACGCGACCTACATCTACGAGCTGCCGTTCTTCGCCGAGTCGAAGAATCGCGTGTTGAAGGCGACGCTCGGCGGCTGGCAGATCTCGGGCATTACCGTGCTCGAGTCGGGGCCGCCCGTCTCGCGCGTGACGGAGAGCACCAACGGCGACCGGCGCGGCATCTTTGCCGACCAGGTGGGCGATCCCGGCGCGGGCGATCAGACGTACCCGTACTGGATCGACCCGTCGGCGTTCCACCCGGCCGCCGACGGCAGCTACGGCAACTCGAAGCGCGCGGCGTTCCGGCTGCCGGGACGGCATCAGACGGACCTCGCGCTGTCGAAGAACTTCTATCCGATGCAGCGGCGGGTGCAGTTCCGCGCCGACTTCATCAACGCGTTCAACGAGGTGCAGTGGAACTCGGTCGACAATGCGTGCGGCGCCAGCCTGTCCACGTGCGTCGTCTCCGGAGATACCTTCGGGACGATTCTCGGGACACGCAACCCGCGCACGATTCAGTTGAGCCTCAAGCTGTTCTGGTAGGCTGAGACCCACCGCCCATGTGCACCGGCCGGCAGGACCTCTTTCTGCCGGCCGTTTTCGTGTCACGCCGCGGATTAAGATGAACCCGTGAACCGCGAACCCGAGAACCCGCGAACCCGCGAACCCGCGAACCCGAGAACCCGAGAACCCGAGAACCCGCGAACCCGCGAACCCGCGAACCCGCGAACCCGAGAACCCGAGAACCCGTTCCACGTCCTCGGCCTCGACGCCGGCGGCACCAAGACCGTCTGCCAGCTCGCCGACGACAACGGCATCGTGCTGGGGGAGTCGCGCGGCGGCGGCGCGAATCTGCAGGCGGTGGGGGAGCTGGCGGTCGAGAAGGTCCTGCACGACGTGATGGAGCAGGCGATCGGCGAGCGGCGTCTCGTGCCGGCCGCCATCTGCCTCGGCATCGCGGGCGTGGATCGGCCCGAAGACGCGCGGGTCGTCGGCGGGATCATGAAGCGCATCGGCTACAAGGCTCGCATCCTCGTCGTCAACGACGCGCTCGTCGCGCTCGAGGCCGGCGCTCCGGAGCAGCCGGCCGTCGTCATCATTGCCGGGACGGGATCGATCGCCTACGGCCGCAACGCGACCAATCAAGCGGCGCGCGCGGGCGGCTGGGGCTACGTCCTCGGCGACGAGGGCAGCGGCTACTGGATCGGACGCGCGGCGCTGCGGGCCGTCCTGCGCGAGTCGGACCGGCGCGGACCGGCGACGGCGCTCACGCCGCTGCTGCTGCGGCATTTCGACGTCGCGCGCCCCCAGGATTTGATACACGAGGTCTATCAGGAGACGCCGAAGCCGGCGACGATTGCCGCGCTCGCGCAATGCGTGCAGCAGGCGTTCGTCGACGGCGACGGGGTCGCGATCGGCATCCTGCGCGGCTCGGCGGATCAACTCGAGCAGTCGGGGCTGTCGGTGGCGCGGCGGCTCGAGATGGTCGGGACGGCGTTTCCCTTCGTCCTGGCCGGCGGCATCTTCCGCGCGGTGCCCTGGCTGCACGAGGAGCTGGCGCGCCGGCTCCCGCTGGCGGCCCCCAGGAGCCGGACGCGTCTGCTCGAGATCGAGCCCGCGGCAGGGGCCGTGCGGCTCGCGCTCGCCGAGGCGCGCGGCGTCGCGGCCGTGCCCGCCTACAAGGCCGAGTGATGCCGCGCAGCCCGCGTCTCGCCGTGTATCGCAACGAGCGCGCGCTCGCGCACGCGGTCGCCGAGCGAATCGTCGCGGCGCTCGCCCACGATCCGCACGTGGTGCTCGGGCTGCCGACCGGCCGCACGCCGATCCGGCTGTATCACGACCTGGCGGCCCTGTACGGGCACGGCCTCGCCGACTTTTCGCGTGCGCGCACGTTCAATCTCGACGAGTTCGTCGGGCTCGCGCCGTCGCATCCGGGCAGCTATCGGACGTTCATGCAGCAGCACCTGTTCGATCGCGTGAACCTGTCGCCCGAGCACGTGCACTTCCTCGACGGCTCGGCGAGCGACCCCGACGCGGAGTGCCGCCGCTACGAGGCGGAGATCGAACAGGCGGGGGGCATCGATCTGCAGGTGCTCGGCATCGGCACCAACGGCCACATCGGCTTCAACGAGCCGGCGCGCGAGCTCCACGCGCGCACGCATCGGGTGACGCTCAAGCCCGAGACCCGCCGCAGCAATGCGGCGCTGTTCGGAGGGGAGATCGATCGCGTGCCGGTCGAAGCGCTGTCGATGGGGATGGCGACCATCATGCAGGCGCGCACGATCGTCCTGATGGCGATCGGGAAGTCGAAAGCGCGCTGTATCGCGCGCCTGCTGAACGGCCCGATCACCCCGAAGCTGCCGGCGTCGTTCCTGCAGCTCCATCCGGACGTGGAGATTGCCGTCGACGAAGCGGCCGCGGGGTGACCGCGGCGCCGCTCAAATCCCGAGCAGTTCGCGCAGGCGCGGCTCGATGTCTTCGCCGAGCGCGTCGCGAATCGAGTCGTCGGCGTTGCGCAGGCGCTTGACGGCCTGAGGCAGGCTGACGTTCGCCTTCTCCATCACGATCGCCGCCTTGACGTTCCAGCGCGCGCGCTTCAACAGCGCATCCGCGTCGTCGTACTCGAGCCCGGTGACGACCCCGAGGATGCGCCGCGCGCGGTCCTTGAGCTTTTCGGATCCGGTCTGCACGTCGACCATCAGGTTGCCGTACGTCTTGCCGACCTTGATCATGGCGATCGTCGTCAGCATGTTGAGCACCATCTTGGTCGCCGTGCCCGCCTTCAGCCGCGTGGAGCCTGCGAGGATCTCGGGCCCGACCGCGGGCGCGATGATCAGGTCGACGAAGTTCTGCAGCCCCGATCCCGGCCAGCAGGTGACGAAGATGATCTTTGCGCCGGCTTTGCGTCCCCGCGTCAGCGCGCCGCGGACGAACGGCGTCATCCCGCTCGCCGTCACGCCGATGACGACGTCGCGTTTGCTCAGGCGCAGGCGGCCGATGCTGCGCCCTCCTTCCTCGTAGTTGTCTTCGACCCCTTCCTTCGCCTTGAACACGGCCGCCTGGCCGCCGGCCATGATCGCCTGCACGGTCCGGGGGGGCGTCCCGAAGGTCGGGGGCATCTCCGCGGCCTCGACGACGCCGAGGCGTCCGCTGGTGCCGGCGCCGACGAAGATGATGCGTCCGCCTTTGCGCAGCGCCTGCGTGATGATCTCGACGCCGTGGGCGATCCGCTCCTTCTCCTTCTGGACGGCGGCGACGACCTTACGGTCCTCCCCGACGACCATCTCGACGATGTCGCGGACCGGAGCCTTGTCGATCGCGAGGCTGGCGGGGTTGATCTGTTCGGTGGGCAGCGACTGCCACTTGGAATGGCTGGGCATGGGGGCGGCGGCCCTTTTTGCGCGTCCGCGCCCGGGCAGCAACCGCTAACGGTACTCGGGTGGGGAGAGGGTGTCAATGCGGGGCGCGGGGTGCCGGGGGCGCGGGAACTGGCAGGTTCTGGGTTCGGGGTTCGAAATTGAACCTGGAACCCCGGAACGTACGAACGAGAACCCCGGAACCCAGTGAACTCCCGGAACCCCTGGAACCCTCTCTCCGCTCCCACTACACTGCACGTGAGTGCCTCCCAGCCCCAACGAGCTCCTGATCGACCGCTACGTCGCGTATCTGCGCGATGTGCGTCGCCTGTCGGCCAACACCGTCGAGAGCTACGCGCGCGATCTGAACGCCCTGGCCGCTTTCGCGGCGAAACGCCAGCAACCGGTCGAGGCGCTGGAGCGGCAGGACCTCGAAGCCTTCGCGCGCCAGGTGATCAGCGCGGGACTGTCGCCGCGATCGGCCGCGCGGGCAACGGCGTCGATTCGCGGCTTCTACCGCTTCCTGATGCTCGAGTGTCGGATCGCCGCGGACCCCGCCGAGGATCTTCGCGCGCCGCGCGCGTGGCCGTCGCTGCCGCACTATCTCGGCATCGAGGAGATCGATCGCCTGCTCGCGCAGCCGGACGCGAGTACGCCGATCGGCGTGCGCGACAAGGCGCTGCTCGAAGCGCTCTATGCGACCGGCCTGCGCGTCTCCGAGCTGCTGTCGCTTCGGCCGGGCGACGTCCGGCTCGACGAGGGCTACCTGACCTGCATCGGCAAAGGGGACAAGCAGCGGATCGTGCCGCTCGGCGACGCCGCCGTCGGGTGGGTGCGGCAGTACCTCGAAGGCGGCCGCCCCGCGCTCGTCCGGCGCGCGAAATCCGCCTGGCTGTTCGTGAACGGCCGCGGCGGCCGCCTCTCGCGCGTGGGCTTCTGGAAGATCCTCAAGGCCTACGGCGTCGCCGCCGGCATCTCGCGCGACCTCAGCCCGCACGTGCTGCGCCACTCGTTCGCGACGCACCTGCTCGAACGGGGCGCCGACCTGCGCGTCATCCAGACGTTGCTCGGGCACGCGGACCTGTCGACGACGCAGATCTACACGCACGTGCTGGAAGCGCGGCTGCGCGCGGTGTACGATAAATACCACCCGCGCAAGTGATGCGGCACGGCGGAGGCGACATGACGGAACGCACCTTCTGGGAAACAGTCGAGGGCACCGGCCATCAACTGCTCGAGCAGCTCGAACGGCTGATTGCCGAAGGCAACGTCCGGCGCGTCGTCGTCAAGCAGAAGGATCGCGTCGTCGCCGAGTTCCCGCTGACGATCGGCGTGGTCGGGGTCGTGATCGCTCCGCTCGCCGCGGCGGTCGGCGTCCTCACGGCGATGCTGTCGGATTGCCGGATCGAGGTGGAACGCACCGTTCCGCGGCCCTGACCGCGGTTGCCGCACGTCGGCGCCATCTGTTACAGTGAACCGTTTGGCATCATCGCGGTGCGGAGCGCCGGCGCGCGCCGTTCGCGGCGAGGCGCACCGCACGCCCCGGCAGACACGAAGGAGCTCGAGTCAACATGAGCCGTAATGGTCGTTATCTCTTCACATCCGAATCGGTGACGGAAGGGCACCCCGACAAGATCGCGGACCAGATCTCCGATTCGATCCTCGATGCGATTCTCGCGCAGGACCCCACCGGCCGCGTGGCCTGCGAAACGTTGGTGACGACCGGCCTGGCCATCATCGCCGGCGAGATTACGACGAGCTGCTACGTCGACTTCCCCAAGATCGTGCGCCAGACCATCAAGGACGTCGGCTACACGCGCGCGAAATACGGGTTCGACTCCGAGACCTGCGCCGTCCTCTCGTCGATCCACGAGCAGTCGCCCGACATCGCCATGGGCGTGGATCCGGGGGGCGCGGGGGACCAGGGCCTGATGTTCGGGTACGCCTGCACCGAGACGCCCGAACTGATGCCGATGCCGATCATGCTCGCGCACAAGCTCGTCAAGGCGCTGTCGTGCGCCCGGCGCGACGGCCTGCTCGAGTACTTGCGGCCCGACGGCAAATCGCAGGTGTCGATCGAATACGACGGCGGCGTGCCGGTGCGCGTCGACACCGTCGTCGTGTCGACGCAGCACAGCTCGACCGTCACCGCCGAGACGCTCCGCGACGACCTGACGGAGAAGATCGTCAACCGCGTGATCCCGGCCGAGATGATGGACGGCAAGACGCGCGTGCTGATCAATCCGACCGGGCGCTTCGTCGTCGGCGGCCCGCACGGCGACGCGGGGGTGACCGGCCGCAAGATCATCGTCGACACGTACGGCGGCGCGGCGCCGCACGGCGGCGGCGCGTTTTCCGGGAAGGATCCCACGAAGGTGGACCGCTCCGCCTGCTACATGGCGCGCCACGTGGCGAAGAACGTCGTCGCGGCGGGCCTGGCCGACCGCTGCATGGTGCAGCTCGCATACGCGATTGGCGTCGCCGATCCCGTGTCCGTGCTGATCGACACGTTCGGCACCGGGCAGGTGCCCGACGAGAAGATCAGCGAGCTGGTGCGAGGGCACTTCAAGCTGACGCCGCGCGGGATCATCGAGTCGCTCGATCTGCGCCGGCCGATCTACAAGAAGACGGCGGCCTTCGGGCACTTCGGGCGCACCGAGCCGGAGTTCACCTGGGAGCGCACCGACAAGGCGGACGCGCTTCGCGCGGAAGCCGGCCTCTGATCCGGCGATCTGATGAAATGATGCGGTGACGCGGTACTCACGGGCGGCGGTCGCGATCCTCGCGGCCGTCGTCTGTTTCGTCTTCCTCGTCGTTTTCCTCACCCTGCCGCCGCGACCCGCGCGGCTCGACCCGTCCGGCTGGGGCGACTTCCAGCGCCGCACGATCGCGGGCGCGTATCACGTTCACACCACGCGCTCCGACGGCGCCGGCGACAAGACCGCGGTCGCGGCCGCCGCCGCGCGCGCCGGGCTGCAGTTCGTCGTCCTGACCGATCACGGCGACGGCACGCGTCCGTCGGATCCGCCCGCCTACATCGACGGCGTGCTGTGTCTCGATGCCGTGGAAATCAGCACGGACGATGGTCATTACGTGGCGCTCGGGATGGCGCAGGCGCCGTACCCCCTGGGTGGGAGCGGCGCGGCGGTCGCCGAGGACGTCGCGCGCCTGGGCGGCTTCGGGATCGCCGCGCATCCCGACTCGCCGAAGCCGGAGTTGCGATGGTCCGCTCCCACCGTTGCTGTCGACGGCCTCGAGTGGCTCAACGCGGACAGCGAATGGCGCCGGCTCCCGCGGACGACCCTGGCCCGCGCGGCCGTGGGGTACCTGTTCCGGCCGCCCGCGGCGCTCGCCTCGCTGCTGCACCGTCCGGAGGAGACGTTCCGGCGCTGGGACGCCATGACGCGCACGCGACGCGTGGTCGGGCTGGCGGCGCTCGATGCCCACGGCGGCGTGCGCCGGCAGGACGAAGGGGCGTCGATCGCCGGCGGCATTCCCTCGTACGAGGCCAGCTTCCGCACCTTCAGCGACCGGATCGTCCTCGAGCACCCGTTGAGCGGCGATGCCGCGGCGGATGCACGCGACGTGTACGCCGCGATTCGGGCCGGACGGCTGTTCAGTACGATCGACGCGGTCGCGGGCCCCGGGCTGATCGACTTCCACGCCGATACCGCCGCCGGCCGGGTCCCGATGGGAGGCGTGGTGCCGCAGGGGAGCGCGGCCACGCTCGTGGCGCGCGCGTTGGCGCCCGACGGCGCCGACGTCGTGTTGATGCACGACGGACGGGAGGTGCGCCATGCCCCGACCGGCGTGCGGGCACGCGTCACCTCCGGCGAGGGGGCGTTTCGCGTCGAAGTGAGGGCTCCCGCGGCGCCCGGCGAACCGCCAGTTCCCTGGCTGGTGTCGAATCCGATCTACTTTCTGGCCCCGCACCCCTCGACGTCCTCGACGCCGCCGGAGGCGGGCGGCCGCGCCGTTCCGATCGAGACGTGGCACTTGGAGAAGGACGATTCGTCCAGCGGCATCCTGCGCACCTTTCAGGGAACGGTCGAGCTCGAGTACACCCTGGGCAAAGGGGAGCCGAGGAGTCAATTCGTCGCCGCGGTCGCGGCGCTGTCGCCAGGGTCTCCGATCGGTGCGATCGATTTCCACGCGGCGTCGAACCAACCCATGCGCGTGTCGGTTCAGCTCCGATTCGACCGGACCGGCGGCGCGCCCCGGTGGGGGAGCTCGGTCTATGTCTCGCGGCAGGGGGTCGCCGCCCGGGTCGAGGCCTCGGCCCTTCGGGCGATGCAGCGCGGGAGGCCCCCGCTTCCAGACGCGCGCTCGGCCACCGGCCTGCTCTTCGTGATCGATCTGACCAACACGCCGCCCGGCCGCCACGGAATCCTGCGGCTGTCAAACGTCTCGCTCGGCGGCTGAACGACAGTCGCCAGTCACCAGCTACCAGCTTCCAGCCGCCAGCTTCCAGCTACCAGCCTCCAGTTCATTTCAGAATTAGTGAGCTAGTGCACTATACATATATGGCGCTAGTGAGCTATGATGCTCCGTCATGTTTATCGAGTTGAAACCGGATGATCCGAGGGCGGTTTACCGGCAGATTGCAGACGAGGTGCAGCGGGCGGTGGCAACGGGGGTGCTGAGGCCGGGGGATCCGCTGCCGGCGTCGCGGCAGCTGGCGGGGGAGCTGAAGGTCAATACGAATACCGTGCAGCACGCCTATCGGACGATCGTGCGGGAGGGGCTGGCCGAAGTGCGCAAGGGGCTGGGCACGTTCATCGTCGCGGCGCCGCGCGAGTCGCGCCAGCGTCCGGCGCTGCTGGCGCGTCAGATAGCGGAGCGGGCCTTGCGGGAGGCTTTCCGGCACGGCCTTCTCGCGAGCGATCTGATCGCCGCGCTCTCCGAAATCGCGCCGACCCGTCCTGACCGTTGAAGGCAGACGCCAATGGCCAGCTGGAAGCTGGAAGCGGCAATAATATACTTGACGGGGGAACTACTTAGAGATAGACTCGTATTCATGAGTATGAATGCGCTGCCGGCGACCCTGTTAGAAGCGGTCAAATTCTTCTCTAATTCCGATAACTGCCGGGAATATCTGGTGGCCCGTCGCTGGCCAAACGGCGTGACTTGCCCGACGTGCGGAAGCCAGACGGTCTATTTCGACCGCTCGCGCAACGGCTGGGAGTGCAAGACGCGGCATCCCCATCGTAAATTTACGCTCAAGACGGGCACGATTTTCGAGGATTCGCCGCTTGGTTTGGATAAGTGGCTTCCCGTTGTCTGGATGATCGCCAACTGCAAAAACGGCGTCTCCTCGTGGGAAATCCACCGCGCCATCGGCGTGACCCAGAAAACCGCGTGGTTCATGCTCCAGCGCGTGCGCCTGGCGATGCAGGACACGAACTCTGGTGGCAAACTGGGCGGCGATGTGGAAGTTGACGAAACTTACATCGGCGCGAAAGCTCGGAACATGCACGCCAGCAAGAAACGCCGGATCGGACTCTCGCAAACTGCTTCGATGGTCGGCAAAGCGGCTGTGATGGGTCTGTTGCAGCGGCATCCAGAAAAAGGCAAGAGCACAATCCGGTTGTCGGTCATCGGCGGACGTAGGCGCACTGTGTTCCAGCCGACGATCGCTGAGCACGTCGCCCCCGGTGCGACCGTTCACACGGACACGCATCCATCGTACGGTGATATGCCGAAGGACTACATCCACAAAGTGATCAACCACGCGGAAAAGTACGTGGACGGCAACGTTCACACGAACGGCTGTGAAAATTTCTGGTCGCTCCTGAAGCGGGGGTTGAAGGGCACGTACGTGAGCGTCGAACCGTTCCACTTATTCCGCTACCTTGATGAGCAGGCATTCCGGTTCAACAACCGCAAGGACATGACCGACGCGGATCGGTTCAGTGCTGTCATCGCGAACATCGTTGGTCGTCGCCTGACATACAAGAACCTAATCGGACCAGTCGACCAGGTCCTTCCGGTGTAGAGACTTTGCCGCGTGGACGGAAACGACACTGAAAAGGCCTATTTAGGTTTCGGGCCGCGCTTCTTTGGATTCTGAGCTGCTCTCACTTTGTACGCGTCGAGCCGTTTCTGAAGCTCGGGTCGCGAGACAGACAACAGTTTCTCTGTGAGTTTGACGAATGCGTCGTATTCCTTCGGTCGCCTAGGCATGACATTACACCGTTGGTGCTTCGATACCACGACCGTAATGCACAAGTTCAGCCGGTACGAGGACGAATTCATGCATAAGGCTCGGGAACGATTCAATCCGTCCGTTCGCCTTCACAAAGTCGCCTACTGCGAGGGCCCTGATAGCTGTGCCGTCTTCTCCAGCAAAATACAGCGCCAGAGGCCTCGGATACTCTAGGACCGATCTCACGAATCTTGGTTTGTTCCTTTGGTAATCGATAACAACCTTGACCCATTGCCCCCCTTGGCCATCATCGCCAGCATCGTCGGTGATGTCCTTTATTGCCCCTTCCACGGCCAGCCAGAGCCCCTTGTGGGGCTTCAACGCAGCATCCTTTTCTCGCGTAGTTTTGTCAGAGTACCCAATTTCAAAGAACTCATCAGGCGTCCTAACGCTAAATATCTTTTTCTCGGCTGGGTCGTAGTCGATCTTCTTCTGGGGGGCTTCTGCTTGGCTTGCGCCCGCGCTACCGAGTAACTGGCGCACTAGCATAATGATTTTTAGTTGGAACGTTACGACGACAGCCGTCAGGACTGCCGCAAGCACGTAATGCCAAACCGGCCACGTCACGCCCCGCCGCCATTCCGACCATGCTTCTGGAATCGTCTGATGTGAGATGGCCTGCCAAATAGTTGCAAGGCACGCTGCCGCAGTACACGTTGTGCCAACAGCAACAGCGACAGGGTGTTCGTTGAGCCACTTAAGCATGAAGCTGAGCGTAGACGGTTGGGTTCTTCCCCGTCAAGTATATTATTACCGCTGGAAGCTGGAAGCTTTTACGTTCTGGCCACCAGCAGCATGTACGCGGCGCTTCCGGCGACGATGACGTTTGGGGCCCAGGCGGCGAGCATCGGTTCGAGGAGGCCCGCCTTGCCGATGGCGGCGAAGGCGCCGCCGACGACCCAGTACGCGAGGGCCATCACGATCCCGATGCCAATCCCGTACAAGGTGCCGCGCTTGCCGGTCGTCATGCCAAAGGGGACCGCCAGCAGCGTCATGACCAGGGTGACGAATGGAAACGCCAGTTTGCGCTGGAGGTCGACGGTGAGCGGAATGATGTTGAAGCCGCTCGCCGCCAACTCGTCGATATAGCGGCGGAGCTGGCCGACGGTCATCATCTCGGTGACGGGCTGCTCGGTCGCGAAATAATCGGGCGATTCGAGGGGGAGCGCGCGTTCGGTGAACGGGCGCCATGACTCGCCGTGCGAGAACTGCTGGACCCAGCCGGCGTTCGCCGTCCAGCCGCCGCCGCGGTACACGGCGCGCGCCGCGTAGGTCTCGCTCGCCAGCTGCCACCGCGCCGTGTCGGGGCGATAGATCGTCAGGCCGTTCAGCGTGCCGTGCGGCGCGTCGTAGTAGCCGTAATGATAGATGTCGCCCGACCGGCCCACGAGCCAGCGGCGGTTCAGCACGTTGAAGATGCGCGGGGCACGGCCGCGGATTTCGGCGTCGAGCGCGTCGGCGCGGCGGTTGGCGCGCGCCAGGATCTGCTGCTCGAGCCCGAACAGCACGCCGCTCCAGACGAGCGACAGCAGCACGAGCGGCAGCGCCGCGCGGTAAATGCTGATGCCGCAGGCCTTCATCACCGACAGCTCGCTCGTACGGCTCAGGAGCCCGAACGTGACGAGCACGCTGATGAGCGCCGCCAGCGGGATCACGTAATAGATGTATTGCGGGGTGTAGTAGGCGAGCAGCCGCACCAGCATCGCGCCGGTCGCCTGTCCCTTGAACAGCTTGTCGGAGCGGTCCAGGAAGTTCGCGATGTAGAAAATCCCGAGAAGCGCGACGAACGAAACCGCCGTCGTCCGAAGGTAGATCCGGCTGATGTAGCGATCGAGGATGCTCGGCGCCGGAATTTCGAGGCGGGGCAGCCGGACCACCACCACGACACGGCCGCGGCGCGCGGCGCCGGCAGCCGGCGGCGTGCCCGTGCGGCTGCGGGCCCAGGCGAAGAGGGCGGTGAGGCGTGCGGGGATCTGGAACGGCAGCCGTCCTTCGGCCCAGCGCGTCCGCCAGACGAGCGCCGCGACGCCGATGGGCAGCAGGACCAGGTTCGGTACCCAGCGCGACACGTGCGGCTCGACGAGGTGTCCTTTCGTGAGCGCCTCGGCCAGATAGAGCAGCACGTAGTACGCAAAAATCACCGCGATCCCGACGACGAACCCGGACAGCTTGCTTTCGCGCGCGACGGTCAGCCCCAGGGCCAGGCCGATGATCGCGAACACGAGGCAGGCGGCCGGGAACGAGAACTTCTGCTGGATCGCCATGATCTCCTGGTGCGGCGACAGGCCGTGGGCCGCCTTGTCGGCCGCCTGCGCCCGCAGCTCCGGGATCGTCAGCTCGTTGATGCCGCGCTGCAGCTCCATCCGGGGAAACACGGAGTTCGGATCGAGCGCGACGATCAGCTCCTTGGGGAACCGATAGGTCTGGACTTCCCCCCCTTTCAGCGGATTGCTCGAATACTGCGTGCCGTCCTCGAGGATCAGGTCGACGCGCTGTGCGGCGCGGTTGAGGTTCAACTGGCCGCGACGGGCCAGATAGATCACCGTCCGATCGGGCTTGCGGGTGTCGGCCACCAGCACGTCCCGCCAGCTTCCGCCCCCCGTCGTGACGTCGCGGACGTAGAGCACCCAGCCCGGGAAGTCGTCGAAGAAGACCTGGGGGTGAATGTCGTTTTCGACCCGCTTCGTGATGATGTCGTAGCTGAGCTGCCGAAAGGTCTGGTTGGCGTCCGGGATCGCGCGAATCATCACGTACAGGTTCGCCAGGCCGCAGCCGAGCGCCAGGATGAGCACCGGGCGCAGCAGGCGATAGGGGCTGACGCCGCAGGCCAGGAGCGCCACCACTTCGCGGTCCGCCGAGAGCCGTCCGAGGCCGATCAGCAGCCCGACCAGCAAAGCCATGGGAATCGTGAGGCCGAGGGCCTGCGGCACGAGGGTCAGGAGCATGCGGCCGACGACCGGCCATGACACCCCCTTGGACACCAGCGCCTCGAGCTGGTCCATGAACGGCGGCAGCACGAGGATGAACGTGAAAATCAGCAGCGACAGGAACAGCGGCGGCAGGATTTCCCGGATGACGTAGCGATCGATCGTGCGGAACATCGGGTCGGCGGTGTCGAGGATAGCACGGGGGCGGGTTTTGGGCTTTAGGCTTTGGGCTTTAGGCTTTTGGGAGGGCTTTAGGGCGGAAACCTTAGGAAGGGCTGCACAGAGCGTCCACAGGCCGGTTTTTCTAGGGGTTTGGCTTGGTTCTGATAATGCATCTTATGTTAACTAAAACGGAGGACGGAGGACGGAGGACGGAGGACGGAAGGCGGATGGCGGATGGCGGGTGGCGGGATAGCGGATGACGGAAGGCGGATGACGGAAGGCGGATGGCGGGTGGCGGGATGGCGGATGGCGGATGGCGGATGGCGGATGGCGGATGGCGTCAGTAGCCAGTGCTTGTAGGACGCGGCGCGTGTTGGGTCGGCCCTTTACGGGCTGACAGACTGATAACCGGCAACGGGCAATCGGTTACCGGCAACCGGCAACTGGTTACTGGCTACTTACCTTGACGCAGTTCTTCGATGATGGCCTGGAGGGCGCTGATGACTTCGTCGCGATCGACGCGCGACTTGGCGAATCGGAGATGGAGTTTGAACGCCTTGGTGGGGGCCTTGTAGCTGAACACGTAGGCTTTCGGGCGGCCGGCCTTCGGTTTCGCGGTTTCCTTGCGGACCGCTTCGCGCGTGGCGCCGCCGTCCCGCGAGATCTTCTCGACGAGGGCGACCATTTTCTGTGCGTCGCCTTGCCTAACCACCTGTAACAGCAACGACTTGGAGGCAATGTCGGCCAGCCGACATAGATTCTTGACGTCTTCCGGCATCTGGTTCAGCGACAGCGACTCGGTAATCGATGTCCGCGACTTCCCCAGCCGGCGTGCCATGTCCTCGTGCGTATACCCGCACCGTGACGCGAGGCCGTGCAGCGCTTCCGCCTCTTCGAACGGCGTCAGATCCTTGCGCTGGATGTTTTCGATCAGCGCGATCTCGACGATCTCGTTGTCGTCCACCTCGCGGATGACGATCGGGATTTCGCGCAGGCCTACCTGCACCGCCGCCTGGTAGCGGCGCTCCCCCGCCACGATTTGGAATCGCGACCCGCGCTGCCGGGCGATCACCGGCTCGATGATCCCCTTCTCGGCGATGGACGCCATCAACTCCGAGAGATCGCCCATGACCTGGCGCGGCTGGTTCGGATTGGGATCGACCTGATCGATCGGCACGAGGCGACCCACCGGCGACCCCGCCGAGCTCGTCAGCGCCTCCACGTAATGCTCGTCGTGCCGCATCTGCACGGTTGTCGGCAATCCTCGCTTTGACACAGTCCCTCGCTCCTTGTCAGTCGCCAGTTTCCAGTTGCCGGTCACCAGTTCCCAGTTCGCGTGTCTCTCGCATGTTTTCGATCCGTTCAGCTGGCTACTGGCTACTGGCTACTGGTTACTGCCTACTGGTTACGGGCTACTGCGACAGCTACGCCCGGTCCATGACTTCTTCGCACAGCCGGTAGTACTCGGCCGCGCCGCTCGAGTCGGGGGCGAACGTGAAAATCGATTCCTTGTAGGCCGGGCTCTCCTCGAGCCTGACGCTCTTGGTGATCACGGTCTTGAATACCTTGCTGCCGAAGACCTTGTCGATCTGCGAGCGGATGTCGCGCGCGAGCGCCGTCCGCTTGTCGTGCATCGTGATCACGACCCCCAGAATCCGCAGCGTCGGGTTGGCGCGCGCCCGCACCTTCTCGATCGTCTCGAGCAGGTCGTCCGTCCCTTCGAGCGCGAAGTACGACGACTGGATCGGAATCAGCAGGTGCGTCGAGGCGACCAGGGCGTTGACCGTCAGCAGCCCCAGCGTCGGCGGGCAGTCGATGACGACGTTCGGGTAATCGGCCAGGAGCGGCTGCAGCTTGTCCTTCAGCCGGAAGTGCGCGTCGAGCTCCCCCACGAGCTTCGATTCGAGCTTCGCGAGCGCGATGCGCGAGGGGGCGATCCAGAGATTCGGCTGCTGCGTCGACGGCACGATCACGTCCGACAGCGAGCAGCTCGACTCGACGATCGCGTCGTACACGCTCCGCGTGACCTGCGTGACGTCGACGTACGACATCGTGCTGTTGGCCTGCGGATCGAGGTCCACGAGCAGCGTGGGCTTGCCGCGGAGCGCCAGCGCCGCAGCGAGATTGATGGCGGTCGTGGTCTTGCCCACGCCCCCTTTTTGATTGGCGATGGCGACGATCATGCGTGGGAGAACTTCAGGCCCGGCGGTGTGCCGGCGCGGGAGCGGCCCGCGGCCGCATTCTAAAGAGGGGCGGCGGCAGTGTCAAACACTAACGCCCCGCTACATCTTGTACTTGCCCAGCTCATCCGGATTCAGGTTCTCCAGCCACTTCTGCAGCCGTTCCGCATCCCCTTTGTCGGGCGTCAGGTCGGCGGTCTTCGCACTGTCGATCACGCGCTCCTCGACGAAGATCGGCGCCCGCGCCCGCAGCGCGAGCGCAATCGCGTCGCTCGGCCGCGCGTCGATCGCCACCACGTCCCCCCGGACCGCGAGGTAGATGAGCGCGTAGAACGTGTTCTCCTTCAGATCGCTCACGACGATCTTGTCGATGTGCGCCTGGAGATCCTCGATCACGTTGCGCAGCAGATCGTGCGTCATCGGCCGCGGCGTCGTGACGTTCTCGATCTGCAGCGCGATCGCGTTCGCCTCGAACACCCCGACCCAGATCGGCAGCACCCGCTGCCCGTCCTTGTCGCGCAGGATGATGATCGGCAGATTCGTGATCGGATCCACCATCAGCCCCTTGATCGTCATTTCAATCTGCATGGATCTTCCTAAAGCCTAAAGCCCAAAGCCCAAAGCCCAAAGCCTAAAGCCGACCGTCTTCCACCGCTTCGCCGCGGAGCGAATTGGGATTCGCCGCCGTGATGCGCACGTCGAGGAGGCGGCCCAGCCAGTCCGGCGGACCCGGCAGGTTGACGACCGTGTTGCCCGAGGTGCGTCCGGAGAGTTCCCACTCCCGGCGACGGCTGTGCGAATCGACCAGGACGCGTTCCACGCGTCCAACCGCCGCCGCGAACAGCTCCCCTTGAATGTCCTTCTGCTGTCCCTGGAGCGCTACGATGCGCCGCGTCTTCTCCTCTTCGGGCACGCCGTCCGGCAGCCGCTTCTGCGCGAGCGTGTTCGGCCGGGGCGAGTACTTGAACGAGAACATGCTGTGGTAGCGCACGGTGGCGGCGAGCGAGAGCGTCTGCTCGAAGTCCTCGCCGGTCTCTCCGGGAAACCCGACGATGATGTCGGTCGAAAGCGCGAGGTCGGGCATGGCGTCGCGGAGCTGCGCGATCAGGTCGAGGTACTCGTCGCGCGTGTAACGCCGGCGCATGATCTTCAGCAGGCGCGTCGAGCCGCTCTGGACCGGCAGGTGCAGGTGGCGGCAGACCTGCGGGATGTCGCGCATCGCCGCGATCATCCGCGGCGTGACGTGCCGCGGGTGCGGGCTGGCAAACCGGATGCGCTCGAGGCCGGTGATGCTGCCGAGCCGCGCGAGCAGATCGGCGAAGTCGCAGCCAGGCACGTCCGGCGCCTCGTAGTGATTGACGATCTGCCCGAGCAGCTGGACCTCCCGCGCGCCCGTGTCGACAGCGCGCCGCACGTCCGCTTCGATGTCGCGCACAGGGCGCATCCGTTCGTGGCCGCGGGTATAGGGCACCACGCAGAACGCGCAGAACTCGTTGCAGCCCTCGATGATCGTCACGTACGCCTTGACGGGATCGTCGCGGCGCGCGATGCCAAGCGGAAACGAGACGTCCTCGTACGGATTCAGATCGACGACGGGCCCGCGGGCGTGTGGCGCGGCGACCGCCTGGTCGACCAGGATCGGGAGCCGCTTCAGCGCCTGCGTCCCGACGAGCACGTCGATCGTGCGGCCGTTGGCGCGCGCAAACAGCTTCTCGCCTTCCTGCTGGGCGACGCAGCCGGCGACCGCGACGATCGGCCGGACGCCCGTCTCGTCCCCCCGCTGCCGGATCTCTCCCAGGCGGGTGTACAGCTTCTCTTCCGCCTTTTCGCGCACGCTGCACGTGTTGATGACGACGACGTCCGCTTCCTCCGCGACCGTCGAGCGCTCGTAGCCCGCCCCTTCGAGCAGGCCGGCCATCCGCTCGGAGTCGTGGAAATTCATCTGGCAGCCGAAGGTTTCGATGAAATAGCGTTGCGCCATCAGCGGCTTTCGCTTTCGCCTTTCGTGTTCCTTTTGCCTTTCGCCCCGCCCCCGCGGGCCCGCAGCGCCAGCATTTCCCGCGCGCTCGCGAGGACCGCGGGGGTTGGCGTCGCCCCACCAATCATGCGCGCGATCTCGCGATCCCGATCGGCTCCCGACAGCGCGGCGACATGCGTGATCGTACGCCCGGCCCGGACCGCCTTCTCGATCAAATAGTGCTGCGTGCCGTAGGCGGCGATCTGCGGCAGGTGCGTGATGCAGAGCACCTGGAACCGGTCCCCGAGCCGGCGCAGCCGCGCCCCGACGACGTCTGCGGAGGCGCCGCCGATGCCGGCGTCCACTTCGTCGAAGATGAGCGTCTTGCCCGGGTCGTCGGTGGTCGCCAGCGTCTTGAGCGCCAGCATGACACGCGACAGCTCGCCGCCGGAGGCGATTCGGGCGAGTGGCCGGACGTCTTCGCCGGGATTCGGCGAGAAGTGGAACTCGCCGCGGTCGAGGCCGCGATCCGTCCAGTGCGCTTCCCCATCGTCGTTGGCGTCGAAGCGAACCTCGCACCGGGTCCGGGCCATCGCCAGCTCCGCGAGCGAGGCTTCGAGCGCGCGTGCGAACCCCTCGGCGGCCCGGCGGCGGGCGACCGATAGCGCCCCGGCGCGATCGCGATACGCGCGCCGCGCCGCTGTCAGTTCGGCGTCGAGCGCCGCGGCGCGCTCCGTCGCGTGCTCGACCAGATCCAGCTCACGGCGCAGTTCGGCGGCGCGCGCGAGGACCTCCTCGAGCGACGGCCCATGCTTCTTTTTCAGCCGTTCGAGCGCAGCCAGGCGATCCTCGACCTCCTGCAGCCGTTCGGGGGAGGCGTCGATGCCGGCGGCGTAGGAGCGCAGGAAGAAGGCCAGGTCTTCGAGCTGCGCCTTTACCGTGTCGCGCATCGCGGCGTACGGCGCGAAGGCCGGATCGAGGCCGGCCAGCTCTCCCACGTGCTTCCACACGGCGGCGAGTCCGGGCAGCGCCGCTTCGTCCCCTTCGTACAGCCGGCCGTAGGCCTCGTCGCACAGCCGCTGCAGCCGGTCGGCGTTGGCCAGCACGCGACGCGTGGCCGTCAGCTCCTCGTCTTCTCCCGGCCGCGGCGCGACGCTCTCGATTTCGCGCAACTGGAAGCCGACGAATTCCGCGCGCGCCCCTTTCTCGCGCTCGTTCATGACGAGCCGCTGCCGCTCGTCGCGGACGCGCTGCCAGGCGCGGAAGGCGTCCGCGGCGGCGGCGCGCGCGTCGCCAAGGCCGGCATACTCGTCGAGCAGGTCCAGGTGCGTCGCCGGATCGAGCAGGACCTGGTGTTCGTGCTGGCCGTGGAGATCGACGAGACGGCTGGTCAGCTCGCGAAGCGCGGCGCCGGTCACGAGTTCGCCGTCGACGAAGGCGCGGCTGCGCCCCTGGGCCGACACCTCCCGCCGGACGATCAGCTCCCGGCCGTCGGCCGCCTCGAACACCGCCTGGACGTCGGCTTGCGTTTCCCCGGTCCGCACGAGGTCGGCCGAGGCGCGACCGCCGACGAGCAGCCCGACGGCCCCGACGAGGATGGACTTGCCGGCGCCGGTTTCCCCCGAGAGCACGTTGAGGCCGGGCGCGAACTCGAGTTCGAGGCGGTCGATGACGGCGAGGTGGCGGATGCTCAGGAATCGCAGCATGGACGCGAGCGAAGTACCATCTTATCAGATGTTTGACAGGGCTCTACAGGCGTGTTACGCTCTGCCGAATTGCGCTGTCCCAGCGGCGCACCAACCGTCTTCGGAGGACTGTTTGCGCACGCTAGGTTGCTTCGCCCTTGCGCTGCAGGCGCAGGGCGCGGGCCAGCCGGAGGCTGGGGCCGGCGGAGTCGATTTCGTTCAGCTCGTCGCGCGGTCGACATGGCTCGCGAAGAGCGTTCTCCTCATCCTGCTGCTCTTTTCGGCGGTCTCCTGGGCGATTATCCTGTACAAGATCTGGCAGTATCGCCGCGCGGAGCGTCAGACCGAGACGTTTTTGCAGGTGTTCCGGAAGAGTTCGAAGTTCTCCGAGGTCCAGTCCGTCTGCCCGACCGTGAAGGCGAGCCCGCTCGTCGGGATCTTTCAGTCCGGTTACGCGGAGCTGAACGCCCAGTTGCGCCAGCCCCATGCGCCGCCGGACGCCTCGGGGAAACCGGCCGCACGCCCCACGCTCAAGAGCCTCGACGCTGTCGATCGCGCGCTGCTGCGCGCCACGACCGTCGAGTTGAGCCGGCTGGAGCGCCGCGTGCCGTTCCTCGCGACGACCGCCAGCATCACGCCGTTCATCGGCCTGTTCGGAACGGTGTGGGGCATCATGGCCGCCTTCGAGAACATCGGCGCGCAGGGCTCGACGAGCCTCAGCGTCGTCGCGCCGGGAATCGCGGAAGCGCTGATTGCGACGGCGGCCGGCCTGTTCGCGGCGATCCCGGCGGTGTACTTCTACAACTATCTGACCAACGACGTGAAGGAGTTCGCGGCCGGCATGGACGATTTCTCGCTCGAGTTCCTCAACATCTCCGAGAGGAATTTCACCTAGGAGGGGCGCTCCCCTTCCTCGTTTCACATGCCGAAGGTACAAGCGACGACCGGCGGAGGCGGGCGCGGCCGGCGAGGCCGCGGCGCGCGCGTCGCGACCTCGCTCGCCGAGATCAACGTCGTGCCGCTCGTCGACGTGATGCTCGTGCTGCTCATCATCTTCATGGTGACCGCCCCGATGATGACGCAGGGGGTCGCGGTGAACCTGCCGCAGGCGCGCCGGGCGCAGCCGGTGTCGGCGCAGCCCGTGTACGTGACGATTCCCGCCGGCTTCGCGCAGCATCACGTCGTCCAGGTCAACAAGGACACGGTCCGGCTCGACATCCTGCAGGAGCGCCTGAAGCAGACGATGCTCGAGCACGAGGACAAGTCGATCTTCATCAGGGCGGATGCCGGCGTCACCGTGCAGGATCTGATGACGGTGATGGACAAGCTGAAAGAAGCGGGCATCGAGAAGGTGGCGATGGCCACGCGTCAGCCGGGGTCGTGAGGGCAGATGAAGCGATTTGCTGCAAGCCGCGAGCGAGGCGTGCCGAGCGAGCCACGGGAGCGGCGCGGGATCGGGGTCCCCGCGAGCGACCGTGTGAGGGGGTCCGGGGGACGACGTCCCCCGGTAAGGAAAGAAGCGGGCATCGAGAAGGTGGCGATGGCGATGCGGCAGCCGGGGTCGTGAAGCGCTGACGGCGGACACTATGCGCGAAGCCGTGAGCGACATCCTGATCGATCGCGCCCGCGACACCGAGGGGATCGGCAAGACGGTGCTGCTGTCGCTCGGCGCGCACGTGCTGCTGATCGTGCTGCTCGTGGTGATGCCGGCGCAGTGGCGGCGGAGCGAAACGCCGCCGGCACACACGATGACGATTTCACTTGGCGGCACGCCGGGCCCGCGGCAGGGGATGACGCCGATGGCGGGGCGCGCCGTCCAGAAGGTGGCGCCGCTGCCGCCGAAGACGGCGCCCGTCGTCCCGCCCGCGGCGCGCAAGCCGGAGGTGGTCGAGCCGCTGCCGAACGCGAAGCCGGCGCGCAAGACGCCCGAGAAGGTCGAGAAGCCTTCGAAGCCGGCTCCGATGCAGAAGCCGACCGTGGGGCCCGAGATCAAGAGCGGCGCGGCGCACGCCGAGACGCAGGGGCAGGCGATTCCCTTCGGCGGGCTCGCGACGGGGGGCAGCGGCGCCGGCGGCTATCTCGACGTGAAGGACTTCTGCTGTCCCGAGTACCTGACGACGATGGTCGGACTGATCCAGCGGCACTGGCAGTCGCAGCAGAACCAGAACGGCCAGGTGGTCGTCAAATTCACGATCCAGCGGGACGGCACGCTGACCGGCGTGCAGGTCGAGAAGCCGTCGTCGTATTTCCTGAACATGGCGGCGCAGCGGGCGGTGATCGAGACGCACCAGTTGCCGCCGCTGCCGACGCAATTTCCGGAGGATCATCTGACGGTCCACCTGATTTTCCAGTATCAACGCTGATGACCAGACTTCGTGTCGCGATTCCCGTCCTCCTGGCCGCGGCCCTCTCGTGGGTCGTGTTCGCGCAGGCGCCGCAGCAGCCCGCGCCGCAACAACCGCAGACGCAAGCGCCGCCGTCGCAGCAGCCGACCGAACTGTTCCTCACGATCAACGGCACGGGCGGCCTGCCGCCGAAGATCGCGATTGCCGGCTTTCTGCCGCTCTCGACCGACGCCGAGACGACGGCGGCGGCGAAGACGATCGGCAGCGTCCTGTTCGACGATCTGACGTTCGAGCGCGAGTACTACGTGATCGCCAAGGACGCGGCGGCCACCGTGCCGAAGCCCTCCTCCATCGACGACGTGCCGCTCGATCGCTGGCGCGAACTGAACGCCAACGGCGTCGTCGTCGGGACCGTGCAGAAGACGGCGGCCGGCGCCGTGGTGCGCGTGACGCTGATCGACGTCGCGACCGGGCACGTCGCCTTCGGCAAGGAGTACAGCGGGTCGATGGCGAACCCGCGTCTGTACGCGCACACGATTTCGGACGAGCTGCACGCGCTCCGGACGGTGATCGGGGTCGCGCGCACGAAGCTCGCCTTCGCGTCGGACCGCGACGGCGAGCGGATGAAGGGGCCCGTCGGCGCGCGCGACATCAAGGAGATCTACATCTCCGACTACGACGGCTACAATCAGCAGCGCGTGACGGTCAGCCGCGGATTGAACGTGTCTCCCGAGTGGTCGCCCGACCGCCGCGCCATTGCGTACACGAGCTATCGCCGCGGGCAGTTCAGCGTGTACCAGGACGTCGTCGTGTCGTACCTGTTCGAAGGGCGGTTGACGACCCCCGCGCACGGCGATCCGACGCGCCAGAACTACCTGCCCGCGTGGTCGCCCGACGGCACGCGGATCGCGTTCACGTCGAACCGCGACGGCAACCCGGAGATCTACGTGATGAACAAGGACGGGAGCGGGCTGCACCGGCTCACGAACAGCCCGGCGATCGACGTGTCGCCGACGTGGTCGCCGGCCGGCGCGCAGATCGCGTTCACGTCGGACCGGACCGGCTCGCCGCAGATCTACGTGATGAACGCGGACGGCACCGGCCTGCAGAAGATCACGAGCGAGTCGTACTGCGATCGTCCGACGTGGTCCCCCGCGCCGTACAATCAGATTGCGTACGCGTCGCGCGCCGGCGGCGGCTACGTGATCAAGGTGTTCGACGTCGCGACGCGCGAGTCGAAGCAGATTTCCGACAGCATCGGCAGCAACGAGAGCCCGGCGTTCGCGCCCAACGGCCGGCACCTCGCCTTCACGTCCACGCGCAGCGGCAAGACGCAGATTTTCGTGATGGACCGCGACGGCAACAACCTGCGGCAGATCACGCGCGACGGCAACAACACGTATCCGAACTGGCGGTAGCCCCGGGCGCGGCGCACGATCCGCGGCCGGTCCGAATCACCGTGCAGGGCGCAGACAGATGGAGAGCGGACAGACGATGACGAGACGTTCCGTGATGGCCGTGATGATGGTGCTCGCGCTCGCCGGCGGGTGCGCGAAGAAGAAGCCGCCTGTCGCCCGGCCCACGCCTCCCCCGCCGCCCGAGACCACGACGGCGACCCCGCCGCCGCAGCCGCCCGAACCGGTGCGCGAAGCGCAGCCGGTGCCGGCGGAGCCCACGCTCACCGAAGACACGCTGGCGAGCAAAGACCTCGACGAGATCAACAAGAACTCGCCGTTTCAGCCGGTGTTCTTCGCGCTCGACAGCTCCGACATCGATCAGGCGGGCCAGCAGTCGCTCAACGCGGACGCCGAAATCCTGAAGAAATATCCGAGCTGGACCATTACGATCGAGGGGCACTGCGACGAACGCGGAACCGCCGAGTACAACCTCGCGCTCGGCGAGCGCCGCGCGCTGTCCGCGAAGACGTACCTCGTGTCGCTGGGGATTCCGGCCGATCGGCTCCGGACCGTCAGCTACGGGAAGGAATTTCCGTTCGACCCCGGCCATAACGAGGATGCGTGGGCGAAAAATCGTCGGGCGCATTTCGTCGTCACGAGTAAATAATCTGGAGGACGGAGGGCGGAGGACGGAGGGCGGAGGGCGGAGGGCGGAGGGCGGAGGGCGGGTGCTTGAATGTGGGTCAGCCCTTTAGGGGTTGACCGGTGCCGGCCCATTGCGAAGGACACCACGGCGCGCAACGCGCGCCGCGCGAGGAGCGGCGCGGGGCGCAGGGGCCCCCGCAAGCGACGAGCCGGGGTCCGGGGCGGAGCCCCGGCAAATGAGGAGATTGCGATGAAGCGAACGCGCGCCGCGCTGGTCGGACTGACCGCGCTGGTCCTGCTCATGCCGGCGCCGGCCTCGGCCGCGGCCAACAAGGAACACGCCCAGTTGATGGCCGAGATCCGCATGCTGCAGGAACAGCAGCAGCAGCTTCAGCAGATGATCGGGGCGCTCGCCGACGCCGTCAAGGGGATCAGCGCGAAGATGGACGAGCAGACGAACGCCACGCGGAAGGCGTTCGCCGACCAGACGCTGCAGACGAACAACATCGCGGAAGGCGTGCGGGTGCTGCGGGAGAAGGCGGACGACACCAGCGTCCGCATCTCGCAGGTCTCGCAGGAACTCGAGACCGTCCGGCAGGCGGTCGCGCAGATCGCCCAGACGCCGTCGGCGGCGGCCGGCACCGGCACCGGCACCGAGACGTCGACCCCCGCGAATCCGGCGGAGACCGGCACGGCGTCCGGCGCGCAGCCGCCCGCGACCGGCACGACCGCGGCGCCGGCCAATCCCAACCCGATTCCGCCCGGGGTGTCGCCCCAGCGGATGTACGACGAATCCTGGGGCGACTACACGGCGGGACGCTTCGAGCTGGCCATGCAGGGATTCAAGACCTTCATCGAAGCGTTCCCGCGCGCGCTGCAGGCTCCCTCGGCCCAGATCAACATCGGGCAGTCGCTCTTCTACCTGAATCGCTGGCAGGAGGCGATCACCGCCTATCAGAAGGTGATCAGCGACTATCCCCAGAGCCCGCAGGTGTCCGAGGCGTACTACAAAATCGGCCAGGTCGACGAGCGCCTGAACCGCCTGGACGACGCGAAGAAGGCATACCAGACGGTCGTGACGACCTACCCGAATTCGGACGAAGCGGTCCTGGCGAAGCAGCGCCTCGAGGCGCTCAGCAAGAAGTGATCGCCGTCAGAACGGGATGTCGTCGTCGGTCAGTTCGCTGACCGGCTCCCCCATCGGCTCCATTGGCTCCGCGGACGCGCCCCGCGGCTGGGCGGCGCGCTGGCCGCCTCCGCCCCCGCCGCCGCTGAGCAGCACGATGCGGTCCCCCCGAATCTCGGTGGTGTACTTGTCGTGGCCGTCCTTGTCCTGCCACTTGCGCGTCTGCAGCTTCCCCTCGACGTAGATCTGCTTCCCCTTCGTCAGGTACTCGGACAGCGACTCCGCGGGTTTTCCCCACAGCACGACGCGGTGCCATTCCGTCTTCTCCTGCCGCTGCCCTCCTTTGTCGTTCCACACGTCGGTGGTGGCCATGTTCAAGGTCGCGACGGCCGACCCGCCGGGCGTGTAGCGCAACTCGGCGTCGCGTCCGAGGTTGCCGACCAGAATCACTTTGTTCACGCTGCCCATGCCGATCGTCCTTTCAAGAGTGCCGCCAGCACGCCCGGCCGCGGATTCCCGCGCCATTTGCCGCGTGGCGTCTCGCTCGTCGCAGAAACTGCCAGATTGGATTTCGATGACTGCTGCAATTATTCACCAGGAAGACAGCTGGAAGACGCCAGCTTCCCAAAGCGTAAAGCCCAAACCCCAAAGCCTAAATCCTGCCGTAGCGATCGTCGAGGCGGACGACGTCGTGGAGTTCGGGGGTGGAGACCTCGAAGACGTCGCAGTCGGTGATGGCGGTCATGCGGTGCACGGTGCCGGGTGTGACGTGGACCGACTCGCCCGGCTTCAGCTCGCGCGCCACCAGCGCGTCCCCTTCCTTGATCTCGAAGGTCAACCGCCCCGTCCAGAGGAAGATCGTTTCGTCCTTCTGGTTGTGATACTGCAGGCTCAGGGCATGCCCCGCGTTCACGTGAATCACCTTGCCGACGTATCGCTCCGTCTTCGCCCAATGCAGCTCGTAGCCCCAGGGCTTCTCCACGCGTGTCACGTCTGTCACGTTCGCTCCTTGTGATGACAGGGCAGGTCACCGGCTCCTGGCCGGCGTGAGAAATTCGGTCAGGGTGCGCTGCACTTCCGCGGCGGTGGCGGCGCGCAGCGCGCGGCTGCCCAGCCGGGCGACCTCCGAGATGCGCAGCCCGCGGACCACCTGTTTGGCGACCGGGATGGCGCCGGGCGCCATGCTGAATTCGCGCAGCCCGAGGCCGGTCAGCATCGTGAGCAGCACCGGGTCGGCCGCCATCTCCCCGCAGACCGACACGGGCACGCCGCGCCGGCGCGCGCCGCGCACGACGTAGCGAAGGATCCGGAGGATGGCCGGGTGCAGCGGCTCGTACAGGCGCGACACGCGGTCGTCGGTGCGGTCGACCGCCAGACAGTACTGGATCAGGTCGTTGGTCCCGATGCTGAAGAAATCCGCTTCGGCGGCGAGCAGATCGACGGTGAGGGCGGCCGAGGGGACTTCGATCATGATCCCCAGGGGCACGTCGGGCACCGAGTGGCCCCTGGCGCGCAGCCCTTCCGCCGCCTGTACCACCGCCGTCCGGGCGAGCCGCAGCTCCTCGACGCCGGTGACGAACGGAAACATGATCCGCAGCGGGCCGTGGATGGCGGCGCGCAGCAGCGCCCGGAGCTGCGCCTGGAACACCTCGTCGAACGACAGGCTGAGGCGCAGGCCGCGCAGGCCGAGCGGCGCGCGGCCGCTCTCGGCGGGAGACGCCAGTCCGAGCTGCGCTTCGGTGACGTCGAACGTCCGGATCGTCACGCGTCCGCCCGCCATCCCGTCGATCAACTGCCGGTAGGTCTCGTACTGCGCGTCTTCGTCGAGCCCGGCGGCGCCGGTGCCGGCCAGCAGGAATTCGGATCGGTACAAGCCGATCCCCTCGGCGCCGCGCGCGCGCGCCCGCGCGGCCTCCTCGGGCATCTCGACGTTCGCCTCGATCCTGATCGGGGTGCCGTCCTCGGTGACGGCGGGCAGCGTTCCGTATTCGGCCAGCGTCCGTTCGTACGCGCGCCGCTGCGACGAGCGCGCCTCGAGCTCCGCGAGCACCTCGGGGCCGGGATCGACGAGCACCTCGCCGGTGTCGCCGTCGACGGCCAGCGACGCGCCCGGCTGGATCACGGCGCTCGCGTGTCGAAGGCCCGCGACGGCGGGGACGTGGATCGACCGCGCGAGAATCGCCGTGTGATACGTCCAGCTGCCCGCGTCGGTGACGAGCGCCGCGAGCCGCTGCCAGTCGAGCTGCGCCACGATCGACGGCGTCAGTTCGTCGGCGACGAGGACGATCGGGCCCTCCACGTCGCGGAAGGACGCGCCCGGGCCGTCGCTGGAGCGCAGGTTCATCGACAGGCGCCCCACGACGTCGTCGACGTCGCCGCGCCGCTCGCGCAGGTAGCGGTCGTCGGCCTGTTCGAACACGGCGGCGAGCTCGTCGTACGCGAGGTGCAGCGCCGACTCGGCGTTGAGCCGCTGATCGCGGACGATCGCCGCGGCGCGATCGACGAGCATCGGGTCGTCGAGCATCAGCAGCTGGGCGTCGAAGATGTACGCGTGCTCGGGGCCGGCGGCGGCCGCGATGCGGATCTTGATCTGATCGAGCTGCTCGCGGGAGCGGCGGCGCGCGCCGTCGAGCCGCGCGAGTTCGCGCGGGACGTACCGTTCGGACACGCGGAAGCGCAGGTCCCTGGCCCCGCGGGTGACGACCAGCGCGCGTCCGATCCCGATCCCCGGGGACACGCCGAGTCCAGTCAGGCGCATGGCACCTCGTCGAAGCCGCGGTCCACCAGGCCGCGCAGCGTGTCGATGGCCGGCCCCTCGTCGGGGCCGTCGGCCGTGATCGTAATCGAGCGCCCCTGCGCGGCGGCGAGCAGCAGCAGTCCCATGATGCTCTTGCCGTCGATCTCGCGTCCGCCGCACGCCACCCGCACGTGCGACTGGAACTGGCTCGCCGCGTGGACGAACCGCGCCGCGGCGCGGGCGTGCAGCCCGAGGGGATTCAGGATCGTGAGGCGGCAGCTCAGCATCCGGCTACCCCTTTTCCCCGCGGATCAGATCGGAGGCGACCCAGATCGCGCTCCGCCCCTGATCGCGCATCTCGCGCGCGAGCGTCAGCAGATCCACGTCCTTGGGCGGCCGCGCCAGCTTGATCAGCATCGCGAGGTTGACGCCGGTGATCACCTCCACGCGGTTCATCTCCAGGAACGTGACCGCGAGGTTGGCCGGCGTGCCGCCGAACATGTCGGTGAGGACGACCACGCCCGCCGGATCCTCGGGCGTGCCGCCGGCGGTCTGCTGGACGCGCTCGATCGTGCGGGCAATCGCCTCGCGCGCCTGGTCGACGTCCTCGTGCCAGCCGATCGACACCGCTGCGAAGTGCGGCAGGTCGCCCACGATCATCTCGGCCGAATTCAGCAGCTCCGCCGCGAGCTGCCCGTGCGTCACCACCACTACCGCTAATCGCATCGTCAATCCAGCTCGATGTCCCGGTGCCGCACCCGGAGCTGCGTGCCGGGAATCCCGGCGAGCCCCCGCTTGAGCGCCTCGGCCACCGCCACGGACCGATGCCGGCCGCCGGTGCACCCGATGCCGATCGTCAGGTAGCTCTTTCCTTCCGCGACGTACTGTGGCACGAGGAACTGCAGCAGCGCCAGCGCGCGATCGAGGAACTCGTGCGTCGCCTCCGACTGGTCGAGGAACGCCCGGACCTGCCGGTCGCGCCCCGTATGCGGCCGCAGCGCCGGGACGAAGTGCGGGTTCGGCAGGAACCTGACGTCGAACAGGAGGTCGGAATCCACCGGAATGCCGTGCTTGAACCCGAAGCTGAGAATCGTGACGACGAGCGATCCCGGCGTGTGCCCGGTCTGCACGTCGCGAAAGGCGTGCCGCAGCTCGTGCACCGTCAGGGCCGACGTGTCGACGATGTGGTCGGCGAGGCGGCGAATGGGGCGCATGCGTTCGCGCTCCTCGCGGATCCCCTCGATCGCCGAGCGATCGGGCGCCAGCGGGTGCGGGCGGCGCGTCTCGCTGAACCGCCGCACCAGCACGTCGTCGGACGCGTCGAGAAAGATCAGCACCGGGTTCAAGCCGCGCATGCGCGCGAGCTTGCGATACGTGCCCGGCAGCTCGTCGAGCATCCGCCCTTCGCGCACGTCGACGACGACGGCGGCGCGCGCCATCTCGTTCCCGCCGCGGAGCGTCAGCTCGGCGAAGGTCGGCAGCAGCGCGACCGGCAGGTTGTCGACGCAGAAGTAGCCGAGGTCCTCGAGCGCACGGATCGCCTGCGACTTGCCGGATCCCGACAACCCCGTCAGGACGACGAACCGCGAGGCGATCGCGCGCCGGGCGGCGCGGCGCGCGGCGTGGCGCTTCTCGCGCATCAGAGGTCCTCTCCCTGGTCGACGTCCTCCGCCTGTCCCGCGGCCTCCCCCAGTTCCGCGTCGAGCCGCTTCACCAGCCGGCGCGCCGCGTGATGGCCGCGGCTGCGCAGCAACTGATTGCGGGCGGCGACCTCGACGAGGATCGCGAGGTTGCGGCCGGGCGCGACGGGCATGCGCAGCATCGGGATGTCGACCCCGAGCATATGGTAATGCGCTTCGTCGAGGCCGAGGCGGTCGTACTCGCGCTCCGGATCCCAGCGTTCGAGCTGCACGACCAGCTCGACGCGCTTGGACGTCCGGGTGGAGGCCACGCCGAACAGATCCTGCACGTTGATCAACCCGAGGCCCCGGATCTCCATGTGGTGCCGCGTCAGCTCGGGGCACATGCCGATCAGGAACGACTCGGCCCGGCAGCGCAGCTCCACGGCATCGTCGGCCACGAGGCGGTGGCCGCGGACGACGAGGTCGAGCGCGCACTCGCTCTTGCCGATCCCGCTCTCGCCGACGATCAGGACGCCGAGGCCCAGCACGTCCATCAGGACGCCGTGCACGGTGCCGCGCGCGGCCAGGTACGTGTCGAGCACCGTCGAGAGCCGCGCCATGGCCTCCGGCGTGGCGACGCGCGTGCGCAGCAGCGGCACGTCGGCGCGATCGGCTTCCAGGCGCGCCTGCGGCGGCGGCACGAAGCCGTCGGTGATCAGCAGACACGGCAGGTCGTGGTCGAACACGCGGCGGAGGACGTCGGAGAGGTCGCGAGGCGGAAGGGATTCGAGGTAGCGCACCTCGCTTTCGCCGAACACGAGCACGCGTCCGGCGCGCAGGTACGCGTCGAAGCCGGAGAGCGCGAGGCCGGTCTTCTGCGGGTGCGGGTTGGTGATCCGGCGGCTCACGCCGCCCGCCCCGGCGAGCAGCTCGAGGTCGATCGCGCGCGAATCGGCGAGGTCGCGCAGCACCGTGGCCACGTTGACCCCGTCCGGCTGCTTGGGGGCGCTCATGTACGGCCGCGGCTCCGTGATGCTGCTGTTGATCAGTCCGCTTCGATGAGGCCCAACTGGCCGTCTTTCCGGCGGTACAGGACGGCGACGGCGCCGCTGTCGGCGTCACGGAAGACGAGGAAGGCGTCGGCGCCCTCGGCCAGGCGGCCGGCGGCCGCCTCCACCGGCAGCGACTCGACGGCGTAGCGCGCGGCGCGAATCACGCGCGGCCGCGCCGGCGCCTCGACGGCCGTCGCGACGGTCCGGGCGCTCGCGGCGCGGCGCTTCCGCCCCGCCCACTTCCCCTTCATCTTCTTCGCCTGCTGCTCGATCTTCTCGGTCGCCTGGCGCAGCGAGAGCGGCCAGGCGGTGGCTTCGCCCAGGCCGCGCAGGATGTGGTCGCCGCGCGCGTGGATCACGATCTCCGTCTTCAGGCGGTATTTCTCGCGCGTGAGGATGATCTGCGCCGATACGCCGCTGTCGTCGAGCAGGCGTTCGAGGCGCGCGATGCGCCGGTCGATGTGCTGCCGCAGCGTGGGCGTGATCTCCACGCGACGGCCGGTGATATCGAGACGCATGACGACTAGAAGAGCACCTTGCGCTGGTTGGAGGTGGGGATCTTCAGCTCTTCGCGGTACTTGGCAATCGTGCGGCGCGCGAGCATCAGCCCTTCCTTCTGCAGAATGCTGACGATCTTCGAATCGCTCAGCGGCTTGCGCGGGTCTTCGTTCTCGATGATCTTCCGGATCCGCTGCTTGATCGTCACCGACGACACGCTGTCGCCGTACGAGCTGCTGATCCCGCTGTGGAAGAAGAACTTCATCTCGAACACGCCCTGCGGCGTGTGCATGTACTTGTTGTTGACGACCCGGCTGACCGTCGACTCGTGCATGCCGATGTCGTTGGCCACGTCGCGCAGGACGAGCGGCCGCAGGAACTCGATGCCCTGGTCGAGGAACTCGCGCTGGAACGTGATGATGCTGGTCGCGACCTTGTGGATCGTCTTCTGCCGCTGGTCGACCGACTTGATCAGCCAGAGCGCGGAGCGGAACTTGTCCTTCACGTAGGCCCGCGTCTCGTCGTTCGCCTCGCCGCCCGACTTGTCGAGCAGGCGGCGGTACGTCGGGCTGATGCGCAGCTGCGGCAGCCCTTCCTCGTTCAGCACGGCGACGTACTGATCCTCGACCTTCATCACGTACACGTCGGGGATGACGTACTGCGACTGCGACGGGTTATAGCGGCTGCCCGGTTTCGGATCGAGATTCCGGATGATCTCGATGTGTTCCTTGAGGTCGTCGATCGTCATCCCGAGCCGCCGCGCGATCTCGGGGACCTGATGGTTCTGCAGCAGCCGGAGGTGTTCGGTGACGATCCGTTCCGTGGGGGTGCCCTCGAGCCCGAGATGCCGGATCTGCAGCCAGAGGCACTCCTGCAGATCGCGCGCGGCCACGCCGATCGGGTCGAACGTCTGGACGTGCTGCAGCGCGCGCTCGACCTCGGTGACCGGCCAGTCCCCCATCGCCGCGATCTCCTCGACGGAGGCGACGAGGTATCCGTCGTCGTCGAGATTGCCCACGATCGCGCCGCCGATGTCGCGCAGCGTGTTGTCGTCGGTCTGGAGCGAGAGCTGCCAGAGCAGATGGTCGGCGAGGGAGGCGGCCGTCGAGAGCGTGTTCTCGATCGGCGGCAGTTCCTTGACTTCCTGCGGCGTCCGCGGCTTGTAGCCGTCGTCGAGATAATCGCCGAAGAAATATTCGTAATCCGCGTCGTCCCAGGCGTCGCTCTTTTCGGCCGCCGGCTTTTCGGGTTCCGGCTCCTTCTGCGCCTGTTCCGCCGGCTGAAGCTCCTCGGTCGGAACCTCTTCCAGGAGCGGATTTTCCACCATCTCCTGATTCAGGAGGTCGGCAAGCTCCAGCGTCGACATCGGCAGCAGCTTGATCGCCTGCTGGAGCGATGGCGTCAGGATGAGCTTCTGTACGAGCTTGGTGTGCAGCTTCTGCTGGATGGCCATGGGGTTCGTTCGCGCGCCAACCCACTCCTCCGGGCCGGTACGCACTCCAATTTTAGTCCAATCGGAAGTCTGCGCCGAGGTAAATCCGCTTCACCTCCTCGTCGGCCGCCAGCCCGTCCGGCGTGCCGCTCTTGAAGATGACGCCGTCGTGCACGATGTAGGCACGGTCGGTGATCCGGAGCGTTTCGCGAACGTTGTGGTCCGTGATGATCACCCCGATCCCCCGTCCCTTCAGGTGATGGATGATTTTCTGGATGTCGGTGACCGCGATCGGGTCGATCCCGGCAAACGGCTCGTCCAGGAGGATGAACTTGGGGGACATGACGAGCGCGCGCGTAATCTCGACGCGGCGGCGCTCCCCGCCCGACAACGTATAGGCGGGGGCGCGGGCGAGCGGCGTCAGGCCCAGCTCGGCGAGCAGTTCGCGCAGGCGCGCTCGCCGGTCCGCGCTGCCGAGATCGAGCGTCTCGAGGATCGCCAGGATGTTCTGCTCGACCGTGAGGCCCCGGAAGATGGAGGGCTCCTGCGGGAGGTACCCGATCCCCTTGCGCGCCCGCACGTACATCGGATCGTCAGTGACGTCGATGCCGTCGAGCAGCACCCGTCCCGACTCGGGGGCGACCAGCCCGACCACCATCGAGAAGGTCGTCGTCTTGCCGGCGCCGTTGGGGCCGAGCAGCCCGATGATCTCGCCGGAGGCGATCTCGAGATTGACGCCACGTACGACCGTGCGGCCGCCGTAGGTTTTCGTCAGGTCCGTCGTGCGCAGCGTGGCCATTCAGGGTTGCGGCCGAATGGTGCCGCAGGCGATCGGCTCCGATCGCTGCGGGTAGATGCCGTTGCCGACGGCCGTCATCGTGTCGACGGTCCGGTAGAAGGTCACGGTGGCGCCGACAGTTTTCTTGCAGTTGGGCGGCGTGTTGTCGATGACGGTGACGGGGGTCCCCACCATGACGTACTGCTCGGTGGCCGACACGTAGGTCAGATGATTGCCTGTCGCGTGCCGCGTGCTTTCGACGGCCGTCACGCTGACGTCCGCCTCGGCGCGCTCGAGGTCTCCCCCCTGCTCGGCCAGATACAGGTCGATCCGCTTGCCCGTGACGTCGCCGGCCGGCCCCGTCACGTGCGCCAGCGCCGTCGGCGTGCCGGTGTAGGTCGCCAGGTGCTTCGCGTCCTGATACAGGAGGTCGTTGGCCTTGCCAATCGAGAGCGTCTTCTTTTCGGCGTGCGTCTGCGGATCGGTTTCGGACAGATACATCTGCGAGCGTGCGTTGCCCCTCGCGTGCAGGTTGGCGGTCTGGTTGTCGAGCTCGATCGTGTCGGCCTGAATCACGGTGTCGTCCTGCCACAGCCGGGCGTTGCCGGTGTACACGCCGCGCGAGGCGGCGCTGTCGTACGCCAGGCGGTTCGAGGTCACGTTCACCGGTTCGTCCTGCTTCAGCATCGACGGCATCTTCATCGTCGCTGGGGCCGCCGCCACGGGCGCGACGGGGGCGATCGGTTTTCCGCCGCCGCCTCGCGCGGCGGCATTTCCCGCGGCCGGCGCCGGCGTCGATCCCCGCTGCGGCTCGATGCGGCTCCGGACGCGCGTATCAGCCGTCAACTTCTGCGCCGACAACTGCATCTGAACCGTGCGCGCCTCGACGGTGAACTGCGTATCGACCACCTGGGGCGGCTTGCCGGGATCCCCCTCGCTCGACGGCCGCAAATCGAGCCGGTCCGCGTCGACATCGTAGATCGCGACCGGCGCGTCCGCCGTGGTGTCGGTGCCGTCGGTGAAGTGCACGTTGCCGTGAAAGTCGGCGCGCTGCAGGTTACCAAATCCCGGCTGTGTCCTGACGATCAGGCGTTCGGAGCGCGCGGTCCGGTTGACGGCCGCCACCGCCTTCGAGGCCGGCCGGGTTTCGCGGTAATCGACGCGGCCGGCAAACGTGGCGTCCTGCAGCCCTGCCTGCGGCTCGCCTGAGGCCACCAATGTCGCCGCCCGGATCCGCCGGGTGGGCACGTCCCCCTGCCCCGGCAGATCGACCTGCACGCTGTCGGTCGCCTTCAGGCTCGTGACCGTCGTGCCGTCGGGCGCGAGCGCGATCTGGATCGTCTGTCCCGAGACGCGCCGTCCTGGCGCGCCGGCATCTCCGGCCAGCTCCACGGCGCCGTGCTGCATGAGGGTCGCCGACTGCAGGGCGCGGCCGTCGGGCCCGTACGACAGGTCCATGTCGTCCGCCTGCATGGATCGCGGTCCGGCGCCGGTCCCGGTGATGTGCGCGTGCCCGCGCAGTTCCATGCGCCGCACGAGCTTGTCGTCCGGCGTCAGGAACACCGTCGCCTCGTCGGTCTCGATGGTGCGGCCGTTGGCCTCGAGGTGCGCGGCGGGGGCGAACTTCATGTAGTGGTCGGCGCGCGCGATGCCGGCGGCCCCAGCCGTAATGTGCATCCGGCCCGCGCCGGTGGCGTCGGGTGGGACGTCGATCCGCGCCTGGTCGAGAATCCAGAGCACGTCACGTCCGCGGTCGTAGGTCGCGCCCACGCCCGTGCCGTGCATGCGGTCGTGGCTGAAGGCCACCGCGCCGGGCACTTTGACGATCCCGCTCGCATCGTCGTACGCGGCGGTCGCGGCGGTCACGACGATGCCGTCGCTCGTCTTCAGGGTGACGCCGCCGGAGAAGGTCGCGTTCGACATGTCGCGGTCGGGCGGCCGGACGACGGTCGCCTCGGCCCCGGTGATCTCGACGGTGCGGCCGCCGCGGTCGGGCAGCGTGAGGTGCACGCCGTTGTCGAGCTTCGTGCGGCCGTCGGCGTAGGTGAGCTGCCGCCCAAACCTGAGCGACACGCGCGTCCGGCCCTGCTCCATCTGGTTCCAGATGCCGCCCCCGCGCGCTTCGACGACGGCCGCGGGATCCGTCCGCGGCGGCGGCTGGGCCGCCTGACGGACGGCCGCCGGACGCCGCAGCGACATCACGACGATCGCCGCGAACACGATCACGAACGCCGCTATCGCGATCCGAAGACGCTTGCGCCACATTTTTAGCGGGGCTCCGCCCCGAACCCCGGCTCGGTCGCTCGCGGGGCCCCGTACCCCGCTCCGCTCCCTCGCGGGCGCGCCGTGCGCGCCGCCGTGATGCCGCTCGCCATCACGTCGGCATCACGGCCCAAAGTCTGAGCCCAAAGCCCTCCTAAAGCCCAAAGCCTAAAGCCCAAAGCCTATTCTAAATCGCCGGGCGGCTTCGC